>NZ_SUKC01000004.1 GCF_005047635.1 Arthrobacter sp. CAU 1506 | reverse complement strand
AGTCTGTGCCGGCGAAGCACCTCGCCCTTCGACCCGTTTGGCGCGGCCTCGTACTCCGCCAGGATCTCCATTTTCTCAGCCACAGTCCGAAACGGGCCAAGACGTGTTGATCTGGTCATTTCCTACATTTCTCCATCGGCCCTCATGAAACGGAATTCGTCTCACTTCAGGCTGACAGAGAGGGATAGGCCCTGCCCTCGACGCTAACCCCTGCCCTCGGCGATTATTACCCCCGCACTTGGCGGCTAATCCCTGCCCTCAAGGCTTCCGCGCCGAGGCGCACAGTCATGCCGCCCGCCTGGGCCCAGGCTCCGGTCAGGGCGGGGTTTAGCTGTGAGAGCGGGGTCCACAAACCCTGCCCTCGACGCTAAACCCTGCCCCCGGCGATTATTCCCCGTTACCTTTTTCGTAGCCCGTTCCTGTTGCAGGATTTAGGGTGTGCTGGCCGGCCGGTCCCGGCATGGTTGTTGCCCCCAGTCGTTTCATGATCAGGGGGGTGTTGCCACCGGGACCGGCCCGGCGGGAGTTGATCGCTGATAGAGGCACGGCTTGCGGGTCATTCGTAACGTGGATGCCGACGACTGCCGCCATGGTCCGGCCGGCACAGGCAGCTGACGGCTCTTCGGAAGGTGGTACGCAGTGGTTCTTGACCAGCAGGACATCGACGTTTTCGTCGGCCTGGACGTCGGCAAATCCGACCACCACGCCGTCGCCCTGGACCGGTCCGGCAAACGGCTCTACGACAGAACCTTGCCCAACGATGAAGCCAGGCTGCGCGAAATCCTGACCGGCCTTGGCCGGCACGGCAAGGTCCTGCTCGTCGTCGACCAACCCGCCACGATCGGCGCGCTGCCCGTGGCCGTCGCAAGGGATATGGGCGCAGCGGTCGGATACCTTCCCGGCCTGGCGATGCGCCGGATCGCGGACCTGCACCCGGGTCAGGCCAAGACCGATGCCCGTGATGCGGCGATCATCGCCGACGCAGCACGCACGATGCCGCATACGCTGCGTTCGATCGCCCTCGGCGATGAAGCCATTGCCGAACTCGGCGTGCTCTGCGGCTTCGACGATGACCTCGCATCCCAGATCACTGCCACCAGCAACCGGATCCGCGGCCTGCTCACTCAGATCCACCCCGCCCTGGAACGCGCACTGGGCCCGCACCTTGACCACCCCGCGGTCGCGGACCTTCTCACCCGCTACCCGACCCCGGCTGCGTTGAAGACCGCCGGCCGCGGCCACGTCCGTGCGAGGCTGAAGAAACGCGCTCCCCGGGCAGCGGACCGGCTGACCGATGCGGTGTTCTCCGCCTTGAACGAGCAGACAGTGGTCGTCGCCGGCACCGGAGCCGCCGCCACCGTCATACCCAGACTGGCCGCCCAGCTGCTGGCCCTGCGAACCCAACGCGATGAAGTCGCCGCCCAGGTCGAAGCACTCGTGGAGGCCCACCCTCTTCACACGGTCCTGACCTCGATGCCAGGCATCGGCGTCAGGACCTGCGCCCGCATCCTGACCGAAGTCGTCGGCAAAGACTTCAAAGACGCCGGACACCTGGCCTCCTACGCCGGGATCGCGCCCGTCACCCGCCGCTCCGGAACCTCGATCCGCGGCGAGCACACCAGCCGGTGCGGCAACAAGAAACTCAAACGCGCCTTGTTCCTCTCCGCCTTCGCCGCCCTGCACCATCCGCCCTCCCGCGCCTACTACGACCGCAAACGAGCCGAAGGCAAACGACACAACCAAGCCATCATCGCCCTCGCCCGCCGCCGCACGGACGTCCTCTTCGCCATGCTCCGCGACAGCACCCTCTATCAAGACCCGAAGCCCGCACCCCTCGCTTCCGCCGCTTGACGAAAACCATAGAGGCACCCCCCGCCCCGCGCTAGGCGGCTGACCCTGCCCTCAAGCATTCTCTGTGCGCGCGCAGTTAGGCCGTGCCGCGGCTGGATCGATTAAGCAACGAAGCTCAGGACGATCGCCCGCGCGGACTCTGCGAGCAGCCTGAACGAAGGGCTGGCAGGGGCAGAGGCCAGCGTCGCCGGCCGGGCCGATTTGTTGAACGGGGCCGCCGTCGTGCTAAAGTTTCAACGTCCTCGGGGATGTAGCTCAATGGTAGAGCCTCAGTCTTCCAAACTGATTACGCGGGTTCGATTCCCGTCATCCCCTCGCAGTGAGAGGCGGTCCAGTAGGGCCGCCTTTTCTGTTAGCGGCAGCGGTGCCAGGGTTTGTCGGCGCAACTGCTCAGCGGAACGTAATTGTGCAGCAGGCCGGGATAGCCCGTAGACTTGCGTGTGCACTACGGGGCGTAGCGTAGTGGCTAGCGCGCCTGCTTTGGGAGCAGGAGATCGCAGGTTCGAGTCCTGTCGCCCCGACTCTGTATTCTTGGTGCAGATTTAACCCCTATAGCTATCAGGAGTCCTAACGCTGTGAAGAGCGCTGTCGAAACCCTCACCCCCACCCGGGTCAAGCTCAACGTTGAGGTCCCCTTTGAGGAACTCAAGCCCAGCATCGACGCGGCGTACAAGACCATCGCGGGTCAGATCCAGGTTCCCGGCTTCCGCAAGGGCAAGGTTCCGGCCAAGCTGATCGACCAGCGCGTGGGCCGCGGCTACGTGATCGAGACCGCTATCAACGAGGGCCTGAACGGTTTCTACCAGGGCGCCATCGAAGAGACCGGCATCCGCCCGCTGAGCCGCCCCGAGGTGGAAATCACCGAGGTTCCGGATCCGTCCGCCACCGAAGGCCAGCTGGCCTTCCACGTTGAGGTCGACATCCGCCCCGAGGTCGAGCTGCCCGAGTACGCCGGCCTCGAGGTCACCGTGGAAGCCACCGAGGCCTCCGAGGAAGACGTGCAGAAGGCACTGGACGACCTGCGCGGCCGCTTCGGCACCCTGAAGACCGTTGACCGTCCGGCCGCTGCCGACGACTTCATCACCATGGACCTGTCCGCCAAGGTGGACGGCGAAGAGGTTGATTCCGCCGCCGACCTGTCCTACCAGGTAGGCGCGGGCACCATGCTCGAAGGCCTGGACGAAGCCGTCACCGCCCTGAGCGCCGGCGAAGACGCCACCTTCGAGACCAAGCTGGCTGGCGGCGAGCACGCCGGTCAGGACGCCACCGTCACGGTGAAGCTGAAGGCCGTCAAGGAGCGCGAGCTGCCCGAGGCCGACGACGACTTCGCCCAGCTGGCAAGCGAGTTCGACACCATCGCCGAGCTGAAGGAAGACCTGGCCAAGCAGGCTGCCGACGCGAAGGTGATGGAGCAGGGCATCGAGGCCCGCGACAAGGTGCTGGACAAGCTCATGGAGCTGGTCGAGGTTCCGGTGCCGGAATCCGTCGTCGAGGAGCAGCTGGAGCAGCACTTCCGCCCGGAGAACAGCCACGGTGAAGACCACGACACCGAGGAACACCGCGCCGAGGTCCGCGAGAACACCGCGAAGGCCTTCCAGAACGAAATCGTGCTGGATGCCGTGGCCGACAAGGAAGAGCTGGGCGTCAGCCAGGCCGAACTGATCGACTACATCGTTTCCTCCGCCGGTCAGTACGGCATGGACCCGAACCAGTTCGCGCAGTTGCTGGACCAGTCCGGCCAGGTCGGCATGATGGTGGGCGAGGTCCGCCGCCGCAAGGCCCTGGCCAAGGTCCTGGAGCTGGCCAAGGTCACCGACTCCAATGGCAACGAGGTCGACCTGAGCGACTTCGTCCGCCCGGCCGGCGAAGAAGAGCCGAACGTCGAGGACCTGATCCAGGCTGCCGAAGCCGAAGCTGCCAACGCCGAGGCCGACGCCGCCGACACCGAGTCGATCGAGGACACCGACGCAGCCGAAGAGGCTGCTGAGGCAGAGAAGAAGTAGGCAGCACACCGCCGCACGGACGGACCGCCGGACTCCCGCAAGGGACCGGCGGTCCGCCGCTTTAACCCCCGTGCTCGACGGCGGTGCCCGGCTTGGGTGGGGAGGGGCACTCGACGACGGTGCCCGGCTTGCGCGGGGAGGAGTGCGCGACGGCGATGCCCGGCCTGGGTGCGAAGGGACGCTCGGCGGCGATGTCCGGCTTGATTCAGGCCGTTGAAAAGGTGAGTCGGGCGCGCGGTGAACGGCGCTGCGAAAGGCAAGCTCCGGCGTCGTAATTCTGCTGCAGGCAGAGCTTTTACCGCGAGAACACGGGCCTGATGCGCCGTCAGCGAACAGTGCGTTGTCAGGGAGGAATCGGGCAGCCGAACACGTTACTGTCCAAGTAGGTAAACGACCCGAGGGGCGCCGGATGACGGTTCAGCCCAGGGGAAGAAGCGAGAGGTATTTCAGCATGTCGAATGAATCCGCCACTCCGATGATGGCTACGGTCGACGCCGCTAGCCGTGAAGACTACATCTACAACCGTCTGCTCAAAGAGCGCATCATCTGGCTCGGCTCCGAGGTGCGGGACGAGAACGCCAACGCCATCTGCTCGCAGCTGCTGCTGCTCTCGGCCGAGGATCCGGAAAAGGACATCTACCTCTACATCAACTCGCCCGGCGGCTCGGTGACCGCCGGCATGGCCATCTACGACACCATGAAGTTCATTCCGAACGACGTGGTCACCGTGGCTACCGGTCTGGCGGCGTCGATGGGCCAGTTCCTGCTGTCCTCGGGCACCAAGGGCAAACGCTACGCCACTCCGCATGCACGGATCCTGATGCACCAGCCTTCCGGCGGCATCGGCGGCACGGCCTCGGACATCCGGATCCAGGCCGAGCTGATCCTGCACATGAAGCAGGTCATGGCCGAGCTGACCGCCGAGCAGACCGGACAGACGGTCGAGCAGATCCTGATCGACAACGACCGCGACAAGTGGTTCACGGCTGAGGAGGGCCTGGCTTACGGGTTCTTCGACAAGATCTCCGCCCACGCTGGCGGCGTCACCGGCGGTGGCGGGACGCAAAGCGACTCCGCCTCGACGACGGAATCCTGAGCCCACGCGCCACCGACCCGAATACAAGCAGGAGAATCTCATGGACTACAACTTCGGTGCCGCTGCCGGCGGTTACGCCGCAAACATGCCGCAGAGCCGCTATGTGCTGCCCCAGTTCGAGGAACGCACGCCGTACGGCTTCAAGCGCCAGGATCCCTACACCAAGCTGTTCGAAGACCGCATCATCTTCCTGGGTGTCCAGGTGGACGACGCTTCGGCCGACGACATCATGGCCCAGCTGCTGGTGCTTGAGTCGACCGACCCCGACCGCGACATCACGCTGTACATCAACTCGCCGGGCGGCTCGTTCACCGCGATGACCGCGATCTACGACACCATGCAGTACATCCGCCCGGAGATCCAGACCGTGTGTCTGGGCCAGGCGGCCAGTGCTGCTGCTGTACTGTTGGCCGCCGGCACGCCGGGCAAGCGTTTGGCCCTGCCGAACGCCCGTGTGCTGATCCACCAGCCGGCACTGGGTGGCGGGGAACGCGGCCAGGCTTCCGACCTGCAGATCCAGGCCGACGAGGTCATGCGGATGCGTGAATGGCTGGAGAACGCGCTGGCCATGCACTCGGGCAAGGACGCGGCCCAGGTCAACAAGGACATCGAGCGCGACAAGATCCTGACCGCCGACGGTGCCCTGGAATACGGGCTGATCGACCAGGTGCTCGACTCCCGCAAGATCAACAAGCCGGCGATCACCAAGTAATAACAGGTAAGATTGCTGGATTGCTTTCACTGCCCGTGGCGCGTCATATCGCACCACGGGCAGTGTGGTTACTGAAACTGTCGGCGCAGTGAATTAGAGTTGGTGTCAGCCAGCTTCGGCAGCGCAGCACCAACTCGGCATCAACGCAGCACCTTGTAGCGGGGTTGGACAGCTTAGCCGCCGCGGCAGGTGCCGACGTAGGACAAGTAAGGGGACGGATATGGCTCGCATAGGTGAGAGCGCTGACCTGCTCAAGTGCTCTTTCTGCGGCAAGAGCCAGAAACAGGTCAGGAAGCTGATCGCCGGCCCAGGCGTGTACATCTGCGATGAGTGCATTGAGCTGTGCAACGAGATCATCGAAGAGGAGTTGGCCGAGGTTTCGGACCTGGGCTCCTTCGAACTGCCCAAGCCACGCGAAATCTTCGACTTCCTGCAGGAATACGTGATCGGCCAGGAGCCGGCCAAACGAGCGCTGGCAGTAGCGGTGTACAACCACTACAAGCGCATCCAGTCCGGCCATGCGCCCAAGGGCACCGCTAATCTCTCCGATGCCAGCCCGCTGGAGGACGTGGAAGTCTCCAAGTCCAACATCCTGCTGATCGGCCCCACCGGCTGCGGCAAGACCTATCTGGCCCAAACCCTGGCCCGCCGGCTGAACGTTCCCTTCGCGGTCGCGGACGCCACCGCCCTGACCGAGGCCGGCTACGTGGGCGAGGATGTGGAAAACATCCTGCTCAAGCTGATCCAGGCCGCCGACTATGACGTCAAGAAGGCCGAACAGGGCATCATCTACATCGACGAGATCGACAAGATCTCTCGCAAGAGCGAGAACCCGTCGATTACCCGCGACGTGTCGGGCGAAGGCGTGCAGCAGGCACTCCTGAAGATTTTGGAGGGAACCGTGGCCTCGGTTCCCCCGCAGGGCGGGCGGAAGCACCCGCACCAGGAATTTATCCAGATCGACACCACCAACGTGCTGTTCATCGTGGCCGGGGCCTTCGCCGGGCTGGAAGAGATCATCGGATCACGGGCCGGCCGCAAGGGCATCGGCTTCGGCGCCCCGCTCAAGGACGCGGCAGCGGAAAAGGACAGCTACGGCGAGGTCATGCCCGAGGACCTGCTGAAGTTCGGGCTGATTCCGGAGTTCATCGGCCGCCTGCCGGTGATCACCACGGTGTCCAACTTGGACCGCCCGGCACTGATCAAGATCCTGACCGAACCGAAAAACGCGCTGCTGCGGCAGTACCAGAAGATGTTCCAGCTGGATGGCGTGGAACTCAGCTTCGAGCAGGCAGCGCTGGAAGCAGTCGCTGATCTGGCGCTGGAGCGGGGGACCGGTGCGCGCGGGCTCCGGGCGATCATCGAAGAGACCCTGCAGCCCGTCATGTTCGACCTCCCCAGCCGCGAAGATATCGCCTCTGTGGTGATCACTGCAGACGTGGTGCTGAACAAGGCCGAACCGACGCTGATTTCCCACGACGTGGTGGCCAAGCGGCGGAACAAGTCGGCCTGACGCACCGCACACTGACGACCACCGGACGACGCACGAGGACCAGACAAGGGGATACATTATGGCCCGGACCGCCGGAAGCGCGGAGCTTCTCACCTGCTCGTTCTGCGGGAAGAGCCAGAAGCAGGTCAAGAAGCTGATCGCCGGCGGCGGCGTCTACATTTGCGACGAATGTGTTGGGCTGTGCAACGAGCTCCTGGAGGAAGAGTTCGGTGCCGGGACGGCCGCAACAGAACTCCTGGAGCTGCCGAAACCGCGGGAGATTTTCGGGTTCCTGCAGGAATACGTGATCGGCCAGGAACCGGCCAAACGTGCGCTGGCCGTGGCGGTGTACAACCACTACAAGCGCATCCGGTCCGGCCATGCCGCCCCGGGCAACGCTGCGCTGACCGCCGCCGGCGACCTGCAGGACGTAGAGATCTCCAAGTCGAACGTGCTGTTGATCGGCCCCACCGGCTGCGGCAAGACGTATCTGGCCCAGACGCTGGCGCGCCAGTTGAACGTGCCGTTCGCGGTGGCGGATGCGACGTCGCTGACCGAGGCCGGTTATGTGGGCGAGGACGTGGAGAACATCCTGCTGAAGTTGATCCAGGCCGCCGACCACGACATTAAAAAGGCCGAACAGGGCATCATCTACATCGACGAAATCGATAAGGTCACCCGCAAGAGCGAGGGCCCGTCGATCACCCGCGACGTTTCCGGCGAGGGCGTGCAGCAGGCGCTGCTGAAGATCCTGGAAGGAACCGTGGCCTCGGTGCCGCCGCAGGGCGGACGGAAGAACCCGCAGCAGGAGTTCCTGCAAATCGACACCACCAACATCCTCTTCATTGTTGCCGGCGCCTTCGCCGGGCTGGAGGAGATCATCGGCTCGCGGGCGGGGCGCAAGGGCCTCGGCTTCGGCGCACCGCTGAGGGACACCGCGCGGCAGCAGGACAACTACGGCGAGGTCATGCCCGAGGACTTGCTCAAGTTCGGGCTGATTCCGGAGTTCATCGGCCGCCTGCCGGTGATCACCACGGTGGCTGAGCTGGACAAGCCGGCGCTGATCAAGATCCTCACCGAACCGAAGAACGCGCTGCTGAGGCAGTACCAGAAGATGTTCCAGTTGGACGGCGTGGAATTGGCCTTCGAGCAGGACGCTCTGGAGGCAGTGGCGGATCTGGCCCTGGAGCGGGGGACCGGCGCCCGCGGACTGCGCGCGATCATGGAAGAGACGCTGCAGCCGATCATGTTCGACCTGCCCGGCCGCGAGGACATTGCCACCGCCGTGATCACGGCGGCGACAGTGCTGAACGGGGCCGAACCCACGCTGATCCCGCACGACGTGGAAGCCCTCCGCCGCCGCGACTCCGCCTGACTGGCATCCTTAGCGGCCAGAGGTGCCCCGCCATAGCCGGCTGCGCAAACCTCTCCGACGCAACTCGCTGCGGCGTAGCCCGCTGCGGGGCGCACAAGCGTCCGCCTTGAGGCAGGCGGAACAAAACCTGCGCCCGCGCAGTTACGCACATCAGCACCCATAACCGGCACCCCTGAAGGAGCACTGCCATATGTCTGAAAACGCCGCACCGTCCACTGTTGACTTCTGGTTCGACCCGGCCTGCCCGTTCGCCTGGATCACTTCCCGCTGGATTCTTGAGGTGGAGAAGGTCCGCGACGTGAAGGTGGAATGGCACGTGATGAGCCTGGCCGTGCTCAATGACGGCCGCGATGAGCTGCCGGATGAGTACAAGGAGTTCCTGAAGAAGGCCTGGGGCCCGGTGCGCGTGATCATCGCCGCCCAGGAACTGAACGGCGAGGCCTACGTGGGCAAGCTCTACGAGGCGATGGGCACGCGCATCCACAACGGTGGCAACAAGGATTACGAATCCGTCACCGCCGCGGCGCTGGAAGAAGTCGGCTTGCCCGCCGACCTGGCCCGCTTCGCCACCTCGGACGAGTACGACGAACAGCTGCGCGCCAGCCACGAGGAAGGCATCTCCAAGGTCGGCGACGAGGTCGGAACGCCGGTGGTGGCCTTCAACGGCACGGCCTTCTTCGGACCGGTGATGACCCGGATTCCGCGCGGCGAGGACGCCGGCAAGATCTTCGACGGCGCCGTAGCGCTGGCCGACTTCCCGTACTTCTACGAGATCAAGCGTTCGCGGACCACCAGCCCCGAATTCAACTGATCGGTTCGCCGGACACGTTCCCGGCTGACCATCTGCCACGAGCCGACACGCCATAGCCAACCGGAAAATATTTCCGTGCAGCTATGGCGTGTCGGCTTGCGCAGGAGTATATATATCTATACGCATCCGCCAAAAGATGCGGGACCGAACACCAAAGATTCAGTGACAAGTAGTGGACTAGCTCCACAAACTGCCAGCCAGTGACGAGGCTAGGAAGACCTGAAAATCCACGGAGTTCGCGAGACCCAAAGCCGTCACCTTTGGATCAACGAGTCGAAGCCCCACCAACGGCGTAAACGCTGATGGGGCTTCCCCTCGTTAACGGCCCCGATAAGAGGCCCAGCGAGCAGTGGCTCCGACCCGAGGAGTCCTCGCGTCGGAGCCACCCGCTACGTGACGGAGCTTTGGCTACTCGGCCGCAGCCTCCGCGGCGGCAAGCTCCACCTTGGTGACGGTCAGCTCGCCCTCGGCCTCGGCCAGCATGACCTCGCGGGCATTGCCGGCGGCCTTCAGGTCACCCAGCCCGGCCTCCAGCTGCGCAATCTGGGCAGCCGAACCGCTGATGGTCGCGGTGAGCACTTCGGTGCGCTGCTTGACCTTCGCTTCCGACTTGGCCTTGCGGATGCCGCCCAGCGCCAGTCCGACGGTGCCCAGCAGGCCCTTGTCGGCGGCCGAGGCGACCGAGGCGAGCCCCGCCGTCGTCGGCCATTCAGCGCGGTGCACGGAACCGGCGCGCCACCAGCTCCAGACCTCTTCGGTGGCGAAGGGCAGGAACGGCGCGAACAGGCGCAGCAGCGCGTCCAGGGTGGTGGCGAGAGTGGCCAGCACCGAGTCCTGCTCCGCCTGGCCGGCGGCACCGTAGGCACGGTCCTTGATCAGTTCCACGTAGTCGTCCGTGAAGGACCAGAAGAAGCTCTCGGTGACCTGCAGCGCCCGGGCGTGGTCGTACTTCTCGAACGCCGCGGTGGCGGTTTCCACCACATCGGCCAGCTGGCCCAGCAGCGAGATGTCCAAGGGGTTGGTGACTACTGCGGCGTCGTCGGCAATCACCGATGCTTGGGTGGCGCCCAGGTTCAGCACGAACTTGGAGGCGTTGAGCAGCTTGATGGCCAGTCGGCGGCCGATCTTCATCTGCGCGACTTCGTAGGCGGTATCCGCGCCGAGCTTGGCGGAGGCCGCCCAGTAGCGCACCGCGTCGGCACCGAACTGCTCCAGTACGTCGGTGGGGACCACCACGTTGCCCTTGGACTTGGACATCTTCTTGCGGTCCGGGTCCAGGATCCAGCCGGAGAGCGCCGCGTGCTTCCACGGCGCGCAGCCGTTGAGCGCATCGGCGCGCACCGCGGTAGAGAACAGCCAGGTGCGGATGATGTCGTGTCCCTGCGGGCGCACGTCGAACGGGAAGACGTTGTTGAAGAATGCCTCGTCCCGGCTCCACTTGCCCACGATCTGCGGCGTCAGCGACGAGGTGGCCCAGGTGTCCAGCACATCGGCGTCGCCGATGAAGCCGCCGGGCTGGTTGCGCTGCGACTCCTCGTAGCCCGGGGCGGGCTCGGCGGCCGGATCGACCGGGAGCATCTCGTCGCTCGGCAGCACCGGGTTGTCATAGTCCGGGTTGCCGGAAACGTCCAGCGGGTACCAGACGGGAATCGGCACGCCGAAGAAGCGCTGCCGGGAGACCAGCCAGTCGCCGTTGAGGCCTTCGATCCAGTTTTCGTAGCGCGAGCGCATAAACGCCGGGTGGAAGTCGATCTCCCGGCCGCGGCCGATCAATCGTTCGCGCCGGTCCTCGTCACGGCCGCCGTTGCGGATGTACCACTGGCGCGACGTGACGACTTCCAGCGGCTTGTCGCCCTTTTCGTAGAAGTTGACCGGGTGGGTCATCTTCTTGGGCTCGCCGTCCAGCTCGCCGGCGGCGGCCAGCAGCTCCACTACCTTCTCCTTGGCGGAGAACACGGTCTTGCCGGCCAGCTCGGCGTAGTTCGCCTTGCCTGCCTCGGTGGTGATCCACTCCGGCGTCTCGGCCACAATCCGGCCGTCGCGGCCCACGATCGAGCGGGTGGGCAGCTGCAGCTCGCGCCACCAGGTGACGTCCGTCAGGTCGCCGAAGGTGCAGACCATGGCGATGCCGGCGCCCTTCTCCGGCTTGGCCAGCGGGTGCGCCTTGACCTCCACCTCCACGCCGAACAGTGGGGATTTCACGGTGGTGCCGAACAGCTTCTGGTAACGCTCGTCGTCCGGGTGGGCCACCAGTGCTACGCAGGCCGGCAGCAACTCGGGGCGGGTGGTCTCGATGTGGACCTTCTCGCCGTTGGCCGTCTCGAAGGCGTAGCGGTAGTAGGCGCCGGGCATCTCCCGGTCCTCAAGCTCGGCCTGCGCCACGGCGGTGCGGAAGGTGACGTCCCAGAGCGTCGGGGCTTCGGCCATGTAGGCGTCGCCGGCGGTCAGGTTGGCCAGGAAGGCGCGCTGCGAGACCGAGCGGGACACGTCGTCGATGGTCCGGTAGGTCAGGTCCCAGTCCACGGACAGGCCCAGCGTGCTGAAGAGGTTCTCGAAAACCTTTTCGTCCTCCACAGCCAGGGTCTCGCAGAGCTCAATGAAGTTCCGGCGCGAGACGACGTCGAAATCGCGCTGGTTCTTGGCCGGCGTGGCCGGCGGCTGGTAGTCCGGGTTGTACGGCACCGACGGGTCGCAGCGCACGCCGTAGAAGTTCTGCACACGGCGCTCGGTGGGCAGGCCGTTGTCGTCCCAGCCCATCGGGTAGAACACGTTCATGCCGCGCATCCGCTGGTAGCGGGCCAGCACGTCGGTCTGTGTGTAGGAGAACATGTGTCCCACGTGCAGCGAGCCGGACGCCGTCGGCGGGGGAGTGTCGATCGAGTAGACCTGCTCCCGGGTGGTCTCGGGGTTGAACTTGTAGGTTCCCTCCCCGCGCCAGCGCCGGGTCAGGGCGTCCTCAAGGCCTTCGAGGGCGGGCTTGTCGGGAACGTTTACGGAAACGGGCGTGTCTGTGCCCGGGGTATGTTCTGCCATGCTGGCCATTCTTTCATGCCGGGCACGGAATGAAGATTCGCGACGGCGGTGCAACCTATCTGCCCCGGCCCGGCTCGCGTAGCATGCGGCTATGACGGACGTTCACATCAAACGGGTCTATGAACCGGCCGACGACGGCGACGGCTACCGTGTGCTGGTGGACCGGATCTGGCCACGCGGCATCAAGAAGGACGAGGCAGGTCTGGACCTCTGGCTGAAGGAAGCGGGAACGTCCGCCGAGCTGCGCAAGGAGTTCAGCCACCAGCCCGAGAAGTTCGAAGCGTTTACGCTGGCCTACCGAAAGGAGTTGGACGGCTCCGAGGCGCTCAAGCGCCTGCTGGACCTGGCCCGCGAACACCCCAAGCTCTGCCTGCTCTATGGCGCCAAGGATCAGACACACAACCAGGCGGCGGTCCTGCGGGACATGATCCTGGAAGAACTCGGCGGGAAATCCGGCTGACATGCCGCGGCGGGTGGGGGAGTTGTTTGGTGTGGGCGGCCCGCGGGGACGGATGTCGCGAGGCGGGAGCGGCGGCGCGGGTGGCAGAATATTGCGCGGTGCCCTCCTGGCCGTCGTGGGTGCAGCGGTTCTGGCCGGTCCCATGGCGGGGTGCGGGGTTCTACCCTGGCTCGAGGCTCCGCCGTGTCTCCCACCGGAGTATGCGGTGAGTCCCGCGAACGCGAGTCCAGGGCAGGCCGTGACGGTGTCAGCGCCGGACGCCGGCTGCGACCCGCGCTACGGCAGCGACGCCCAGATCGAAGTGATCGTGACAGATGCTTCCGGCGCAGAAGTCATTCACGAAACCGCCCCGATGAACGACGCCGGCGGCTTTACGTATACATTCACGGTCCCGTCCGATACTGCGGCCGGCGAGGCCTCGGTGACGGCGCTGCCCTACAACCTCGACTGGTGCGATGACACCGGCCGGAACAACCGCGTTCCGGGAGCTATGGGAGCAGCCGGCGTCGATCTGGAGCGGGTATCGTGCGCACTGCCGCTGAGGCCCCTCCTGATCACGCGGTAACCCCTGCTGGTCAGTCGGTCAGGGCTTAGGCGCTCGGTGAACTATTCTCTCCCGCCCCGCAGCCACTTCGCGGCCTAGCAGTGACGGACGGATCCCCAAGCATGCCACCGAGTCGCAGCGTCGTCGTCCATTGGGCCGCCGTTTTGGTTCGCCATTAGGCTGTGATCCATGACCAAGCGCGCAGTAGTAACGGGAGCAAGTTCGGGTATCGGCGCCGCCACCGTGCGGGCGCTTCGCGGTAGCGGCTGGGAGGTAGTGGCGGTGGCCCGGCGGGCTGACCGGCTTGCCGCGCTCGCCGAAGAATCCGGCGCCGTGGCGATGCCCGGGGACGTGACCGATCAGGACTCCGTGGACCAGTTGGTGTCCGATGTGCTCGCGGGCGGCGGGATCGATGCGCTGGTCAACATTGCCGGCGGCGCCTTCGGCGTGGATTCGATCGCCGACGGGAAGTTCGCCGACTGGGAAAAGATGTACAACGTCAACGTTCTCGGCTCGCTGCGGATGATCCAGGCGTTCCTGCCGGCGCTGCGCGAGAACGGCGAAGGCTCGGTGGTGTTGCTGACGTCAACGGCTGGCATCGTGGCGTATGAAGGAGGCGGTGGCTATGTGGCCGCCAAGTTCGCGCAGCACTCCATGGCCGGCACTCTGCGGCTGGAAGAGGCAGAACACAACGTGCGGGTGATCGACATCCTGCCCGGGTTGGTGCAGACCGAAGAGTTCTCGCTGAACCGGCTCGGCGGCGATCAGACGGCAGCGGACAAGGTCTACTCCGGTGTTGAGAAACCGCTGTTGGCCGAGGACGTCGCCGGTGTTGTGGCCTACTCGCTCAACCTTCCGCATCACGTGAATCTGGACCAGATAGTCATGCGCCCGGTCGCGCAGGCAGCCGCGCACAAGCTGATTCGGAAATAGCGGTAGGGCTTCGAGCTGTCCGGGTCCGGACCGGCGTGGCTCGGGGCTCGGATTGGCCTTGCCGGGTTTGGGCTAGCCCAGTTCCGGGCTCGGAGTGGTCCAACTCCGGTTTTGGAGCGGCCCAGCTAGGGGCTCGGGCTGGCTAGGTAGGGCTCGTTTCTCCCCGCGGCGCGGACCAATCACACCAGCCGACTATCCCTAAACAATCGAGGAATTCGATTGCTTCGAATCTGTCTTCGAAGAAAAATGGATGTATGGCCGCTGCACCGCTCGAACAGGATCCGGGGATACTCGCTTCCCTGGAGCGAGTGCGCGTCGACCTGGCCAGCAGGGCGGGTGGCTTTGTCGCCGGGATGGACAGCATGTCCACCCGCGAACTGGCGACTGCTGTCGCCACAGTGGAGGACGTCTCCAAGATCGTGGAATTTCTCCAGTTGGCGGGAGCATGGGCGGTCGAGCGGGCCGATGTTGCCCGGGTAGGGGAGCGGGACGGACTTTTCGGAGGCCCCTCGGCTGCCGATCGCCTCGGCACAGAATCTTCACCGAGCGGCGGCTTAGACCCTGCCTGGGGTGCCGGCCCGGGGGATCCCGGTTGGGCTGATCCGGCGGAAGCCTTGCGCGCAGGTGCGGGTCCGGACTCATCTGACGGGCAGGGCGAGGCGAAGGGCGAGGCCGGGGGTGTCCGCAGGGGGACGGAGTTCCGCACCAATGCGGAGTATTTACGGGCCCGGCTGGGGATCGGTGCGGGCGAGGCAAGGCGGCGGATCAGGGTGGGGCAGGCTGCGCTCGCCGGACGGCTGCCCTCAGGTGAGCCCGGGAGCGCCCGGCTGCCCGTGCTGGGGAAGGCATGGGCCGAGGGCCGGATTGCGGGTCGGGCTGCGTCGCTGATCACGGATGCAGTGGCGCGGGTGCGTTCGACTGCCGGGATGGATACTGCGTCGGAGACGGAGACGGCGCTGGTGTTTCAGGCGGTGGAAGCCGATCAGGACGTTTTGGGCAAAGTCGCACGGATGTGGGAGGCTGCCGGCGCCACGGGCATTGCCGCCGGCCCCACCGGCGATGGTGACGGTGAGGTGCCGGGGACCGCTGCGTTCCTGCCCGCTCCCGTCTCCGGGACAACCGATGCGGTGTTCGAGAATGGAGCGACGGATCCGGACGCGGCGTTGTTGGACCCGCGTTCGATTGCGCAGAAGCAGCTGGCCGGTCTGGTGGCCGGTTGCCTGGTGGCTTTGGCCGCTGGCAGGCTGCCAGCCACCGGCGGACACCGCGCACAAATCATGGCCACCACCGATTACAAGGACCTGGCAGGCGAGCAGGCCGGTCCGGCGTATCCGATGTTCGGCAATCCGGTGTCGGCCAAGACCGTGCGAAGACTAGCGTGCGACGCGTCGATTATTCCGGTCGTACTGGGTTCCCAGAGCGAGGTGCTGGATCTGGGCCGCGCTTCGCGGTTCTTCACTCCGGCAGTCCGCAAGGCGCTCGCCGTACGGGATTGCGGGTGCGCGTTTCCGGGCTGCACGATGCCGGCGGTTTGGTGCGAGGCCCACCACATCGTGCCCTGGTACCGGGGCGGGCGGACAAGTGTGAACAACGGCGTGTTGTTGTGCATCTTTCACCACGATCTGGTTGAACAGGGCGACTGGGAGATCGTTGTCGAAGACAGCATCCCCTGGTTCGTCCCGCCCGGCTACATAGACCCGCAGCGCCGCAAGAGACGCAACCGCCGGCCCGAGGGATATGCAAGACACCCCCAGGGGTATAAAATGGCGGCCACAAACCTATGTATGGGGATCTGATGAAAGTCGGCCGCCCCAGTTGCCCGGTGGCCATTCGCGTCAGGCGACCGAGTCTCTTCGGAGCATTGGCGATCTGTTCAACAGGAGCATGCGGGACCCCAGCATGCTCCAGGCGGGAATGGACGCAGGCGGTCTGGCGGACTGAGGCGGGTCCCATTTCCGCCTCAGTATGCCCGGCCCGAGGTGGCCAGCCGGGCCAACGCCCGGCGCTGTCGACCGCCCGGCCGAGAACGTAGGTGAAGGACGAGAAGGAGGTCCGGTCGTGATGTACGGATGGGATGGAAGCTGGGGTTTCGGCGGCTGGATAGCCATGGCCCTGATGATGCTGCTGTTCTGGGGAGGCTTGGTCGCGGTGGTGATTCTGTTGCTGCGCGGCCCGCACGCAGGATGGGGTGCGCACGGACAGCGTGGGGATGACGCGGAACGTATCCTCAACGAGCGATTCGCGCGTGGTGAAATCGATGAGCAGGAGCTGAACGCCAGCCGGGCTGCGTTGAGGCGCCGGCAGTGAACAGGCTCTCCGGCCGGGCGCAGATCCTGCTGGGCGTAGTCATGACGCTGCTGCTGACGGGCGTGTCCCTGGCAGCGGTTGCACTCCTTCACGGAGCCCCCGGGCCGGGCGGGCGCGGGTTTCCAGAAGCTGGCGGGTGCAGCATCCCGAACCTTCCGGGCACAGTCGTCAACGTGTCCGCAACGGACATGGGAGGCCGCATGGCGGGAGGCGGGATGATGGACGGCGCCATGCGCCTGTCGGCCGACCGCGCCACCGTGGCGCACGGCGAGGTGACCTTCCTGGTCACCAACCTTGGCCGGCTCAGTCACGAGATGGTGATCCTGCCGCTGTCCGGTACCCGGGCTGCCGGAACGCGGCCAATCGGCGGAGACGGGCAGGTCGATGAGGCCGGCAGTCTCGGCGAGGCATCGGCTACCTGTGCCGAAGGCGAAGGCCAGGGGATTCTGCCCCGGACGGCATCATGGGTGACAGTCAACCTACCGGCTGGCCGCTATGAACTCGTTTGCAACTTCCCCGGCCACTACCAAGTCGGAATGTATACGCAGCTGACCGTCACCTAGCCCCAACTGGAGGCGGGTCAGCTCTGGTCGATGGGCAGCGGGCGTCTCAAGGAGAACACGATGCGGCGCCCGCACTGCGATGCCGTGGGCGCGCCAACCATCGTCCGGGTGCGGGGCCCACCGGGTCATATTTCGCCCCGGTGTCCTTCGGTACGGCCAGTTCTTAGCTGATGTCGGTGCTGAAAGTGGCCCCGCCGTCGACGGAGTATTCGACACCATTGTCCGTGGCCACCCAGATGTGCAAGCGTCCTTCGCCGTCGGCCGCGGCAGTGATTGCCGCTGCCGGGGCAGAAACCTTACCCGCCTGTTCCCAGGTGATTCCGGCGTCCCGGCTGACCTGGATGGTGCTGTCGGGCGCAACGCCAACGGCAGTGCCAGCATCGGCGAAGGCGGTGAACAACAGCAGTGGTGCTCCGTCCGGCAGGGACCAGGTGCTGCCGCCGTCGGTGGAGCGCTGGACGCCGTCTTCTGTGGTGGCCAAGACGATGTCGCTCTCAGGCGAGCCGGCCAACGCCAGCGGTTGGAGGGAGGTCTGGACTGTGCTCCAGTCATGGCCATCGGCGCTGATCCGCAGTTGGCCGTCGAAGCCGATGATTCCGGCTCGCGTGGTGGTCAGGGCGTGGAAGTCGGATTCGCCCTGCCTGGACAGCGGTTTCCACGTCTTTCCGCCGTCGTTGGAGTGGATGAGACCGACGGGGTTCGGCAGATCCGATCCTGCGCCGGGGTGGCCGGAGGCGTAGAAGTGGCCGGCCTCGGCCATGGGGGCGAAGCCCATGAGGTCGATGGTCGGGCTGAGTTTTTCGGCGGGCTCCGCGCTGACATCGAACAGCCCGTTGTGGGTGGCCAGCACGACCTGGCCGGTGTCTGCGTCGGCAAACATGCCGTGCACATGGCCGAACGGATTCGAATTGGCGGCGGGAGGCACGGAGGTTGCAGCCGCGTCGCCGGGGGAGGCGCAGGAGGTTGCCAGCAGGGCGAGGGCGGCGGCACCGGTGAGCGCTTGGAGGACGCGGGCACGAGTGGAAATCATTCGGGGCATGGGTGTATGACTCCGTCAGGAAAGGGTTGGGCGGGGTGAGGCCGCAGCGGCGGACGCCAGGTCCGGCCGCTGCGGCCTGGTACAGCGGCGCGGGTTAGAGGGTCTTGAGCAGGTCCTGCATCTGCTTGATCTCGCCTTCCTGGTCTGCGACGATGGCCCGGGCCAGTTCCACCGCCTGCGGGTTGGAGCCCTGCGCCGCTTCCTGCTCGGCCATCTTCACCGCGCCCTCGTGGTGGGCGATCATTTGGGTCAGGAACAGCTTGGCGGCTTCAGCGCCTTCTGCGGCCTCCAGCTTCGCCAGATCTTCTTCGCTCATCATGCCGTCCATGCTGGACATGTCGTGGCCGGGCATAGTGCTTTCCGTGCTGCCCGTGTCGTGGCCTTCCATGGCGCCGGTCCCGCCGGGCTCGCCCCAGGCTTGCAGGAAGCCGTTCATTTTCTCGATTTCCGGCCCCTGGGCTTCCTTGATCTTCGTAGCAAGGTCCGTGATCCGCGCGTCCAGGTTCTCCTTGGAGAGCATGATCTCGCTCATCTGTACGGCCTGCTGGTGATGCGGAATCATCATCTGGGCGAACATCGTGTCCTCGACGTTGTGTTCGGCGTCGGCTGCAATTGTCGTCGACGTGGCAGCCGGTGTCTGTGCGGCCGCCTCGGTGCCGTTTTCGCTGGTTGCGCACCCGGCCAGTGCCAAAACGGTGGCGAGGGCGGCTGCGGACAGAGTCAGATGGCGTTTCATTAGGGGTTCCTTCAATCTGTGGTTCTGCTGAGGGTTTATCCATCGCCCCACGGTGCGCAAGGGCGCGCGCAGGGTGTACCGGTGCATGCCGTTTGGCAGCGGTGCCGGCCGGTTTAGATGCGGCTGATGGAGAGCTGAACCAGTGAAGGTGGCCGCAGAGGCGGCAAAGTGCGGGGCAGAATATGGGGCGGCCCGCGGCGTCGCGCGGCAGAAATGAACAGGCCGGGTTTGAGGCCGAGCAGGCCGGCGATACCGGTCATGAACAGGGCCAGGATGCACATGCCCGCAGCCATGTCGGTGTCCCCGCAGTTGGCGCAGAGGCTTGTCATGGTTCCGCCGTTGTCCTGGGCCAAAAGCGCAGGGCCGGCTATTGGCTGGGTGTGGCTGGCGCCAATTCCGATTTCGGCGACGTGCTGCGTCCCGATCGAGTCCGGGTGGTGTGCGCCGGTCCACACGTGCATGCCGAGGACGCCGGCGATGATCGCGAGGAGCCCGAGCAGCAAGCCGATCCTTGGGGCGGGCGACGAAGCGGTGACCCGCGGGATGCTCCCGGCCACCGTTCCTGACGCCGTGTTCCTGACAACCATTTGCATCCAGCCTAGTTACTGCTTGCCGGCGGAATCGAATCCACTCGGAACCGCGGCCGCAACGCGTGTGTCGGGACCGGCATCGAGCTGGATCCGTTCCGGGTCCAGATTGATCCGGCGCAGGAGTTGGGCGTTGAGTGCGACCACGATGGTTGAAATAGACATCAGGATCGCGGCGACCGCAGGGGAGATCGCCACACCGGCGAAGGCGAGCACGCCGGCAGCGAGCGGGACGGCAATGATGTTGTAGCCGGTGGCCCAGAGCAGGTTCTGGATCATCTTGCGGTAACTGGCCCGGGACAGGTCGATCATCGAAAGCACCGCCCGCGGGTCGTTGCCGGCCAGCACGACGCCTGCCGATTCCATTGCGACGTCGGTGCCGGCGCCGATGGCGATGCCGACGTCGGCCCGGGCCAGGGCCGGGGAGTCGTTGACGCCGTCGCCGACCATTGCGACTTGCAGGCCGCGCTCCTGCAGTTCGGTTACCTTCTTGTCTTTGTCCTGCGGCAGGACTTCGGCAAAGACCTCGTCGATGCCCAGGTCCCGGCCGACAGCCTCGGCCACCTGCCGGGCGTCGCCGGTGATCATGGCGACCTTCACGCCGCGCTCCTGCAGCGCGGCGACTGCGGCGCGGGACTCGTTGCGGACTTTGTCTTCCAACGCCAGCGCGCCAATGATGTGCCCGTCGCGGACCACATGCAAAACCCCTGCACCCCGCTCCATCCACGAGGCGGTCCGGGCGGCCAGCTCTCCGGGGTGTGCCAGGCCGAGCTCGCGCAGCATGTTCGGTCCGCCCACGGCTACTTCGGTGCCGTCTACCACGGCGCGCACGCCGCGGCCGGTCATGGAACTGAAGTCCCGGCCGGTCAGCCGCAGTGCTGAAGCCTGGGGGTCGGCCGCGGCCGCCGCGACGATCGCGCGGGCCACCGGGTGCTCGCTGTCGGACTCGACGGCGGCCGCGGCGGCCAAGAGGTCTGCCTCGCTGACGCCCCCGATTGCCGCGGTACCGGTGACGGCGTGCTGGCCTTCGGTCAGGGTGCCGGTCTTGTCGAACAGCACGACGTCGATGGTGCGCATGCGTTCCAGCGCCATCCGGTTCTTGATCAGCACCCCGGAGCGGGCGGCGCGTTCAGTGGAGATCGCGATAACCAGCGGGATGGCCAGCCCGAGCGCGTGCGGGCAGGCGATGACCAGGACAGTTACCGTGCGGACCACGGCCTCGTCCGGGCTGCCCAGGAACAGCCAGGCCACGAAGGTGATGATGCCGGCGCCGAGTGCGAAGTAGAAGAGCAGGGCCGCCGCGCGGTCTGCGAGGGCCTGGGCGCGGGAGGACGAGGCCTGGGCCTCGGCGACGAGCCGCTGGATGCCTGCCAGAGCAGTGTCGGAGCCTACGGCGGTAATTTCTACCCGTACGGCATTGTCGGTGGCGACCGTGCCCGCGACGACGGACGCCCCGACGCCGCGGGCAACGGCCTTGGACTCACCGGTGATCATGGATTCGTCGAACTCGGCTTCGCCGTCGATGATCCGGCCGTCCGCAGGAACCCGAGCGCCCGAGCGCACCAGGACGACGTCGCCGGCCGCCAGGGTGCCGATGGGTACGGTGGTGACGCTGCCGTCGTCGTTCACCCGGTCAGCTTCGTCCGGCAGCAGGGCGGCCAGGGCATCGAGGGCTCCTTGTGCCGAGCCCAGGGCCCGCATTTCCATCCAGTGACCCAGCAGCATGATCACGATCAGCAGGGCCAGTTCCCACCAGAAGTCCAGGTCGAACCCGCCGATGCCCAGGGTGGTTATCCAAGAGGCGGCGAAGGCGACGCTGATGGCCATGGCGATCAGCAGCATCATGCCGGGCTGGCGGGTCCTCAGCTCGCTCAGCCCGCCCTTCAGGAACGGCATACCGCCGTAGAAGAAGATCACGGTGCCCAGCACCGGGGGAATCCAGGTGGCGCCGGGAAAGTCCGGGATGGTGTAGCCCAGCAGCATGGCGAACATGGGGCTGAAGAACACAACCGGAATCGAGAGCGCCAGCGACAGCCAGAACTTGTTTTTGAACATGGCCGTGCTGTGCCCTGCATGCTGGCCATGGGTGTGGACCGCGTGCTCGTCGTCCACGGCTGAATGAGCCTGCGCGGCGTGCCCGGACGGCATGGCTTGGCCGTGGGTGTTGTGGTCCTCCAACCCGCCGGCCGCGTGCTGGTGGTTTTCAGAGACCGGCGGATGTCCGTGGTGATGGTGCCGGTCGTGCGAACTTGGGGTACTCATGACTCTCCGTTCATGACGAATGCTGTCGAGAATATGCGGCCTGTCAGGGGTGCCGTGTTCTTCAGGAAGGGACAAGCTCGTAGCCAGCCTGGGCTACGGCGTCACGAACTTCCGCGTCAACTACCGCCCGGGTGGCCGCGATGGTGACGGTGGAAACGCCGCCGGGTATGAGCGCTACCTGAACATCGCTGACACCATTAAGACCGGCCAGCGCGCCGGCGACGCTGGACGAGCAGTGCCCGCAGGTCATTCCAGCTACTTGATATTCGACGCGCACCGTGGCTTCTGCGGGTGCGCCCCCAGACGCAACCGCAGGGATCGATGTTTCAACGCTTTCCGTGTCAGCCGGCGCGCAGCAGGCGCAGCCGGATGAGGATACATCCCTCAGGGAAAGTTCGCGGTTCTCTGTGCCGCACATGGCGATCTCCTCACGCTCGTAGTCGACCGCGGGGGCGAGAAGCGTCAGCATGAGCTGATAGCCCAGAGGAGGTCGCAACTGCACTGCCACGGCGGTGAGGACCTTCAATGCGTTGAGCCCTTGATGGGGCCGTGACGGCGTTTTCCGGTCATCACAACTTATACCCCCAGGGGGTATAAGTCAACGGATGTGTGGGCAGGGCCCGCCCTGTTCCATCCTTGGCGTTAAGACTACTGTCGCAAGAGGCGGCCGGTACCCGCCGGCGACCGACAACAGGCGAAAGGACCAAAGTGATGACACACCATGTGACCTCGATGCTTGAGACCTACCCCAAGGACCTGGACGGACTGGACCGCCAAAAACTGGCGGAGTGCATGACCGCCTGCTTCGAATGCGCTCAGACATGTACCGCGTGTGCGGATGCCTGCCTCAGCGAGGGGATGGTCGCGGAGCTGACCACGTGCATCCGCACCAACCTCGACTGCGCCGATATCTGCGCCACCACCGGGAGAATCCTGTCCAGGCATACCGGTTACAACGCAGACGTCACCCGCGCGGTGCTCGAAGCGTGCCGCGCTGCATGCAAGTCCTGCGCGGACGAATGCGAACAGCACGCCGGGATGCACGAGCACTGCCGGATTTGCGCAGAGGCCTGCCGCCGCTGTGAAACAGCCTGCGCCGAACTGCTTGCATCCTTGGAGTAGCGGCCTTCCCTCCGGTTTCGCACACCGACGTGGTCGCCGGCGGAAAACCATTCAATACGTCCGCCGGAGATCGCGCACCCTTGTCTTTGGACCGATGAAATGAGCCGCCCCACGCACGCGGGCTTGCTGGGCCGGAGGCTGTTCCTCCGCGCAAGGTGGAGAGACCGTGATGGATGGGACAGTGCAGGGATCGCTCGGCATCTGAGCTGATGGGCAGCTTCGGCACGGCTGTCACTGTCCCCGGGCTGCGGCTTGCCGATCCGGGGGCTCATTTGCAGGCGCTGATCAGTTCCGGCCTCGGCCCGACGCACCCCTGGCGCGGTCGCTGGCGGGTCGCGGCGACGGCGGGAACTACCGGACGGCGGGGGATCTTCGCCTGGGACACGGCGGAGTGGCCGCCGGCGTCCGTGGGGGATGCATGAACAAGCTCGTCGAGGCCCACAACGGGATCAGCTGCATCGGTCCAGAGGGCGGTCCGCTCAAGTTATGGCCGCTGGGCCCTCGCGGCGTCGTTCGTCAAGTGCAAGAATCGTGGTGACGCACCTCAGCGTGGTGGCACGGGTTCCGGAAGGAACCCAATCGCGCCCACCTGACACTCCGGAACGGAAGGTACGGAGATGGCAACGGTCAGCGCTTTTACGGAGCGTAACCTGAATGGCCAAGGCTTCAGTTATCTCGATCTGGATGCCAAATCGCGCTACGCGTTGCCGCTGCGGTTCACGCCGGCACTGTGCGTCGTCCTCATCGCGATCGGATTGGCCTTGCAGTCGCCTGTCTGGCTTGCAGCGTTGGTTCCCATCGGTCTCAGCGGGGCACTGTTTCCTAGGGGCATGGCCACCGACGTGGTCTACAACTTCGGCGTCCGCCATCTATTTGGCGCCCCGTCGCTGCCGCCCACACCAAAGCCGCGGCGGTTCTCCTACATCCTCTCGACTACGTTGGGAGTGGGTGCGGCTCTGGCCTTCCAGTTTGGACTACCGGTGCTGGGGTTCGTGCTGGGAGGATTCGTTCTCGTCGGCGCAACGATCCTCACAACAACGCTGTGGTGTCTTGGATCGTGGATCTACCGGATGACTTTCAGCCGTCGGCTCGTCGTCCGCCAGTCGGGGCGGCGGGTAGCGGCTGACGGACGAGGGATAGTCAGGTAGTAGCAGCTGTTGACGCGTTGTCATTTTGCGCAGCCGCTCTGGAGGCCTGCCGGAGTGCGTCTTAAACTGTGAGCAGGGGCCGCCGGCAGGGGGTGGTCCTTGGCGGGAGGAGACGCGTCATGGATGTGCGGATCGTCGAGTCACTGGCCATGCTGGCGATCGGGGACGGGGTGCTTACCGCGTTGTTCCCGGAGGAGCATTGCGCTCGATGGGAGGCGGGGCCGTGGGCTCCAATAATGGGCTGGTTCAGGCAGCGCCCGGGCCTGACCCGCGCTTTCGGCGTCGCCCAGGTCGTGGGGGCAATAGCCTTGGCGGCCAGTTTGTCGAAGTCCCCGGGGCCGGCCTGGCGGAAATGACCCCAACCTCCGCTGCGTGAGGTCGAAGCCGCGGAGTTCGCTCCGAGCTGCGCCACATGCCGGGCTGCGAGACCTTCCCAAGTCCAGCCATGAGGCAGCGCCAGGCGCTGGGTAGTTGGGCGATCGTACCTTTTGGCCCGGTGGAAGTTGCAGCTAATGCGTCCTGCGCCGGGGGGACCGGCTCAGGGTGACGACGTCGGGAAGCGAGCTGGGCTGTCGTCGGCAACGACCTCGCTGCCGGTGGCCGCGGGGAATTCGGGGTGCAGGGCCCTCGGCCGCGCCGCGGGCCCTGCTCTCGGCCTGCGTTTCGACAGTCGCGGCGGTGTGGCCCTAAACTTGAGCTACAAGCTTTGACCCGGCCATCACCGGTGAGCTTCCGGAAGAACAGCCCACAGACCAACAGCGGGCCTAGTAGAGCCGGACGGGTAAGCCCGTCACAGCAGCGAACGAGTGGCTGTCCCTATGCACCGATTCCGGCGCAGCAGGCCAGCAAGTGAGGTGGTACCGCGGGTTCCGCCCCGGCAGCGGGTTCGGCTTTCAAGCCGAACCGGTGCGCTGGAGCAGGGCACGTCCTCGCAGAAGTACCCACACTTGCCGAGCTGTCTTTCCAGGATGACGAACATGCCACAGATCTATCCCAAGGCCTCCACCGCCGGCGCTGCCGCTGCCGAGAGCTCGCCCAAGTTCCCCGAAATCGAGGAGCTGGTGCTCAAGTACTGGCAGCAGGACGGCACATTCCAAGCCTCCGTCGATGGCCGCGATGCCGGCCAGGACGGCGAGAACGAATTCGTCTTCTACGACGGGCCGCCCTTCGCCAATGGGCTGCCGCATTACGGCCATCTGCTCACCGGCTACGTCAAGGACTTGGTGGCGCGGTACCAGACGCAGCGCGGCCACAAGGTGGAGCGCCGCTTCGGCTGGGACACGCACGGCCTGCCCGCCGAACTGGAGGCGATGAAGCAGCTGGGCATGACGGACAAGAACCAGATCGTTGCCATGGGTATCGACAAGTTCAACGACGCCTGCCGTACGTCCGTGATGAAGTACGCCGATGAATGGCAGAACTACGTCACTCGCCAAGCCCGCTGGGTGGACTTCGAGAACGACTACAAGACGCTCAACGTCGAGTACATGGAGTCGGTCATCTGGGCCTTCAAGCAGCTGCACGAGAAGGGCCTGACCTACCAGGGCTTCCGCGTGCTGCCGTACTGCTGGCGGGACGAAACCCCGCTGTCCAACCATGAGCTGCGGATGGACGACGACGTCTACAAGATGCGCCAGGACCAGACGGTCACGGTTACCTTCCCGATCCGGGCGGACGGCTCAGAGAACTCCATGGCCGCGGAGCTGGCCGGCGTCAACGCCCTCGCCTGGACCACCACGCCGTGGACGCTGCCCACCAACGTAGCGCTCGCCGTCGGGCCGGACATCCGCTACGCGGTGCTGCCAGCCGGTCCGCACGGCTGGCTCGGCGCCCCGGTGGTCGACCAAGCGAGCGCCAGCGAGCGCGTGGAGACCCGCGTGGAGACCGGCGCAGAGACCAAGTTCCTGCTCGCGGAGGACCTGCTCGGTTCCTACGCCAAGGATCTGGGCTACGACGACGCCGCTGCCGCCACCGAAGCGGTCACCGCCACCTACTCGGGCTCCCAACTGGCCGGCCTGCGCTACGAGCCGCTGTGGGACTACTACACAGACGCCGAAAAGTGGGGCACCGGCAACGGCTGGCAGATCGTGGTGGCCGACTATGTGACCACCACCGACGGTACCGGCCTGGTCCATCAGGCGCCGGCCTTCGGCGAGGACGACCAGAAGATCTGCGAGGACAACGGGATCCCCGTGATCGTGTCGGTGGACGAGGGCGCCAAGTTCCTGTCCAACTTCGGTGAGGGCCCGCTGGCGGAGATCGCCGGCATGCAGGTCTTCGAGGCGAACAAGCCGATCACCAAGGTGCTGAAGGCAGAGGGCCGACTGGTACGGCAGGCCAGTTTCGAGCACAGCTATCCGCACTGCTGGCGCTGCCGCACGCCGCTGATCTATCGCGCCATCTCCTCTTGGTATGTGGAGGTGACCAAGTTCAAGGACCGGATGGTCGAGCTGAACCAGCAGATCAACTGGATCCCGGAAAACGTCAAGGACGGCCAGTTCGGCAAGTGGCTGGAGAACGCCCGCGACTGGTCCATCAGCCGCAACCGGTTCTGGGGTTCCCCTATCCCGGTGTGGGAATCGGACAATCCGGAGTACCCGCGCCGCGAGGTCTACGGCTCGCTGGCCGAGCTGGAGGAAGCGTTCGGCACTTTGCCGCGCAACCACGACGGCGAGGTGGACCTGCACCGTCCGTACATTGATGACCTGGTCCGTCCCAATCCGGACGACCCGACCGGCCAGTCGATGATGCGCCGGGTGGAGGATGTGCTGGACGTCTGGTTCGACTCCGGTTCGATGCCGTACGCCCAGGTGCACTACCCGATGCAGAACAAGGACTGGTTCGACAGCCACAACCCGGCGGACTTCATCGTCGAGTACATCGGCCAGACCCGCGGCTGGTTCTACACCATGCACGTGCTGGCCACCGCACTGTTCGACCGGCCCGCCTTCCGCAACGTGATCAGCCACGGCATCGTGCTCGGCTCGGACGGGCAGAAGATGTCCAAGAGCCTGCGCAACTACCCGGACGTGTCCGAGGTGCTGGACCGCGACGGCTCCGACGCCATGCGCTGGTTCCTGATGGCGTCCCCGATCCTGCGCGGCGGCAACCTGATCGTCACCGAGCAAGGCATCCGCGACGGCGTCCGGCAGGTGATGCTCCCGCTGTGGAACGTCTGGCACTTCTTCAAGCTCTACACCAACTCCGCGAACCACGGCGCCGGGCACGAGGCGGTCTCCGTCCTCGGCGATACCGCCCGGATCGAGGCGATGGAATCGCTGGACCGGTTCATCCTGGCCAACACCGGCGACCTCGTCCGGGACATGACCGCCGCGCTGGACGCCTATGACGTTTCCGGTGCCTGCGACGCGCTGCGCGAGTACCTGGACACGCTGACGAACTGGTACATCCGCCGGTCCCGCCAGCGGTTCTTCGACGAGGACCGCGACGCGTTCGACGTGCTCTACACCGCGCTGGAAACGGTGTGCCGTGTGGCCGCTCCGCTGCTGCCGCTGGTGACCGAGGAGATCTGGCGCGGGCTCACCGGCGGGCGGTCGGTGCACCTGACCGACCTGCCCGACGCCGGTGAGTTCCCGCAGTTGGCCGAGCTGGTGGAACTGATGGACACCACCCGGCAGATCTGCTCCTCCGGCTCCAGCCTGCGCAAGGGCGCGAACCTGCGGGTACGCCTGCCGCTGGCGTCGCTGACCGTGGTGGTGCCGGGCGCGGAACGGCTCTCCGGCCAGTACGCCGTGATGATCCAGGACGAACTCAACATCAAGTCCGTGCGGCTGATCGACTCCGCCGACGCCTCGCCGGAAGAGTTCGGCATCTCGCAAAAGCTGGTGGTCAACGCCCGCGCCGCCGGTCCGCGGCTGGGCAAGAACGTGCAGCAGGCCATCAAGGCGGCCAAGTCCGGTGACTGGTCAGTGGACGACGCCGGCGTGGTCACCGCCGGGGGACTGGCGCTGGAGCCGTCGGAATACTCGCTGGAAACGGTGGTCGCCGAGGACGCCGCGGCGGGTTCGGCCGTCACCATGCTGCCCGGCGGCGGTTTCCTGGTGCTGGACACCACGGTGACCGCTGAGCTGGAAGCCGAGGGCGTGGCGCGCGACTACGTGCGCACCATCCAGCAGGCCCGCAAGGATGCCGGACTGGTGGTCAGCGACCGCATCCGCACCACGGTGACCGCAGACCAGTCCGTGCTGGACGCGCTCACGCTGCACCAGGGGCTGGTCTCGCAGGAGACCCTCACCGTGGACCTTGTGCTGGTGGCCGGGGACGGCGATGCCGTGTCCGTGGAAAAGACCGGATCCTGAAGGGGCACCAACCATGAGTGATGAATTCGGCGTTGAGAGCGTCTACGCGGAGTTGCTGGGCCGCGCCCCGGAAAACAAGATGGAACCGCGGATGGAACCGCTGTTCCGTGCGATGGACATCCTGGGCGAGCCCAACAAGGCCTTCGCCAGCATCCACCTGACCGGGACCAACGGCAAGACGTCCACGGCCCGGATCATCGAAGCGGGCCTGCGGGCACATGGGCTGCGCACCGGCCGCTACACGAGTCCGCACCTGTCCAAGGTCACCGAACGGATCAGCATCGACGGCGAACCCGTGGCGGACGAGACGTTTGTGCGGGTCTGGGACGAGATCCGGCCCTACCTGGACATTGTGGACCAAGAGCTGAACGCCGAGGGCGAACCGCGGCTGACCTACTTCGAATGCGTCACCATCCTCGCCATCGCGATCTTCGCCGACGAGCCGGTGGAGGTGGCGGTGGTCGAGGTCGGTCTGGGCGGCATCACCGACGCCACCAACGTGGTGGACGGCCAGGTCTCGGTAGTCACCCCGATCTCGCTGGACCATACGGACCTGCTGGGGGACACCACTGCGGACATCGCCCGGGAGAAGGCCGGCATCATCAAGCGCGGCGGATTCCTGATCAGCGCCGCACAGCCGCTGGATGCGGCCGAGGTGCTGCTGGAACAGGCGCGTGACCTGCAGGTGCCGTTCCGCTTCGAAGGCGTGGAATTCGGCGTCGAGTCCCGCACCGTGGCGGTGGGCGGCCAACAGTTGACCATCAACGGGCTGGCCGGTCGCTACGAGGACCTGATGCTGCCGCTGCACGGCGCGCACCAGGCCCAGAACGCCGCGGTGGCCGTGGCGGCGCTCGAGGCGTTCCTCGGCGGCGGGGAGAAAGAGCTCAACGTCGAAGTGCTCCGCGAGGCGTTCCTGGAGGTCACTTCGCCGGGCCGGCTGGAGGTGGTACGGACCGCGCCCACCATCATTGTGGATGCCGCCCACAACCCCGACGGGATGAAGGCCAGCGCACAGGCCATCCTGGAGGCGTTCAACTTCACCACGCTGGTCCCGGTGGTCGGCGTGCTGCAGGAAAAGGACGCCGTCGGATTGCTCCAGCAGTTGCGCGAACAACTCTCCGACCTGACCGACGAAATCTGCGTCACCACCTCCAACTCGCCCCGGGCCATTCCGGCCGAGCAGCTGGCGGAGGACGCCATGGCCGCCGGCTTCCCGGAGGACGCAGTCCACATCGCGCCCCGGCTGGATGATGCCATCGAATGGGCCGTCGGCCGGGCCGAAGCCAACAACGACCTCTCCGGCGGCGTATTGATCACCGGGTCCATCACCCTGGTCGCCGACGCCCGCATCCTGCTAGGAAAGTAACAAGATCCATGGCCAAACTGACCAAAGCCCAGCGTGAATGGCGACCGAACATGCCCAAAAAACGGCGTTCGATCAAGGCCATGTTCGCCTCCACCGTGCTGCTGCTGGAGGCCTTCGTGGCCTTCTTCGCCACGCTGGTGGTGTTCGGGCTCTACCGCGACGTGGTACCGCCGGCGCTGATTCTGGGGCTCGGGATCGGCCTGAGCGTTGTGCTGGTGCTGTGCTGCGCCCTGCTGCGCCGGCCGGCCGGCTATGCCATCGGCTGGGGGCTGCAGGTGCTGCTGATCGTGACCGGCTTCGTCGAGCCGGTGATGTTCGTCGTCGGGCTGCTGTTCGCCTTGTCCTGGTGGTACGCGGTGCGCACCGGCGGCCGACTGGACCGCGAAAACGCCCAGCGCGACGTTGAGCAGGCCGAATGGGAGCGCGAGCACGGCGGAGAAGCAGGGGCTGCCGGGACCGCCGGAACCGCCGGTAGCGACGGCCGCTAACCAGCGCTCCGTGCCCCGACCGGGCAGTGTGGCTGGCGGGGACAGCAGCTGACCTGGGCTGCCTGCCGTGGCCGTTGACCGGCGCTCCCTGCCGTCAACGTGGCCGGGCCGGGCCGCCCGTCGGAGGAGGCGGTCCCGTCCGGAAACCGGGCCAGGCCAGCCCGTCCCGTAGGATGAAACGGGGTTTTTGGAGCTAATCGTGAAAGCTAAGAGGAGAAATTGTGAGCGTTGAACGCACACTTGTACTGGTCAAGCCCGACGGCGTGTCCCGCGGTCTCACCGGCAGCATCCTGGCCCGCATCGAGGCCAAGGGGTACACGCTGGTTGAACTGAAGCTGGTCGAAGCCACCCGCGAGCTGCTGGAAAAGCACTACGAGGAGCATGTGGGCAAGCCGTTCTACGAGCCGCTGGTCGAGTTCATGCTGTCCGGTCCGGTGGCCGCCGCCGTGTTCGAGGGGCACCGGGTCATCGAAGGCTTCCGGTCCTTGGCCGGGACCACCGACCCGACCACTGCCGCTCCCGGCACGATCCGCGGCGACTTCGGCCGCGACTGGGGCCTGAAGGTGCAGCAGAACCTGGTCCACGGGTCGGATTCGCCGGAGTCCGCCGAGCGCGAGATCGGCATCTGGTTCTCCTAGGCTGAGCCCAACGCACAGAGGCCGCGACCCCGGACGGGGACGCGGCCTCTGGCCGTTAAAGAAGGTCGTTGATCAGCCCATCAGAAGGCCGCAGATCAGCCCAGGAAGGCGTCGATGAACGCCAGGAAAATGGTCCCGGCGGTCACGACCCACAGCAGCACGGTAATGGTCCAGGCCCAGCTGCCGGCAAACCGCACCACACTGGCCGGCGCCTTGATGACCCCGTGGGCCAGGTTTCGGGCCGTGGTGTGGACGATCATCGCGATCATCGCGGCCCACACGCCCATGCAGTACAGGCACAGGATGTGGATGTCGTACAGCGCCTGGCTCCACAGCCAGACGACGAAAATGAAGCCCAGTGTGACACCGGTCTGCAGGCCGATCCAGTACCAGCGGCGGAACCGCGCCCCGGCAAGGATCGCCACCGCCGTCGTGATCGGAACGGCAAAGGCGACGATGCCGATCAGTGGGTTCGGGAAGCCGAAGAGCGAGGCCTGCCAGTGCAGGAACACCTTGCCGCAGGAGACCCACGGATTGATGTCGCAGCTGGTCACATGGCCCGGGTCCTGGTAGGTGGCCAGCCGTTCAAGCACCAGGATGCCGGACATGATCCAGCCGAACACGCCGGTGGCCAGCAGCAGCCAGGCAAATGGTTTTTCCCGGGCAATGCCGGGAACCTCGCTGTCCGGACGGTGTCCGGAGGCGGTGGCGGCCAGGGATGTGGAGCGTTGCGCGTCGGTGTGCACCGTGTTCCTCGAGCTCGGGGGCAGTTGGCTCGATTCTACGCCGGAGAGATGAGGCGAATACTCACCAAAACGAACCCGGTGTGAGAGAATGATCGTGGCTGATAGCGGCCCCACATGCTGCTATTGGTCCAGCGACAGGCTTCCAGGTCCGTCGGCGATGCTTCCCGAACAAGGAGCCCATCAATCCGGATGGGCGCTGGGAATCCGCCGGGCGGCCCTGCCGGTGAAGAGAACGTTACGGCAGACGGAAAAGCGCCGCTGGTCCCCGGGTGTGCCGCGCCCCACGTGATGGCGCGAGCTCGGGTGATACCAAGACGACTTTCGGTGTCGGGCAGCCTAGGGCACCCGGACACCCGGCTACATGCCCCCGAGGGCACCGGGATGTGGCCGGTGCCGCAAGGGTTGGAGCATAACTTTAAATGGACAATGAACAGGTAATACCCGCTACCTCCACTCCGGCCGATTCGCCCGAGGGAACAGCCAAAAAACCGCCGCGGCCTCGCCGCAAGCCCGCTGCGTCCGCACCGTCGCAGGACCAGTTGGATGTGCAACTGCCCGCCGCAGCCACCGAGCCCGGTGACGCTGGTTCCACTAACGACGGCGGTGCCTCCGCCGCTGTGCCGGGCGCCGATGCGTCTTCCGCGGGGGAGCAGCAGGCCGCAGTAGCCACGGAAGCCAGCCAGCCGGAAGGCCAAGCACCGGCTGCCGCCACCCGGGCACGCCGGACGCGCAAGACCGCCGCAGAGAAGGCCGCGGAAGCAGCGGCCGCCCAAGAGGCGCAGGCGGAAGACTCCGCCGCTGCCCCGGTTGCTGAAGCGGCACCTGCTGCCAAGACCCGGACCCGGCAGCCGCGCAAGACCGCCGCCCAGAAGGCCGCCGAAGCAGCGGCCCAGGAAGCCGCGCTGCAGGAAGGCACCGACGCGCAGCAGGCTGCCGCCCCGGCCGCCGAGCAGGCCGAGGCCGCCGCCGGAGCCGCCCCGGACGGTGTGCTGGACGCAGCCGATGCCCAAGCCGATGCGCAGTCCGATCAGGCCGCAGCCAAACCGGTGCGCAAGCGCCGCAGCCGTGCCGAGCAGCCGGTTGAGCAGCCCGTGAACGCGGACGGCATTCTGGAAGCCGAAGGCGCGGAGGAAGCCGCCGAAAAGCCGGCCGCCCGCCGTCGTACCTCCGCTACCACGCGGAGCCGCCGCAGCGCCGCCGCGCAGACCACGGACTCTGCCGCGGCCGAACTGACCACCGCGGCAGGCGAAACCGCGGCCGGCGAGCAGGAGCCCGCAGCCGTGGAAGCTGCCGCTTCCGGTGCCGAGGCCGCCACCGAGCCGGCCGCCGGCACCCAGCCGGCAACCGGCGCCGACGCAGCAGACGAGCAGCCCGCGAAGGCGCCGTCCCGCCGTCGTCGTTCCAGCAAGGCCACCGCCGCCCCGGCAGCAGCCGAAGCCGCACCCGCCGCGGAGCAGGCCGAGGAGCAGACCTCGGCCGCAGACCAAGCTGCCGCCGAGCCCACCACCGAAGGTCCCGCCGAGCCCGCCACCGAAGCGCCCGCCGAAGAGGAACAGGCCGAAGAAACAACGGCAGCCGGGGCCGGGCAGGATCCGTTCGCGATTCCGTCGTCCCCGGTGTCGCTGCTCTTCCACGCGCCGGACCTTTCCGCCGTCGCCGCTGCCAAGCAGCAGCCGGCCGCGGCAGCCGACTCCGACGAGGAAGACGAAGACGGCGGATCCCGCCGCAGCCGCCGGAACCGCCGCAGCCGTACCCGTAACCGGGCCGAGGTCGAGGCCGGTACCGGCGAAGCAGCCGGCACGGAAGAAGCCGGCGAGGCCGCCGAAGCCACAGAAGAGGGCGCTACGGGGGAGAAGGACGGGGTGACCTCGCGCCGCCGCCGTCGTCGCCGCCGCGGCGATGCGGATCTGGAACTGACCGGCGGCTCGGAGGACGATCCGCCCAACACGGTCACCCGGGTTCGCGCACCGCGCCCGGTGGCGGAGACCGCTCCGAGCAACAAGGTGGCATCGGTCAAGGGGTCCACCCGGCTGGAGGCCAAGAAGCAGCGCCGCCGCGAATCGCGCGAGTCCGGCCGCCGCCGCCAGGTGATCACCGAGGCCGAGTTCCTGGCCCGCCGCGAATCCGTCGACCGCCAGATGGTGGTCCGCCAGCGCGACGACAGGATTCAGATCGGCGTGCTGGAAGACGGTGTGCTCGCGGAGCACTTCGTCTCCAAGACCCAGCAGGACTCGCTGATCGGCAACGTCTACCTGGGCAAGGTGCAGAACGTGCTGCCCAGCATGGAAGCTGCCTTCATCGACATTGGCCGCGGCCGCAACGCCGTGCTCTACGCCGGCGAGGTCAATTGGGACGCCGCCCACCTGGACGGGCAGCCGCGCCGGATCGAGCTGGCGTTGAAGTCCGGCGACTCGGTGCTGGTGCAGGTGACCAAGGATCCGGTGGGCCACAAGGGTGCCCGCCTGACCAGCCAGATCTCGTTGCCGGGCCGCTTCCTGGTCTACGTGCCGGGCGGCTCGATGACCGGCATCTCGCGCAAACTGCCGGACGTGGAACGCAACCGGCTGAAGAAGATCCTGAAGGAACATGTTCCGGACGGCGCCGGCGTGATCGTCCGCACCGCGGCCGAAGGCGCCAGCGAAGAAGAGCTGATGAACGACATCAACCGGCTGCGCGCGCAGTGGGAAGGCATCGAATCGCGTGCCGGCTCCACCAAGACGCTGGCACCGGAAATGCTCTACGCGGAGCCGGACCTGACCATCAAGGTGGTCCGCGATGTGTTCAACGAGGACTTCTCCAAGCTGGTGGTGTCCGGCGAAGAAGCCTGGGACACCATCGAGGCCTACGTCACCTACGTGGCCCCGGACCTGGTGGACCGGCTGGAAAAGTGGACCTCGGAGACGGACATCTTCGCTGCGCAGCGGCTGGATGAGCAGATCCACAAGGCGCTGGACCGCAAGGTGTTCCTGCCGTCCGGCGGTTCGCTGGTGATCGACCGCACCGAAGCTATGACCGTGGTAGACGTCAACACCGGTAAGTTCACCGGCTCCGGCGGCAACCTTGAAGAGACCGTCACCAAGAACAACCTGGAAGCGGCCGAAGAAGTGGTCCGCCAGCTGCGGCTGCGGGACATTGGCGGAATCATCGTCATCGACTTCATCGACATGGTGCTGGAGTCCAACCGCGACCTGGTGCTGCGCCGCCTTGTCGAGTGCCTGGGCCGCGACCGGACCAAACATCAGGTGGCCGAGGTTACCTCGCTGGGCCTGGTGCAGATGACCCGGAAACGGATGGGCACCGGGCTGCTGGAAGTCTTCGGCGAGCAGTGCGAGCATTGCGCCGGCCGCGGCGTGATCACCCACGACGAACCGGTGGAGCACCGCCGTCCCGCAGCGGCAACCGAGCACCACCAGGCCCGGATCGAGAAGCGTTCGGAGCGGCAGTCGCGCAGCGAGAAGCGCCGCAACCGCGGCCAGGCGCAGGAGCAGGCCACCGAGGCGCCTGCTGCGGTGGCGCAGGAGGACGACGCCGAGCGCAAGGCCAAGGCCGAGGCTGCCCGGGCAGCACTGGCCAACATCGCCGCCGCAGCCCATGCCGCCCACGAGGCGGAGGAACACCCAGAGGCTGCCAAGGCCAAACAGCACGACGGCGCAGCAGTCCCCGCAGCCAGCGGCGCCGGCAAGCCCGAAGCTGCCGGCAAGCCCGAAACCGCAGCCGGTCCGGCCCCCGCACAGGGCCAGCCTGCCGGCTCCGGCCGCAAGCGCCGCTCGCGCCGCGCCGATGATTCCGGTATCGCTGCTGCTGCCTCGGCTGCTGCAGCCGCCGAGGAAAGCGGCGCCGGCGTGCTGAAGATCAACGGCGAAACGGTAGCCATCCCGCGGGCCACGTCCGCTCCGGCGGCCGCCCAGGAAGAGCCGTCGCTGACCTTGGAAAGCCTGACCGAGGCCTTCAACAAGGTCGCCCCGGTGGAGAAGCGGGAGCAGGCCGGACCTGCGACCGCACCCGCCGCCGCTCCTGCAACCGCACCTGAGGCTGCTTCCGCAGCCGCACCGGAACCGGCCGCAGCAGGCACGTCCCGGGCAGCCGAGCCGTCGGTGCCGGCTGAGCAGGTCCAGCCTGCGCCCGCCGCCGGGCCGCAGGTTCAGGCCACAGAGCCGGTCCGCAAGCCGCGCCGTCGTCGTGCTGCCAGCAGCCCGCAGGGTGCAGCCGACGCTCCGGTGGAGACGGTGGATGCCGCCATCTCGCCGGAGAACAACGGCAGCCACCGGCACGCCGCGGCCGCGCCGGCCGGGCCCGCTTTGGCTGAGGCAGCCGCCGGAAAGACCGAAGCCGCGGCTCCTCTGGTGCTGGGCGTGGGAGTGCCCGCCTCGGAGCTGTAGCAAAACTGCCACCAGCACAGGCCGCGGATCCTCGGGTCCGCGGCCTGTGCTGTATCCGCCGTGTCGCGGATCGGAAATGCGCGGGTCCCGGGCGTGTCGGCGGTAGTATTGCTAGGTGCGACCGAGCGGATTCCAGTCCGCTCGCGCCAGGTAAGGATCACGCAGGCCCCTCCGGCACTCCCGGAGCCGCTGGTTTGCGGCGGATAGCCGCAATAGCGTAATCTAGATCTTCGGTGCGTACGCCTTCGAAGGGTTTCCACCCGCAGGCGCGGATGCACAGTGCTTTCCAGGTCGTCATGAACGTGCCTGCGTATTCGAGCAAAAACTGTAATAAACGTCTAGAGAAGTGAGTTCCCAAGTGGTGTACGCGATTGTCCGCGCCGGCGGCCGCCAAGAAAAGGTTTCCGTTGGAGACCTCGTGACCCTTGACCGCGTCCCCGGTGAGGCTGGTAGCACCATCGAGCTGCCTGCTCTGCTCCTGGTCGACGGCGACAAGGTCACCTCCGCTGCCGATGCCCTGGCCAACGTCAAGGTCACGGCCGAGATCGTCGAGAATCTCCGCGGTCCGAAGATTGTCATCCAGAAGTACAAGAACAAGACCGGCTACAAGAAGCGCCAGGGCTACCGTTCTGCACTGACCAAGGTCAAGGTCACCGGAATCGCCTAAGCGGTCCGCTGGCTTTTCAAACGTTCCTTCAGACAAAAAGGTAGGCAAAATAAATGGCACATAAGAAGGGTGCGAGCTCCACTCGCAACGGTCGCGATTCCAACGCACAGCGCCTTGGCGTCAAGCGCTTCGGTGGCCAGGTAGTTTCCGCCGGCGAGATCATCGTCCGCCAGCGCGGTACCCACTTCCACCCCGGCGCCAACGTCGGCCGTGGCGGCGACGACACGCTGTTCGCCCTTGAGGCCGGTGCCGTTGAATTCGGCACGCGCCGCGGACGCCGCGTCGTGAACATCGTGGCTGCCGCTGCGGAGTAATCTCCAGCAGTAAACAGCTTTGCAGTGAGGCGGGCCGTCGGTCCGCCTCACTGGTGTTTTAACCCGACTAGAATCACTGGTGGGCCGTTTCGGTTCTGGCCCACCGGCATAGAGGAGATAGATCACGTGGCAACATTCGTTGACCGGGTAGTCCTGCACGTTTCCGGCGGATCCGGTGGCCACGGTTGTGTCTCCGTCAAGCGCGAGAAGTTCAAGCCGCTGGGCGGGCCCGACGGCGGCAATGGCGGCAATGGCGGCGACGTGATCCTGCGCGTGGATCACCAGACCACCACGCTGCTGGACTACCACCACGCCCCGCACCGGCACGCTACCAACGGCGGTCCCGGCATGGGTGACTGGCGGGGCGGCAAGAACGGCGCCACGCTGGTGCTGCCCGTGCCCGACGGAACGGTGGTCAAGACCAAGAACGGCGATGTACTCGCCGACCTGGTGGGCGAGGGAACCGAATTCGTTGCCGCGGCCGGCGGCCAGGGCGGGCTGGGCAACTCCGCGCTGGCCTCGGCCAAGCGCAAGGCCCCCGGCTTCGCGCTGCTGGGCATTCCGGGCGACGAGCGGGACATCGTCCTGGAGCTGAAGTCCATCGCGGACGTGGCGCTGGTCGGCTTCCCCTCCGCGGGCAAATCCAGCCTGATCGCGGCCATGTCCGCCGCCCGGCCGAAAATCGCCGACTACCCGTTCACCACGCTGGTGCCGAATCTGGGCGTGGTGCAGGCCGGGGACACCCGGTTCACCATCGCCGATGTGCCCGGGCTGATCGAAGGTGCCAGCGAAGGCAAGGGCCTGGGCCACAACTTCCTGCGCCATGTGGAGCGCTGCGCCGCACTGGTGCACGTGCTGGACTGCGCCGCCCTGGAAGCCGACCGCAACCCGCTCTCCGATCTGGAGATCATCGAGCGCGAACTGGAACAGTACGCGGTGGACATGAGCTACGCCGGTGCCGACGGCGACGTGGTTCCGCTGAACGAGCGCCCCAAGCTGGTGGCGCTGAACAAGGTGGACGTGCCCGACGGCCGCGACATGGCCGAATTCGTCCGGCCCGAGCTGGAAGAGCGCGGATACCGCGTCTTCGAAGTGTCAGCCTCCAGCCACGAGGGGCTGCGCCAGTTGGGCTTTGCCATGGCCGAGATCGTCGCCACCGCACGGGCCGAAGTGAAGGCCGCCCCGCCGAAGGTTGCCCCCGCCGTGCTGCGCCCGCGGTCCGTGAACGACCGCGGTTTCATCATCCGCCGCGAAGAGAAGAACCTGGAACCGCTGTTCCGGGTGCTCGGCGAGAAGCCGGAGCGCTGGGTCAAGCAGACCGACTTCAACAACGACGAAGCCGTGGGCTACCTCTCCGACCGGCTGGCCAAGCTGGGCGTCGAGGACCAGTTGTTCAAGTCCGGTGCGCGGCCGGGGGACACCGTGGTGATCGGCGAGGACGACGCAGTGGTCTTCGACTGGGAGCCCACCATGGCTGCCGGCGCCGAGCTGTTGTCCTCCCCGCGCGGCACCGACCTGCGCCTGATGGAGTACATCCGGCCCACCCGCGAGGAGAAGCGCGAGCAGTACGAGGAGCGCAAGCAGGCCAGGGCTGCCACCCGCGCGGAACTCGAGGCCGAGCGCAAGTCAGACGTCTGGACCGAGAAGGAAGACCATGACGACGACGATGAGCTCTGAGCCGGCCACGACGGCCGACCGGACCCTGCTGGCCACCGCCGAACGCCTGGTGGTCAAGGTCGGCTCGTCCTCGCTGACCTCGGTGGCGGGCGGCATCTCCGAGGAGGCGCTGCTGTCGCTGGTGGAAGTACTGGCGGCCCGCCGCAATGCCGGCACCGAAGTCATCCTGGTGTCCTCCGGTGCCATCTCCGCCGGACTGGCGCCGCTGGGCCTGGGCCGCCGGCCGCGGGACCTGGCCACCCAGCAGGCCGCGGCCAGCGTGGGCCAGGGCCTGCTGATGGCCCGCTACACACAGGCCTTCGGTGCCCGCGGCATCACGGTCAGCCAGGTGCTGCTGACCGCTGAGGACCTGATGCGCCGCCAGCACTATGCCAACGCCTACCGGGCGATGCACCGGCTGCTGCACCTCGGCGTCGTGCCGGTGGTCAACGAGAACGACACCGTGGCCACCCATGAAATCCGCTTCGGCGACAACGACCGGCTGGCCGCGCTGGTGGCCCACCTGGTCAAGGCCGACGCGCTGCTGCTGCTGTCCGACGTCGATGCGCTCTACGACGGTCCGCCCAAGGATGGCGCTCAGCGGATCCCGCTGGTGGCCGGGCCGGAGGATTTGGACGGCGTGAACATCGGCCGCACCGGGGCTGCGGGCGTCGGCACCGGCGGCATGATGACCAAAGTCGAGGCCGCCGGAATCGCCGCCGGCTCGGGCATCCCGGCACTGGTCACGTCCACCCCCAACGCGGCCCGCGCGCTGTCCGGCGAAGACGTGGGCACCTGGTTTGCGGTCAGCGGCACCCGCCGCCCGCCGCGGCTGCTGTGGCTGGCGCACTTGGCCTCCGTGCAGGGCCGGCTGGTCCTTGACGACGGCGCGGTGCAGGCCGTCCGGGACAAGCACCGTTCGCTGCTGCCGGCCGGCATTGTTTCGGTCAAAGGCGACTTCGAACCGGGCGACCCGGTGGAACTGGCGGACGGCGACGGCCGGGTGGTGGGCCGCGGACTGGTCAACTTCTCCTCCTATGAACTGCCGCGCATGCTCGGCCGCTCCACCAAGGAACTGGCGGCGTCGCTGGGGCGCCAATACGAACGCGAAATCATCCACGTGGACGATTTGGTGGTGCTCTGAACCAGGCCGTCGGTGGGCGTGCAACGTAACGTGACCTCCGTCGTCGTGCTTCCCGCGGCGTCCGGGCTAAAATCGCCTGTATGACCCAGACAGCCTCTTCCCAGTCCACGGCCGAAGCGACCCAGAACGGCCAACAGCCGGATGCCGCCGAGGCCGTAGAGGCCATCGCGGTCCGGTCCCGAAACGCCGCGCGGCGGATGGCACGGGCCAACCGGGCGTGGAAGGACAAGGCGTTGCGGGAGATCGCCGAATCCCTGGTCGCCAAGCGGGACGTGGTACTGCAGGCCAACCGCCAGGACCTGGACGAGGGCAAGGCGAACGGCACCAGCGCCGCGCTGCTGGACCGGTTGACGTTGGACACCAAGCGGATCGATGGACTGGCCGCTGCTCTGGAAAACCTGGCCGCGCTGCCGGATCCGGTGGGGACCGTGATGCGCGGGCAGACGCTGCCGAACGGGCTGCGGCTCCGCCAGGTCCACGTGCCGATGGGCGTGGTGGCCGCCATCTACGAAGCCCGGCCGAACGTCACCGTGGACATCGCCGGTCTGGCGCTCAAGAGCGGCAATGCCGTGATCCTGCGCGGCGGCAGCGCGGCCCGGCACACCAACGTTGCGCTGTTGGGCATCATCCGGGATTCGCTGGACCGGGTGGGCCTGCCCTCCGACGCGGTGCAGAGCGTGGACGACTACGGCCGCGACGGAGCCAACGCCCTGATGCAGGCGCGCGGGCTGGTGGACGTGCTGATTCCGCGCGGCGGCCGCGAACTGATCCAGTCCGTGGTGAACAACGCGAAGGTCCCGGTGATCGAGACCGGCGAAGGCAACGTGCATATCTTCCTGGACGAGTCGGCAGGCACCGAGATGGCCGTGGACATCCTGCTCAACGCCAAGACCCAGCGGCCGTCGGTGTGCAACACCGTGGAGACCCTGCTGCTGCACCGCGATGCGGCCGCCTCGGCCGACGTCCTCGCGGCTTTGGCCGGAGCGGGAGTCCGGCTGCACGTGGACCAGCGCGTGGCCGGCATCCTGCCGGCCGGCGTCGAGGCCGAAACCGCCACCGACGAGGACTGGGCCCGCGAATACATGGACCTGGACCTGGCGGTGGCCATGGTGGACTCGATGGACGACGCGCTGCGGCACATCCGCGCCTGGACCACCGGGCACACGGAGGCGATCATTACCAACGACCTGCGCAACGCGGAGCGCTTCATCGCCGAGATCGATTCGGCGGCGGTGATCGTCAACGCGTCCACCCGCTTTACCGACGGCGGGGAGCTGGGTCTGGGGGCCGAAGTGGGGATTTCCACACAGAAGATGCATGCCCGCGGCCCGATGGGCCTGCGGGAACTGACCACCACCAAATGGATCGTCCAGGGCGACGGCCAGGTCCGCGACTGATCCTTGAGCGAGCCGGAGCTGTGCCCGGCTGAATCACGGTTCCGCTGCCGGAACGCGTACCATGGGTACGAAGCCATATCCCGTCCGCCTGAGCGCGGCCGGGCTGAAAACATCAAGGGAGAATCATGCTGTCTCAGGTCCTCGACGCCGCACTGGTGGCTAGCGAAGCCGCCCACGTCGAACTTCCGGTCCCCGCGTGGGCCATCGGCGTCGGATTCATGACGCTGTTCGTGCTCCTGATGTTTGCCACGATCGCGTTCACCAGTGTGGGCCAGCGCCACTCGGCCGTGGAGGAACAGGTGGATCCGCACCGCCAGTTCCCGAACAAGCACGATCACGGCCAAGCCGAGCGCCACTAGTCGTTCGTGCCCGCGCTGCCTGTTAAAGCCCCGCCAGCCGGAGAACTGCGCCCCACTTACCCGGGGCGCAAGCTCCGGCTTGGCGTCATGGGCGGAACGTTTGACCCGATCCACCATGGACACTTGGTGGCGGCCAGCGAGGTAGCGTCGGTGTTTGGCCTGGATGAAGTGGTCTTTGTGCCCACCGGGCAGCCGTGGCAGAAGACCGGGCGCGATGTCAGCCCGGCCGAACACCGTTACCTGATGACGGTGATCGCCACGGCGTCAAACCCGCGGTTCACGGTCAGCCGGGTGGACATCGAGCGGCCCGGGCTGACGTACACCATTGATACCCTGCGGGACCTGCGTGCGGCGCGTCCCGATGCGGAGCTGTTCTTCATCACCGGCGCGGATGCGCTGGCGCAGATCATGTCGTGGAAAGACATCGACGAACTGTGGTCACTGGCGCACTTCGTGGGCGTGACCCGGCCGGGGCATGAGCTGCACAACCTGGGCCGCAAGGACGTCAGCTTGCTGGAGGTCCCGGCGATGGCGATTTCCTCCACGGACTGCCGGGACCGCGTGGCCGAGGACCAGCCGGTCTGGTATCTGGTGCCGGACGGCGTAGTACAGTACATAGCCAAGTACGGTCTCTACCGGCGCTCGTCGCATGGCGCCGCAATGGCGAGCCAACTTGAACCGAGCCAATGAAAATAGTCGTTTACTACCGGGTGATCAGCAAAGCATGAGCAATCAATCCCAGCCGCGCAGCCGCCGGGACATCCGGCGGCAGCGCGATGGCGCCGGTACGGGGCCCGAGTCTGCCTCCGGAGCCGGCCCGCAGATTCCGAATGCCCAGGCAAATGAACCGTTGGAGCGCGGGGGAGTAGCTCCCGGTGACGGCGCTGCAGTTCCCGGTGACGGCCCTGCAGCTCCCCGCGAACGCCAGGGCGAGCGGTCCTCGCAGACCCGCGCCCGTGAACGCGAGGCACGCCGCGCGCTCAAGACCCTGACCGCCGCGCTGCCCCAGGTTCCTGCTCCGGACCGCGAGCAGGTGCCGACCCGGCGACAATTGCGCCAACAGCAGTTGCAGCGCGAAAACCCCTGGCTGGTTACGGATGCCCCGGCTGAAGGGGCTGGCCGTGACTCGGCCGGGCCTTCTTCGGGCGGAGCCTCGGCCGGACGCGCTTCCGAAGGTGCTTCGGCCGGATCCCGTTCCGGTGCCTCCGGCGCTCCGGTTGCCGGATCCCGTCCCGGTGCCTCCGGCGCTCCGGTTGCCGACCCCGCCCGCAGCCCTGCCAAACCTGCGGACAGCGGGGCCCGCACCTCGGCTGCACCGGCCGATACCCCGTATGAGCCGCAGCGTCCGCCGATCGAAGGTGGCCGCCGCGCCCGGCGCAGCGGCGACACCGGCCGGCATCCGGTCCAGCCGGCGGCCGACGGGCAAGAGCAACTCTCCACTGCCGGACGCGAGGCCGTCGACGCCGGCGAGATGACCGTGGAGCAGGCCTTGGCTGCCCGCGACCTGCTGATGGGCCAGGCCAAGAACATGGTCGCCATGATGGAGTCCCGGCAGGAGCAGTCACCGCATGACGTTGACTTGGAACTGCTGGCACAGCAGAAGGCCCTGGCCGAGCGCGCCGCAGTCCTCAACCGCCGGGCCGCCGACAAGAAGCGGCTGAGCGACGAGAACGAACAGCGCCGGCACTCCGCCTCGGACCGCCCGATCGCTGACATCGCCTCGGCGCCGATGGAGTTTGTGGCCGTTCCGGGATCCGACCAGCACATCCTCCGGCCGTCGTCGACGTCCTATGTTCCCGTGGTGACGACGCCGGTGGCGACACCGGCTGCCAAAGTGACGGCACCCAAATCGCCGGCCCCCAAACCGACGGCTCCGGCCCAGAGCGCTCCTGCCCGGCAAGCTGCGCCGGCGCAGCGGAGGCCGGCAGCACAGACGGGGAAGACCGAAGGTTCCGCCACCACCCGTGCCGTTCCGGTACAGCCACGGGAGGCGTCCGCACCCCGGGCAGCCCAAAGCGCAGGTGCCGCTCCGCGGTCGAAGATCCTGGCCCAGGCCGAAGCCTTGGCCGGAGGACGCGGCGAGGCCATCCACCCGCTCAAGGCCAGCAGCGCCCACGGACTTGACCCACTGGACGCCCGGACAGCGGGGCTGGGGCGGGTCCAGCGGACCCGGCTTGCTGTCGGCGCCGCTCTGGTGCTGGGTGCCGCGGCGTTCGCCGCGGGCATCGCCATGATGCTTGGATTCTTCGGCGGCTGAAGCCGTCAATCAATAGCTGGTTCATTTTCAAGGAGACCCATGACCGCACCCGAAAGCTCTATCGCCATTGCGCGGACCGCCGCCAAGGCAGCCAGCGATAAAATCGCCGAAGACATCGTTGCCATCGACGTCAGCGAGCGGCTGGCCATCACCGATGTGTTTCTGATCGCCTCTGCGCCCACCGAGCGGCAGGTCAACGCGATCGTCGACGGCATCGAAGAGGAACTGCACAAGCAGGACCTGCGCCCGGTCCGCCGGGAAGGACGCTCCGAGGGACGCTGGGTGCTGCTGGACTACGCCGGAGTTGTCATCCACGTGCAGCACCAGGAAGACCGCGTCTTCTACGCGCTGGAACGGCTGTGGAAGGATTGCCCGGCCATCGACCTGCAGCTGGACGAGAAGCCGGCCTCAACGGAAACCGAGTAGCCGAGGGGGAGCGCGGCACCTGCCGCCTGGTTCCGTTCTGCGCGGCGCCGGGCGGCATGTTCCGAGCCGGTCCCTGATTTGGAATCCGTGCCGGTCTCTGCATAGAATATTCAAGTTGCTTCGAAGGAAGCGGCACGGAATCCGCAAGGATAACGGGGCTGTGGCGCAGCTGGTAGCGCACCTGCATGGCATGCAGGGGGTCAGGGGTTCGAGTCCCCTCAGCTCCACTCGTGAGGACACCATCGGTGATATTCACGCTGTGGAATACACGCCAACACGTTGGCAGAGACTTCCATTCAAGGGGCTGTGGCGCAGCTGGTAGCGCACCTGCATGGCATGCAGGGGGTCAGGGGTTCGAGTCCCCTCAGCTCCACCAAGATGGTGAGACATCCTCTGCACGGATGACTACGCTGATGGTAAACACCCCGGTCTTCGGACCGGGGTGTTTTTCTTTTGTCCGGCCTGCGCCGTCCTCAGAGGAACTTTGACAGTGCCGTGATGAGGCGGTCGATCTCAGCGTCGTCGTTGTAGGGTGCGAGTCCAATGCGCATGCCGGCATCGACGGCGAGCCTGAGGGCTTGGAAGGGCTCGTGGGCGTAGAAGCTGCCGGCGGGAGCGAGGATGTCCTGCTCTGCAAGGAACTGAGAGACTTCGTTGGCGTTCTTGTCGCGGAAGGTAAAGAACAGTGTCGGGGTGCGCTCTGCTGCGGTCGAGTGAATAGTGATGCGATCCCCGAGGTCGGCGAGACCTTCTTCGATGCGCTGACGCAGCCGCACTTCGTGCTGCTCGATGAGGTGGTGGGCAGCGATGAGCCGTTCCCGCCGCGGGCCCTTGTCCGGCGCGAGGCGCGCGATGAAGTCCACAGCCGCGGTTGTGCCGGCCATGATTTCGTAGGGCAAAGTGCCGAGCTCGAATCGCTCCGGGACATTGTCGGTAGAAGGTAGCAGCTTGTCCGGTTTCAGGGTCTCCAGCAGGCCCGGTTCGGCGGCGAGAGCGGCGCAGTGCGGCCCGAAAAACTTATACGGCGAACAAGTGAAAAAGTCCGCACCCAGCGCCTTGACGTCGACTGCGGCGTGGGCGGTGTAATGCACGCCATCGACATAAACGAGGGCGCCGACCTCGTGTGCGCGCGCCGCGATTCGCGCGACCGGGGGCATGGTGCCCAGCAGGTTGGAAGCGGCGGTGACGGCAACCAGCCGAGTGCGCTCGTTGATGATCTCGTCGACAGCGGATAGATCAAGTTCTGCTGTGCCGGGGTCGAATGGAATCCAGCGGACGGTGACGCCTGCTGTTTCGGCGGCCTGGAGCCAGGGCCGGATGTTGGAGTCGTGGTCGAGCCCGGAGACGACGATCTGGTCAACTGGTTTCCACGTCTTTGCCAGCGTGCGGGAGAAGTCGTAGGCAATCTGGGTGGCGCTGCGCCCGTAGACGATCCCCTCGGGAGAGGCGCCGAGCAGGTCGGCTACGGCGATGCGGAAACCCGAGACGGCGCTCTCCGCATTGCGTTCGCTGGCGACCAATGTGCCGCGGTTGGACAACGGACCGGTCAAGGTGCGGGCAATCGCCTGTCCCACAACCGCTGGCGTTTGCGTGCCTCCGGGGCCGTCAAAATGAGCCAGTCCAGACGTCAGTGACGGGAACTCGGCGCGGAGGGCGGAAACTTCGATCGTCATGCTGCTCCTTAGTTTTTGAGTGCGCTTGTGCTTGTAGACGACGACCGCGACTGCTCGCGTGTGTCGAGCGTGACACTACCGGCGTCCATTGCCAAGGAGCCTTCCATGGTTGCTCTGTGTCTCTCCGGTATTCAGGCCCGGAAGTGCGCAGGCTCGGGCGGCCCTTCTGGTGTCATCGCTGAGCGGGCCGGAGGAGGACTGGCCGGGAATGCGTGCCGTCCGCGGGGGATCCCGACACCCACCCTCCAAGTGGGCCCAGCGTGTTGCGCAGGACGCATCCATTTGCGAAAAAGTGCGATTTGCTGCGCCGGTGGTCACGATGGCATAACTCCTTCGCAGCCCCGGAATTTCAAGGCCAAACCGCTGCTAGCCTGCAATGACTTTACCGATTTCAGTCCAAAATTCAGCTCACAGTGAACAGCGGATTGTTACGGTGGAGGACGAACAACCAGTAATACGAACGGCATGTGGGCGAGCTATGCAGACCCGTGGCGGAGTCCACATGTGCTGAACGTCGAACTGGCGGTTGGGGGAGCTTCCCGTCATCGCTTCGGCGAAACCGTCTTTCTGGGCGCCGTGACCGCGGCAGCCAGGAGCTTATGAGTTTGACGCGTGTATTTGTCCGCAAAAGACCAAGCACCAATCGTTGCAACTCCGCCCGCTCCTGGCGGCGACGCAGCGTAGACGGGCCGAAGTGAACGAACAAATCGCACTGAGCGTACAGAATGTCTACAAGGTTTTCGGCAAGCGACCGGCCGAAGCCGTTAAGCGCATGAAGGCCGGAAAGACGCGGGATGAGGTCTCCGCGCTGGGGACCGCCGCAGTGATCGACGCGTCATTCGACGTCCGCGCCGGCGAAATCTTCGTGGTGATGGGGCTTTCCGGCTCCGGTAAGTCGACGCTGATCCGCACCCTCAACGGGTTGCAGCCGCAGACCGCGGGCAACGTGGTGGTCGGCGGCACGGATATTTCGACCATCTCCGACGCGGAACTCCGGAAGGTCCGCCAGCAAAAGATCTCGATGGTGTTCCAGCACTTCGCGCTGATGCCGCACCGCACCGTGGCGGACAACGCCGCCTATGCCCTCGAAGTCCAGGGCATGGCCAAGGCAGAGCGGCTGGCGCGTGCCGAGAAAGTGCTGAAGCTGGTGGGGCTGGAGGGCTGGGGCGACAAGTTCCCGGCGGAACTTTCTGGCGGCATGCAGCAGCGCGTCGGTCTGGCCCGGGCGCTGTGCGCCGAGACGGACATCCTGCTGATGGATGAGGCCTTCTCTGCCCTGGACCCGCTGATCCGGCGTGAGATGCAGGAGCAGTTGGTCGCGCTGCAGGCGGATCTGGGCAAGACCATTGTCTTCATCACCCACGACCTGAACGAGGCCATGTTCCTCGGCGACCGGATTGCCGTGATGCGGGACGGCAGGATTGTCCAGATCGGCACACCCGACGACATCCTCACGCACCCGGCAAATGACTACGTGGCGCAGTTCGTCCAGGACGTGGACCGTACCCGCGTCCTGACCGCAGGATCCGTGATGGAACCGGCCCGCGCCGTCGTCAATCTCTCCGGCGGTCCGCGGAACGCGCTGCGCACCATGCGCGATCTGCAGACGTCCGCAGCCTTCGTGGTGGACCAGCGGCGCACCTTCTTCGGCACGGTGCGCGACCGGGACGTGATGCATCTGGTCGAATCGCGGGCACCTGACCTGGCCGCCGCCGTGCGCAACGGCAACGGGGCGGTTCGTGCCGAAACCCCGCTCTCGGAGCTCTTCGGCCTGGCCGTTGAGAGTCCCATCCCGCTGCCCGTGGTCGACGACGAGGGCCGGCTGGTCGGCGCGATACCCCGGGTCACGCTGCTGGCCGCCCTGGGCAACGTGCCTTCCAGCACCACGGACATTCCCATCGTAGAAAGCGCCCCCGCGCCGATTCCCGAACAAGAAGTCACGCGGACGCTGAACAAGACCTCGATGGGCATCAAGACGTCGGCCGAAGGGGGAACCCGCTAATGGATCTCGAATTCCGCATCCCGCTGGGCGACTGGGTCGACGTCGGGCTCGACTGGCTGCTGGCGACCTTCGCCGCGGTCTTCGCCTTCATCCGCACCGTCTTCCTGGCCGCCTACGACAGCCTGGAGTGGCTGCTCACCACGCCGCCATCCTGGGCGATCATCATCGTGTTCGCCGCCATCGCCTACGCGGCCAGGGGCTGGAAGCTCGCGTTGGGCACTGCGCTGGGCTTCCTGCTGATCGTCGGCGTGAACCAGTGGGACAACGCGATGGAATCGTTCGCGCTGGTCATCGTGGCCACCGTGGTGGCGATCCTGCTCAGCGTCCCGACCGGCATCCTCGCCGCCAGCTCCGCCACCGCCTCGGCCATCATCCGGCCGATCCTGGACTTCATGCAGACCATGCCCGCCATGGTGTACCTGATTCCCGCTCTGGTGATGTTCCGGGTCGGCGTGGTCCCGGGCATCATCGCCACCATCATCTTCTCGATGGCGCCCGGCGTGCGGTTCACCGAGCTGGGCATCCGCGGCGTGGACAAGGAAGTGGTGGAGGCAGGCTACGCCTTCGGCTCCAGTCCCGGCAGCATCCTGCGCAAGATCCAGCTTCCGCTGGCCATGCCCACCATCATGGCCGGCATCAACCAGGTGATCATGCTGGCGCTGTCGATGGTGGTCATCGCCGGGATGGTCGGCGCCGGCGGGTTGGGCGGCGAGGTGGTCGCCAGCCTGAACCGGATCGACGCCGGCCTCGGTTTCGAAGCAGGACTGGCGGTGGTCATCCTGGCCATCTTCCTGGACCGGGTCACCGCCAGTGTGGGCAAGACCTCGGAGCCCGGCGGACGCGCGGGCGCCGGCCGGCTGGCCAAGCAAAGCCTGCAGAACGCCTGACCTGGCGCGGCTCCAAGACCAATCAACGTGCCCTCGGTGGGCATTACGAAAGGAACACTATGAAGCATTACAGCAAGCTTGCGGCCCTGGCCGCCGTTGCAGCACTCGGACTGACTGCCTGTGGCAGCGGCGGCGAGGCCGGTGGCCAGGCAGCCAGCGGGGTGGACAACGGGGACCAACAGGACGTCACCATCGCGGTCTTCAACGGCTGGGATGAGGGCATCGCCGCGTCCGAACTGTGGAAGGCCATCTTGGAGGAGAAGGGCTACAAGGTCACGCTGGAGTACGCCGACCCGGCCCCGGTTTTCTCCGGCCTGTCCACCGGCGACTACGACCTGACGCTGGATACCTGGCTGCCGGTCACGCACGCCAGCTACCTGGAAGAGTACGGCGACAAGATCACCGAGCTGGGCCAGTGGAACGACGAAGCCAAGCTGACCATCGCGGTGAACGAGGACGCTCCGGTCGATTCGCTCAAGGACCTTGCGGCCAACGCCGACCAGTTCGACAACCGCCTGGTGGGCATCGAGCCCGGCGCCGGCCTGACCGAGGCCACCACCAAGAACGTCATCCCCACTTACGGCCTGGACAAAATGAAGTACCAGACCTCCTCGACGCCGGCCATGCTCTCCGAGCTGAAGTCGGCCACTGCAGCCGGCGAGAACATTGCCGTGACGCTGTGGCGCCCGCACTGGGCCTACGACGCCTTCCCGCTCAAGGACCTTGAAGACCCCGAGGGAACCCTGGGCGACGCCGAGGGCATCTACGCCTACTCCAGCACCAGCTTCGCCGAGGACTTCCCGACGCTGGCCGGTTGGCTGAAGAACTTCAAGATGGACTCCGAGACCCTGTACTCGCTGGAGAACGCCATGTTCAACGAGGCAGACACCGACGACTACGGCCCCGTGGTGGAAAAGTGGATCGGTGAAAACCAGGAGTACGTGGACAGCCTGACCGCGCAGTAGGGCGTCTTCGCCAGCGTTAACCACATGGCGCCGCCGGTACCCGTCCTAGCACGGGTACCGGCGGCGCCTGTTGTTGCCCGGTGCACTGAATAACGACGGCGGTGCCCCGGGGACGGCGAACCGTCACCAGCGGCGTCGGGGCGGCGGTGCGTCGGCGCGTCGAGCGATCAGTACACCGGGCATCGCACCGATGCGCCAGATGGCCGGCGGCGATTCCGCTCAGGCGCGCCGGGTGGTGATGCTCATGTCGCGCAGGATCACGGAGAGCTGGTCCATGAACAGGCCCAGCTGCGCGTTCTGCCTGTCGTTGATCAGCAGCGCGAAGATGTTGCGGGCCAGCCGGATTTCCGGAACGTCCAACACCACAATCCCGTCCGGTCCGTTGTGCATGGCCAGCTCCGGGACCAGCGCGGCCCCTAGTCCGGCACCGGCCATGGCCAGGCTGGCGTTGAAGTCGTCGCAGTACGCCACCACCCGGGGATGAAGGTTGCAGCTGGCAAAGAGCCGCTCGATCACGGTCGCGTCGGCCGTGCCCGGGTGGTGCATGATCCACGGCATCTCGGCCAGTTGAGAGGCCGTCACCGAGGCACCGGGGCGGATGCCCCACGATTCGGGCAGCACCACGCGGAAATTGTCGTCGCCGATCCACTGCCGGCTCACGGTGTTGGGCCAGGCCAAACCACCCTGCCCCACCTGGAAGACCAGGGCGACGTCGAGTTCACCGCCGGCGCGCAGCCCCTGGATCGTCTGTCCGGGTTCGGCGACAGATACTTTGAGATTGATCCCCAGGCCCGGCCATTCGGGCGCCTGCAGCAGGCGGGGGAGCACATACGTGGCGAGGCTGGGGAAGATGCCCAGCCGGACTTCCTGCGTGCTGGTGTCTTGGCTGCGGGCGGTGGCGGCCAGCAGGGCATCGATGTCCGTCAGCACCTTGGCCGCGTGCCGGGACATCACCAGCGCTGTTTCGGTCGGCTGGACGCTGCGGGCAGACCGCTCAAACAGCTTGGCGCCCGTTTCGCGCTCCAGCGCGGACATCTGCTGCGAAACCGCCGAGGCGGTGTAGCCCAGGTTGGCGGCTGCCGCGGCGAACGAGCCGCGCCGGGTGACCTCAAGCAGGGTCCGCAGGTGCACCGTGTTGACCATCAGCTCTCCTGTTGCATATGGGGGATTGAGCCAAGCCTACCTTGGGCTGATGCCGCGTCGGAGGCCCCCGAAAAGATGGACGGAGGTCGGGCAGATCCGGGTGCCTTTGGTGGTTGTCCGGAGGAATGTGCCGGCACCTTGATTTGTTCTATTAATGGGGAGCAGGAGGGTCCGCAGGAGGAGGGCCCTTTTGGCTGGAACGGACCCGGGCGCCGCGGCCACCAGGTGCCGGACAGGTGCCGGGCGTGCCGGAAGTGTCCGACCGGGCGGTTATCCTCCAGATCATCCCTCGAGCGGTGAGGGCGGACACCATCAGAACCAGGGACCACAACATCTAGTGCTGGCCGCACTACGAGCGACACGCCGATGAAGCTGCGACACGATACTTTCCCAAGCTGTGGGCAGGGAATCCACAGGCTGTGGACGGCGGCCCGGGAAGGCCGGAATATCAACTGTTTAACCGCTGAAAGATATCCCCACGGGCTGTGGACGAAGCCGGGAAAGGAATGACATACTTGTAATACATCATCTTGGGGTTCCGATTGGCCGAGTCCACTAGATGTAGTATTGGAGCAGCTGTTGGGCAGTGAGTCCGGGTCCTTCCAGGGGAGGCCGCGCAGCCAAGAAAAACAGCAGAAACGTCGTACCGATCATTAGGGGAGAAGGACCATGACTGTAACGGTTTACACCAAGCCAGCATGCGTGCAGTGCAACGCCACGTACCGGGCTCTGGACAAGAAGGGCATCGCTTACCAGAGCGTTGACCTGTCCCAGGATCCGGAAGCGCTGGAGCGTGTCCGTTCCCTTGGTTACATGCAGGCTCCCGTGGTCGTCACCGAGCAGGACCACTGGTCCGGCTTCCGCCCCGACAAGATCGAGGAACTGGCCCAAGCCGCCGCTTCCGTGGCCTGACCCGGACCGAGCGAACCAGAACCACACGTCATGACCGAGCTGCTGATGAGTGAGGACGCCAGGAAGCAGCAGGCAGATCCGGCGGCCGGCGGGATCGCCGACACGGACCTGATCTACTTCTCGTCCGCCTCCGGCTATACCGACCGCTTCATGCAGAAGCTGGGACTGCCGGCGGCACGGATCCCGCTGCGCACTCAGCAGGAGACGCTGCAAGCGCTCCGGCCGTTCGTGCTGGTGCTGCCCACGTACGGCGGGGAATCCGGCAAGAACTCTATTCCGCCGCAGGTGATTAAATTCCTCAACCTGGAGGAGAACCGGCGCCTGCTGCGCGGTGTGATCGGTGGCGGCAACACGAATTTCGGCACAACCTACTGCTTGGCGGCGGAGAAAATCGCCGCCAAGTGCCAGGTGCCCCTTCTCTATCGATTCGAACTCATGGGCACGTCCGAGGACGTAGACCGGGTCAAGCAAGGATTGGAACTCTTTTGGAAACGACAGTTGCAAACGCGCCCGTAGCCGACGCCAAGGCAGAGCTGCCGGCCGCCTTCAAGGGGCTGGGCTACCACGAGCTCAACGCCATGCTTAACCTCTACGGGCCGGACGGCAAGATCCAGTTCGAAGCGGACCGCGAGGCTGCACACCAGTACTTCCTGCAGCACGTTAACAACAACACGGTCTTCTTCCACGACCTGGAAGAGAAGCTCGACTACCTGATCAAGAACGAGTACTACGAGCGCGAAACGCTTGACCAGTACACGATGAACTTCATCCGCTCGCTCTACGACCGGGCCTACAAGAAGAAGTTCCGCTTCGAAACCTTCCTGGGCGCGTTCAAGTTCTACACCTCCTACACGCTCAAGACGTTTGACGGCAAGCGCTTCCTGGAGCGCTACGAAGACCGTGTCTGCATGGTGGCCCTGCACCTGGCCCGGGGCAACGAGGCCATGGCCACCCAGCTGGTGGACGAGATCATCGACGGCCGTTTCCAGCCGGCCACCCCGACGTTCCTCAACGCGGGCAAGGCCCAGCGCGGCGAGCTGGTCTCCTGCTTCCTGCTGCGCATCGAAGACAACATGGAGTCCATTGCCCGCGGCATCAACTCCGCCCTGCAGCTGTCCAAGCGCGGCGGCGGCGTGGCGCTGTCGCTGACCAACATCCGCGAGCACGGCGCGCCGATCAAGCAGATCGAAAACCAGTCCTCCGGCGTCATCCCGGTCATGAAGCTGCTCGAAGACAGCTTCTCCTACGCCAACCAGCTCGGTGCCCGCCAGGGTGCCGGCGCGGTGTACCTGCACGCCCACCACCCGGACATCTACCGCTTCCTGGACACCAAGCGCGAGAACGCGGACGAGAAGATCCGGATCAAGACGCTCTCGCTCGGCGTGGTGGTCCCGGACATCACCTTCGAACTGGCCAAGAAGAACGAGGACATGTACCTGTTCTCCCCGTACGACGTCGAGCGCGTCTACGGTGTGCCGTTCTCGGACATCTCCGTCACGGAGAAGTACTACGAGATGGTCGACGACAGCCGGATCAAGAAGACCAAGATCAGCTCCCGCGAGTTCTTCCAGACGCTGGCCGAGATCCAGTTCGAATCGGGCTACCCGTACATCATGTTCGAGGACACGGTGAACCGGGCCAACCCGATCGACGGCAAGGTCATCATGTCCAACCTGTGCTCGGAGATCCTGCAGGTTTCCTCGCCGTCGCTGTACAACGAGGACCTGACCTACTCCGAGATCGGCAAGGACATCTCCTGCAACCTCGGGTCGATGAACATCGCCAAGACCATGGACTCGCCCGACTTCGGCACCTCCATCGAGACCGCCATCCGGGCGTTGACCGCGGTGTCGGACATGTCCTACATCAACTCGGTGCCCTCGATCGCCGAAGGCAACCTGCAGTCGCACGCCATCGGCCTGGGCCAGATGAACCTGCACGGCTACCTGGCCCGCGAACGGGTCCACTACGGTTCCGAAGAGGGCCTGGACTTCACCAACATCTACTTCTACACGGTGCTGTTCCACGCCCTGCGGGCTTCGAACAAGCTGGCGATCGAACACCGCCAGACCTTCGGCGGCTTCGAGAAGTCCAAGTACGCCTCGGGCGAGTTCTTCGACAAGTACACCGAGCAGGAGTGGCTGCCGAAGACCGAGCGGGTCAAGGAACTGTTCGCCAACGTGGACATCCCCAGCCAGGACGACTGGCGGGAGCTGAAGGCTTCGGTGATGGAGCACGGCATCTACAACCAGAACCTGCAGGCCGTGCCGCCGACCGGCTCGATCTCCTACATCAACAACTCCACCTCCTCGATCCACCCGGTGGCGTCCAAGATCGAGATCCGCAAGGAAGGGAAGCTGGGCCGCGTGTACTACCCGGCCCCGTACCTGACCAACGACAACCTGGAGTACTACCAGGATGCGTACGAGATCGGCTACGAGAAGATCATCGACACCTACGCGGCCGCTACCCAGCACGTGGACCAGGGCCTGTCGCTGACGCTGTTCTTCAAGGACACCGCCACCACCCGCGACATCAACAAGGCGCAGATCTACGCGTGGCGCAAGGGCATCAAGACCATCTACTACATCCGTCTCCGCCAGCTCGCGCTGGAAGGAACCGAAGTGGAAGGCTGCGTCAGCTGCATGCTGTAGCAGTCCCCAACAACTGAAAAGTACGACGGCGGGTGCCCGCCCGCCGTCGTACCTGCACCGACGCGGCGCCGGCAATCCGGCCCGCGGGAGCGACCGCCGGCCGCACTGCGGCCGGCATTCGGGCACCATGGAACAACACAGACTTTGGGAAGAGGGGACGCGATGTCAGCCGAGAAGGTCAAGCTTCTGCACCACGTGGATGCGATCAACTGGAACCGGATCGAGGACGAGAAGGACGTTGAGGTCTGGAACCGGCTCTGCAACAACTTCTGGCTGCCCGAGAAGGTCCCGCTGTCCAACGACGTGCAGTCGTGGAACACACTGACCCCGGACGAGCAGACGCTGACCATGCGCGTCTTCACCGGCCTGACCCTGCTGGACACCATCCAGGGCACCGTGGGCGCGGTCAGCCTGATCCCGGACGCGCTGACCCCGCACGAGGAAGCCGTCTACACCAACATCGCGTTCATGGAATCGGTGCACGCCAAGAGCTACTCGTCGATCTTCTCCACCCTGTGCTCCACCAAGGAGATCGACGAAGCCTTCCGCTGGTCCACCGAGAACGAGAATCTGCAGAAGAAGGCGCAGATCATCATGGACTACTACCAGGGCGACGATCCGCTCAAGCGCAAGGTTGCGTCCACCCTGCTGGAGTCCTTCCTGTTCTACTCCGGCTTCTACCTGCCGATGTACTGGTCCTCGCGCGCCAAGCTGACGAACACCGCGGACCTAATCCGGCTGATCATCCGCGACGAGGCCGTGCACGGCTACTACATCGGCTACAAGTTCCAGCGCAACCTGGAGAAGGTCAGCGAGGAGCGTCGCGCGGAGCTGAAGGACTACACCTTCGAGCTGCTCTACGAGCTCTACGAGAACGAAGTCCAGTACACCCACGACCTGTACGACTCCGTTGGCCTGGCCGAGGACGTCAAGAAGTTCCTGAACTACAACGCCAACAAGGCGCTGATGAACCTCGGCTACGAGGCCATGTTCCCGTCCACCGTCACGGACGTGAACCCGGCCATCCTCTCCGCCCTGAGCCCCAACGCCGACGAGAACCACGACTTCTTCTCCGGCTCCGGGTCCTCCTACGTGATCGGCAAGGCCGTCAACACCGAAGACGAGGACTGGGACTTCTAAGTCGACGACGATCGTCGTCGGTCGTGACTAGCCTCTGCCATTGTCTCCTCCCGGCGGCCTAGAGCCGTCGGGAGGTCCGACGGTTGTCGGGGCGGCAGCGGCGACGACGTAAGCGAAAGCAGCGCCGTGGCCCCGTCGACGACGAACGCCACCAACCCTTCCGCAACCGGTCCCGCCTCAGCGGCGGGCAGAGAGGATCGTCGTCGTAACGGCCACGGCCTGCGGCGTGCGGGGGACGGAACTGAAGCCGAAGTGCACGGGCGGATCCACTGGCGTGAGGGGCCCGAGGCCGGCCCCGTTCCAGCTCGCCTCCGCGCGCTCGACGCCACGGATGGAGCGCACGCCATAGTATTCCCGACGTCCGCTTCCGGCGGAGCCAGCGGTGGACACACCCGGGAGCAGGATGCCCGCGGCGCGGTTCACGGCTGTCAGCCACGCCGGGTGGACGGCGATCCGGGCGGGGACCAATTGCAGGATCCAGCCCAGCGCTGTCACGGGGCCAAGTTCAGCGCGCAGCTCCAGCGGGCCGCCGTTAACGCGGAGGATCAGTGCGGCGGTCCAAGGTTCGTTCCCCGGTTCCGCCCTCCGTTCCCCGGCGGGACTCAGGCTGGCGTCCAGCGGCGCCACCACCACCTCGTCGAAGCGGTAGGTCGCGGACACATAGTCGGCGACCGCCCGGTTAGGGGCCAGCAGCGTCCGCAGCCCGTCGCGGTCCTCGGTCATGACGTCCGTGAAGGGGCCGAGCGGCGAGTCCACCCAGTGCCCGACCACCAGCCTGCGACCCGCGCTGGTGCCCAGACCCGTGATGAACCCCGTAAAGCGTTCCATCCGGCTACCGTACGGCTCCGGCCGGCCCGCCGCACGCCGTTGCGCAACATCGAGGTCGCAGCTGTCGAATGAATCTCCTTTAGTTTGACCACGGGAAGATATGGCCGGGCTCGTGCCGCCGCGTCAACGCGGGGAGCGGAATGGTCCTTGGGACCAAATGGCCTGGCAACTACAGTCCTCGTCGCAGGTCCCCTCCTCGCCGTGAAACGCCGACCTGTTTGAACAACAAGACTTTTGAACATCGCTCAGACAGGCCGGTCCCGTCGGGACTACGCGTAGTCGTAGAACCTGCTTCCGGTGGCTCGTCCCATTCGACCCTTATCAATAAAGTCCCGCTTGAGAATGTCCGCAAACCTGAGAAGTTCCGGATCCTGACAGGCCGCGCAGGATTCCGGTGCCCGCGTGCTGACCGGCGGTAACCCGGGGGAGGGCCAGGCCGGCAGCTTCTACCCGGCCACGCTGGTGGCCGAGTAGCAGTTCGGTCCGGCGCTGCCGGTCATCAAGTACTCCACGGTGGATGAGGCCGTGCAGATGGCAACGGACTCAAGGTGGGCCTGGGTGCCTCGGTCTGGCCTTCCGAGCCGGCCAAGGCCCGCGAGGTAGCGGCCCGGATCGAGGCCGGCACGGTCTGGATCAACAAGCACGGTGCGATCGACCCGCGCGTGCCGTTCGGCGGTGCCAAGCAGTCCGGCTGCGGCCGGGAGTTCGGCGTCGAGGGCCTCAAGCAGCTCGGCTCGCCGCAGGTCATCGCCGGCTAAACCCTATGAGACGGGCAGAGGGAACCTAACTGTCAAGGTGGATGACGTCACACAACTAGTCACCCAACCAGAAATCTGTCACTAGCGGATTTCGCGAGGGCGTGCCTGGGATGACTCGGGGACCCGTGCTAGCGCACTGTCGCAGGCGGCCAACAGAGCGTCCCGATGCCCGTCAAGCCAGGCGAGCCGCTGGTCTTCCAGCCGGATCTTTGCATGATCGTTTTCGGAGAGGGCTTCTCCGCTCCGGGCCCGGCTGCGGCGCCCCAGGTCCCGCTTCAGGCGTTTGGCCTCCAGCAGCAGCGGCAGCGCCTCCACCTCGGCAGCCGTCGGCCGCATCTCCCGGCTATAGGCGGCCAACAGGTCGGTAACCCGGTTGAGGTTGAGCGCCACTTTGTGGTCCTCCTGCCCCTGGCTCGTGTACACCTTGCTGACATCATGGACGGCGACCGCAAGATCGAGAACCCGCACGTCCGGGTGGGAACTGTCGAAATCCAGAACTCCTGCCAGCTGATCGCCGTTGAAGATGAGACTGCCGCGCCGGGCGCCGCCGTGCACCACCACCCGGGGCAGGCCCGGCAACAGGCAGGTCAGCCGCTCCACCAAGTGCGCCGTCCGGGCACGCAGTGACGGATCCACCCCCTCTTCCTTGCTCAGCCTGCGCAACTCGATGAGTACCGGCGGCTCGATCACCACAGCGGGCAGGTCGGCAACGATCTGGTGGTACCTTGCGAGCGTCTGTCCCAAGGCGCGCACATGGGCCGGCGACTCGTTGTCGAACGGCGTCCCCTCGACGGCCCGGGTAGCAATCCACAGACGACCGGCAAGGTCGACGTGATTCTCTCCGGAGCAGGCGGGCACCACCTCCGGTGCCGGGAATCCCCTGTCCCGGAGCAGCCGCATCAAATACAACTGACGGGTGAGTTCCTCATGCGGTTTGGACCGGTACGAGCGGCGCAGGTAGTGGATGCCGTTTCCGGCGGTGACGCGCAGGTGCTCGTTTTTGCCGCCTGTGACCGGCGTAACGGACGTCCAGCCGCCCAGGGGCCATAAATTCGCGAGCTCGGCCAGCGGGAACTCCTGCCCGGCACGGTCCAGCAGCATGCTCACAGAGGGCGTCATGCTCCTGCCCGTCCTTCCGCCACCCGATAGAACTCGTCCCGGTAGTGCCGGAATGCGGTGTTACCGCCGTTCCGCCAGTCAGCTTCGCCGCTCTTGATCTCCCGGTTGAGGCTGTGGAAGATGTATCGCGCCCAGTGGAAGCGCAAATTCGCCAGCCGTTCACCGCCGGCGGCCGCCCGGTATGCGTCGAGGAACGCGGCGCATGGCTGATCGGCGCGGGAAAAGTCGCCGGTGGCAGCGTGAACGCCTTGGCGCACCCGGTGCAGGAACTCGGCCACGTCGCGGGCGGGGTCTGCCGGCGCGCTGCGGTCGAGGTCGATCACGGTGACCGTGTCGTCGGTGAGGAAAACATGGATAGGGCGGTACTGCCCGTGGCTTTGTGCCAGGATGCCGTCCACGGTGTCGTGGCTGAGGGCGTCCAGGCGGCTGAGCATGCCCAGAGCCGTATCGATATAATCCGGGCGCTCGGTCACCACTTTGGCGAGGCGTTTGGCCAGGCTCGTCAGTTCCCCCGTCACCAGGAGGGATTGGGGGGCACCGATCCGCGGTTCCATGCCGTGCAGGTGGGCAAGCCACGCTCCCGCACGGGCGCACCCCTCGACGAGTCCAGCGCCGTCGTCGAGCAGCGCCGAGAGCGGCCGGCCGGGGGCTCCCTGACACAGCAGGATCTTCTCTGTCCCGTACCAGGCCAGGGGCTCGACGACCTGATACGGTGACCCTGCTCCCAGCCCGGCGTGACGCATCGTCTGCAGTTTTGCGTGCACCGCAGGTCCGTCGTCGAAGGGGAACAGCTTGGCGAAGACGGGGGCGCTGCCGTCGAGTTCGACCTGTACCGTGGCGGCCCCCGAGCCGTCCAGCTGAATCACGTTTGTGGTCCAGGTGCCGCCGTCGGCCGTGGCGTCTGCGCCTGCAGCGCCGAGGTGCGGGCGGATGTAGCGGTCAAGGAACTCTGGTGTGCAGACCCATGCTGCACGGCTGACCTGTTCCTCTTTGACTTGACGGCTCTGGGCTCGGATTTCGGTGCGGTTCATGCGTCCTCCGCTAAGGTGATGGGATTTTCGGTGAGCCAGCGCACCAGTGCGCCCTCGCGCTTCAGCAACCGCGCGAAACTGTGGGCGTCCTTGGGCTGCCGGGGCGCGATCACCTGCTTGATCAGCAAGTTGTTGCACTTCTTGGCGATCCTGATCAGCCGGTGGGCTTGGAAGACTTCCGGCAGGGCGGCCAAGTCCGTGTCCGCCAGCGGGGTGTGGCTGCGGTAATGCCGGAGGAAGGTCCGGCAGAGGTCTTTATCGATGTCGTCCCCGGGGCCGCCGACCGGGTCTTGGCGGCAGAATGACCTCACTGCATAGGCCAGATCCAGAGTAAGCAGGTCATGGGCTGACCTGTCGAAGTCAAGCACACCGGTCAGCAGGCCCCCGTCGAACAGCAGAGCCGACTGGCCGTAGGATCCGTGGATCGCCAGAGCGGTTAGGTCCTTCTGCCGCTGCCCGAGCCCGATGTTCAGTTGCTCCATTCTGCCGGCCAGATAGCGGGCTTCTTCCTGCACCTCCGCTCCGGCGTTGACGTCCAGCAGTGGCGACACGACGTCGATCGCGGCGAACAGATGCTCCTGGCCCATGTGCCCAAGGGCAGCCAGGCCCGAGGAGCGGTCCTGCTCCGCCGGCGTCAGCTTGGACACGATGGCGTGGTATCGGGCAAGACCCTGCGCAGCGGCGGCCAGTTGGTCGGTGTTGCCGGGATCGAAAGCATGGCCGGGCATCAGGTGCATGACCGTATGCAGGACACCCCCGACTTGGACACAGATCGCGCCGTCACGGCTGCGCTGGATGGGCGGGGCCGGGTAGCCGTGGCGGCGCAGGTGATCGATGAGCGAACACTCGAACTGTGCGCCCGCCACCGTCTTCAGGTTGTGCGAGCGGCGCAGCACGACCTCACCCGCGTCCGTGCTGACAAACCAACTGAGGTTTGAGGTACCCCTTTTGGCGCGGTGCCACACCCGCCAGCGGCCAAGGTCGTACGCGGCCTCCAACACGCGGAACAGCAGTGGTTCGTCCGCCGCCGCCGTCAAGCGCCAGTCTTGGCGGGGCACCGAGTTGTGCAGCCGCCGGCCGGTCAGGCCGGCACCCGGCTCCGCCTTGCCGGAGGGCGCGTTGCCGACGCCGCCAATGGAGGCGGGGTCCGACGCGGAGCCGCCGGTGGAACCCGCGACGCGACCCGGCACTGGCTGGAAGCTAGGCTCCGTCATGGCCGGGACTCCCCTAAATGGGTAGTGGGCTCGTCCGCTTCGATTTCGCGGGGAGGGTTAGCGGGGCGTCTGTAGCCGGCGCCCTTGCGTTTCAGCACCGGCCGTGGACCTGTGATGCCCTGTAGCAGGCACATCTCGGCGTAGAGTCCGCCCGCCGCTATGAGTGTGCGGTGCGTGCCGTGTTCCACCACCTGCCCGCCGTCAAGGACAACGATATCGTCGGCTGCCATTGCTGCGGTCATCCGGTGCGTGATAATTACTGACGTCCGTCCGGAGGCGACCTGGCGAAGTGCGCGCAGCACGGAATGCTCGGAGCGGGCATCAAGGCCGGTGGTGGGCTCGTCGAGAACAAGGATCGGACAGTCCTGCAGGACCGCGCGTGCCAGCGCCAGCCGCTGTCTTTGGCCTCCGGACAGCGTCGCCCCGCGCTCGGACAGCACCGTGTCGTAGCCGTGCGGGAGGGCTGTCACGAAGTCATGGGCAAGGGCAGCACGGGCGGCTCGCTTGATCTCGTCCAGTGAGGCGTCAGGACGCCCATACGCAATGTTCTCCCGGATCGTCGCCCGGAACAGCAATGCCTCCTGCGTGACGAGCCCGACGTGGGTGTGCACGCTCTCGCCTGTCAGGTCGCGTAAGTCCGCGTCGTCGAGCAGGACGCGGCCGCTGGTGGGATCCTGAAGCCTGCACATCAGGGCCGCGATCGTCGATTTGCCCGCACCCGTGGGGCCGACGACAGCTAGAGTGGTGCCCACGGGGACGGTCAAATCCACGCTTCGCAAAACGAGGCGGTCTGCAGTGTAGGCGAAACTTACGCGCTCAAGGCTCAGCTTCTCCTTTGGCGGAGCCGCGGGACGGGCCCCGGGCTTGTCCTGCAGCTCCAGGGGGCGTTGCAGAGTGTCCGCGATGCGTGCTGCGCGGACACCGGCCCGGGTCAACTGGGCCGGCAGTTTAGACAAGGCCCGCGTTGGGCTGAAGAAGTCACGCAGGTACGACGTGAAGATCACCAGATCGCCCGGGGTAAGGTCACCCGTCAGTACGCGCTGGGCGCCGAGCCAGATGAGACCAGCCGTGGCCGTGGCCACCACAGCATCCACCGCGGCTCCGAAGACGGCGCTGGTGCGCGCAGAGCGAAGCACTGCGGCGACAGAATCGTTGGAACGGTCCCGGAAGCGCCGGGACTCGTGATCTTCCTTCCCCGTGGCTTTGATGAGTTTAATCGCCACCAACGCCTCCTGCGCCACGGCGGCCATGTCGCCCTCAACTACACGGGATTTTTCCTCAACAGCCCGGATACGGGCGCGGAAACCGGCGACGGTCAGCAGGAGCAGCGGCAGGGTGAGCAGAAGCCCCAGACTCAACTGCCAGTCAAGGATCAGCAGCACCCCTGCCATGCCCGCCAGCGTCATGATATTCGTCGAAGCGTCCACGAGCGTTCCGGTGAGCAGCGCCTGCACTTTATCGACGTCTCCGGTGAGGCGGGTGGTCAGTTCACCGGTTGGCATCCGCTCGTGGTAGCGGAGCGGGAGCCGCTGGAGACGGTCGTACAGCTTCGTCCGGACGGAGGCTGCGACACGTTCGCCGACCACCGTGAGAACGTAGCTCCGCGCGGAGCTGACCAGCGAGTCCAGAATGGCGATGCCGCCCAACGCAGCGATGACGAGGAGAAGGATGGTTTGCACGTTCTGGGGAGCCGGACTACCGCTGGGAAACAGTACCTTGTCGAAAAGGTACTTCAGCGGCCATGGTTTGAGCAGCGCCACACCCGCGCCGGCAATTGCCAGCAACGCGGCCAGCACGCACCCGAGCCACTGCGGCCGCAGGAACGGTCCGAAGGTCTTTAGGATCAGCCGGGCACTCATGACCGGCTCGCCCGGGGTACCCGATGGGTGGCGACGAGAGGCGGTGCCGGGCCCTCTGGCCCCCGAACGGGACCGCCTCACCGGTACCCACACCCCGATGCGGCCTCAACGGCTGCTTCCCACGCGTCAAGCCAGTCCGGCACGAACGACGAGTTCCTGACAGGGCGGACTACAAGGCGGTAGAAGAGCACCTCTGCGAAAGTACGGGCAACGTAGGCAGGAGCTGTACTGACGGCACCCGCATCGCCACCGCTCGTGATATAGCCGTCCTCGAACGCCTCAACCCAGGGTGCGGCGGCTCGCAGGGTCCCATGGCGCGCGGCGCCCATCGTGAGGGTCTGCCCGATGAAGTGACCAAGGTCGCGTGCGGCAGGGGCCCAGGCGGCCCGGTCGAAATCGATGACAACAACGCTGTGCCGGTCCAAATGGATGTTTTTAGGCTGGAAGTCACCGTGGGTCATCACGCGGCCTCCATCGACCCGCTGAAGTCCCGCCAAAGTCCCCGCGGCGAGCCTTCCCAGCCGGACGGCGGCCTGCGGCAGCAGGTCGGCCAATGCCCTGGTGTACTCGGTGAGCTTGGCGTGTTCGAAGTCCTCCGCCAGGACAGGGATCCGAAGGCCCCGCATATCCGGGATACTGTGCAGCCGGGCGAGCCAGCGGCCCGCCCGGCTGGCCTCAAGCGCTGTTGCCTGTGGATCGCCCTCTAGAAGCGAGTGCAGGATGGTGGCCGGTGCCTCCTCCTGTGCGAAGAGTTGGCGGGCGGGATCGAAGCCGTACGGTGCGGGAACGCGAAGTTGGGGAGCGTCGAAGCCGGCATGGCGCAGGCCGTTGAGCAGTTGCCAAGCTTGCTCGCCGCCACCCATGCGGTAGGCCTTGCCGATTACCGGGAGCGGTGCTGAGGGGCCGGATCCTGGGTCGAGCGTCACCGTCCACCGGACGACCGGCCGGCTCCGGGAGGCATGTACGACGGAGCGGGTCAGCACCTTTACCCGGCTGGGCGGCAGGGCATCGAGTGGCGGAGGTGAGGCAAGCAATGATTCGGCGATCGCGAGCCGTTCGGCCCCAGTAGCAGTGGCAGGCGCGGCCGCGCCGGTGTAGCTCATGTCAGGTCTCCCGTCGTTTCCGCAGCCAGGTAGGAGAGCCGTTCCCGTCCGGCTCTCACCGCCCGTTCAGCGGTATCGTCGCCAATGTCGCCGATCCCGATGAGCAGATGGAACGACCGCGCCTCGGCGCACATGCGGACAAGCACGCCGTGCCCGGGATCCGGACCGTCCGGGTCGCACCAGGTGGTGCCTTCGTCGCCGGGCAGCGCAACCCACACCGCCGTCCCACAGTTGCGGACACCACGCCAGTTCGGTCCTCCCTGGCGCTGCAGCTCTGCCGCGCCGTAGCGGAGCAATCCGCAGTAGTCGGGTGACAGACACGTATCGACGGTGATCGCAGGTACGGCCGCAGGCAGATGGTAGGCCACCAGCAAGGAAGGGCTGACGTTGTCCAAGACGATCTCTTTGCGGAGGCCGTGAAACTGGCTGCCCTCTTGCACGTTGGTCAGCTCGGCCCGGAGCACCCCGTCTTCGCGGTGGAGGGTCACTTCGTGGCGGTCGTGCACCCCGCCGCTGTCGGCGAGCCCGCCTGGATGGTTGGCGGGTACTTCCATGTAGCTGTTCATTTCCTCTTGGCGGTTCCAGTCGTCGGTCGGGTTTCCGACCGTCAGGACGCCGCCGTCGGGGCCGTGCCACGCGAGGTAGACCAGCCGACCGCCGTGAGCCGGGGCCAGCACAGCGAACAGGTGCTCGCTTCTCAGAACCAGTTCCTCAATGCCGTCGTCGTCGATATCGACCAGCTCGGCCCCGAGGGAGCGCGCCTGGCTGCCAAACCATTGGGCGGCGGCAACCAACACGCCGGTTGCGCGCCCATGGCTCGCGACTGCCTTGGCCCAGGCTGCAGGCGGCCGGTCCGGGCGGTCGACGTCGTGCCAGGCCGTCTCATATGCCGAAGCAAGCAGGTGCTTCCAGGCCAGTGCCGTCAGCCGTGGTTCGGCCCCTGCCCCCTCTGCCTCGGCCACTGCACGGCGTGCCCGGGCGAGGTGCTTCTGGTAGGGGCACCACGCCTCGTCCCGGTTCCAGCCACCATAGTCTTCTCCCGCGTGCCAGTCCTGGGCCAGTTCCACAAATGTGCCGCGTTCGACGACACGGGCGCCGGCTGACCTCCGGCGTTGATCGAGCCAAGACGGCAGATCCACCGGTATCAGGTTCGGCTGGGTGGCCAGCCAGCGGAGGAACTCCTCGTACCTCCCAAGGGCGCTGGGGTGCCATGGGCCCACTCCGGCGCTCTTTTCCATGTCGTCGGCATAAACCAGAATGGTGTCGTCACCGGGGGCGGTTGGAAGATCGGCTGTCCGGGACAGGCTGCGCCAGTGGCTCCGGTCATCCGGAGGAATCCAGTAGCGCACCGGGTGGACATCGGCACCACCTGCAGGCCGTGGCCGCCTTCGATGCGGTAAGGGCGCAGGGCGTCGGCTGGAGGGGGACTGGCTGGGTCGGCGCCGTCAAAGTCCGCCCTGTCACTGCCGCCGTGGGCGCCATCTGTGGGGTACAGCAGCCGGTCGTCGAGCAGGACATACCGGTAGCCGCCATTCGGCAGGGCCGGGTCAGTCAGCACCTTCGCGACGCGGTCCGTGTCCCACACCCGTTCGGGAATCCAGCAGATTTCCAAATCCGCCGGGGGACATCCAAGGTGGCGCCGGTAAAGCCAGAACAGTTCATGCAGCTGCCGCCGGATAAACTCCCGGTCGAAGACCGTGAGGATGCTTTCGGAGTACGTTCCGCCGATGAGTGAGATCAGGCCGACGTCGCGCAGCCGGCGGACTTCCGCGAGGAACCAGGGATCGTGCCAGGCGGCTGCTTCGACCATCGTCCCGGACAGATGGAGGTTGAGTGGGACGCGGTACTTTTCATGCAGCCGCAGCAGGGCGGCGTAACCGGTTACGAGCGCAGTCAGGCCTTCCCGGTCCCGATAGCCGTCGGTGACCAGGAACTGATTTGCATGCTGGACGAGCGCCAGTGGTAGTGGAGTGGAACGCTGCCGCGACCGGGACATCGCGATGGCGGGTGATTCGGCGCTGCTGACGACGTTCCCTGCCCGGCGGGAGTTCACAGCCTCCTCGTACAGCGCCACGTATTCACGTGCAGGTCCCCGCCAGGAGAAGTCAGCCCTCATCGCCCGTTGCTGCAGCCGATTCCACTCCGGCGCTCGCCGGTACACCGCCAGTCCGTTATCCACAGCCGACAGCATGGAGGAGACACGGCGCTGCACGAAGACGAACCCCAGCCCCTCGGCTGGATCCTCGACGTAATCCTTCACAGTGTCCGCCAGTCCTCCCGTTCGGCGGACAACGGGGATGGTGCCGTACCGAAGGGCGATCAGCGGCGTGAGCCCACAGGGCTCGAAAACGGACGGAGCAAGGAAGAGGTCCGAACCCGCATAGACCTGCCGGGCCAGGGACTCTCGCGACGTGGGATGGAATGCCACACTGCCGCGGAAACGCCGGACCGCTGCTTTCAGTTCGCGCCGGTACCGGTGCGCCCCCTCGCCCATCACGACGACTTGCGCCCCGCGCGCTACGAACTGGTCGAGGGCCGATGACAACAGCCCTATGCCCTTCTGCGCAACAAGCCTGGCGACCATGCCAAACAGCGGGCGGTCCGGTGCGGGCTCCAAGTCGCTGATTCGCTGCAGGGCCACCTTGTTTGCGCGCTTGCCGGCGATGAAGGAATTGTCATAGTGGGTCTCGATCCACGGGTCCCGGCAGGGGTTGAACTCCTCGTAATCGACCCCGTTGAGAATGCCCCGCACGGTTTCGACCCTCGCACGAAGCAGCCCGTCAACACCCGCTCCGTGTGCTGGGGTCAGGATTTCCTGCATGTAGTGGGGGCTGACGGTGTTGACCCTGTCGGCGAAAGCGATGCCCCGCTCGAGGAGAGTTCCTGCGGGGGGCAACCCGATCAGCCGGTCGGTGGCGGCCCCGACCCGCCCCTGATAGGCAATATTGTGGATCGTGAAGACGATGCCCGTGTCTGCCAGTTCTCGCTGATGGGGTCCCTGACGGGCTTCCTGGGCGATCAAACCGCAGTGCCAGTCATTGCAATGGATGACGTCGGGACGCCAAGGGCCTTGCGCCGCCAAAGCGGCGATTGCCTTCGAGAACAGCACGAACGGCATCACGTCGTCGTCCTGATAGCTGTAGGGGACCGCCCGTTCGAACCACCCCGGAAGGTCGAGCGCGAGGACCTCCACTCCGCCCAGCGGCGGGAGGCTGCGGACGACGACCATCTGGGCGACGGGGCCATAGTCCATGTCGAACGTCAACAACGGGTCTCCGTTGAGTCCCGGGTACGCCGGGATCACTAGGCGCACGTCGACGCCCAGCTGAGCCAGCCGCTGCGGAAGCGCGCTGCTGACATCAGCCAGCCCGCCTACCTTCATGAACGGGTACGCCTCGGCACTGGCGAACATAATGCGCCGCGCCCGGTGCGGCAGGACAGTTGGGAGTTCCTCTGCAGGGTCGGTTTGGGACACCGCGCTGCCTGTAGTTCCGTTGCTGCGGATCACGGTATACCCGCCGGTCCTGGTCCTATGGCTACCGCTGTCATGACCTCATCGCGTCTCGTGCCATTACGGGCCGACGTGATCGTTAGGTTGACGCAGCGGGCCCCTGCCGCTCCAGGATGTCGGCCACGCTGAGCGAAGCATCGGTCACGGTCCGCAGCACGTAGACATCGTGCTCCGGCCGGATGTCGGCGAGGCTGCCGGGCCGGGGGGTCCAGTTTGATCAGGTCGACCCCGGCCCGCCAGGCCCGCAGCAGCTGCGCGACATCCCGGGTGATGGACGGGCCCTCCTCAGCGGGCCTGCGCACGAGGAAGGCGATCTTCATGGCCGGGCCGCCTCCAACCGTGCTCCGGCGGCCGAAACCGGGCCACCGGCGAATGCGTGGGTGTGGACCAGGGTGCCGTGCCAGCTCAGTTGCTCGCTGACACACCGCGGCTGGGCCTGGCGCGAACAGTGATGCTCCGAGGCGAATGTGACCCTCGGACCGCTCCACAAGGACGATTCAGTGTCCCGCTCCATGCCACCTGCCGCCATCCGTTCGCGACTTGCCGATGCGGACCTCAAGAACGCTCGGGGTAACGGCGACGTCTTCCGGAACGGCTCCGGAAGCCCCTGCCGACCTGCTGCCGGGATCGTTTGGTGCTGGGTGATTGCGGGTTAACAGTTAGTGGCCAAACCTCTAATGAAACTTTAAGTTTGGGCCAATAGAACTGTAATAACGTCCCTCCACGCTCCTACTGCTCACCGCTGCTGTCAAGAGTCGGACACCGCTGGAATTTGGGCTGGCGGGCCGGCAGGGCTGTATGGGGCCGGGTAGCTTGAAACGCCCAGCGGCACGGCGGTGGACTATGTGTTTCGCTGACCATGAAACACGGGAGGAAGACAGACGCTACTGTTTGCGCCGTACCGGCGTTGAATACGAGAAGGATGGTCAACTTCACACCCTCGTCGCGGGGGAGACCGTGCTCGCCGCCGGCGCCATAAATTCGCCCGAGTAGTTGCTGCGTTCCGGCATCGGCCCCGCAGAGGAGTTGCGGGACGTCGGGATTGAGCCACTGCTGGACCTGCCCGGCATGCGTCCGGCCGAGTCTATTCGCCGGGGCTGATGAACCGGTGTGCGGCAGGGCCGGGAGTGAGGGTGATGTGGCCCACCCCGGGGAGTTCGCCGCGTAGCCGGCTGACCAAGGTGGCTTCGAGCCGGTGGTAGCCGTCGACGGACATCCTGGGGTCCACCGCCAAGGTGGCGCTGACCTCAAGCCGGTGCCCGTTCCACCGCAGTCGCACTTCGTTCAGGTCCCTGACGTCGTCAGCGGCACGCAGGATGCTTTCTGTGCGGTCGACAAGATCCGGGTCCACCCCGTCCATCAATCGGCGGCAAATATCGCGGCCGGTGCCCCACAGCAGTACCACGATGGCCGCAGTGATGATCAGCCCGATGATCGGATCGGCCAGCGGGAAGCCGGCCCAAACGCCGATGACGCCCAGAATGACGGCAAGCGAAGTGAAACCGTCGGTTCTGGCATGGATCCCGTCGGCCACCAGCGCGGCGGAGCCGATGCTGCGGCCGACCCTGATCCGGTAGGCGGCCACGAGTTCATTGCCGGCAAAGCCAATAAGACCCGCGACGAGGACCCAACCCAGGTTGTGCAGTGGTTGGGGGTTTAGCAGCCTGTCGATCGACTGCCACGCTGCACCGACGGCCGAGACAGCGATCATGGCTACGATGAACAGTCCGGCAAGGTCTTCGGCCCGGCCAAATCCGAAAGTGTAGCGACGCGTTGCCTTGCGCCTTCCCAGCAGGAATGCGATCCACAGCGGAATGGCAGTGAGGGCGTCCGAAAAATTATGGATCGTGTCCGCCAGCAGCGCCACCGATCCGCTGATGACCACCACGGCCAGCTGTAGCAGGGCGGTAAGGCCCAGAACGACCAAGCTGATTTTGACAGCACGGATGCCGCGGGCGCTCGATTCCAAGGCGTCGTCAATGGAATCTGCTGTGTCGTGGCTGTGAGGGACGAACAGGTCGTGGAAGAATCCGCGGATGCCCTTGGGGTGCACGTGCTCGTGGCCGTGCCCGTGATCGTCTGGCCCGTGCCCGTGATTGTCAGGCCCGTGGCCGTGGCCGTGATCGTCAGGCCCGTGCCCGTGCCCGTGATTGTCATGGCCATGGGTCTGATCATGATGATGCGAGGTCTGCAGTGCGGCCTCCTCCCGTGGCCCGCTCATGAGTCCTGGACCGGGGTGACTCGGTGGTGCCAAGGCGTTCCGCCGAGGCTGTGCTCCGCTTGGAAAATCGCATCGGTGACCAATTGCCGGGCATGTTCATTTTCCAGCCTGTAGAAGACCCTTGTCCCTTCCTGGCGGGTTGCCACGATACGGCCCAACCGAAGCTTCGCCAGATGCTGCGACACCGCTGCCGGGGATTTGCCCACCATTTCAGCCAGATCGTTGACCGGCAGCTCCCGATCGCGCAGGGCCAGGATAATGCGGACGCGGGTTGCGTCGGCCAGCATGGAAAAGACTTCCACCGCCAGCTCAACGTATTGGCTGTCCACGCTTAGCCCGCATTTCTGCTTATCTGCATTCATGCGTAGATAGTTGCATATCCATCAGCCGAGATCAACCAACTCATCCATCGTGCTGCGCCAGCCCGCCCATTTATCCCGAGCGGCCGAAAGTCGGTCTCTGCGAGGCGGACGCGGCGAGTTCCACCGGACTAAGACAGCCTTCTAGGCCAAGCTGCGGATGAGGGCCTGCACGCGGTTCTTGATGTCGTCGCGGACGCCGCGGACCATGTCGATTTCCTGGCCTGCTGGGTCGTCCAACACCCAGTCCTCGTAGCGTTTGCCGGGGAAGTAGGGGCAGGTGTCTCCGCAGCCCATGGTGATGACGACGTCGGATTCCTGGACGGCGCCGGTGGTGAGGATTTTGGGGACGGCGCGGCTGATGTCGATGCCTTCCTCGGCCATGGCCTGCACGGCGACAGGGTTGATCTGGTTGCCGGGTGCGGAGCCTGCCGAGAGGACGGTGATGCGGTCGCCGGCCAGGTGCTGCAGATAACCGGCGGCCATTTGCGAGCGTCCCGCGTTGTGCACGCAGACGAAGAGGACGGTGGGTTTGCTGGTCATCGGGTCTGTCCTTCGATGGTGGTGAATTCGGCCGCTGCCCGTTCGGCGCGGGGGTATAGGAGGTGGATCAGCCCGGCTGCGAGGGCGCCGCCGATCAGCTGCATGGCGATGAACGGCAGGACCGAGGTCGGGGCGATTCCGGCGAAAGTGTCGGAGAACATGCGCGCCACCGTCACCGCGGGGTTGGCGAAGCTGGTGGAGCTGGTGAACCAGTAGGCGGCGGTGATGTAGCCACCGACCGCCACGGCAACCATGTCCTTGCGTCCGGACCGGGCGGCGCCGAAGATCACCAGCAGCAGCCCGGCCGTCGCGACGACTTCGGCCAGCCAAAGCCCGGACCCGGTGCGCTCCTTGGCTGCGATGGTGACGGCGGGCAGTTCAAACATCAGGTTCGCCAAGACACTGCCCGCGATGCCGCCGGCCATTTGGGCTGCAATTAGGGCCGCAGCCTCGCGCCAGCCGATGACACCGAGCCATCGTTCAACCAAGGTCACCACAGGGTTGAAGGCCGCGGAAACCGGTTGCAGGGCGATGATCAGGGCGACCAGGACCGCCCCGGTGGCCAAGGAGTTTTCCAGCAGCTGCAGACCGACGTCGTCTGGAGACAGGCGGGTGGCCGCGATGCCCGAGCCCACCACCGTGGCCACCAGCAGTGCAGTCCCGACCAGTTCAGCCAGTGCCCGCCGGGCGAGTGCGCTCATGCCCCCGCGCTGGAGATCAGTTTCCCCAGCGAGTCCAGCACGTCTGCCTGTACCTTGTAGTAGACCCACACGCCCCGCTTGCTGCGCTCCAACAGCCCGCTCCGGTGCAGCACCTTCAGGTGGTGGCTGATCGTGGGCTGGGACAGGTCGAAGGCTTCTGTCAGGTCGCACACGCAGGCCTCACCGCCTTCGTGGGACGCGACCAGGGAGAGCAGCTGCAGGCGGACCGGATCCGCCAAGGCCTTCATTAGCCCGGAGACACGATCAGCCTGCTCGCTCGTCATCGGTTCACGGGTCATTGGCGTGCAGCATGCAACCGCCTCAACGGGGGTCAGTTCGAGAAGAGAATTAGACACCCATCAATATTGACAGATATCAATATCAGGTGGCAATCTGCCAGATATAGACATTCATCTATCTCTAGGAGACGCCATGTCCCGCCTGCAACTTGCCATCAACGTCAATGACCTCGATGAGTCCGTCGCTTTCTACTCCCGGCTCTTCGGTACCGAACCGGCCAAGCGGCGGCCCGGCTACGCCAACTTCGCAGTAGCCCAACCGCCGCTGAAACTCGTGCTCATCGAGAACCCCGGCAAGGGAGGATCGCTCAACCATCTGGGTGTGGAAGTGCCCGACACCGATGCAGTCAATGCCGAGCAGAACCGGCTGGCAGTACACGGTTTCGCCACCACCGATGAGCGAGAAAGCACGTGCTGCTACGCCAAGCAGGACAAATTCTGGGTCCAGAACACCCCGAACGGCGAACAGTGGGAAATTTACACCGTGCTGGCCGACAGCCAAACATTCTCCGCGGTTCCCCGAGGCGAAGCGATGGGATGCTGCAGCAGCACTCCAACATCAAGTTCTCAGGCGGTCACCGATAGCTGTTGCTGACCCTTCAGACCGGCGCCGGTGGCGGCGAGACATTTCCGCTCTTTTAGCGTTGCAGAAGGGCAATTTGGGCTTACTATCGACCTAATTTCAGGTGCAGGCTGAAATGAGGCCGGCAGCGGTGGCCCAGTGTCAGGAGTGAAGCCATGATGGATTCCTACGGCTGGTCGGGCATGGGCTGGATGTGGATCTTCTGGGTCCTGCTCATCGTTGGACTGGTCCTGCTCATCATCCTGTTGGTCCGGCTGATTGGGGGCGGCATGCCGGGCCGCGGCGCCGGAATGCCGGACCGCGGAGCTGACGGCGTCAGGACTGCTGGAGACACCCGGGCCCGGGAAATACTGGCGGAGCGCTACGCTCGGGGAGAACTCACGGCAGAGGAGTACCGTGAGGCACTCCGGACTCTCGGTGAGACCGGGGGATGAAGACCCTCAGCCGCAGGCAAGCCCTAGTCCTCGGCGCCGCCGGGACTGCGGCTGTCGCCGTCGGAGGCGGAGGTCTGCTCTGGGCCCAAGCACCGTTCCGTGCTGAAACTGGTGAGCGGCTGAAAGAACCGGGGAATCTCAGCAGCCAGGGAAGAGTGCTGAAGCTGCGTCTTGAGGCCGCACCGGCGCGAATCATGGTCGCTGGCAGGCCGGCGTCCGTGGCCGCCTACAACGGTTCCCTCCCCGGACCGACGCTTCGCCTGCGGCCGGGGGACCGGCTCCGGGTCGTCCTGGTCAATAGGCTCGACATGGCTACGAACCTGCATGTGCATGGACTGCATGTCTCACCGACGGGGAACGGCGATAACTCCTTTGTCAGGGTCGAGCAGGGAGAATCCTTCGATTATGAGTACGACCTTCCGGCCAACCACCCATCTGGCACCTTCTGGTACCACCCGCATCATCACGGGAGCGTGGCGGATCAGCTTGCGGCTGGCTTGTACGGGGCGATTGTCGTGGAAGACCCGGAGCGGTTTCCGGTCACCCGCGAGCGGCTCCTCGTCGTCTCCGACATCAGCCTGACCGGCTCCGGCAGTCTTCGGCCACCCTCGGCGGCAGAGCAGGTGATGGGCCGCGAGGGGGAGATCGTGCTGGTGAACGGGCAGGTCCGGCCGTTGCTCTCTGCAACAGCCGGTGACCGAGAGCGTTGGCGCGTCATCAACGCCTGCCCTGCCCGCTACCTTCGGCTTCAGCTCGAGGGAAGCCAGCTTCAGGTGCTGGCTTTTGATGGTCGTTCGCTGGCCGCTCCTGCACCGGTGGACGAGGTCGTCTTGGCGCCGGGAAACCGGACGGATCTGCTGGTAGAGGCGGTCTACGGAACGACGACCCTGCGAGCTGCGTCCTTTGACCGCGGAAGTATGACCGGCATGATGGGCAGCGGCCAGGGCCCGCGTACCGAACCCGTGGACCTGCTCTCGTTGGATACGAGTGGAACACAACGGAGCGGCCTGCCTCCGGTCACCGGTACCGGACGTCCGAGGGATCTTCGGAAGGAACCGGTGGCAGCGCGCCGCAGGCTCGACTTTTCGATGGGAATGGGCATGGGGTCCGGGATGGGCCCGGGCGGCATGAGCTTCACCATCAACGGCGAGGTTTTTGATGCAGGGCGTATCGACGAGATAGTCAGCGTAGGCAGCGTGGAGGAATGGACTCTCACCAACAGCAGCCCGATGGACCATCCCATGCATCTGCACGTATGGCCGATGCAGGTCATTCAGCAGGACGGCCAAAGCATTCCCGGCCCCAGGTGGCAGGACGTCGTCAACATCCCGGCCCGCAGCGAAGTCAAAGTCCTCGTCGCCTTCGATGACTTTCCTGGGCGCTCGGTTTTCCACTGCCACATTCTGGACCATGAAGACAGGGGCATGATGGGGGTCGTCGAAGCCCGCTAGCAATACCTTCGCGAAGCATCCCCCGAGCAGTTTCCGCCCTCATCAGGCGGAAGGACCGGCTGCTACTCTGTTGGCATGTGCCCGGTGGCCCGCCGGCTCGCGGCGGTCGATGAGGCGAATTTGGTGCTTGACCATGCCGGCCAGGTCAATGTGTTTCTCGTTGCCGGGCTGATGATGCCGGGCGGCTTCGTTGGGTCCGATGGCAGCCCTGATCTGAAAGCGCTGCGCACCTGCCTTCGGGAGCGGATCAAGACGTTGCCGCAGCTCCGGAAGATACCGTTGCCCACGGGCCGCCGGCACCGCTGGGTCGAAGCCCAGCCCGACCTGGACTACCACATCCGGCTCGTCAGTGCCGTCGACGGACTCACTGGCTTGGAACGCACGTGCGGAGAGCTGATGAATGTTCCGATGGGACTGGAGCGCCCGCTCTGGGAAATTCTGGTGGTGCCGGGTGCCGCGGCGGGGGCTCTCGGGATCGTGCTGCGCATCCACCATGCGGTCGCCGATGGGATGGCGGCGGCCGCGATCGTGCAGCAGCTCTTCGATCCCGCGGGAGCCCTGTCTGCGACTTCGTACGTGCCACTTGTCCGATCAACGGCGAAGTTTGCCAGCCGCGACGTGCGGCGTGTCCTCGGGAGGCTTCGGTACGGTCTACGGCGCATCAGCATGACCGTTAGCGGTCGTGAGGTTGGCCCCACAGTGCTGCTCGGTGCGCTGAGTCCGCATCGCGGGGTCGAATTCCTCGACGTCGACCTAGCTGTGCTCGAGTCACATGTTCGGCCGCTCGGGGCCACCGTCAACGATGGCCTGCTCGCTGCAGTGTCGGCGGGGTACCGAGCGGTGCTGTCTGCCGCTGGCGAGCGGATCCCCGCGCGGCTGCCTGTCTCGGTGCCGGTGGCGCTGCAGCGCCGTGGGACAGCAGGGAATCAGGTCGGGGTCATGCTCGTGCGGCTGCCCCTCGGCGAAATCGATCCAGACGTTCGGGCCCGGGTCATTGCTGGACAGACCCGGGAGGAGAAGGCCCTGGCCAGGGAGCAGGGAACGCTGGAGTTCATGCGTGGCCCGGTCGGCGCGCGCATGATGGACCGTATCGGCCGACGGCAGCATCTTGTCGCCGGGTTCGTCACTAATGTGCCGGGTCAGACGGACATTTTCCGCCTCGCAGGCGCTCCCGTTGTCGCGATCTGGCCGGTGGCCGTGCTCGCCGCCAACGTCCGACTCGGAGTCGCCGCCGTCTCCTACGTGGGACGGCTCCGCTGCGGCATCCATTTCGACGCGGGTAACGTGCCCGGAAGAATTTTCGCTGCGGCCATGGGCGACGAGCTGGCGCGCTTGGCCACCTAACGTTCCGCCAGCTCGCCGTCGCCGTCCTGCACCAGAAGGAACAAGCGACATTGCCCTCTAGGCACGTCCGTCAGTTCGGGCCAAAATCTAACCATGGCTGGAGAGGAGCCGTGGTCTAGAAAGCGGAAAGCCAAGCCCGGTAAGAATCAGCGTCGAATGGGCTACACAGTAGCGGTCGTCGTCAACGCGGCCCTGCTCGGCGCGGTCAACGGTTGGCCCGGCTGGCAGTCCGTGCCCATTCTGACCGATGAGACGCCCCAAGTCTTGCCGATCTTCAATGCCTCGCTCGTCGTCGGCGTCGTCAGCAACGTCCTCAACTTGGTCTTCGACTCGGAGAAGCTCAAGATCCTCGGTGAACTCGTGACGTCCGCGCTCGCAGCAGCCGTCATCCTGCGTACCTGGGCAGTGTTCCCGTTCGACTTCCATGGTTCTACCGTGACCTGGGACCTGGTGACCCGGGTCCTGCTCGGGTTCGCGTTAGTCGGATGCTGCATCAGCATCATCGTCCAAGTGGTCTTGCTGATTCGCTTATCGCGACGGCTTTCTCCTCGCACTTGACGCCACGATCTGCGCGGCCGAACCGCGCTGGTTACTGATCAACCGGAATTTCCCTGAGAAAGGAAGAGAAAGTGAAAGCACTGGTATTCGACGGTCCCGGGCAGAAATCCTGGACCGACGTTCCTGATCCCTCCGTCCAAAACCCGACCGATGCCATCGTCCGGGTGGATACCACCACCATCTGCGGAACGGATCTTCACATCCTCAAAGGCGATGTCCCCGCCGTTCAGAGCGGAAGAATTCTCGGGCATGAAGGTGTAGGAACGGTCGTAGCGACCGGGTCCTCCGTTACGGGCCTCCGCGCCGGGGACCGTGTCATCATCTCGTGTATCAAATCCTGCGGTCACTGCAGCAGTTGCAAGACCGGGCTCTATTCTCACTGTCAGGGTGAAGAAGGGGCGCCCGGTATCGGATGGATCTTCGGTCATTTGATTGACGGTACGCAGGCCGAGTACGTCCGCGTCCCTTACGCCGACAACTCGCTGCACAAGCTCCCCGAGGGGGTGACGGACGAACAAGCCGTGATGCTGTCGGACATCCTGCCCACCGGGTTTGAAATCGGAGTCCAATACGGTCGGGTCAAGCCGGGAGACACGGTCGTGGTGGTCGGAGCAGGCCCGGTCGGCTTGGCTGCAATCGCCACAGCAGGCCTGTACGGAGCAGCGTCGGTCATTGCCATCGACGTGGACGAGCACCGTCTACAGCAAGCACGGGACTTCGGTGCCACCAGCGCCATCTCGTCGCGGGCGTCGGACTGGAAAGAGCAGGTATTCGCGCTGACCGAGGGGCATGGGGCCGACGTCGCCATAGAAGCCGTCGGAATCCCCGAAACCTTCGAGATGGCCGTGGAGCTAGTGCGCCCGGGAGGAAACGTAGCAAACGTTGGCGTTCACGGGCGATCAGTAGAACTTCATCTGGAGAATCTGTGGATCCAGAACATCAACATCAGCATGGGATTAGTTAATGCGAACACCACTCCCATGCTGCTGAAACTGGTTGCCCAACACCGGATTCCAGCGGAAAAGTTCGCGACGCATCATTTCCGACTCACGGAAATAGTGGATGCTTACGACACCTTCTCGCGTGCCGCGGAAACGAAAGCCCTCAAAGTAGTCCTCACCCAGTGAGCATGATGAGCAGCGCAGACGTCCATTTTCGATGATCGGCACCTGTTCCGATTGCCGGCCCTTCCTTCCGCAATAATGCTCCCTGCCAGCAGCAATACTCATCTCCAGCCGGGTCCGGGAATGTTCCCAGGATTCTGGCAGCAAACCGAGGGAGCGCCCACAGACTGACCAGAGGATCTTCACAGCAACCGCGCCCAGGATGGAATCGAGGCAAGCAGCGCGGATGAGGGGATCGGATCGTGGATACACGAAGCAGAGGGAAACGGCTGGCGAACGCCGTGACGGTGGCCGTCAGTCTGGGAAGCGTGGCCGTCCTCGGTATTGGTTCAGCCGTGGTCTATGCGGCGACGCAGCCGAGCACGAGCACCATCACGACCACTCCCGGGACCTCTGACAACCAGAGCCAAGGGACAAATAATGGCGACGGCGACGACTCCGGCACCGGGCTTCCCGCGCCTGGCGGGGATTTTGGGGCCAGCCCGGTCCAGCCCGGCAACGGCGGAAACGTCCACGGCCTTTCCTCGGGATCGTGAACATGTTGCATCAGCCAGCACCATCAGGGCCGGCAACGTTCCGCTCCGATTGGTCCGTGTGGGGCGTGGAAGCCTCCGTAGTAGTGTGCGAATCCGGCGTTGTGGGCGCGGCCGAGGAAATTGTCCGGGCTGTCACGGCATCGGTGGACGAGGCATGTAGTCGGTTCCGGTCCGACTCGGAGTTGGCCCGGCTTCAGCCGCGTTTAGCGGCCGGGGCTGCGGTCAGCCCCTTGCTGGGCAGCCTGGTCAAGAGTGCCCTCGCCGCTGCCCAATGGACGGACGGCGATGTGGATCCTACTCTCGGAAAGGATCTTGAAGCGCTCGGCTACGACCGGGACATTGGCGAAATCCATATCTGGCCAGCTGGAACCAGCAACCAGGGGGCAGACCCGGAGCCGGTGAAACCGCTGCGGAAAAGAAATGTCTCCGGCTGGTCCCGGATAACTCTCCAAAATGGCATTCTGACGGTTCCCGACGACGTCCGGCTGGACTTGGGTGCCACAGCAAAAGCCGTCGCCGCGGATCGGGCGTCTTCCCAAATATTCGCCGACCTTGGGACCGGCGCATTGGTTTCCTTGGGCGGGGATCTGACCGCCGCCGGCCCAGCGCCGGAAGGCGGCTGGCAGATTTTGGTGCAGGACATGCCAGCGGATCCTGCCCAGCAGGTCTCCCTGCCGACCGGCTGCGGCATGGCAACCTCCAGCACGCAGAAGCGGCGTTGGCAACAGTCGGGAACGTCCGTGCACCATATATTGGATCCCCGCTTCGGCCTTCCTGCCGAGGCGGTGTGGCGATCAGTCACGGTGGCTGCGCCCTCCTGCCTTGTGGCGAATGCCTTCAGTACTGCCGCCGTCGTGCGAGGCCTTGGCGCGGTGGGATGGTTCCACCGTCGCGGAATTTCAGGGCGTTTTGTGGATAGCCACGGGCGGACGACGACGACCGGAGACTGGCCTTCCGACCAGCAACACGTGGCAGGGGAGCGGCTGTCATGAATGAAGCAGCCTGGGCGGTTGGACGAGTGAGCGGCTTTGTAGCACTGTTTCTGTTCACCGGCTCCGTTCTCCTGGGTATCGCCTCACGTTCCGGACGGCCGGTATTTGGCCTACCGAGGTTCTCGGTGACTTTGTTGCACCGCAATGTCGCGTTGTTGGGGACCGTCTTCCTGGCGTTGCACGTGGGCACCTTGCTGCTGGATCCACTGGCCCGGCTCAATCCCATCGACTTGCTGGTTCCATTCCTGGGGGCGTTCCGCCCGTTCTGGCAGGGCCTGGGGACCGTAGCACTGGATCTGGTGCTGGCGGTGGTGATCACCGCATTCCTACGTCACCGCATTGGACAACGTGCGTTCAAAGCCGCGCACTGGTTCACCTATGTAGCGTGGCCAGTCGCGCTGGCCCATGCCGTCGGCAACGGCACCAACGGAACCGACAAGCTCTTTTTGGTCTCCGCAGCCGCTTCGGTAGCGGCGGTCGCCGGAGCCGTCCTGTGGCGGCTGTCGCCCACCTTCCTGGAAACGGCCCGGGCGCGTCAAAGTCTGGCCGGAGAGGAAAGACCCCGATGACAACGCCCTCGGCGGCCCTCCGGAACGTTCACCCCGTGCCGCCTCCGGCTGGTGCGGCACGGCTTTTCCTGGCCGGTTCCCGTGCCGGTTACTCCCAGCATCTGCAGGCCTACGGAAGCATCGACGTCGGAGCCGTGGCCCCGGGCTTCCTAGACGTGGTGGAGGCATCCGGCCTCACCGGCCGCGGCGGAGCTGCTTTTGCTTCGTGGCGGAAGATGGCCGCCGCGGCCCAAGCGGGCGGCCGCGGATTGTTTTCAGCGCGCCCAGTGGTGATAGCCAACGGTGCCGAGGGGGAACCGCTGAGTCATAAAGACGCTGCCCTCTTGGCGCACGCACCCCATGTGGTGCTGGACGGAGTTTTAGTGGCGGCTGCCGCGTTGCAGACATCCCACGCGTACATATACGTCACCGCGGAAACCATGCCCTCAGTACAATCGGCCCTCGCGGAGCGCACCGACGCGCGCCATATCCGGCCGGTGGAGGCCGACGATACATTCATCTCCGGCGAAGCGAGCGCGGTAGTGAACAAAATCCAGGGAGGCCCGTCGCTTCCGCTGGACAAGCTCCGCCGGCTCAGCGATGCAGGGCTCAGAGGACGCCCAACGCTTGTGCTGAACGTTGAAACGCTGGCCCACATCGGGCTGCTTGCGCGCTTTGGTGTTGACTGGTTCAGAAGCGTCGGCACGGCACGGGATCCGGGCACTCGGCTGGTGACCGTGGCAGGTGCGGGGACGGACCAGGTACTTGAAGTACCCGGCGACGCGTCCCTACACGGCATTCTCCGCAGTTCCGGGATTCATCCAGAGGAGCTGTCTGCCGTCCTCGTTGGCGGATACCACGGCCGGTGGGTGAGGCCATTGGACTACCGACTCTCACCCGCCGGTTCGCCCGAAACTTTGGTTCGGCCGGGAGTGGGCGTCATCTACGTATTGTCCCCGGATCAGTGCGGGCTCGCAGTCACGGCACAGATCACCGAATACCTGGCCGGTCAAAGCGCCAGGCAATGCGGCCCATGCATGTTCGGCCTTCGGGCAATGGCAGACGTGTTGAACCGGCTTGCCGATGGCGAGCGGGACCCCAGGCTGGTAGCTGAGCTCGAACGGCTGGGTCGCATAGTGTCCGGGCGCGGGTCGTGCCACCATCCGGACGGCACCGTCCGGATGGTCAGCAGCGCCCTGGAAACCTTTTCCGACGACGTCAGGGAACACCTCATCGGCCGCTGCACCAGAATTCAGCGGGGCACGCGATGACTGGTTCCCTTCATATTGACTGGACGCGGTGCGACGGCAGAGGCCTCTGCACCGAGCTACTGGCCACTTTGTTGACACGCGACGACTGGGGCTATCCCATCTCCCGCCGAGGCGATGGGATCAGGGGAGAGGTGCCGATCGCCCCCGGCCACGAAGAAGCTGCCAGAGAGGCCGTGATCCTCTGTCCGAAACTCGCGCTCACTCTCCGGCCTCCTGCCAAAAGCAGCTGAGCGGAGCACCTCTGGTTGCGCCCCGCGGACGATGCCGGCAAGGCAGAGTCTCTTGGATGGAACCGAGGCCTCACCCCTTGAGTATGAAACCTTAATCCGGGTTGATCGGCCTGCCAGAGCTTTAGATGATCCCGCGGGCTGCGGCAATTTTGAGCACATCCCGCCGGCTTGCCGCGCCGAGTTTGCGGTAAATAGATCGTTGGTGCGTCTTGACGGTGTTCACAGAGATGAACAGTGCCTTTCCAATGTCGGCCGCGGTCATCATCGAGCGCATGTACGCAAGGACTTCGAGTTCACGCTCCGTGAGACGCCAGTAGAGGAAGGTCGTCAGATTGTCGCTGTGCGTATTCTCCTTCAACTGTGCCGCAACAAAAGCCTCGTGGGCTGTTCCCCAGACCGCGTGCTGCGTGAGAAGTCCGGCAAGCTCGTCTCTGCGTTCTGCGAATGGACGGATGATGTGTTGCGGTTCCGCGAGGGCGACCGCGTATTCAACGCGTTCGTGCGCTGCGGCCATGTCACCGTCTTTGGAGGCCAATAGCGCCTCGGTCAGAGCGATGCTTGTGCCCGTGTAGGAAACACGCTGCCGCTCCGTCACGGCCTTTGTGCGGTTCAGTGCTTCGGCAAATCTTCCGCCGCGCCGGAGTAACTCAGCCAGCAGGGCGTCCACTAGAGCAGGATTTTCGCGGTCCTCAAGGGGCTTTGCCATCGCCAGCGCACCGGTCAGGTCTCCTTCGGCTTCAGCGATTTTGGCCTTTGCTATCGTCGACAGCGCACTCCACGAAGGTCCGTTCAGTCCAGTGTCTCGGAGGGAGGTCAGCAGGTGGGTTGTATCGGGGATCTGGGTCGGTTCACCCCGCGCGCAATCGACCAGGACACGGTAGACGGCGCACAATTTGTCGATTGAGGTTTCCCGGCCCCCCGCCGGCAAAACCTTGTCCAAGTGGGTTCGGGCGGCCGCCAGATCGTTGATCCAGTAACTCGAGATACCCTGCGCCAGCCAAAGGCCGGGCATCTGGCCGTCCGGACTCCACCCGAGTTCATCGGCTCCGTTTATAGCGTCCACCACGCGCTCATCCGCCGCCACGAAATCGCCCGCCAATACGTACGCCAACGCGATCTCCGAGGTAATGATGACCTCATCAGCCACAGCCTGATGGTCTCGGTCGGCAACGTCTGCGGTCGGGGAGGCCAGGAGGGTGAGGGGCTCTTCCTCCTGCTCGCTGAATCCGGGGCCTCCTAGAAGCGGCCGGCTGCTGTCCAGCGCGGCCGGCTGGCGCCCTGTAGCCTGTGGGTCTTCAAGGGGGCTCCCGGAAATCCCGTACACTTCAAAACTGCCATCGTTGGGCATCAGACCCAGCAAGTCCACATACAGCTCGAACCGCCTCCGACGGCCAGACTCCAGTGCAGACAGCCCGGTGAACGCGCGGTGCGCAAGGTCCACGGCTGACGGGGAATCGCCCGAAAGGGCACGGCAGATGGATCTGATCATCAGGACTCCGGCGTGATCAGACCACGGGCCCGGCAAGTCGAGACACAGCTGTTCGAGGGAGGAAAGGCCGTTGCGCAGCAGATAGTCCTGCCAATGGGCTACAAGGGAGGTCACAGCCTGCTGAGGTTCTCGTCCTTGCAGGGCTTGGCTGACGCTCTCGGTAACGTCGAAGTCCTGGTAGAAGCGTGCAGCAACGCGGTGGAGCTGCTCTGCGAGAACCCGATTGCGTTCCTCCAAAATCTCCCGGCATTGGGCCGCAAACAGGGCCTGCCATTGATAGACGGGCCCGTCTGATCGGACGTCTTTCTCCTCGATGAACAGGCCCTTTCTAATGCATTCTTGGAGGAGGACACCGCCACTTTGCGCCCCGGACAGCGCGATAGCGAGTTCGTGCTCGAGCCAGTCGCAGGTTGTGGCCCGCAGGACGAAGTCGGCGAGAGATGGGTCAAGTTGGCCGAGAACTTCTTCGGCAATGTATTCGGTGAAGGCTCGCCCCGGTACGACGCCGCCGGAACCGCCTTCCTGGTCTTTGTAGACGGCCGGGCCAACAAAGCCGGCGTGAAGGGCCACCGGCCACCCGGAGGCGGCCCTCCAGACCGCTTCCACGTCCACTTCGGCAGATGGTGCAAGGTTACGCGCCAGCTCCATGGCCTCCGGCAACGTAAAAGCTAAATCCGACGTGCGGAACTCCTTCAGCCCATCGCCATAGCGGAGTTTCTCCAAGCGCAGCGAAGAATGGTCACGGCCGGAGAGAACTAGCCGTAATGCCGGAGGCGCTGAGCCGGTGAGGATGCCCACAATTCCGTCGGCGAGTCCAGATCCGGCCAAATGCAGGTCATCGATGACCAGGGCAAGCGGTTCCTCAAGCAGGTCGAGCGCCGCGAGCAGATGGTCATAGGCAGCGACCTGGTCGTGGGCCTGAGTCCGATCCGCGGCCAGCAGGACTTCGTCCACGGTGGAGGACATTCCTGCGGCTGCCGACTGTATAGCGGCTAGCACACCGTGGAACAAGCGCTCGGGCCGCGCGTCAAAACGGTCGAGGGTGAGCCACGCTGAACGCATGGTTCCATTCCGAGCCCAGTCGCTCAAGATGGTGGACTTCCCGTAACCAGCCGGAGCTTCGACGAGGATGAGCCTGTGGGAATCGGCGGCAAGCGAAAGGGCCTCGCACAAACGTGGACGTTCGATGGCCAACTCCACGCGCCGCGGAGGCTTGATCTTGAACTGGGGACTGGGTGAGGTATGTCCCACGTCGCTCATGGTAGGCGCAGTCCCCGAGATACAACAAGGGCTTACGCTGTTTCCAAAATGCGTCATCCTGCCGGTCGGGGGAAGCGGAGGATCGCAAGGCCGCATCGTCTACAGATCATCCGGGGTGGGTGAGGTCGGACCGGGTCGGTACGGGGAATATTTATAGGACCTGCAGTTCCGGCACACAGGAGTCACAGATGAAAGTCGGACCGGTTGAAGTGATGATTTGTGCGTTTCGGCGATCGGAGGTCGACGCTCGAGTCATCGATGCCCTGAGGGAAGCGGTCCGGCCCGGTGCGGTGGCCATCATCGATCTGGTATTGCTATCGAGAGACCGGCATGGAGTTGTGCATGTTCGTGATCTGGAAGACCACCTTCAGGAGGCTTGGTCCGGCCTCGTGGATTATCCGCAGCTGCTGACGCTGCTCAGTGACGCGGACCTCGAAGTCGCAGCCGAATCAATAGGAAATGACGAAACAGCTTTGGTGTTGGCTTTAGAACATCGTTGGGCACAGCACCTATCTGATGCGGTACAGGATTCAGGAGGAGTGACCACCCTTTACGCGAGAATTCCCCACGAAACAGTGGTCGCCGCCGTCGAAGCCGCCGGCATTTCAGCGACCTGAACACACATCGACCCCGAGAATTCCGATGACTTTTGCTAGAAGCGGCCTCCCCGGGCTGCTCGGAACCATTGCGAGATCCGCTGCGATCTCGGGCGCCGCGCGCGTAGCGGCAGGTTCCCTCGATGAGCGTGTACGTTCCCGTCGGGCTGCAGAGCAACGCGCACCGGGAGTCCCGTCAGCATCACCTGCCGGTAAAGAGTGGCTGGCCGATCAGCTCGAAATTCTTGCGGAGCTTCATGCCGCCCACGTGCTGACGGATAGGGAATTCGCTGCTGCGAAAGCGCGGCTCCTGTCCTGAAGACCCAGGACGATGTCATTCGCGGGGCAAGACGGCCTAAATCTGGGTTTGATTTCTGCACCAAGTGAGTTACCAGTGAGTTTTTCTTTCTCGCACCAGTGCCTCGCCCTGGAGCGAGGCACTGGTGCGAGACGTGGCCTGCCTAGCCGCGGAATCGACGGCCTTTCTGCGCGGCGTCCAGGCGCTCGTTAAGAGTGATAGCGGCGTCGATCAGTGCCAGGTGAGTGAACGCCTGCGGAAAGTTGCCAATCTGTTCCCCGGTGGCAGCGATCTCCTCGGAGTACAACCCGACGTGGTTCGCGTAGGTGAGCATTTTGTCGAAGGTCAATCGTGCCTCTTCGAGCCGGTTTGATCTGGCCAAGGCGTCTACATAGAGGAATGTACAGAGCGAGAACGTCCCCTCCGAACCGCGCAGCCCGTCAGGGGAGGCGCTCGGGTCGTAACGGTAGACCAAGCTATCTGAGACTAACTCGGCATCCATTGCGCGGAGGGTCGACTGCCACATGGGATCGTGCGCGGACACGAAGCCGACTTGAGGCATCTTCAGCAGGGCGGCGTCGAGGACATTGTCTCCGTACTGCTGGACGAACGCTTGGCGTTCGCTGCTCCACCCCTTTTCCATGATCTGCTGGTAGATGGCGTCTCGTTCAGCTATCCACCGGTCGATTGGCGCCGGCCGTCCATGCGACGTTGCGAGTCGGATTCCGCGGTCAAACGCGACCCAACACATGAGTCTTCCGTATGTGAAGTCCTTACGGCCGCCCCTGGTCTCCCAGATTCCTTCCTCCGGTTGGTCCCAGTTATCGGCTAGCCAAGTGAGCAAGTCGGAGATGGCAATCCAGCCAGCTTGTCCGATGCCGACGCCCACCCCGTCGAGGTAGTACACCGCGTCGAGCGCTTCGCCGTAAATGTCCAGCTGCAGTTGATCAGCGGCTCCGTTTCCGATTCGCACCGGGTATGAACCGCGATAACCTTTCCAATCCGTCAGGACTTCCTCGTGGAGGTCTGTGCTGCCGTCAACGCGATACATGATATCCAGCGGGTAAGAGCCTTCGGGCCGGGACTCGCTAACGCGGTCGTGGAGCCATCGGCTGAAGGCGACAGCCTCATCGATGAACCCCATTCGCAGCAGTGCATGAACCGAAAAGGAGCCGTCGCGGACCCAGGTGAATCTGTAGTCCCAGTTGCGTTCCCCGCCGACCTCTTCGGGAAGCCCTGCTGTGGGAGCAGCCACCAGGCTTCCGCTGGGAGCATAGGTCAGCAGCTTTAGCGTGATGGCCGACCGCTCCAGCACCGCCCGCCACCTTCCCGTATACGTGGACTGACTAAGCCAGTCATGCCAAAAGTGCGCTGTGTCGTCCGCCAATTGCTGAGCCTCGGCAGGCCGCATCATCTTGGGTGCTACATCCGGACCTGTCTCCAGCACGACGCCGCGCATTTGACCTTCCTCCAAAGTGAGGACAGCCCGCAGCGAACCTTCGTCAGTGGTGGAGACTTGACGGCCTAGCTGTTCGTCGCCCTCCTCCCGGATGAGGCTGAGGCTCAGACGCATGTCCCCCGCGTCGAAGACGGCGCCTGCTTCGGAGACCGTCAGCTCGTGGCTCTTCCGCCCGTAGTCAAACCGGGGTGCAACCTCAATGTCGAATGAAATCCTTCCTCGAACGCATCGGATCATTCGCACCAGGTCGTGCTTTTGGCTGGGGTCGGTGCCGGTCGTTGGCATGAAATCCATGAGTTCCCCGACCCCTGCCTCCGTCAGGAAACGCGTAATCAGGATCGCTGTGTCGGGGAAGTAGAGCTGTTTTGTCTCGAATGCCTCTTCGCGGGGCCGCGTGGTGAAGTAGCCCCCACGCGCCGGGTCAAGCAGGGAAGCGAAAATGCTGGGCGAATCGAAGCGTGGGCTGCAGAACCAATCAAGCGTGCCGTCGGTTGCAACCAGCGCTGCCGTCTGCAGGTCACCGATAAGACCATGGTCGGCAATCAGTGGGTGTGTGTTCATCACGAAGACCTTTTCGTCAGTTAACTGAGGCTGTGCTGACGTCGGATGCTGGGGGAAGGAAGAGCGTGGCGGCATCGTGACGTCAGGCTGGAATCTTGGCGACTCGTCTTAATGGTCTGGGCGTCCGCGGCCGGTGTCATCATCCCCTGAGGATGAGCAACCAGCTGATGCGCCACTGCAGCTTTCTCGGAAACCAGTGCCCCGGAATGCACTCAGCCGGCGCCGCTCGGCCTCAACAGCTTCGGCGCGAACAGCTTCAGCGCGCCGCCCGCGCTTGGGGGATCGCCGCCCGCGCGCGGGGATCCGGTGCATCAGTAACCGTCGGTGGCCGCCAGACGTGACTGGCGATGGACTCGGTGCCGTGTCGATGGATGGCGGAGGATAGGCGCACTTGTCCGGGCCGACAGGAAGGGGCAGCCCGTTCTATGGTGTCGCCCGGAAGCGCGGGAAAACTCAGTCGCGTCGCTTGGCGTAGTCGGCGTAGCCGGCCCAGTCGATGACGACGCATTGCTCGTCGCCGATGACCCATGCATCGTGGCCTGGCGGGACCGACATGTAATCACCAGCGGAGAATTCGCTTTCTTCGCCGTCGTCCATGACGATCTTCATCCGTCCGGACAGCACGTAGCCGGCATGGTTTGCCTGGCAACTGTCGGTCTTGGCGATGGGCTTCACGTGCTTGGACCATTGCCAGCCGGGTTCGAATACGGCCCGCCCGACGCCGCCGGCCTCAAGATGGACCAGGTCTAATTTTCCTTTGCCATCCTCGAAGGGCCGAGTTTCTTCGGGTTCGTTCAGGCTCTTGCGGATCATGCCAGCCATGAGGATCTCCTTTGAACCAAAAGGTGCAATGGTCAAAGTGTGGCAGCCTCCCGGGAGCGGGTCAATGCGCCGGGAATGGGCTTCAAGTGAAGGGCGGGTCGGCCTGCACAGCCGGTTTTGTGCCGGTCAGCGAAGCGGCCTGTCGGAGGGGAGAATTCATCGTCCGGCCTCACTAAACCGCCCATGTAGTGGGGGACGGGGATCACCGGTTGTCGAGTCGGGGGAACACCAGCACCCTATTCGAATCCCGCCCTCGTCGCGTTGTCCAGGGTGATTTCCCATGTCTGCGGGGGAGCGATGGTGAAGCGGCGGCCAGTGATGGCGTCGGGGGTGATCCGAACGAAATGGTCCTTGGCGCCCGGACTCCAGGGAAACAGGAGTTGGGCAACGTTGGTCCGGAATTCTTCGGTCTGTTCCACCTCTGCCGCTTGTCCTTTGACGACGACACTCCACGCCACATTGGTGTGGCCATTGATGTGGTCGGCTTCCAAGGCCACCGGTTTTCCCTCCAATGCCGCGGACAGTTTAGTGCCGGGTGCAGTGCGAAAAACGATGGTCTCTTTGTCGATCCGGAAGTTAAGCGGAAACAGTTCCGGGTGGTCGTTGACCCAGACAGCAAGACGGCCCAGTGCAACACCTCGAAGCAGCCGCCAGCAGTCCTCTGCTTCCAAAACTTCAACTGTGGGCGGTGCGGACTTGTTTTCCATGGCGGCGAGCCTACTCCGAACCCAAGGGGCGAGCCAGTGCCGGGTTGGACGGTTTTTGCGATGAGGCTTGACCTGTCAGGAGCCTTCCCTCCGGCGTTCGGCAGCGGCGATGACCGGGATGGTCTTGAGCACGGTGTCCGGATTCAGCGAAACAGAGTCGATTCCGAGCTCAATGAGGAACTCGGCGAAGTCGGCGTGGTTGCTCGGTCCTTGTCCGCAAATTCCAATCTTGATTCCGGCGTGGTGGGCCTGGGCAATGACGTCCCGGATCATGTGTTTGACCGCGTCATCCCGTTCGTCGAACAGCGGCGCCAGCAACTCGGAGTCGCGGTCAACGCCGAGGACAAGCTGCGTCAAGTCGTTGGAGCCGATGGAAAAGCCATCGAACCGGGTGGCGAATTCAGCCGCCAGAATGACGTTGGAGGGTATCTCGCACATCATGTAGACCTGCAATCCGGCTTCCCCCCGGGCCAAGCCGTTCTCGGCCATGGCTGCCAAAACCCGGTCTGCTTCGGCTACCGTTCGGCAAAACGGGACCATGATGATGACGTTCCGAAAGCCCAAATGCTCCCTGACCCGTTTCAGTGCCCGGCATTCCAGGTCGAAGCCCTGACGGTAGCGATCGTTGTAGTAGCGGGAGGCTCCGCGGAACCCGAGCATGGGGTTTTCCTCTGCCTCCTCAAAAGCGCTGCCGCCCAGCAGCCGCGCGTATTCGTTGCTTTTGAAATCGCTGAGACGCACGATGACCGGGTCCGGGTAGAAGGGGGCGCTGATCTTGGCCAGCCCTGATGCCAGCGTTTCGACGAAGTAGTCGCGTGGGTCGGAGAAGGACCTGGTGCGGGACCTGATTTGCGCTGCTTCGTCTGGATCAGTGACACGTTGGGGTTCAGCCAGCGCCATGGGATGGATCCTGATCAGTTCGTTGATGATGAATTCCATCCGGGCCAGACCGACGCCGGCCACGGGCAGCCGCCACCATTTGAAGGCGGAGGACGGACTGGCGACGTTGGTCATCACCCTGGTGGTTGTTGGAGGAAGCGCCTTCAAATCGACCTGTTCGGTGTGGAACTCGAGCGCACCTTGGAAAACATGCCCCTCATCGCCTTCGGCACAGGAGATGGTGAGCATCTCTGAGTCCTGGATGCTTTCCGTTGCGTTACCGGTGCCCACGACGGCCGGCACGCCCAATTCCCTGCTGATAATGGCCGCGTGGCTGGTGGGTCCGCCGTGCTCGGTGACGATTCCGGCCGCGCGCCGCATGATGGGAACCCAGTCCGGGTCGGTCATCTCCGTCACCAAGATGGAGCCGTCACGAAACCGATCGATCTCAGCTGTGCTGCGGATGACGCAGGCAGGACCAGTGGCAATCGAGTCGCCGATGGCGGCCCCGGCGGCGAGAACCGGACCGCGTCCCGTGAGACGGTGCGTGGTAAAGACAGTATTGCTCCGGCTTGCCTGCACCGTCTCCGGACGTGCCTGGACGACGAACAGTTCGCTGGTCAGGCCATCCTTGGCCCACTCCATGTCCATCGGCCGGCCGTAGTGCTCCTCGATGACTGCGGCCCATCGACCCAATTGCAGGATGTCGTCGTCGGAGAGGACCAGTGAGGTCCGCTCCCGTTCCGTGGTTTGGACCATGCGGGTACGGGCGGTGCCGCCTCGCCCGTATATGAGTTTCCGTTCTTTGGCGCCGCACGTTTTTTCGATGATCGGGAAGCATCCTGCCGTGTCGAGCAGGGGTTTGAAGACCACGTACTTGTCCGGGTTTACGGTTCCCTGGACAACCGTTTCGCCGAGCCCCCAGGTCGCGCTGATCACCGCCACGTCAGGGAAGCCCGTTTCCGTGTCCAGCGAGAACATGACGCCGGAGGCACCTACGTCTGCACGGACCATTCGCTGGACGCCGATCGAGAGTGCCACATCCAGATCGGAGAACCCTTTCATGGCGCGGTAGCTGATCGCCCGGTCAGTAAACAAGGACGCGAAACAATGCCGGCAAGCATCCAGCAGGGCGTCGTTCCCGCTGACGTTGAGGAAGGTTTCCTGCTGTCCGGCGAAGCTGGCATCGGGAAGGTCCTCGGCGGTAGCGCTGCTGCGAACGGCCACGGGGAGGTTGCCGGTTCCGGCGCGTGTCCCGAGCTGGCCGTAGAACTCCAGGATGGAGTCGGACATTCTGTCCGGAAACTTGCCGGCGAGAATGAGGCGGCGGATTGTTTCGCCGACCGTGCTTAACGGTTTTTCGCCGCGTCTGTACAGCTCGAGGTGTTCTTTGATCGCCGTCTCAAGACCGTTGGCGGTGACGAATTCGCGATATGCCGCCGAGGTGGTGGCGAATCCGTCGGGCACGCGGACGCCTTGGCCGGCCAAGGCACGCTGCATTTCGCCGAGAGACGCGTTTTTCCCCCCGACTATCCCAATGTCCTGAATCCCGGTCTCTTCGAACCACACTGCGTAGCGCTGTTCCATGCTGCCTCCAGTCAAGCGTCGGTCGCTCACGTTCAGATCCGGGATGGGCTACGCCAGTCCGCTTTACCGCCGTCGTTGGCCCCCTCGCCGCAAGGGCGAGTCTGGGAGCCGGGCAGAGCGTTTCCCAGGCGGCCGGACCATCAACACCGTCGACGACCCGATCATTCCGTCGGTCAGTCACGCGAGCCTCCCCAATCAGGCCGGTATGCGCTCATAATCTACTCGCCGTGCCGCAGCGGCACCAGAGAATCTGGCGAACGACTGCAGGACCGGTGGTAGGCGGCGCTGCCCGCCTGAAAGGAGTGTCGAGGGGCCTACCATCCTCGGGCCGGACGTGGATACTGGAGGGAGATGTGCCGGCTGTCCTGGGGCCGGGCGGAGCGGAGAATGCCAAAGAGCTGCGTCCGTTCGCTTTGGGGCCGCCGAACCGATGCAGGAAGGCTGCTGCTGCCGGTGATAGGCGCAGGGCCGGCTGCAAAATGCCTTGGTCATAGTGGAGGCAGCAATGGGGTTCGCTCGCCGGTACCCGCTGGTTTTGGCCACGCTGCTGTGTTTGCTCGCTGTGCTTGGGCTGCTGCTGGGCGGGGCTGCGGCGGCGGCTCAGTGGTTGGCCACCGTTTTCGCTCTGCTCGTGGCGGCCTGGCTGGCTGTGGGAATGGTGCGGGCGGCTGCCCGTGGGCGCCGGGGGATGGATCTGTTGGCCTTGTTGGCCGTCGTCAGCACGGTAGCCGTTGGCGAGTACCTGGCCTCGATGATCATCGTGCTGATGCTGTCGGGCGGCAGGGCACTGGAAGATTATGCGCAGGGCCGGGCGCAGCGTGAGTTGACCGCCCTCCTGGAGTTGGCACCACAGACCGCGCATCGTGAAACGGACGGTACGCCGGAAGACGTGGGCGTGGATGAGATCCGTGTGGGGGACGTGGTTCTGGTCCGGCCGGCTGAGGTTGTGCCCGTGGACGGCCTGCTGATCTCGGATTTTGCCTCTTTCGACGAGTCGGCACTGACCGGCGAGAGCTTGCCGGCCGAAAAGTCCGCGGGCGACGCGGTGATGAGCGGGTCGGTCAATGGCGAGGCGGCAGTTCGCGTCCAAGCCACGGCGCCAGCGGCCGACTCGCAGTACAGCCGAATAGTGACGCTCGTTCGAGAAGCGTCCGCGAGCCGGGCTCCGGTGGTCCGGTTGGCGGACCGTTTCGCCGTGCCATTCACCATTTTTGCGCTGTCCCTTGCTGCTGGAGCGTGGTGGATCAGCGGCGATCCCGTGCGGTTCGCCGAAGTTCTTGTGGTGGCCACACCCTGCCCGCTGCTGATCGCCGCCCCGGTGGCCCTTGTCGCCGGAATGAGCCGCGCCTCCCGATCGGGCATCATCATCAAGAATGGCGGGACACTGGAGAAGCTGAGCCGGGTGAAGTCGGCTGCTTTCGATAAGACGGGCACGCTCACCGGCGGCAAGCCGGTACTCCTGGAAATCCGTCCCGCCGGAAACCCTCCCCGGATTCGGAGCGAGGAACTGTTGCAGCTCGCCGCATCGGCCGAACAGTACTCCTCGCATGTCCTAGCCGGGTCTGTCATCGCGGCTGCTACCGATCGGGGTCTGGTCCTGATGCCGGCAGACCAGGCAGATGAATATGCGACGCAGGGTGTCCACGCTGTCTTCCCCAGCCGGGAGGTGAGCGTGGGAAAGTTCGCTTTCGTATCGCAACACGCCGCTTCCGTGGACAAGACGGAACTTTCCGGCGGACAAATGGCTGTTTATATAGCGGTCGACGGCGTTTACGCCGGTTCGTTGATCATGAGCGACGCCGCCCGGCCGGAGGCGGGAACGACGCTGCACCAGTTGCGGGAACTGGGCGTCGGGGAAACCCTGATGCTCACCGGTGACGCCCGGGAGACCGCCGAACATATCGGCATGGAACTGGGAATCGAGCAGGTTGAGGCCGAATGCACGCCAACGGACAAAGTGGAACTGGTCAAAGCCCTGCCGTACCGGCCGGTGATGATGGTCGGTGATGGGGTCAACGACGCACCCGTGTTGGCGGTGGCCGACATCGGAGTGGCGATGGGCGCCAAGGGGTCGACGGCGGCCAGCGAGTCTGCGGACGTCGTCGTCATGCTCGATGACCTGTCCAAGGTGGCCGAGGCCGTCGCCATCGGCAAGCGTACGGTGCGGGTGGCGCTCCAAAGCATCTGGGTAGGGGTGGCATTCAGCGTCGCGTTGATGATTGCCGCCGCTTTCGGTCATATTCCCGCCGTGGCCGGGGCTCTTTCGCAGGAACTGGTCGACCTCGCCACCATCCTCAATTCCCTTCGCGCCCTATCGCCGACGCGCCGCGCCGCAGCCAGTGCCCCGGCACGCCCCGAGCGTGTCTTTCCACGGTCGGCACGGTGACGTGATGACGACGGTGGCAGCTGGCCTCAGCACAGCTGATGCTGCCCGGCAGCTATCGTCGGATGGGCCTAACCTCCTGCCGCTGATGAACACGGTCCCGAAGTGGCGCCAGGTCTCGGCACAGTTCACTCATTTCTTTGCCCTGATGCTGTGGGTCGCCGCTGCGCTGGCTTTTCTCGCCGGAATGGCCCAGCTGGGTACCGCGGTCGTCGTCGTCGTTGTCATCAATGGAACGTTCTCCTACGTGCAGGAAGCGAGGGCCGCGCAGGCTGCGTCCAAGCTACGGGCCATGCTGCCCGCACAGGTCCTGGTCAAACGGGACGGCCAAGCGGTGCAGGTGGCGGCCGCTGAGATTGTGCGCGGCGACGTTGTGCTGCTGACCGCGGGGGACAGGATTCCGGGTGATGTCGAGTTCGCCGTGGCCGAATCCTGCACCGTTGACGAGTCAATGCTGTCCGGCGAGAGCGAACCGGTGGCGAAGAACCGTGGTGATGGTGGTTATGGCGGTACGTTCCTGGTGAATGGGAACGCCGAGGCGCTGATCACTGCCACCGGCTCGCGGACAAGATTGGCTTCCATTGCGTCGTTGACGGCAACCGCGCAGCCGCCGCAAAGTCCGCTCAACAAGGAACTGCGACGGGTTGTCCGGCTGATCTCGGTCGTGGCGCTGAGTTTCGGAGGCGTGTTTTTTGCCGTTTCGCTGCTGACCGGTCTTTCGTGGCGGGACGCGTTTCTGTTTGCCATCGGTGTTGCGGTCGCCTTGATACCGGAGGGCCTGCTGCCGACCGTGACGCTTTCGCTGGCGATGGGTGCCCAGCGGATGGCGCGTCGCAATGCCCTGGTTCGACATCTGCAGGCAGTCGAAACGTTGGGGTCCACCACGTTCATCTGCACCGACAAAACGGGAACGCTGACGCAGAACCGCATGAGCGCCGTCGAAACGTGGACACAAGCGGGGATCGTCAGGCTCAACGGCGAGGGGTATTCCCCGACGGCGGAGATCACCGGAAGCGCGCTCGCAGTGCAACAAGCACGCCGCCTGGCACGTGCGGCGCGAGCAGCTTCACGGGGGCGCATCGTCCGGCGTCAGGAGCGCTGGACCGCGGACGGGGACCCGATGGAGGCAGCTTTGGACGCTCTGGCCCACCGGTTGGCACGCGGTGCGGCCATCGAGGAGGTTCCGGTGGACTTCCGCTGGAGTTTTGACCCCGTGCGCAAACGGGAATCCGTTGCCGCCGGCGCTGAGCTCCTGGTCAAAGGCGCACCCGAGAGCGTTTTGCCGCTCTGCGTGGCATCCACGGATGCTGCGGCCTGTCAGCGGGCCTTGGAAGACATGGCGGCCCGCGGACTTCGGGTCCTCGCGGTGGCCGAGCGAGCGCTCGCGGACCTTCACGCGGGGGAGGAGCAGTTCTCTTCCGACGAAGCCCTGACGTATGAGAACCAGCTGACGCTGCTGGGGCTTGTGGGCTTGCACGACCCACCGCGGGAGTCGGTGCCGGCAGCGCTCAGGGCGGCACGGACGGCTGGCGTGAAAGTCGCCATGGTCACCGGCGACCACCCCTCGACGGCGGCTGCCATCGCCGCAGAGATCGGGCTGCTGGGACCCGAGAAAAGGGTCGTTGAGGGAAAGGATCTTCCCGACGACGACCATATGCTTGGGGCGCTGCTGGACCGGGACGGGGTGGTCGTCAGCAGGGTTTCGCCGGAGCAAAAGCTGCGGGTGGCCCGGGCCCTGCAGTTGCGCGGCCATGTGCTGGCCATGACCGGCGACGGGGTCAACGACGGCCCGGCGCTGCAGGAAGCGGACATTGGCGTCGCGATGGGCGCCAGCGGCACAGATGTTGCGAGAGAAGCGGCAGATCTGGTCCTGCTGGACGACGATTTTGCCACGATCATCGCCGCGGTCGAGCAAGGCAGGGCTACCTACGCTAACATCCGCAGATTCCTCACCTATCACCTCACGGACAATGTTGCGGAACTCACCCCGTTTGTGGTCTGGGCTCTTTCCGGCGGCAGTTTCCCGCTGGCGCTTGGTGTGCTGCAAATCCTGTTCTTGGACATCGGGACGGATCTGTTGCCGGCATTGGCACTCGGCAGCGAACGAGCCGGCAAGGGCGTCTTGCAGCGGCCGCCGGAGCGCCGCCATCTGATGGACTCGGCACTTCTGGTTCGGGTGTTCGCGGTGCTCGGGCCGGTTGAAGCGGTCTGCGAAATGACGGCATTCACCCTGACCATCTGGCTGGCCGGCTGGCGGCCAGGATCGGCCTTACCGGATTGGGAGGTGCTGGCTGCCGCGTCCGGGGCTGCGTTTACCACCGTCGTGCTGGCGCAGTTGGCCAACGCCTTTGCCTGCCGAAGCGAATCAGTTCCACCATGGCGCTTGGGGTGGGGGACCAACCGGATGCTGCTGTGGGCCGTGGTCGTGGAGCTTGCTGCCTTGGTGGCGTTCCTTGCGATCCCTCCGATAGCGGCCATGCTGGGGCAGGCTCCACCAACCACCATCGGGTTGCTGACCGCGGTACTTTCCATGCCGGCCTTGCTCGCCTCCGACTATCTGTACAAGAAGTTCAAGCCCCAGCATGCCGCGGAGCGGGTTTAGGCACGCGCATGGCGATGGTGCCTCCGGGCGCCATCAGGGAGGTATTTTTTCCCACTTTGATGCGGATGGGAGCCGCCGTGCCTTCGGCCGACTCGACCTGCAGGATGGATTCTTCCAAGCTGACGTCGAGCAAGTGTCCCCGGTACCTGATGCAGAAGGAGACCTTTTTCAGCTCGGCTGGCAGACGCGGATGAAAGACGAGAGTGTCGGAACTCATCCTGAGCCCGGCGAAACTGCGCTGTACGACGTCGATGGTTCCGGCCATTGCCCCCAAGTGGATGCCGGTGCGTGTGGTGCCGCCCTGCGTGTCGTCGAGATCGGCGTCCAGGGCGTCCCGGAAGGTGGCCCAGGCTTGCTCCGGATCGGATGCGGCCAGCACCGAAGCGTTGGTCACCCGGCTCAGGGTGGAGCCGTGCACCGTCCGCGCCAAGTAGTAATCGACGGTCCGGGCCAGCTGCGAGGCGGTTGCGCTGTAGCCCATCCTGCGCAGGCGCTGCAGCAATTGGTCCTCGCCGAGGACGTAAAAAAGCATCAGGACGTCGGCCTGCTTGGACAGTTTGTACCGATTCGTGCTGTCGCCTTCTGCGGCCAGGATCAAGTCCAGCCGTTCGATATTGCCGTAGGTCCGCCGGTAGCGCTCCCAATCGAGGTCCTGCAACCGGTCGAATCCTTCGAACTGGCTGATAATTCCATCGTGGAAGGGGACGTGCAGGAACCGCCCCAGCGAATCCCAGTGTCCAAGCTCGGCGCTGGATATCCCGAGGCTCTTACGCAGGTCCCGCCGGTCTTGGCCTCGCAGGGCGGCCAGGATTTTGGCGGGGCGGGAACACACCCAAGCCGCCATCACGTTCGTGTAGGCGTTGTCGTCGAGCCCCTGGCCGGGGCGCTCCGGGTAGCCGTCGTGATACTCATCCGGACCCATCACACCGCGGAGATGGAACCGCCCATCCGGGCCGCGCTCCGCCATGGCAGCGAAAAGCCGGGCAACTTCAACAATGATTTCCGTGCCGCGGGCCATCATCCAGTCGCGGTCCGCCGTTGCCTCGAAGTACTGCCAGACGTTGTAAGCAACGGCCAGACCGCCGTGGCGCTGGAGGCGGGAGTGGTCTGCCATCCATTGGCCGGAGAAGCGGTTGTACAGCCATCTGGGTGTCTCCTCGGTCCCGTCACTGCCGCTCCGCCACGGGAACATCGCTCCGGGCAGCCCGGCATCGCGTGCCGCGTCCCGGGCGGCATCGAGACGGTGCCAGCGGTAATCGAGCAGGGACCGGGTGACCGAAGGCGTGCGGGAGGTGACCAGCGGCAATACGAAAAGGTCATCCCAGAAGATGTGTCCCCGGTAGCCTTCGCCGTGCAGCCCGCGCGCCGGCACCCCAGCGTCAAGGCCCTCCGTGTTTGGCGTAATCGTCTGCAGCAGGTGGAACACATGCAGATTCAGCACCAGTTGCGTCTCCCGGTCGGCGTGCAGATCGAACGTGAACAAGTCGAGCAGCCGCCGCCACGTGGCTTCATGGCTGACGAACAGCGCGCCAAAACTGTCAGGAGTCCGGTCCAGTGCCGCGCGGGCACCGGCCTTGGCGGAGGACACGCCCCTGTCCCGGGAGCTGACGATCGCCGCGGTCTTGCAGACCACCAGCGGTACCCCGTCGACCACGTCAGCCACGTGCACTTGGAGCCAGCAGGAGCTGCCGGCCGCGGCCTCTGCCGGCGTGGGGGAGGGCCGGCTGCGCGCAGTGCCGGCGGTGGGCCCGGCGAAGGACGTCCTGACCGCCACGGCTACGCGGATCTGGCTTTGGTTCGTCTCGACGTCGACGATCTCCACCCCGTCCTGAACAGCGGCGCTATGGACGGTCAGGTGGCGGCTTCCCCACGCCGGATCTTCCACTACGTTGGCGTTGATGATGTCCCGGTCGATGCCGGTCCTCAGCTGAACGGAGCCGCTCCAGCCTCGGGGGGTGAGGGTGGTTTCCAACACTGCCAGCCGGGGCTGGGCCATGGAAACGATCCTGCGCTGCGACACCTCAAGCTGCAGACCCTGCCCGTCGTCTAACTGGACGAGGCGGGAAAGAACTGCACCCTCCATGTCCAGCTCCCGGCGTTCACGAAGAGTCTTAGGTCCTCCGTCGGACCACCACCCGGCTGCGCCGAAGCGGAGATCGAGAGGAAGCCAATTGGGCAGATTGACCATGTGCTCTGACTCTGTGGTTTCACCGTTCACTACCTGGGGAACCCTGTTGTAGAGACCCGCAAGGTACGTGCCGGGGTAGTGCACGCCGTCGTCCCTCGCCTCCGGGGAAGCACCTCGGGTGGCCATCCGGCCATTGCCCAGCGTGGTCAGGGCTTCGCGGTGACCTTCGTGCCACGGATCATAACCGTTGTAGACGAGGCGCCACGGGTGGGTGATGACCAGGCCGATGTCGAGCTCGCTTACATCGTGGAGGACTATGTCAGCCCCGGCGTCCTCCAAATTCGTGCGCTGGGAGGTCCGGTCGATCCCCACGACGAGTCCGAAACCACCCCGGCGGGCGGCTGCCACGCCTGCCGTTGCGTCTTCCACCACTGCGATCCGGGCGGGCCGAACCTTCAGCCTTCGGGCCGCCTCAAGAAAGGCCGCAGGGGCGGGCTTGCCGGGCAGATGGAGTTGTGAGGCTACAGTTCCATCGACGACGACGGTGAACATGTTCTCCAGAGCGGCAGCAGCCAACACCGCTGAGGTGTTGCGGCTCGAACTCACCAGGGCGATCGGCACCTGGCTCGCCCGCAACCGGGTGATGAGGTCCACCGTCCCCGGAAAGGTCTGCACGCCATGCCGTCCCAGTTCCTCAAGGAACAATGCGTTCTTGCTTTTTCCCAGCCCAACCGCGGTCCAAGCGCCTGGCGGATCGGACGGCTCGCCCGGCGGCAGATCGATGCTGCGGGACCGCATGAATTCGAGTATTCCTTGTTCCCGGGGCCGGCCGTCGAGAAAAGTGAAGTAGTCGCCCTCGTGATACGGGGCGGCATGTGCCGAAGCAGGAACCCGGGCGTCCGAGAGGACGCTGTCGAACAGCCTCTTCCACGCTGCACGGTGCACCGACGCAGTATCTGTGACGACACCGTCAAGGTCGAAAATCACGGCGTCGAAAGGTGAGACGGCACCCGCCACGGTGGGGGAGCCGATGTAGCGGGCGGCATCCGACGGGGTTCCTTCGCCCTGCGGTGTGCGTGAGGCCGAGGGCAACTCAGGACGCATCGTCATCGGCCGCGATGTGGAGGACGGCCGCCCCGTTGACCCGGTCCGCTGCCAGATCTGACAGGGCCGTGTCCGCTTGTGCAAAGGGGTAAGCCGTCGTGGTTGGCCGAAGCGGAATTTGGGCCGCGAGAGCGAGGAATTCTCGGCCATCCTGGCGGGTATTGGCGGTCACGCTCAGCAGTTGGCGTTCTTGAAACAGCTCGGCGCCGTAGTTCAGCTGCGGAATGTCGGTCAGGTAGATGCCGGCCACCGCCAGCGTTCCGCCGCGGTCCAAGGCACGCAGGGCACTGGGGACCAGGTCCCCGGCTGGAGCGAAAAGAATTGCTGCATCCAGCAGCTCAGGAGGTTCCGCCGCGGCGTCTCCGACGAACGTGGCACCGAGGTCTCTGGCCAAGCTGCGGGCTTCCTCGGACCGGGTCATGACGTAAACCTCGGCGCCTTCAAACAGCGCCACCTGGGCGGCGAGGTGGGCGGAGGCCCCGAAGCCGTAGATGCCCAGCCTCCCGCCGGGCTTCACTCGGGATCTGCGGAGCGACCGGTAACCGATGATGCCTGCGCATAGCAGTGGGGCTGCTTGATCGTCGGAGAAGACGTCCGGTATGGAATAGGCGAATGCTTCCGGCACCGTGGCTAGTTCCGCATATCCGCCGTCGTCATCCCAGCCGGTAAACCGTGGCTCAAGGCAGAGGTTTTCGTCCCCCCGCAAGCAGAAGCGACAACTGCCACACGTCCCGCGGAGCCAAGCGATCCCTACCCGTTCGCCGATCTCAAACCGGGCACAGCCGGGCCCTGTGCCGACCACCTCGCCAACCACCTCATGGCCTGGCACCACATGCTCTCTCTTCGCGGGCAGATCGCCTTCGGCAAGATGGAGGTCGGTCCGGCAGACGCCGCACACCCGGACCTTGATGAGTAACTCGCCGGCACCGGGAACGGGATCTGGGCGGCTGCCAAAAACCAGCGACGCTCCGTTGCCGACACTGGACACGGGGCCCGGGCGATCGATCCACCAAGCACGCATGCCTCCCCCTCACGGGCTGCCGACAGCGCTGGCCTGACATCGTCGAGTGGCTGGTCGGCCAGTCTCAGGCCTTCAGTTTAGCCAGAATGCGGATTGCAGGGCAGGCACCGGTGCAGCGGGTGCACGGTCCGGCAGCTTGCGACCAAGGCACCTGACCTGCGAGTTCTCATGGGGCCCTTCACGCGAGGCGGGAGCAGGGATAAACTCCATGCGTATCTGAGGGGGCAAGAAAAACGATAGCGGTTACGGCCGTGAATTTTTCAGCTTTTCACGGCCGCACCATGGACCGAGATCTGAGCGCAGGCGCTCTGTCTGCGCCTGGTGCCTGAGGAGTGAAGATAATGAGTGATTTGCTGAGGTGGTCGCCGTTTGAGCGCCGTTCGCCCTTTGAACTGATGGAGCCGTTCCGCCGATTCTTCGAAGGCGACACGGAGAAATCCATGATCCGCGTCGAGGAGGAAGTCAAGGACGACACCTTGACGATTCGCGCCGAACTTCCAGGCGTTGATCCGGCAAAGGACGTGCAAGTCACGCTTTCCGAGGGGCAGCTCCAGATTCGTGCGGAACGGCAGGAGCGGACCGAGCAGAAGGACAAAGGCAACTACCGGTCCGAATTCCGCTACGGCTCCTTCTTCCGCAGCGTGCCGCTGCCTCCGGGGGTTAAGAGTGAGGACATCACCGCGACCTACAAGGACGGCGTGCTTGAAATCCGGGCACCCATTCCGCGGGCCGGCGAGGAGCCCCCGCACCAGCGGATCCCGATTAACTAATCGAACCTCGAAGTGAAGCATCATGGCGGAAATTGACATCATTGGCAGCGGCCAAATGGCCCGCGGTATTGCTACTCGACTGCTCCACGGCCGAAACAACGTGCGAATCATTGGCCGGAACGACAACCAGATGCGGGACCTGATCGAGTCGCTTGGAGCAGGCGTCACCGGCGCCTATATGGGGAGCCCTTTGACCAGCAACGTGGTGATCCTGGCGGTTCCCCACGGCGCGGCCAGGGAAGTGATTCTGGAATACAGCGACGGCCTGGACGGGAAGGTGGTTGTCGACATCAGCAACCCGGTTGACTTCGCCACCATGGACCGGCTCACCACGGCACCCGGGTCTTCGGCGGCCGAGGAAACCGCGGCCATGCTGGCCGGGCGTGCAGAGGTAGTGAAGGCGTTCAACACCACCTTTGCCAAGACCCTGTTGGCCGGCAACGTGGCCGGCCAACCCCTCGACGTCTTCATCGCGGGTGATTCCGAAGAGGCGAAGGAGAAAGTCAGTGCTCTCGTCGCTGGCTCGGGCATGCGTCCGATAGATACCGGTCCGCTGCGGTGGGCCCGGGAACTGGAGGCGTTCATGCTGCTGGTCATGGCGCTGCAGACGAATCCGGAGCATCAGCACTTCAATTGGGATACGGCGCTGAAGATCCTTCCCTAGGCAGACGGACTGGTCCTGTGCCGCCGGCCGAGGCGTGCTGGATTGCTGACCGAGAATCACTTCAGTGGCGGAGGCGGCGACAACCGAGGCCTCCGTACTGGCGCATGTCCTTAGGTTGCGGCAGACTCCCGGCGCTTCGGAAAGGGGATCACGTCCAAATCCTGCGCCATGACGACGGCGGTGTTCCCTGCACGGGCGACGGCTTGCTCAGCCAGCGGGGACACATTGGCATAGCGCGACGAGAAGTGCGTGAGCACCAGCAAGCCCACACCGCCGCGGGCAGCTAGATCGCCTGCCTGTCCCGCCGTGAGGTGACGGTATCGCGCCGCCAGCACGCCGTCGTCGTCGCTGAAGGTGCACTCGGCCACCAACAGGTCAGCGCCGTCCGCGAGTTCCTCGGCACCGGGACAGACTGCTGTGTCCATGACGAAGGCGAACCTCTGGCCCGGCCGCGGTACGCTCACATCTTCCAGCCGCACACCGTTCAGGGATCGCTGGTACTGGAGGCGTCCGACGTCGGGGCCGGCAATCCCGGCGGCTGCGAGCCGTTCGGGCACCAAGCTGCGGCCCTCGGGCTCCGTCAACCGGTAACCGTAGGCCTCGATCCGGTGGTCCAGCGGTTGTACGTCCAGTCCTTCGGCAACGGCGCCGGCCGCGCCGTGCGGGTGCAGGTGGAGGTCCAATCCCGGGGTAGCGAGCGAGACCAACGCCCGAACCACCTCCTCGCCCGAGGCCGGGTAGTGCAGATGGACCGGATGCTCAACCCCATCCAGAACCATCCGGGAGAGAACGCCCGGCAGGCCGTAGCAGTGGTCACCGTGCACGTGCGTGATGCAGATCCGGGTAATCCGGCTGGCCGAGACTCCGGCCAGGATCATTTGCCGCTGCGTTCCCTCGCCCGGATCGAACAAGAGCCCTTCGCTGTCCCAGCGCAACAGGTAGCCGTTGTGATTGCGGGTCCGGGTGGGGGCCTGCGAGGCGGTGCCGAGGACAACGAAGGTGCGCATGGCTCCGAGTCTGCCACCGCACATTGCCGCGTGTGGACCGGGCTGGGAAAATATCAGCAATTGCTCGGTGACCGAGCAACCGGGCAGAGGCTCTACGGAGGCGGTGAGGAGAGATGGGCAGGGCTGCGGAGGACAACAGCCGGCGATGGGAACGGGCCGCCGAGTTGCGCGCCGCGCGGGAACAAGGCCAGGCCAGCCCGGAGGATGAAGAACTGACCGCTGCGGAAGAGGAGAAGCAGCGGAAAATCCGCGAGATGGACGCCTCCCGGCGAGCCGATTACCTGGTCCGGGAGGCCATGGCGCGGGGCGAGTTCGACGACCTGAAATATGCCGGAAAACCGATCCCGAACCTGGGAAACGGATACGACCCCGACTGGTGGCTCAAGGGGTTGATCGAGCGCGAACACCTCACCGGGCTGGGACCCGAAGCCCTGCTGTTGCGCACCGAGGACGCAGAGCTGGATGGCCGGCTGGACCAACAGGTCGCGGAACGGCAGGTGCGCGAGATCTTGGAGGATTTCAACGCCCGCGTGGTCAACGCGCGGCGCCAATTGCAGGGCGGCCCGCCGGTCATCACCAAGACCCGCGACCTGGAGTATGAAGTCGAACGCTGGCGCGAACGCCGGGCCGTCAGGGCCGAAGCAGAGGCAGAAGAGAGCCCGGAGCCCGAGCCGAAGCGCCGCTGGTGGCGCCGGATGTGGGACGTCACCGAGTAGTTCCGGTAGCTTACTGCCGCCCGCCGACCGACAGCGGCTGCAAGGCGGCCAATTCCTTCTTCACCTGCCGCTTAGCGACGGCACGGAACCCTGCTTTCAGGTAGCGTTCCCGCACGCCTCGTTCGGAGCGGAAGAGGGCCCAGCCGCGCTTGAGCAGGAACGGCAGCGGTTTGCGGTGCTCGCGCAGGTCGCGGGCCAGTCGGCGCACCGCCGTCGTGATGGGAGGGACCTTGATGAAGATGGCGTCCACCTCCACGCCGAGGCCGCGCAGCGGGGCCAGGACGGAATCGGCGAAAATGCCCTCGGCGACCACCGGGCCAGCGGCAAGAGCCACCGTGCGGTATCCGCTGTAGCTGGAAGTGGCGATGGAGTAGTTGGGGATCTCGGTGTGCCCGGTCTGCAGCAACTGCACCATCGCGCGGGCCGCGGCGTCGCTGTTCCAGGTGCCGGGATGGTCCCAGTCGATCTCTCCGTAAGGTGTCTGCGGCAGCGGCGACGCAGCGGTGTGCTCGCCGATCTCCCGGTAGAACCCGTCGAGCTCTACGTGTGGGTTGCCGAACCGGGCCGCCAGATAGGACTTGCCGGAACCGGAGGCGCCGCCGAGCAAAATAAGCGGGGTTTGGGGAGAAGGCACATGGCTATTATTCCGTGTCCGCCGCCCCGGACGGATCCATACGCGCCGGGACGCGGGCAGGAGGGCGCGGGCGGCTGGCCGGGCCGTAAGATGGCAAAGGTATTCCGCCCCGCCCGGCACGCGGATGAGCACGTTGAGGAAGCAGGCATGACGTTGGAGCAGGCAGCGCAGGCCGCTGGCGGACTGGAATGGGTCCACCAGCCGGCATCGTTCGGTGCGGAAGCGGACCTGCAGTACGGGCTGGAACTGCTGGCCGCCGCGAAGCAGGGACGGCTGGGCCCCACAATGCGCGTCTACCGTCCGGCGCCGACGGTGGCGTTTGGCCAGCGTGACGCACACCTGCCCGGTTTTCAGGAGGCAGCACGGCGCTGCCGCGAGCTCGGTTTCGAGCCGCTGGTTCGCAAAGCAGGCGGCCGTGCCGCGGCGTACCACGAGGGTTGCCTGGTGCTGGACCATGTGGAACCGCTGGCGGACGCCATTGCCGGCGCGAAGCGGCGCTTCAGCCAGTTCGGCGAGCTCATCGCCGGTGGCTTGCGCGACGCGGGGGTGCTTGCCGCCGTCGGCGAAATCCCGGGGGAGTACTGCCCCGGCGAGTTCAGTATTCACGGCGCGTACGCCCTCGATCCGCTGCGACGGGTCAAGCTGGTGGGGACCGCCCAACGGGTAGTTGCCGGGGCGTGGCTCTTTTCCTCGGTGGTGGTGGTGCAGGATTCGGCTCCGCTGCGGGAAGTGCTCACGGCCAGTTACGACGCGCTCGGACTGGACTGGGATCCGGCGACCGCCGGCTCGGCCGAGGACCTGGTACCCGGGCTGAGCGTCGCCACGGTGGAACAGTCGCTGCGGACCGCCTACTCCGGCCACGCCGAGGTGCGGGACGGGGCGTTCGGCGAGCTGGTCGGACGGGTGCCGGCGCCCGTTGTAGTCCGGGTGCAGCCCGCCTAGTCTGGAAGGACTTCAAGTCCCGGCACGGTGGAGGCGCACCATGGACGGGCCAGCACAGCACGGTCCGAACATTCTGAACGACGCATTGGGCCGGCCGCTGCGGGATCTGCGGATCTCCGTGACCGACCGGTGTAACTTCCGCTGCGTCTACTGCATGCCCAAGGAAATCTTCGGGCGCGACTTCGTCTTCTTACCGAAGGACGAGCTGCTCAGCTTCGAAGAGATCACCCGGGTAGCCCGGATAGCGGCCGCACTGGGGGTGGAAAAGATCCGGCTGACCGGCGGCGAACCGCTGCTGCGGCGTGGCATCGAACATCTGGTGGCCGGGCTGGCCGAACTGCGCACGCCCGAAGGCCGGCCCCTGGACCTCGCGATGACCACGAACGGTTCGGTGCTGGCACGCAAGGCGGAGGCACTGAAAGCCGCAGGGCTGTCACGGGTAACGGTCTCGCTGGACTCCGTCGATGACGCCACCTTCCGCCAGATGAACGACGTCGACTACCCGGTGGCCACGGTGCTGGAGGCGATTGGGGCCGCGGCAGCTGCCGGGCTGGGCCCGGTGAAGGTAAACATGGTGGTCAAGCGCGGACTGAACGACGACGGCATCCTCGCCATGGCGCAGCACTTCCGCGGTACGGGGCATGTGGTGCGGTTCATCGAATACATGGACGTCGGTTCAACCAACGGCTGGAACCTGGCCCAAGTGCTCCCTTCGGCGGACGTGGTGCGCCGGATCGACGTCGAGTTCCCGCTGGAACCGCTGGCCCCTCGCTACGCAGGCGAGACCGCAGCACGGTTCAGGTACCGCGACGGCGGCGGCGAGATCGGAACGATTTCCAGTGTCACGCAGGCGTTCTGCCACGGCTGCACCCGGGCGCGGCTGAGTACCGACGGGAAGCTGTTCACCTGCCTGTTCGGCGTCGGAGGCACCGACTTGAGGGCTCTGCTGCGCGGTGGCGCCGATGACGACGAACTGGCCGGCGTGCTTGCCGGTGTGTGGCGCCGCCGGTCGGACCGCTATTCGGAGCTGCGCAGCGCCGAGACACCGGGCGTTGGTGCCCCACCCGGAGACGCGTCGGCCCGGAGGGGCGCTCCGCCGGCTGCCGGCTGGCCGGGGCGAAAAGTGGAGATGCACTATATCGGCGGCTGAGGGTGACTTATCCACATCGGCTTATCCACATCGGCGCAATCGGCGGTGTCCCCGGGGCGGATCCGGCCGCAGACTGGCTGGACAGCAACCCGACCAGAGGAGCCTATGGTGTGCGACATATGCGATGGCCTGACCCATCGGGAGGCCAGAGAGAAGACGTTGCGCACCATCGACAAGTATGGCTGGCAGTGCATGATCGTCGAGGGCGATGCGGATAACACCGCTTTTGGCTACACCATCGGGCTGACGCAGCAGCAGCATCCCGAGATCCTTGTCACTGGACGGATGCATGCGGAAACGCACGCCCTCCTCAGCCTGCTGGTGCATCGGGTGCTCCACCACAACCTGACGTTGGTTGCCGGTATGGGAGTAGCGCTGCGACCGCGCAAAGTGGCACTGGCCAGGATTGAGCGGCCGCAGGATGTGCTGCTGGTCGCCGCGGACCTTTACAAAGGCCGGCTGCGCGGCCTGCAGGCTATCTGGGCGGATGAGCAAGGGCTGTTTCCGTGGCAACAGGACGTCCCGGACGTGCTGACCCAGCCCCTGTATGGAACACCGCCCGTGCTCCAGCCGAAGCCGGATTGAGCACGGGCGGTGCGTCAAGGTTTTGCGGTCTGATCAGTGACCGCGGGCAATCCACTCGTCCAGCTGCGGTGCTTCGGCTCCGATGCTGGTGGCATCGCCGTGGCCGGTGTTCACCGTGGTGTCGGCCGGCAGCGTCAGCAGCCTGTCCTTGATCGATTCGATGATCGTCTCGAAGCTGGAGTAGCTGCGGCCGGTAGCGCCGGGGCCGCCGTTGAACAGCGTGTCGCCGCTGAACAGCACGCCTGCCGATTCCAGGTGGAAGCAGACCGAGCCGGGGGAGTGGCCGGGGGTGTGGATGGCCTTCAGCTGTGTTCCCGCGACCTCGAACGTGTCGCCGTCCTTGATCGAGTGGTCCGGTGTGCTGTCCGGGAAGACCGCGGCCCAGAGCATCCGGTCGTCGTCGTGCAGGTAGACCGGGGCCTTCACCAGGTTACGGAATTCGCCGACGGCGCGGATGTGGTCATCGTGGCCGTGGGTCAGCAGGATGGCCTTCACGGTCCGGGAACCGACCGCGGCGGCGATGGCCTGCGGGTCGTGTGCCGGGTCGATGACGAACACCTCGGCGTCGTCCCCGACGATCCAGACGTTGTTGTCTACATCCCAGGTGCCGCCGTCCAGCGAGAAGGTGCCCGAGGTGACCAGGTTTTCGATGGTGGCGCTCATGCTACTTCCACCACCGAACGCAGGACCTTGCCCTCGTGCATCTTGTCGAACGCGGCCTCCACATCCTCCAGCTTGATCCGCTCGGTGACGAAGGCGTCCAGGTCCAGGTTGCCCTGCTTGTAGTGGCTGACCAGCATGGGGAAGTCCCGGGACGGCAGGCAGTCGCCGTACCAGGAGGACTTCAGCGAGCCGCCGCGGCCGAACACGTCCAGCAGCGGCAGTTCGAGCTTCATATCCGGGGTGGGAACGCCGACCAGCACAACGCGGCCGGCCAGGTCGCGGGCGTAGAAGGCCTGCTTGTAGGTTTCCGGGCGGCCCACGGCTTCAATCACGACGTCGGCGCCGTTGCCGCCGGTCAGCGCCTGGATGGCCTCCACCGGGTCCTGTTCCTTGGAGTTGATGCCGTGCGTGGCACCCAGCGACTTGGCCAACTCCACCTTGTTGTCGTCGATGTCGACGGCGATGATCGTGGTGGCCCCGGCCAGTTTGGCGCCGGCGATGGCGGCGATGCCAACTCCGCCGCAGCCAATCACGGCGACGGATTCGCCGCGCTTGACCTCACCGGTGTTGATGGCCGCGCCAATGCCCGCCATGACTCCGCAGCCGAGCAGGCCGACGGCGGCCGGATCGACGTTGTCGTCCACCTTGGTGCACTGGCCCGCGGCCACCAGGGTCTTCTCGGCGAAGGCGCCGATGCCCAGGGCGGGGGAGAGCTCGGTGCCGTCCTCCAGCGTCATCTTCTGGGTGGCGTTGTGGGTGTTGAAGCAGTACTGTGCCTGGCCGCGCTGGCAGGCCCGACACTCGCCGCAGACCGCGCGCCAGTTCAGGATCACACGGTCGCCGGGCGCCAGGTTGGTGACATCGGGGCCGACGGCGCTGACCACGCCGGTGGCTTCGTGGCCAAGCAGGAACGGGAAGTCATCGTTGATGCCGCCCTGCTTGTAGTGCAGGTCGGTATGACAAACGCCGCAGGTGAGGATGTCCACCAGTGCCTCGCCGGGGCCCGGGTCCGGCACCAGGATGGTTTCGATGGAGACCGGCGCATTCTTTTCCAGGGCCACTACTGCCCGTACCTTGTGAACCATGCGGGAGTGATTCCTTCCTAGCGAAGTCTGGCGGGGCCGTCGTCGGCCACCTTGCCCATCCTAGGAAGAAAACAGGGGCGCCACAATTTCCAAAACGATTGTTATGAAAACTGTGGCGCCCCTGTTGCCTACACGGCGGATTTCGGCGGAGAGCCTGGGGTTGCTAGACGCCCAGGCGCTCCTTGACCAGCGAGAGCGGCGGATTCGTTGCGCTGCTGCCATCAGGGAAGAGCAGGGTGGGAACCGTCTGGTTCCCGTCGTTGAGCTTCTCGACCAGCTCGGCGGTGCCCGGGACCTCTTCGATGTTGATCTCGGTGTAGCCGATGCCCTGCGCATCGAACTGGGTCTTCAGGCGACGGCAGTAGCCGCACCACGTGGTGGAGAACATGGTGACGGTTCCGGCAGCAGGTGTGTAATCCAAGGTGGCTCCTTCTGTGTGAAAGCTTGTGTACATGTCAACGCTGCCCCGGCCGCGGCCATTCCCGGTGCTGGATAGCGGGGCCGGTGCCCGGGGCTTGGCGCCGGTGCCGGGGCCCGGGGCCTGCCATCGGATGCCGGGGCCCTTCCGCGCCCGGGGCCTGCTGACCTGCATCATAATGGAGGCATGTGTGGCAGATACGTGATGGCGCGGGGAACCGGCGACCTGGTGGCTTCGTTCGACGTCGATGAGTCCTATGTCGAAGAGATCCAGCCTTCGTACAACATTGCACCGACCGACCAAGTTCCCCTGATTATCGACCGAAGAGCGGCCAGCGGTGACGGGGTGTCCAGAAAACTCATCATGGCACGCTGGGGCCTGGTGCCTCCGTGGGCCAAGGATCCTCGTTCCGGCGCACGCCTGATCAATGCGCGCATGGAGACCGTCACGGAAAAACCATCGTTCCGTAAGGCAGCGGCGAGAAAGCGCGGGTTGCTCGTTGCCGATGGGTACTTTGAGTGGCAAAAGACCTCGGACGGCAAGATACCGACCTATCTGCACGGCGAACACGAAGAGATGTTGGCCTTCGCGGCTCTCTTTGAGAACTGGCCCGATCCTGCGTTGCCTGAGGATCATCCGGACAAGTGGCTGCGGACCTGTACCATCATCACCACCCAGGCTTCCGATTCACTGGGGCATATCCACGACAGGACGCCGCTGATCGTCCCGGGCGACCTCTATGCGGACTGGCTGGATCCGGAAACAACGTCAGAGGCCGATGTGCAGCAGTTGCTGGCCGCCATGCCCGAGCCGCACCTTGTGCCGCGGAGGGTCAGCTCCAAGGTCAACAATGTGCGCAATAACGGACCCGATCTCATCGACGAGGCAGCATGAGCGCGGTTTCGGCGGTTCGGAGGAGCGGCTTTCCGGCCGACCTCGCGCTGTTGGCCTGATCGCTCGCTCCGACCGGCGGGACCTTTGGCGGTTTTCCGATCCCGCGTACTGCCCCGGTTAGCAGCCGCCCCTTTGTCAGCGTTTGTCCGCAGCATTTGCGCCGGACTTATTGTGCACCGGCCGCCTCTGCTGAAAGCTGGGGAATAGCCGGATGCACTGCTTCGGCGCTGTCTGCGGGAGGAAACCCATGACGGGAAAATTTGTCGCCAGTTCGACGACGACCATCGCGGCACCGCGCGATCGCGTCTGGTCAGTAATTACCGACCCCGAAGCCATCAAGGGTTTTATGTTCGGTACCGAGGTCCAGACCGACTGGAGTGTTGGCGGCCCCATCCGCTGGCGGGGTGAGTGGGAAGGCAAAGCCTACGAAGACAAGGGCCAGGTGGTGGAATTCGAACCTGGTAGGCGACTGGTCGTCACGCACTTCAGCCCGCTGACCGGGTTGGAGGACGTGCCGGAGAACTACCACCGCCTCGTCTGGACGCTGGAGGAGGTTCCCGGCGGAACCGAGTTCACGCTGTCGCAGGACAACAACGCCAGTGCTGAAGATGCCGAACACTCCAAGTTGATGTGGGACAAACTGGTGGGCGATGTGAAGTACCTGGCCGAACAAGGCTAGGGAGGGGCCCGCGGCGTCCATCCAGGGCAGGGGAAGATCCCGCGGCGTCCGTCGAAGGCTAAGGATGGCCCGCGGCGTCCGTCGAAGGCTAAGGATGGCCCGCGGCGTCCATCCACAGGGCCTTCTTCCCGCTCTGATTTTGTCAGTGCCTGACCCTACGCTTGATCTTGGATTCGAACACATATTCGAATAGAATAAAAGGGTCAAGTTTTACGGCAGGCGTGTTGGTGCAGGGGCGCGTGCTGCAAGCTCTGACCCGTTGTCCAGATGAAAGGTGACTGGGACATGGGTGTTTTCAGTGAAGCTGTCGAAGTTGTTTGTTCCCCTGCCGGACAGCCGCTGCGGCTGCGGTGGCAGGGCAGGAGCTACCGGATCGTCGCTGAGCCAGTGCGTTGGTATGAACGCCGCAAATGGTGGGCGGAAGAGCTGCGTGCAGAGCGGGGCAGGGGAGCCGGGTTGGTGGACCATGAAATCTGGCGCGTTCAGGCACGGCTGAACGGCAGATCCCAAATCCGCACCTTGGATCTTTCCCACCAGGTGGATGCTGACCGCTGGCGACTGATCCGTGTACATGATGCGGTCCGGGAACTGAGCGCCTGAGCGCAAACACGCTGGTGCCAAACAGTATTTTCCCGCCCGGTTTGCGGCTTCTGCCGGATAACGATCCTGAGCCTTGAATGAGGCGTTTGGAATGACCAATGAGCTTTACCCATCTTCATGTCTCCACGGCGTTCAGCGCCCACTACGGTGTCTCCTGGCCCGATGAGCTGGCCAATGCAGCCGCTTCCTTCGGGGCGGATGCATTGGCCTGCACGGACCGTGACGGGCTCTACGGAACGGTCAAGCACCTCAAGGCCTGCCTGGCCGTAGGGATTGATCCGATAGTCGGCGTGGATCTGGCAGTCCAGGACGACGGCGGCCGGGACACCGGGCGCGTTGTGGTGCTGGCACATGGTGGGAACCAAGGCAGCGGCTACCATGCGCTCTGCCGCCTGATTTCGGCAGCGCATGACGGTACGGCTGGCAGCGGACGGGGGAGCAGGCACCGGACGCCCGGGGTGACGCTGGAGCAACTCGCCCGGCATGCCGGTACCCCGGACGGCGGAACTGCCCTTACGGTGCTGTTGGGTCCGATGTCCGAGGTCGGTCAGGCACTGCGCCGCCGCAGCTACACCGAAGCCCGCAGATTGGCCGGCCACTGGCGCACAGTACTGCCTGCCGGATCGCTGGCCATGGAGATCGTCTCCCATCTCAGTGCCCCCGGCGAGAACCTGAGCACCGCCCATGCCGTGCGGATGCTCAACCTTGCCGGCGAGCTGAAGATTCCAGCCGTGTTGACCAATGCCGTGCGCTACTGCGAAGAAGACGGAGCAGCCACCGCAGATGTGCTGGACTCGGCCAGGACATTGACCGCCTTGTCCAAACTGCCTGACCTGCAGCCCAGCGCCCAGGGCTGGCTGAAATCGCCTGCCCAGATGCAGGCGCTGGCCCGGGAGATCGTCCAGGCAGCCGGCGGCGGTAGCCGGGACGTGCACCGCCTGCTGTCCACGACCGAAGCCGTGGCGGACCGGTGCCGGATGGACCCGTACCAAGACATGGGCTTCAAACATCCCGTGGTCCCGGAAGCCTCGGTGATCGGAATCGACGGGGAGCCAATGGCCGAGCTGCTACAGCGCTGTGAAACCGGCATCGCAGAGCGCTTTGGCGGAATGTCCGGACGGGCAGAACAGGAACTGCGGGACCGGCTGACACATGAACTGGGCATCATCTCCCGGCTGGGCTTCGCCTCCTACTTCCTGACGGTGGCCGAAGTGTCGCGAATGATTACCGGCATGGGCGTGCGGGCTTCAGCCCGGGGCTCCGGCGCCTCCAGCCTGGTGAACTACCTGCTCTATATCAGTCACGTAAACCCGCTGGACCACGGGCTGATCTTCGAACGCTTCCTCTCCCAGGACCGCTCAACCCTGCCGGACATAGACATTGATGTGGAAAGCGCAGAACGGCACAACGTCTACCAGAAGATCTTCGACCGATTCGGCAGCGAGCGGGTCACGCTGATGAGTATGCAGAACGGCTACCGCGCCCGCGGAGCGGTCCGTGACGCCGGCCTTGCACTTGGTCTGCCGGAGGACGAAATCTCAGGTATCGCCAAGCAGCTCTGGCGGTTCTCCGCGCGCAAATTCCGTGAGGCAATGGCAGAGAAGCCTGAACTGCGCGAGTTCTCGGCCCAGGTTGAGCAGAACCAGCAACTGGATCTGCTGGTGGATCTGACCGAACGGCTGGACCGGCTGCCCCGGCATATCTCCATGCACCCTTGCGGGGTAATCCTGGGAGACACCTCGCTGCTGGACCGTACCCCAACCCAGCCCAGCGGACTGGGACTGCCGATGAGCCAGTTCGACAAACACGATATGGACCCGATGGGCATGCTCAAACTGGATGTGCTGGGTGTGCGGATGCAGAGCTCGATGGCTTACGCGCTCGCCGAAATCGCCCGCATTCACCCCACCAAGGAAGCTGTGACAGCGGCCGGAAAACATCCGGTGGATGAGGACGGGGAAGGGCCCGGGTACATTGCCGCGGACGGGACAATCAACCTGGAACAGGTCCCGCTGGACGACGAGCCGACCTACGAGCTGATCCGCAGCACCCACACTCTGGGATGCTTCCAGATCGAATCCCCGGGCCAGCGCGAACTGGTGGGCAAGATGGCGCCGCGGGACTTTAACGACCTGATCATCGACATTTCGCTGTTCAGGCCAGGACCCATGCAATCTGACATGGTCCGGCCGTTCCTGGAGCAGCGCCACGGTTGGGCTCCGGAGCGCTTCCCTCATCCGGACCTGATCCCGGTTTTGAAAGAAACCCATGGAGTGACTGTTTTCCACGAACAAGTCCTGAGGACCTTTGATGTCTTTACCGGATGCGGGCTGGCCAAGGCGGACGAATTCCGCCGGCTGCTGGGCAACGAGGAAGCGGAACCGGCGGTGGAGGATTATTTCCGCAAAGCTTCGCTGGACCGGGGATACCCGCCGGACGTAGTGGATACGGTTTGGACCACCTTGAAGTCCTTCGGCAGCTTCGGCTTCTGCAAAGCCCACGGTGCCGCTTTCGCCGTCCCCACCTACCAGACCGCGTGGTTGAAAGCACACCATCCGGAGGCCTTCCTTGCCGGGCTCTGGGAGCACGACCCGGGGATGTATCCGCGCCGCCTGTTGGTGGCCGAGGCGCGGCGCCTCGGTATTCCGATTCTGCCGTTGGACATCAACCGCAGCACTGACCGCTACCGGGTGGAACGTGTTTCGTCAGCTGCCGGAGAAAAGCTGGGCATCCGGCTCAGCCTTGCCGGCATCTACGGGCTCTCAGCTACAGAGCTCCGGCGCATTGTCGCCGGACAGCCGTACGAATCTTTGGCCGACCTCCGGGCCCGGGGCAAGGTCAGCAAACCTGCGCTAAAACGCCTGGCCCAGCTGGGAGCCTTCGATGAACTGAACCGGGCTACCGGCCAACGCGGCGGACGAGCTGCCAGCCGGACGGACCTGGTTTATCACCTGGACCAGCCAGCCGCGCGCCCGGTGCCCAAGCGCTACCAGCCCAGCGAAGGCCAGCTGTCCTTGCCGCTGGGTGATCTGGAGCTGCGCAACCTGGTCCCGGTCTTCCCCGAACCGACGGCGGTGGACATGGTGCGCACCGAACTCGACCTGCTCTCGATCGACGCCAGCTCCCATTTGATGGAGAGCTACGCGCCGCTGCTGGCACAACTAGGGGTCACACCGGCCAAGGACCTGCTGGGCTTGCGCAACGGAAGCGAAGTGATGGTGGCCGGCATCCGGGTCGCTACCCAAACCCCGCCTATGCGCGGCGGCCGCCGGGTGGTTTTCATCAGTGTGGACGACGGCACCGGCTGTGTAGACGCCACGTTTTTCCAGGAGGCACAGGAACGCTCCGGCCCACTGCTGTTCGGGACCGAGCTGCTGCTCATCCGCGGGCTCACTCGCCGGACCGGCCCCAAGGGACTCGGGTTGCAGGCACTTGAGGCCTGGGACCTATCCGATACTGCCCGTCTGCCGCTGCCGGGAAACACGGTCCGTCCCGAACCGACGCACGTTCGGGCCCCTGACGCACCGCCGGCAGCACACCCTTCCAGACCACTGAGTACCGCCGAGCTCGCCCGCCGCATGGCCGAGGAAGGCCTCGACAACCGCGGCCCGGCAGAACCCTGGCTGGCCGGAAGCCGTCCGTCCCGGGCCGGGTGAAGCCGGCCGGACGGAGTCTGGCGGGTCAGGTGGCCGGGTAAAGGCCGGGCGGATGATGGGTGCCGCGTGGGTTCTGGCGGTACTGCTCCAAGGCGCGGCGCAACGCCCCTGTTTATGCTGCTCCGTGATGTTGCCAGAGGTTGGCGTGACTGTTGCTGCTGTTCGTCTTTACCCTGACCATCAGGATCGAGCCCGTGGAGCGGACTCCCCACGCCACCGGTAGCTCGAACCGCGCCCACCCTACCTACACATCCGCCTTTTTGCTGCAGCGCGTCCACATCAGTGCTCACGCCACTGCTGCCGCTTTCCAGCGCTTCATAGGCTGGATTTATGGCGATCGAAGTGCTGGATGCGGCTCCGGGAGCAGGGCAGGATGATTCCGCTCTGTTGGTCCGACTGCGTGCCGAGGTCGCCGGTGTTAATGATCGGCTCCGTGCTGACGGCCTGACCCGCAGCACCAAATGGGTGGCCAGCACAGCAGCGCAGGTGGAAGAGCTGGCCAATACAGTGGCCCAGACCCAGCTGATCCTGGCCCGGATTATCAAGGCGCAGAACATCGCGGCTGTGGGAGAAACAGATCAGCCACATGATCCGGACGACCCGCACCGGCCGAAGCGTGGCGCCTTCAAGTCGAATGAGGATTTTCTGCGGGCGAAGCTCGGCATTGGCCGGCAGGAGGCCGCGCGCAGGTTTCAGCTGGCTGAGGCTACGGAACCGCGGCCGGTTCCCGAAGGCACACCGGCCCCGCCGCCCCGGTTGCCGGTCTTGGCCCGTGCGCTGGATGAAGGGCAGGTGTCCGGCCAGGCCGCGAACCTGATCCGGAGGGCCGTGGACGGGCTGCGTCGGATCGCTGCACCCGACCAGCTGCGCCAGATGGAAGAGGCATTGGTCAAGCACGCGGCCGATTACGATGTCGACTCCCTGAGGCTCTTGATCCGGCAGTGGGAGGGTGGCCTACATCCCGGCGGCACCGATCTGACGGCAGCGGAGCTGAAGGCGCGTCAGGGCTTGTTCTACCGAGGCCGACGCAACGGCCTGCACTGCTACGAAATCAACGCCACCGATGAGCAGAATGAGGTCCTGGCAACCGTGTACAACACGGCTACCAATCCCCGCCTGCGGGAAGGCACTGCTACCGCCGGCACTATCGGGTTCGGTACCGGCGCCAGCCCTGCTACCGGTGAAGACGCAGCCGGCGAAGACGCTTGTGTCGGAAACGCGCCTGCGCTCCGGCCGACAGCCGCCGATCCGCGCAGCGTCATCGGGGACGCGAACCACCCGGACGATACTGATCCCGACGCCGCATCTGGCCAGGAGCTAGACGGTCGGACCCGACAGCAGCGGCACCTTGACGGTTTGGTCGGTGCCTGCAACGTCGCTCTTGCCACGGACCTGCTGCCGGCGGCGGGCGGACTCCGTCCCCAACTGCTGGTCACCATTGACTACCAGGACCTAGCCTCCGACCTCGGCAGACCGGGAGCCAGCACATTCTCCGGCCCGCTCAGCGCAAAGACCATCCGCCGCATGGCCTGCGATGCGGACATCATTCCGGTGGTCCTCGCCGGCATGGGCCTGATCCTCGACGTCGGCCAGTCCCAGCGACTGTTTCCGAAGTACATGCGGCTGGCAATCATCGCCAGGGACGGAGGCTGTGCCTTCCCCGGATGCACCGCACCCTCAACGTGGACAGAAGTGCACCACATCCAATGGTTCGAAAAGGGCGGCCCGACATCCACCGACAACGGCGTCCTGCTGTGCAGTCACCACCACCACCTCATCCACGAAGGACACTGGCGGATCGAAGTCATCAATGGCATCGCATGGTTCTTCCCGCCGCCCGATGTGGATCCTACGCAAAAACCACTACGCAACCACGTCTGGCTCAAACACGCCCAACTGCCCGAACGCCAGCCGGGACCGGCAACGGATGGGCAAGGGGCCGGGCACTCCGGCGGTCCTTTGCCGGGAAGCGAGCCAACTTTGCGGCCGAATGCCCCGGATCCCTCGGCTGACAGGGTCAGTGCGCCGCAGGCCCCGAGGCAGGAAGAACTCGCTATCAGCATGCGGGACCCCGCCGAATCCGCCAGCCCGGACAGGACGTCGAGTCCCTTTGAAGGTTGGCCAGCTCAGCCGCAGACACCGCCCTTCTAGGCTCCGCCTGGCCTTGATGCTGCGACGAACATGCCTTGCAGCGAACCGGCCTCGCGTATGACAGGCCCCGTGATGCGGCGCGGTGGTCGTCCCCGGTCTGGCCGCGCCGATGTTGGTCCGGCAACTCGTCAGCGGATACGATCGTAGAGGCTTGCAGCGCCCACGTATGTCGCTGCAGTGACGGCCGCAGCCAAACATTTAGGAGACCTCTGTGTCAGCGCCCCAGAACATCACCCTCATCGTCGACGGCGAAGAGAACCAGGTGACCGAGGGCACGACGGGAGCCGACCTTTTCGGCACCCGGCGGGAGGTCGTCGTCGTCCGCGTTGACGGCGAGCTGAAAGACCTGGACCAGCCCATTCCGGCCGGCGCCAAGGTGGAAGCCGTGACCATCGATTCGCCCGACGGGCTGAACGTGCTGCGCCATTCCACCGCCCACGTCATGGCCCAGGCCGTGCAGCAGCTGCGCAAAGACTCCAAGCTTGGCATCGGGCCGTACATCACCGACGGCTTCTACTTCGATTTCGACGTCGATGAGCCCTTCACTCCGGAGGACCTGAAGCAGCTGGAAAAGATGATGCTCAAGATCGTCAATTCCAACCAGCGATTCGTCCGCCGCAGCGTCTCCGAGACCGAGGCCTTGGCCGAGATGGCCGGGGAGCCGTACAAGGAAGAGCTGATCGGGCTCAAGGGCCACTCCGATGAGGCCGGTGAAGGAGCCAACATCGAAGTTGGCGCCGGCGAGCTGACCATCTACGACAACGTGGACGCCAAGAGCGGCGAAGTGGTCTGGAAGGACCTCTGCCGCGGCCCGCACCTGCCCAACACCAAGCTGATCTCCAACGCGTACGCGCTGACCCGTTCGGCCGCCGCTTACTGGCGCGGCAACGAGAAGAACAAGCAGCTGCAGCGCATCTACGGCACCGCTTGGCCCACCAAGGACGACCTGAAGGCCTACCAGGAGCGGCTGGCGGAGGCCGAGCGCCGCGACCACCGCCGGCTGGGAGCCGAACTGGACCTGTTCTCCTTCCCGGACGAACTGGGTTCCGGCCTGCCCGTTTTCCACCCCAAGGGCGGGATTGTCCGCAAGTCGATGGAAGACTACTCGCGGCAGCGGCACACCGAGGCCGGCTACGAATTCGTCTACACCCCGCACATCACCAAGAGCAATCTGTACGAGGTGTCCGGCCACCTGGACTGGTACCGGGACGGCATGTTCCCTCCGATGCACGTGGACGAAACCCGGGACCCGGAGACCGGCGAGGTAGTCAAGCCCGGCCAGGACTACTACCTGAAGCCGATGAACTGCCCCATGCACAACCTGATCTTCCGCTCCCGCGGACGGTCCTACCGTGAGCTGCCGTTGCGGTTGTTCGAGTTCGGTTCGGTCTACCGGTACGAGAAATCCGGTGTGATCCACGGATTGACCCGAGTGCGCGGCATGACTCAGGACGACGCCCACATCTACTGCACCCGCGAGCAGATGAAGGACGAGCTGACCACCACGCTGAACTTCGTGCTGGACCTGCTCAAGGACTACGGACTGGACGATTTCTTCCTGGAGTTGTCCACCAAGGATCCGGAAAAGTTCGTGGGCTCCGACGAGGTCTGGGACGAAGCCACCCGCACCCTGGCCGAGGTGGCCGAAGCATCCGGCCTGGAACTGGTGCCGGATCCGGGCGGAGCCGCCTTCTACGGCCCGAAGATCTCGGTGCAGGCGCGGGACGCGATCGGCCGGACCTGGCAGATGTCCACCATCCAGCTGGACTTTAACCTGCCCGAGCGCTTCGAGCTGGAGTACCAGGCCGCCGATGGATCCCGGCAGCGGCCTGTCATGATCCACCGCGCGCTGTTCGGGTCTGTGGAGCGGTTCATGGGTCTGCTGATCGAGCACTACGCCGGAGCCTTCCCGGCCTGGCTGGCTCCCGTGCAGGTGGTCGGCATTCCGGTGGCGGAGAGCTTCAACGACTACATGCTGGAGATCGTGGCGAAGCTGCGGGCCCAAGGCATCCGCGCCGAGGCCGATCTGGGGTCCGACCGCTTCCCGAAGAAGATCCGAACCGCCAGCAAGGACAAGGTGCCGTTCGTGCTGATCGCCGGCGGCGAGGACACCGAAGCCGGAGCGGTCTCGTTCCGCTTCCGCGACGGCAGCCAGGACAACGGCATTCCGGTGGACGAGGCAGTGTCGCGCATTGTGCAGGCTGTCGCCAGGCGCGGCAACTGACCATGGCCGGGACGACCAGGGAAGCCGAGATGGACCGCACGGATGACGAGACAACGGACGGCTTCGAGCTGCCCGGAGTCCCGGATGCATTCCAGCGGCTCTGGACGCCGCACCGGATGGCCTACGTCAAGGGCGGCCAGGGGCAGTTCAAGAACAAGGACGAGTGCCCGTTCTGCGTCGCGCCGTCCCGGCCGGATGAGGAATCGCTGATTGTCCATCGCGGCGAGACCGCCTACGTGGTGCTGAACCTGTTCCCGTACAACCCCGGCCACTTGCTGGTCTGCCCCTACCGCCATGTGCCCGACTACACGGACATCACCCCAGAGGAGACCGCGGAGTTCGCCGAGCTGACCCAGACCGCCATGCGCGTACTGCGGAAGGTAGCGAACCCCAGCGGCTTCAACCTGGGCATGAACCAAGGCGAAGCCGGGGGAGCAGGCGTTGCGGCGCATCTGCACCAGCACGTGGTGCCGCGGTGGGGCGGAGACGGGAATTTCTTCCCGATCATCGCGCAGACCAAAGCGATCACCCAGACCCTGGACGAGGTCCGCAAGCAGGTAGCCGACGCCTGGCCTGCACGGTAACGCGGCGATGCTGAACAAGTACGCGCGCGGATTCTTCGGCAAGCTCTTTACCCCGCTGGCCCGTGTCCTGATCCGGATGGGAGTCTCACCGGACGCCGTCACGATCATCGGCACGCTCGGAGTCTGCGTCGGGGCGCTGGTTTTCTACCCGATGGGGGAGCTGTTCTGGGGAACGGTCTTCATCACCGCGTTCGTTTTCTCCGACATGGTGGACGGCCTGATGGCCCGCATGCTGGAGCGCAGCAGCCGCTGGGGCAATTTTCTGGACTCCACGCTTGACCGGTTGGCCGACGGCGCAGTGTTCGCCGGGGTGGCCATCTGGTTCTTTACCGGGGGAGAGAACCCGGCCATCGCCGTCTTCGCACTCGTGTGCCTGTTGCTGGGCTCTCTGGTCTCCTACGCCCGGGCCAAAGCCGAATCGCTCGGATGCACCGCCGCCGTCGGCTTCGCCGAACGCTCCGAGCGGCTGGTCGCCGTCCTGGTCTTCACCGGGTTCACCGGACTGGGCCTGCCGGAAGTGGTGCTGCTGGTGGTCCTGGTGCTGCTTGCCGCGGCCAGCCTGCTGACCGTAATCCAGCGGATCATGACCGTCTACCGGCAGACCCGACTGGCTGCCTGAACGGCGGGACGACGACGCAAGGCGGGCCGCCGCCGTCGGGCGTTCAAGAAGGTTACGTCACCGGTGAGCCGGTCCACGGGGCCGGACGTATGATGAGATGTACGATTTCGACCGACTCCTAGGGGCTCTTAGTGTCCAGCAGTGAAGCAACGTCAACTCACGCCCCCGTGACCGGCAGCAGCCGGGTAAAGCGGGGCATGGCCGAGATGTTGAAGGGCGGCGTCATCATGGACGTCGTAACGCCCGAACAGGCCCGCATCGCCGAAGACGCCGGTGCCGTGGCCGTGATGGCCCTCGAGCGGGTGCCGGCGGATATCCGCGCACAGGGCGGTGTGTCCCGGATGAGCGATCCGGACATGGTGGACGGCATCATCGAAGCAGTCTCCATCCCGGTAATGGCCAAGGCCCGCATCGGCCACTTCGTCGAGGCGCAGGTGCTGCAGTCGCTTGGCGTGGACTACATCGACGAGTCGGAGGTGCTGACTCCGGCCGACTACGTCAACCACATCGACAAGTGGAACTTCACCGTTCCGTTCGTTTGCGGTGCCACCAACCTGGGCGAAGCGCTGCGCCGGATCAACGAAGGCGCCGCGATGATCCGTTCCAAGGGCGAAGCCGGCACCGGCGACGTCTCCAACGCCACCGGCCACATGCGCCAGATCCGCTCTGAGATCAAGCGCCTGTCCGCGATGCCCGAAGACGAGCTCTATGTGGCGGCCAAGGAACTGCAGGCCCCGTACGAACTGGTCAAGGAAATTGCCCAGACCGGCAAGCTGCCGGTGGTGCTCTTCACCGCGGGCGGCATCGCCACCCCGGCCGACGCCGCGATGATGATGCAGCTGGGCGCCGACGGCGTGTTCGTTGGCTCCGGCATCTTCAAGTCCGGCAACCCGGCCGAGCGTGCCGCCGCGATCGTGAAGGCTACCACCTTCCACGACGATCCGGACGTCATCGCCAAGGTCTCGCGCGGCCTGGGCGAAGCAATGGTCGGCATCAACGTGGACGAAATCCCGCAGCCGCACCGCCTCGCGGAGCGCGGCTGGTAAGAACTAACGACGGCGAACGCCCGGTCCCGCACGAAGGTGCGGCACCGGGCGTTTTGCTTTGTGCGGCTTCACGATTTCATCCTTCCCAGATGATGAACAGGCAGTCATCCCGGCGGGAGACTGAAGTCAACGGATGAATCCTGTGGCAACAGTGCCCGCCGGAACGACAGTGCGCCTGAACGGAGCCAGCGATGACGGATCCAGGAATGACCGATGCCGCGGAGCTGCAACGGCTGCGGGCCCGGGTGGCCGAACTTGAAGCCGAACGTGTTCAGGCGCTGGACGGCGGGCACGGACGGGCCGAAAGGCACCGTTGGCGATCGGTCGGCTCAGCAGTACTGCTGACGCTGGCGTGTGTGCTCGCGCCGATCTCGGTGGTGGGCGTGTGGGCAGGCAGCGTGGTGTCTGACACCGACCGCTATGTAGAAACGGTCAGCCCGCTGATCAACGACCCTTCCGTGCAGGCGGACCTGACCGACGCCGTCACTAACGCCATCTTCACCCATGTGGACCTGAAGGCGATCACCGACGAAGCGTTCAACGCCATTTCCAACCTCGGGTTGCCGCCACGTGCCGAAGCCGCGCTGACTGCCTTGCAACAGCCGATGATTTCGGGTGTCGAAAACTTTGTTCACAGCCGGGTGCAGCAAACGATCAGCAGCCCGCAGTTCGACACCGTGTGGGACCGATCAAACGAGATCGCCCACCAGCAGCTGGTGAATCTGCTGGAAGGCAACCAGGGCGGAGCCATCAGCGCCCAGAACGACACGATCTCGGTCAACCTCGGGCCGATCGTCGCGCAGGTGAAGGAGCGCCTCATAGCCGAAGGGTTCAGCTTGGCGCAGAACATCCCCAACGTTGATGTCTCCTACGACCTGGTGCAGTCGGACGCCGTCACGCAAGCCCAGAGCGCTTACCGGATACTGAATGCGCTCAGCATCTGGCTGCCGATCATCACCGGCATCCTGTTCGTTGCCGGCGTGCTGACTGCGCGTCACCGCGCCCGCGCCGTGATGCTGGGGGCCCTCGGCATCGTAGCGGCGATGCTGGCGCTGGGGATTGCCCTCGCAGTGGGCCGCATTGCCTACCTTCAGGCGCTGCCGGGAGTGGTGCTCTCGCGCGATTCGGCTGGGACGGTCTTCGATACCCTGGTGCGTTTCCTTCGTGACTCGCTTCGCCTGACCGCCGTGATTGCGCTGGTGGTGGCGATAGCCGCGTACTTCACCGGCACCTCTGCATCGGCCGTGAAGGCGCGTGCCTCCGCCTCGAGGGGGATCGCTCGGCTGCGCGGATCGGCGGAGCATGCCGGCATGCACACTGGCGGGGTCGGGAACTGGATTTACCGGTACAAGCGACTGCTCTGGGTGGCCACGGTCATCGTCGGCGGCCTGGTGCTCGTGTTCTGGTCCGAGCCGACCATTGGCGTCGTCATCACCATCACCATCATCGTGGTGGTCATCGTTGCGCTCATCGAGTTCATCGGAACTCCGCCCGCGCATCAGCTGGCGGACGCCGAGCCCTCCAGCGATGCACCCGTCGAGCCCTCGGGCGGGGTAGCTGTCCCGCCGAACCCCTGACGGGCGCCGATGGCGCGTCGGGGCCCTGATGGGCCGTCGTGCCGCCGCGACCCTGACGGACGCCGTGATGCCGCGGGGAACCTGACGGGCTCCTGGATGCCGGGGAGCCTCTGTCGGGCGTGGTGGCCAGCCCCCGAGGTCTTATCGCTGAACTCCTGACGGCCGCGCCGCCCCGGTGCCCCTGACAGTCGTGTTCCCGGCTGCCGCTGTGCCCCTGACGGGAGTCGTGGTGCGTCGGGGCCCTGATGGGCTGTTGTGCCGCTGCCGCACCCCAGACGGACGACGTAGTGCTGCCTACGTGCCCCGGGCGGACGACGTGCCGCTCTACTCCTAACGGCCGCGCCGGCGTCGTGCCCTGACTGCCGTGGTGACCGCCCCTGGCCGTGTTGCCGCTGTGCCCGTGACAGCCGCGTGCCGGGCGCCGTCGTGCCCTGCAGACCGGAGTTTGCAGGGCACGATGTGGGTGGTGGCCGGGTCAGCCGACTAGATTCAGCCAGCCAGGATCCTCGCCTTTTGTGCCTCGAATTCTGCCTCGGACAGAAGTCCCTGCGCCTTGAGATCGCCCAAAGTCTTGAGCCGTTCCAGTGGATCACCGGCCGGCGCTGCCGCTTGGGCGGACGCTGTCTCATACTGCGGCTGCACGTATGCCTGTTGAGGCTGGGCGTACTGCTGCTGCTGCGTGTACTGCTGCTGTTGTTGCTGTTGCTCATACTGTTGATGCTCATACTGTTGCTGCTCTTGGGCATCCCAACGCGCCTGTTGGCGGCGCTGCACACGTCCGCTCACAGCCGTCGCTGTCCCGGCAACGACGGCCGTGCGAGCTACTCCTCGTAACAGTCCCATGTCTGCGTCCTCCTCAGACCGTCGAATCCGACTCAAGCATGTCCAGCGCGGCCATGACGTCCTCAGCGGGGATACGTGCACTCGCGATGACGTCTCCGCCGGCCTCGCGGGCTGCTGAAATGAAAGGAATCGCCCACAAATTCTCATAAACGATGAGCGCAGCAGCGGTATTCGGTTCCATGGCCGAGGCTGCTTCGGCGATTTCATCGTCGCCCAAGAGCCCCGAACGAACCGACGCGAGCGACGCGAAGCCGTCCAGGCCTTCGGTTGAGTCTTCGGTCAACTCGACGCTGCCGGTCGAACCGTCGGCGTCTTTCTTAATGATGATGAGGTCATAGACCCAAACCACCTTCCGCTGAATCAGGTCCATCAAGGCGGCAACGGTGGCGCCGCTGCCAGTCTTCTCCAATGGAAACTCGATCAACACAAAGTCGATTGGGCCGTGTACATCTGTTGTTGCCACGAACATCACCCTTGCAATCTGATTGGCTGTCCAGAACCCGCCCAGAGTAGTTTTCCGTGTACGGCCGGGGCATCACCCCGGCCGAATGATCTTGGTCTCCCGTCAGTTGAGTAGGTCACCCGTCTGTCCTGCTTGAGCGGCACAGGATGCGGTCGGCGTTGTGGAACCAGAGGTGTCAGGCCTGCGTGGCGTATCGCAGGTCGCGGGCGTGGGCCAGCACGGCCCAAATGATGAGCACGTCGAGGACGATGATGATGATGCCCCAGAGGGGGTAATACGGCAGCCACATAAAGTTCAAAATCGCACTCAGGGACGCCAGTACAACCGCCAGGATGCGGGCCCACATTGCTCCCCGAAAGAGGAAAATCCCGCCGAGCACCAAGATGATGCCTCCGAGCAGATGGATCCAGCCCCACGAGGTCAGATCGAAGTGGAAGATGTACTCCTCACCAGCCACGTAGAACTGATCATTGAACAGTGCCACAAGTGCTTGGATGATGTGGAAGGCGCCGGCCACGATCATGATGATCCCGCCGAAGAGGATTGTCCCTGCGGCCGCGACGTTGTAATCCGGATCGATGGGCCGGCCCGGATCGGCGGTCCGCCCAGCTGAAGCGTTTGCCATGGTGGTCCTCCCTCGTGCGGTGCGCCGGTGGTGACTGGTGTCACCGAAGACGCGGCCCACCCTCAGCAAAGTCTTCTCCGCGCCCGGTGGACTTTCCTCATCCTTTCTGGGTGATCCTGATGGCTCTCGTGCGCCGTATTTTGGGCCGTGGTGACCGTATTTCTGTGAGCGAGGACGGGACAGCGACATGACTGAGCCGGCAGCCCGGATCCAGACAAGGGGGGTGCTGCTCCCACTCGCACTCGCACAATTCATCTGCAGCTTCGCTGGTTCAAACATGAACGTGATGATCAACGACATGAGCGAGGACCTCGACACCACCGTGCAGGGGATCCAGGTCGCGATCACCATCTTCCTGCTGGTGATGGCCGCGTTGATGATTCCGGGTGGCAAGCTCACCGACCGCTACGGCCGCAAGCGCTTGTTCCTTCTCGGCCTCATTGTCTATGGCATCGGCGCACTGATAAGTGCAGTCTCACCTGGTCTCCTCGTACTGATCCTGGGTAACTCGATCCTTGAGGGGATCGGCACTGCGCTGCTCATCCCCCCGGTCTACATCCTCACGACCATGATCTTCCGCGACCTTGGCTCCCGCGCGAAGGCGTTCGGTGCGATCAGCGCGATGGGCGGCATCGGATCTGCGGCCGGTCCTCTGATCGGCGGCCTGATCACATCGGCGATCAGTTGGCGTGCAGCGTTCGTCTTCCAGGCCTTAATTATTGCGGTCATCGCGCTGCTCAGCCGCAGCCTGAAAGACCCCGTTCCGCCGGATCCGACCCGTGAATTCGATGTGCGGGGAGCGATCCTCTCAGCCGGAGGTCTCATCCTGATCGTGATGGGCATCCTGGCCGCCGACAACAGCCTCTGGCTGATGCTGATCCTGCTCGCCTCCGGGGCGCTGGTGCTGGTGGGCTTCTTCGTGTCGGTGCGGGCGAAAGAGCGCTCAGGGCACGAACCCCTGCTCTCGCTCAGCCTGTTCCGCAACCGCACGTCCAACCTCGGCCTGATCACGCAAAATGCGCAATGGCTGATGCTGCTGGGATTCTCCTTCGTGGTCGCCAGCTTCCTGCAGGTGGTGCGCGGCTACAACGCCATCGAAACCGGCATAATCTTCACAGCAGCAACGGTCGGTTTGCTGGCATCGTCGCTGGCCGCCGGGCCGCTGTCGAAGAAGTTCGCGCAGCGCGATCTCATTATCACCGGCTTTGCGCTCACCGTTGCCGGTATGTTGCTGGGGCTTTGGATTGTGCAGGGCACGCAGGTCGCCTGGGCCTTCGCGCCTGGGTTGCTGCTCACCGGCCTGGGCGTTGGCTTGATGCTCACGCCCTCGGTGAACGTGGTGCAGTCCAGTTTTCCGGAGTCCAAGCAGGGCGAGATCTCGGGGCTGTCCCGAAGCGTTTCCAACTTGGGTTCCTCTTTCGGCACGGCGATCGCCGGCACCATCCTTGTCGCCGGTATCGCATCCACACCTGGCAACAACTACGCGATTTCGACCATAGTGCTGGCCGCTGTGGGCATCATCGGCATTGCCGCAGCGGTGTTCATCCCTCGAAAGATTCCGACGCCGGTCGAAGAAACGGCGATCTGAGATCCTTTGGCGCCGCAACGCGGCTGGGACCTGCGTGTTCTAGCGCGGCCGGGCAGCGGCGTCGGTCCGGGCTTCCGCCTCGTGCGGGATGTCCAGCGCCACATCGTTGAAGCTGCCGTAGCGCCGTTCTGCTGCATGCCGGATCAAGTAATCCGCCACGGCCGGGTTCTTGGGCAGCAGGGACCCATGCAGGTAGGTGGCAATGACGTTGCGGTAACGGGCGCCTTCGGTGCCGTCCGTGCCGTTGTTGCCGTCGCCCTTGGTGACCCGGCCGAAGGGTTGGACCTCGACGCCCAGCGTGGTCAGGCCGCTGTGGTTCTCATACCCAATGACGGTACCGAACTCGTCGCTGTCCAGCACGGTATTGCCGATCAGGCGGGTGGGCCCGCCGACTGTTTCGGCATCCAGCAGCCCGATGCCGGTGATCACTTCGCCGGTGTGGGTGGTGAACCGGTGGCCGAACAGTTGGTAGAGGCCGCACACGGCGAGCATGGGCAGGCCGTCGTCTGCCAGTTCCCGGAGCCGGCCGCCCTGGGCCAGCAGGTCTGCCTGGATCTTGTTCTGGCCGGAGTCTTGGCCGCCGCCGCCCACCACCAGATCTACCTGCTCGGGGAACGTGTCTCCGGGGTTGTACTCATGCAGCCGGACGTCATAACCGCGCAGGGCCAGCCGCTTGCGCAGGACCAGGACGTTGCCCCAGTCGCCGTAAATGTTCATGTCCCGCGGGTACAGCTGGAGCAGGTCGATCACGGGTGCGTCCATCAGGAGACCACTTCCACTTCGGTCAGTTTGCCCAGCTCGCGGCGCAGCGCCAGCATGGCGGTGTAGGTGCAGTAGATGCGCTTGGGCGAATCAGGATCGTCGGCGATGAACCGGTGCAGCGAAGCATTGAGGTCCGTGTCGACGCGGCCTACGGGGACGTCTTCGTAGAACAGTCGCAGCCCCATGTCCTGCGCCCGGACACCGCTGACCTCGGCAACGCCGGTCTCTCGCAGTGAATCGAAGTCCACGTCCCAGAGCCAGGACATGTCCCGGCCATCGGCGTAATTGTCATTGATCGCGATCATGGTCCGTGAACCCGCGGCCGGGAACGACTTCAGCGCCAGCCGGAAGCCGGCCGGGTTCTTCACCAGCACCAGATCCAACGGTTGGCCGTTGACGGTGAGCGATTCGCCGCGCCCGAAAGCCGGGGTGACATTCTGCAGCGACGCCAGCAGCGCCGGCTCATCGACGGCGGGCCCGAGCACGGTGCGTGCCAGCACCAGTGCAGCGGCGGCGTTGAACACGTTGTAGACGCCGGTCAGCTTCAGTTCCACCTCGATCGGGTGTCCGTCCGCCTGGAACGTGGCGGCGGAACCCTCGCAGGCGGTCAGCACGACGTCGGCGCGGGGCCCCTCGGGTTGGCCTCCCTCGAGTCCGGGCGTGGCGCCGGGAACTTCCGCGGCAACGGCGTTCCGCATCTCGTCGTCGTGCGGGAACATGTGGCGAAGCTGCGGGGCCAGGCCGAAGTATTCGATCCGCGGCGCCGTCACGGCGTTGGCCAAGGCCAGGATGCGCGGGTCCTCACGGTTGAGCACCACAGCGTCGGTGGTGGCAGCGGCGATCTGGCGGAGGAATCCCGCCGTCGTCTCAATCTCGCCAAAGCGGTCCAACTGGTCACGCATGACGTTGAGCAGCAGGCTGTAGCGGGGCCGCACCAGTTTGACGAAGTGCACGGCGTGGGCTTCATCCAGTTCCAGCACGGCGATGTCCGCATCCAGCCGGCCGCGCACGTCCGAATCTCCCAACACGGCAGCCACTACGCCGCGGGTGAAGTTGCTGCCGGTGCGGTTGGTGAACACCTTCAGGCCCTGGCCCTGCAGCAGTTCCACCACCATCTTGGTGGTGGTGGTCTTGCCGTTCGTCCCGCTGATCACGACGACGCCGCGCGGCAGGTTGCCGAGGGTGCGGGGCAGGAACTGCGGGTCGATTCTCTCGGCCACGAGGCCCGGCAAGGCGGAGCCGCCGCCGCGGAGCCTGGCCACCGCCTTCACGGCCTTTCCGGCAACGGTCGCAAAGAGGTGTCGCATGACTAGAAACTATACAAGCCGCCGGCACCGGCGCGCCGCCGGACCCCGCTGGCCGGTGGCGGGCCCCGCGCTGGCGGCAGGCGTGGTTTAACGCCGCAGGGCCGGATGGTATTAGTGTTTTTCGGTACGGCCGCCACGCGCGCGGCCCGATTCTGAATCCGAGGAAACGTCACCGTGGTCACGATTGGTGTGCTCGCCCTGCAGGGCGATGTCCGCGAACACATATCCGCCCTGGAACACAGCGGCGCCGCAGCCATGCCGGTGCGGAGGCCGGGTGAACTGGACGCCGTCGACGGACTGGTCATCCCCGGCGGCGAATCGACAACGATCGACAAGCTGACGCGGATCTTCGAACTGGCTGATCCGCTCAAGAAGCGGATCGCGGCCGGGATGCCGGTGTACGGTTCCTGCGCGGGCATGATCATGCTGGCAGAGGAAATCGCGGATCCGGCCACCGATCTGAAGGGCGAACCCCAGCAAACACTGGGCGGCCTGGATATTACGGTGCGGCGCAACGCCTTTGGCCGGCAGCGTGAGTCGTTTGAAACCGATCTGGACTTCCGCGGTCTGGAGTTCAGTGCCCCGTCCCCGGAGCAGAACCCGGCGCCCGTGCACGCCGTCTTCATCCGGGCTCCCTGGGTGGAACGGGTAGGTGAGGGCGTGGAGGTCCTCGCCACGGTGGAACCCTCGGAGGCATCCCATACGGAGACTTTGCACGGGACAGCTAGAATTGTGGCAGTGCGTTCGCGGCATTTGCTGGCGACCTCTTTCCACCCGGAAGTGACGGGGGAGCGCCGGATCCACGAACTATTCATCCGCATCGTCAGAGGAGAGGCCTAAGCATGTCCGGACACTCTAAGTGGGCGACCACCAAGCACAAGAAGGCCGTGATCGACGCCCGGCGGGCCAAGTCGTTCGCGAAACTGATCAAGAACATCGAAGTGGCGGCCCGCGCCGGCGGTGCTGACCTCTCCGGCAACCCCGGGCTGGAACTGGCCGTCCAGAAGGCCAAGAAGACGTCGGTGCCCAACGACAACATCGACCGCGCCATCAAGCGCGGCGCCGGCCTGACCGGTGAAACCATCGACTACACCGAAATCATCTACGAAGCCCGCGGACCGCAGGGCTCCGCTGTGCTGATTGAGTGCCTAACCGACAACAAGAACCGCGCCGCCTCCGAAGTGCGCCTGGCCATCACCCGCAACGGTGGCACCGTGGCTGACCCCGGCTCGGTCTCCTACATGTTCGCTCGCAAGGGCGTGGTGTCCCTGCCCAAGAACGAGCTCACCGAAGACGATCTGCTGATGGCCGTGCTGGATGCCGGCGCAGAAGAGGTCAAGGACCAGGGCGAAAACTTCGAGGTCCACTCCGACCCCACCGATCTGCGCGCCGTGGTGGCAGGTCTGGAAGAAGCCGGCATCGAGTACGAAACCGATGAAATCGAGTTCGTTTCCTCGATGGCCGTGGAGCTCGACTCCGACGCCGCGCGGAAGTTCCTGAAACTGGTCGACGCCCTGGAGGACCTGGACGACGTGCAGAACGTCTACTCCAACGCCGATATCAGCCCGGACGTCCTCGCCGAACTCGAGAACGACTGACGCCCGACAGCCGGCAGGCAACAGCCTTGCGTGTCTTGGGTGTCGACCCCGGCCTGACCCGGTGCGGGCTGGGCGTGGTGGACGTCGAGCCGAACCGCCGCTCCACGCTGGTGCAAGTGGGCGTCGTCGGGACCACCCCTGACATGCCGCTGGAACTGCGCCTGCTGAAGATCGCCGAGACCATCGACGAATGGCTTGATGCCCACGCACCGGACGTACTCGCCGTCGAACGCGTCTTCAGCCAGACCAATGTCAGCACCGTGATGGGCACGGCGCAGGCCTCCGGTGTGGTGATGACCGCTGCAGCGCGGCGGGGGATCGTCGTCGCCCTGCATACTCCTACCGAGGTGAAGGCGGCGGTGACTGGCAACGGGCAGGCGGACAAAGCGGCGGTGACCAAGATGGTGACGCGGATCCTGCGGCTGGACACTCCGCCCCGTCCGGCCGATGCCGCCGATGCTTTGGCGTTGGCGATCACCCACGCGTGGCGCGGCGGAGCCACCAAGCCGACGGCGGGCGGCGGCATGACCGCCGCCCAGAAGCTCTGGGCGGAAGCCGAGGCAAAGGCCAAGCGCACCCACCGTTGAGTCGCCTGAACTTCGCCCGAACTTGACCGGACCGGAACGCGCCCGAACGGGGCTGGACCTGCCCGGCCGGAGGGTGTCACGGGTGTGGCGGTTGCCGGTAATGTCGGCGGCGGCCCGTAAGCTATTCGTAAGTATGTTCGGACAATCCCTCGCGTGCTCCGCTCCGAGGGTGGGTTCCGGGCCATCGCCAGTGCCGGATTTGGGAGTTGGATCATGATTAGCTCGTTGCGCGGCGTCGTCGCTCATGTGGGGTTGAATTCGGCCGTGATCGACGTCAACGGTTTCGGGATGCTCGTCCAGGCAACGCCGCAGACCCTTGGCACGCTGTTCGTCGGGCGGGAAGCCCAGTTGGCCACCACCATGATTGTGCGCGAAGACTCCATGACCCTTTACGGGTTTGAGGACGCGGCACAGCGGGAAGTCTTCGAGACCCTCATCTCGGTCAGCGGCGTCGGTCCGAGGCTGGGGTTGGCGGCGCTGTCGGTGCACTCGCCCGAAGCGCTGCGGATTGCCGCCGCGGACGGCGACAACAAGGCGTTCAGCAAGGTCCCCGGCATCGGGCCCAAGCTCGCCGGCAGGATTGTGCTGGAGCTCGCCGGCAAACTGGTTCCCACCGGCGACGTGGCGCCGCAGCAGGCGGCTGGTTGGAAGGGCCAGGTTCAGCAGGCCCTCTCCGGTCTGGGCTGGTCGGACAAGGACGCCGCGGCGGCCGTGGACACCACCGCCGAGGAGAATCCGGAGGCGGCTGCCGCCGGCCATGTGGGCGACCTGCTGAGGCTGACCCTGCGGCGGCTGGGCCAGGACGGCGCCCGGACCGGTTCGCCCCGACGCACCGCGGGGGTGAAGTAGCGTGGCGGAGGACGCCGGGGAAGGCCGGCTGGTCTCCACCGCGTCGGAGGCCGAGGAACGGGCCATCGAATCTGCGCTGCGGCCCAAGAACCTTGACGATTTCGTGGGCCAGGCCAGAGTCCGGCAGCAGCTGTCGCTGGTGCTGGAAGCCTCCCGGATCCGCGAGCGGACCGCCGACCATGTGCTGTTGTCCGGTCCGCCCGGGCTGGGCAAGACCACGCTGGCGATGATCATCGCGGCGGAAATGAACGCGCCGCTGCGGATCAGCTCCGGTCCGGCGATCCAGCATGCGGGCGATTTGGCCGCGATTCTGTCCTCGTTGACCGAAGGGGAAATCCTCTTCCTGGATGAGATCCACCGGATGTCCCGTCCGGCAGAGGAAATGCTGTACATGGCCATGGAAGACTTCCGGGTGGACATCGTGGTGGGCAAGGGGGCCGGCGCCACGGCGATTCCGCTTGATCTGCCGCCGTTCACGCTGGTGGGAGCCACCACCCGGGCCGGTCTGCTCCCAGGCCCGTTGCGCGACCGGTTCGGCTTCACCGGACACCTGGAGTTCTACGCCGTCGAAGAACTGGAGCTGGTGCTTCGCCGCTCGGCGATGCTGCTGGACTTGAAGGTAAGTTCCGCAGGGTTTGCCGAGATCGCCGGCCGCTCCCGCGGCACGCCCCGGATCGCTAACCGTTTGCTCCGCCGGGTCCGGGACTGGGCGTTGGTGCACAAGATCGACGAAATCGATTCGCGCGCCGCGGCCGCCGCACTGGACATGTATGAAGTCGACGAGCGCGGTCTGGACCGACTGGACCGCTCGGTTCTGACCGCGCTGATTACCAAGTTCGGCGGCGGGCCGGTCGGGTTGTCCACCCTGGCCATTGCCGTCGGCGAGGAAACGGAGACGGTGGAGACCGTGGCCGAGCCGTATTTGGTCCGGGAAGGCCTGCTGGGCCGGACGCCGCGCGGGCGGATCGCCACAGCCGCCGCGTGGCAACATCTGGGGCTGGCGGTGCCCGATCATCTGGCCGCGGGCCAGACCGGGGACCTGCTCGCCGAGCTTTTGGAGCCGGACACGGATTTCGCCGACAACTGAAGTGGCCGTGTAAGCGCGGTCACCGCGTAGAATGGTAGGAACGTGCGGAGTGCGCCGTTCCATCAGGAACCCGGCAGGCTGCGTACACGGTCCGACATTTCCTGCCGGTCCGCCCCAGACATCTAGGACGGAATTTCCTGTGTTCGTAAATCTCTTCGCTGCTACCAATACCCAGCAGCAGTCCGGTGGCATCGACGTGATGACCATTGGGTTGTTCGCGGTTTTCGCGCTGCTGATCTTCTTCATGTTCCGCAAGCAGAAGAAGGTCCAGGCCCAGATGCGCGAAAAGACCGAGCGCCTTAAGGAACAGATGGTTCCCGGCACCGAGGTCATGACGCAGTTCGGTCTCTTCGGCACCGTCGTTTCCGTTGACGCCGACAACAACAAGGTTGTCCTCGAACTGTCTCCGGGCAACACCGCCACGGTGCACACGCAGGCCGTCAACGAAGTGGTGACGCCGGAGACCCCCGAGGTTCCGGACGATGCGTCTTCGCTGACCGCCGAGCAGGCCGACCGCCCGGAGGAAACCGCCGAGGAGACCTTGAAGCGCCTCAACGAAGAGCAGAACAAAGACACCAAGTAGGCCAGCGACGGCTTAGCCACATCGGCGTGCAGTGGCGGGGCATGCCCCCGCCACTTCGCCGTGTACCGGCCGGTTTGGCCGGCCGCCTGAGTCGATGAGAGAAAGATCTTCCATGGCACGATCCGGTTCCACCAGCATTGCTCGGCGGACACTTATATGGCTCGGTGTGCTGCTTGCCGCCGGTACCGTCATCCTCGGCAGCGGTGTTTTCACCAACCAAGCGAGCTGGGCGCCGAAACTGGCGCTCGACCTTGAGGGCGGCACCCAGATGATCCTGGCGCCGAAGGTGCAGGGTGCCGGAGGCCAGATCACCGGTGAGCAACTGAACCAGGCCGTGGAGATCATCCGCCAGCGCGTTGACGGCTCCGGCGTGGCAGAAGCGGAAATCACCACCCAGTCCGGCCGCAATGTGGTGGTCAGCCTGCCCGGCATTCCGGACCAGCGCACCCGCGAACTGATCCAGGCATCAGCCGACATGGAATTCCGCCCGGTCCTAACCGCTGCGACGGGCGCGGCTGTTCCCGAAGCGGAGCGGACACCGGTGAAGGATATTCCGAAACCGACGGCCAAGCCGGAGAACTTCAGCGACCCGAACTGGATCACACCCGAACTCTTCCAGGAATTCGAAGCGCTCGACTGCCTTGACCCCGCCGCTGCGGCGAACGAGGCCGAACCCGCAGACCCGGCGAAGCCGATGGTTGCCTGCGAACCGGACACCGGAATGAAGTACATCCTGGGCCCGGTGGAAGTACCCGGCACCGACATCGCCGACTCCAGCTTCGGACAGACCCGCGGCCAGCAGGGACAGACCCTGAACCAGTGGGCCGTCAACATCGAGTTCAACGGCGAAGGTACCCGGACCTTCAAGGCGGTCACGGAACGTCTGTTCGGGCTCTCCGGAGCCCGGAACCAGTTCGCGATTGTGCTGGACGGCCAGGTCATCTCCGCACCGACCACGAACGCCGTCATCCCGGACGGTAAACCGCAGATCACCGGCAACTTCACCGAAGAGTCCGCGCGCGGCCTTTCCGAACAGCTGAAGTACGGCGCGCTGCCAATCAGCTTCGAGATCCAAAGCGAGCAGCAGATTTCCGCAACGCTCGGCGCCGACCAGCTGCGGATGGGCCTGATCGCCGGACTCATCGGCCTGGTGCTGGTCGCCGGCTACTCACTCTTCCAGTACCGGGCGCTCGGCTTCGTCACGATTGCGTCGCTGGTGGTGGCGGGCCTGATCACGTATCTTGCCATTGCGATTTTGGGCTGGACGGAAAACTACCGGCTTTCGCTGGCCGGCGTCGCCGGCCTGATTGTGGCCATCGGCCAGACTGCAGACTCGTTCATCGTCTACTTCGAACGCATCCGCGATGAGCTGCGCGAGGGCCGGGGCCTGGTCTCCGCGGTGGACAACGGTTGGAAGCGTGCACGGCAGACCGTGTTGGCCTCCAAGGCAGTCAACCTGCTGGCCGCCGTCGTGCTGTACTTCGTGGCAGTGGGCAACGTGCGAGGGTTCGCCTTCACGCTGGGCTTGACCGCGGTGGCCGACCTTCTGGTGGTCTTCCTGTTCACCCACCCGACCATGGTGCTGCTGGCCAAGACCAAGTTCTTCGGCGAGGGCCACCGGTTCTCCGGCCTTGACCCGCGGTTGCTGGGTGCGGTGCCGCTCTACCGAGGTGCGGGGCGCGTCCGCCAGCCGGGCGAACGCACTACCCCGGTCCGGGCCAAGAACACCGCGGCAGCTGCCGAAGCGGGCCGCCGCCAGACCATCGCCGAACGCCGTGCGGCCGAGAAGCAGCAGGCGACCAGCGGCGCAGGCCGCGGGGCCAACAAGGAGAGCAACTAATGGCCAACTTTGCTAAGTGGGGTAACGATCTCTACACCGGCAAGCGCTCCTATGACTTTGTCGGCAAGTACAAGGTCTGGTTCGCCATCGCCATCGTCGGCATCCTCCTCTCCATCGTGGTGCCTTTCGTCAAGGGCGGCTTTAACCTAGGCATCGATTTCCGCGGCGGTTCCGAGTTCACCGTGTCCAACGTTCAGAACACCGACGCCGGACCGGGCGAAGCTGCCGTCGCCAAGGTCGCTTCGGAGTCCGATCCTCGGGTGACCAACATCGCGCCGGGCACCATGCGGATCCAGACCGAACGGCTGGACGATGATCAGACCCTGCAACTGCGCGATGAGCTGGTTGGTGCCTACGGCGTTCAGGCCAACGAAGTGACCTCCTCGTACGTCGGTCCCACCTGGGGCGCAGACGTGACACGGCAGGCGCTCTGGGGCCTAGTAGTGTTCGTTGTGCTGGCGGCGTTCATGATGGCGATGTACTTCCGGACGTGGAAGATGTCCATCTCCGCGCTCAGCGGGCTGGTGGTGGTGCTGGTCCTGACCGCTGGCATCTACTCGCTCAGCGACTTCGAGGTCACGCCCTCGGCGATCATCGGTTTCCTGACCATTCTGGGCTATTCGTTGTATGACACGGTGGTGGTCTTCGACAAGATCCGTGAGAACACCAAGGACTTGGACAAGTCCACCAGGAGGACGTTCGCGGAGGAGGTCAACCTTGCCGTGAACCAGACGCTGGTCCGGTCCATCAACACCTCCGTTGTCGCCGTCCTGCCGGTGGCCGCCATTCTGTTCATCGGTGCGTTCGTCCTGGGCGCTGGCACGCTGAAGGACCTGTCGCTGGCCCTCTTCATCGGCATCATCATCGGCGCGGCGACCACCATCTTCATTGCGGCACCGATGTACGCACGGATCCGTGTGAAGGAACCGGCGCTGGTCAAGCAGGCCCAGCGGGTAGAAGAACGACGCCGGAACGAGGCTGTCACCGTCTGACGGCGCTCCGCGTTCTGGCGAAGTGTGACGGTCAGTGGCGCTGTCCCGGGGCCCCGGCTTGTGTGCTGCTGGGGGCCCAAGGCTGTGAGGCGTCCCTGCCGGGCCGGGGGAGTGTGACGCGGCTCCGGGTGCCGGGGCAGCAGGGGCGGGCATAGACTGGACGTTGCGGAGCAACATGCAGGTGGTGCTTCGGCTGGCGAGTGGGATAACCGGCGCCAGCGTCAGCTTCAGGACAAGTTGGAAAGGCGGGCAGGATTGGCCGAGAACCTCAGGTCGACCGAGCAGGCCAGTGATAGCGGCGTGAAGCCGGATCCTGGTTCTTCTGTAGTGCCTGCGGTCAAGGACACTCCGGCTACCGCACCGGTCCGCCATGCCTTCCCGGGCCGCCGGGAACGCACTATGTCCCGGCTGGCCCGGCTGGCCGGCAGGGGTGGTTCCGGCTATTCGCCCATCCTCGAGCCACTGCTGCGCACCGTGCGGGCGAACAATCCCCGCGAGGACTTTGACCTGATCCAGCGCGCTTTTGTTGTGGCCGAACGCAGCCACCGCGGACAGAAGCGCAAGAGCGGCGATCCCTACATCACGCACCCGGTGGCGGTCGCCACCATTCTGGCTGAACTGGGCATGACCGGGACCACCCTGGCCGCCGCGCTGCTTCACGATACCGTCGAGGACACGGAATACACCCTCGACAACCTCAAGAAAGAGTTCGGCCCGGAAGTCGCCATGCTGGTCGACGGCGTCACCAAGCTGGACAAAGTGCAGTTCGGCGACGCGGCGCAGTCGGAGACCGTGCGCAAGATGGTTGTGGCGATGGCCAAGGACATCCGCGTCCTGGTGATCAAGCTCGCCGACCGGCTGCACAATGCCCGCACGTGGCGCTTCGTGTCCCCGGAGTCTTCCGCCAAAAAGGCCCGTGAGACCCTGGAGATCTTCGCACCGCTGGCCCACCGGCTGGGCATGAACACCATCAAGTGGGAGCTGGAAGACCTCTCGTTCGCGGCCCTGCATCCCAAGGTCTACGAGGAGATCGTGCGGATGGTGGGGGAGCGCACCCCCGAGCGCGAGAAGTACCTGACCACGCTGCGCACCAAGATCGGCGATGATCTGCGTGCAGTGAAGATCAAGGCCACGATCACCGGCCGGCCGAAGCACTATTACTCCATCTACCAGAAGATGATTGTGCGGGGTAAGGACTTCGACGACATCCACGACCTGATGGGGATCCGGGTGCTGGTGGACACGGTCCGCGACTGCTATGCCGCGCTGGGAGCCCTGCATTCGCGGTGGAACCCGCTGCCCGGCCGGTTCAAAGACTACATCGCCATGCCCAAGTTCAACATGTACCAGTCGCTGCACACCACAGTGATCGGGCCGGGCGGCAAGCCGGTGGAGATCCAGATCCGTACCCACGAGATGCACCGTCGCGCCGAGTACGGCGTTGCGGCGCATTGGAAATACAAGGACATTGCGCGCGGCGGAACTGCCGACGGCGGCGACATGGGATGGCTCCGGAGCCTGGTCGACTGGCAGCAGGAAACCAGCGATCCGGCCGAGTTCCTCGACTCCCTGCGGTTTGAAATCAACGCCAAGGAAGTCTTCGTCTTCACGCCCAAGGGCGAAGTCATGGCGCTGCCGGCCGGTTCCACGCCGGTGGACTTCGCCTACGCGGTGCATACCGAAGTGGGCCACCGCACCATCGGCGCCCGGGTCAACGGCAAACTGGTCCCGCTCAACAGCGAGCTCAACCACGGCGACTGGGTGGAAATTTTCACCTCCAAGGCGGAGGGCGCGGGCCCGAGCCAGGACTGGCAGGGCTTCGTCAAGAGCCCGCGGGCACGGAACAAGATCCGGCAGTGGTTCACCAAGGAACGCCGCGAAGAGGCGATCGAAAAGGGCAAGGAACACCTCACCCGCGCCATGCGGAAGCAGAACCTGCCGCTGCAGAAGATGATGACGCACGATGCGCTGATGTCGGTGGCGCAGGAACTGCACCATGCCGACGTGTCCGCGCTGTATGCCGCGGTGGGCGACGGCCACACGTCCGCGCAAAACGTCATCGAGCACCTGGTCGGCCTGCTCGGCGGACAGGAAGCCGTCGAGGAAACCGAGCCGTCCATTTCGACCGTGGTCAGGCGGCCAAAGCATCCGGACTCCGGTGTCACGGTGGTCGGCGTGGGCGATGTCTGGGTCAAGCTGGCCCGGTGCTGCACCCCGGTTCCGCCGGATCCGATCGTCGGGTTCGTGACCCGTGGCTCGGGCGTCTCGGTGCACCGGTCCGACTGCCGCAATGTGGCGGAGCTGCGGGAAAGCCCCGACCGGATCGTCAACGTCGCGTGGGCACCCACCCAGTCCAGCGTGTTCTTGGTGGAGATCCAGGTGGAGGCATTGGACCGCAAGAGCTTGCTCTCCGACGTCACGCGCGTGCTGGCCGAGAACCACGTCAACATCCTTTCCGCGACCGTGCATACCTCCAGCGACCGGCTGGCCATCTCGCGGTTCTCCTTCGAGATGGGCGATCCGAAGTACCTGAGCCACGTCCTCAGTGCTGTCCGGCGCATCGACGGTGTGTACGACGTCTACCGCACCTCGGGCTCGCAGCGCCGCTGATCCAATGCCGGGCCGTTGACTCGCCGGTGCAGGGCAGCGTCCGCGGGCGCGGGCTGGCGTGGGCTGGGCTAAGGGTTCGCGCCTAGTGCCGTGTCGATGCGCTCTAGCGCGCGGGCCTTGCCAGGCAACCTGGGTTTGGCCTCGATCGCCTGCCGAATTACGTCCAGCCGACAGCCGAGCGACTTGGCCTGCGCCAGCGCGCACAAGACGCGGACCGCGTCTGGTTCCGGTGCGTGCAGAGCTACGTCCAGCGCCGTCCGCAGCGGGGTGCTGACCGGGACGCCGCCGATGGTCACCGTATCCAACGGTCCCAGCGTCACCTCATGGATCAGGGCCAGGCGATAGCGGCCCTGCGAGGTTGCCCTGTGCCGGTGATCCAGCAGGACCGAGAGCTTTTGGGGCTCCGGGGCACAGCCGTAGACCCAGGCCGCCGTCAACCTGCCCAGCACCACCTTCCGGCGGACCTGCTCGGGCAGGCTGAAGAAGGCGGCAGCCGCGCGGTGCCGGGGCGTGACTTGGTCCCAGGGCAACGCGAAGCCCGGACCATAAACGTTGACCAGCAGGCCGTCCAACCTCATGCACTCGAGCTCGCTGCGACTGAACGGGTGGCCGGGCCTCAGAACCATCGGCGGCACCTGCACCGTGGAGACAGCAGCCGGCGAAGCAGGGGAAGGGTGAAGGGCCATGCCAGCCAGCATGCCAAACGGCGTCCGGCAGCCGAAGGGCCGGGACCGCTTTGTGGAAAGCGGTCCCGGCCCCTCCGGTTGTGTAGGTCGTGGCTGCTAGGAGAAGTCCTCTGCGGAGCGCTGGAGGGTGTCCAGCCACTGGCGGCGCGCCTCCAAGGCCTCGCGTGCCGCGGTGATCCGCCGCTGGTCTCCGGCCTGCTCGGCCTGAGCCAAATCATCCTCAAGCCCGGCAATGGCGGACTCAAGCTGGGACAGTGCGCTGTTGGTGCGGGCCTTGGTTTCCGGGTTCGTCCGGCGCCAGTGGTCGTCCTCGGCAGCCTTGACGGCATCCTCGACCTTGCGCAGGCCGGCGTCGATCCGCTGCATGTCGCCGCGGGGAACCTTGCCTGCTTCCTCCCAACGATCGCGGATCGACTGCAGGGCCTTCTTGGCCGCGGCCAGGTCGGTCACCGGCAGCAGCGCCTGTGCCTCGACTACCAGCGCCTCCTTGACCGCCAAGTTGGCGGAGAATTCCTGGTCGATCGCCTCATTGGCGGACTGCCGAGCAGCGAAGAACTTGTCCTGGGCCGCACGGAACCGCGTCCACAGGGCGTCATCGTCCTTGCGGCTGGCGCGCTTCGAGGCCTTCCACTCGTCCATCAGCTTGCGGTACTCGGCGGCCGTGTGGCCCCAGTCGGTCGAGCTGGAAAGCTCTTCGGCACGCGCGATCAAGGCTTCCTTGGCAGCCTTGGCCGCGGCGTTGTCGCTGTCGAGCTGGCTGAAGAAGGCGCGGCGGTGCCGGTCGAAGACCGTGCGCGCGGAGCGGAACCGCTTCCACAGCGCATCCTCGGTGCTGCGGCCCAACCGGACGCCGCTCTTCTGGGCGGACTTCCAGGCATCGAAAAGCTCGTTCATCCGTGCGCTGCTGGTCTTCCACTGAACCGTCGACGGTTCCTTGCCCGCAATCTCCTCGGCCTCGGCGACGATGGCCTCCCGGGCAGCCAGTTCAGCGGCCCGCTGGGCCTCCTGCCCGGCCTTCTCGGCCTTCTGCAGTTCGCTGATGGCAGTGCCCAGTGATTCCAGCCTGGTCTCAAGTGCGGGGATGTCGCCCACCATGTGGCGTTCTGCCGTCTGAGCCTTCAGATGTTCCAGAGTCTTGTGCATGTCGGTGGACGGCGCCTTGGCTTCCACACGCTGCTCCAGCAGTGCCGCCTGGGCTGCGACGTCGTCGTACTTACGCACAAAGTAGGCCAGCGCCTCGTCTTTGCTGGTATCCGGGTACTGCCCAACCGGGTGTTCCTGACCGTCGATCAGCAGGAACACGTGGCCGTCGTCGGTCACCCGGGCCCACTTGGACGCCTCGGACAACGGCGTGGAGGTGACCGTCGGGGCCGAGATGACTTGCTGTGCGGAAGCCGCAGTGGCGCTCTTCCCGAACATGGCGGCGGGCGTGGGCTTCGGGCCGGGCATGGGCTTCGGCGTCGGCTTGGGAGCCTGGCTCGGGGCCGAGGGCGCAGCTTCAGCAGCAGCCGGTGCCTGCTCAGTCTTGGCCTGGTCAGCCGGTTCCTGAGCCGCCGGCTTAGCCTGCTCAGTCTGGGCCTGAGCGGCCGGCTTAGCCTGCTCAGTCTGGGCCTGTGCGGCCGGCTCAACCTGCTCTGCCGGTGCCTGTCCGGTCTCGGCCTGCTCCTGAGCGGCCGACTCGGCCTGCTCCTGAGCGGCCGACTCGGCCTGCGCCTGCTCGGCCTGCGCCTGCTCGGCGTGCTCCTGCGCGGCCGGCTCGGCCGTAGCCTGCTCGGCGTGCTCCTCGGGCGACTGCCCGGTCTGCTCGGTCTGTGCCTGATCAACCGATGCCGGAGCGGCCGCGGCCTGCTCGGTCTCGGTGGTCTGAGCTGTTTCGTCGGATTGTTGACTGGGTGTCACCGCTAGAACTCTTTCGCTTGTGTCCGGGACCGCCTTTTGAGGCGGCACCGTCGTGGTGTTGGGCTCACTGGATGGTGAACGACTTTATTGTTACCGGTATTTTAGGCGGTCCGTCCTGGCTGGCGGCATCCTCGACGCCGCCGGCCGCAATCTGCTCGATGACGTCCAGCCCTTCGGTTACCTTACCCATAATCGTGTAGCCGCCGGTATCCTGCGGGATCGTCGAATCTTTCCACGCAATGAAGAACTGCGTGCCGTTGCTGTAGGTGCTCGCGCCGCGGGCCACGGCGATCGTGCCGGCGGGGTACACGCCGTCGTCCGGGGTGTTCTCTACCGGCCCCCACTGGTATTCCGGGTCGCCGCTGCCTGCGCCGTCCACTGAGCCGCACTGGAGCACGCCCATGCTGGTGGCTGTGGTGAGCCGGTGGCAGGACTTGCCCTCAAAGAATCCGTCCCTTGCCAGCGTGCTGAAGACCGCCGCTGCCTGGGGAGCGGCCTTGCCATCCAATTCCACGCCGATATCGCCCTCATTGGTCGCGATGGTGCCGTTGAAGACTTTGCCGGCGGCAAGCTCTGGCGACGGGATATGCGCCGCATTGCCGGAGGACGACGGCGAGGGGACGGCTGCCGGGTCCTCGAGGCCTTTGCGGACCTGGTCCATTTGGGACGGAGTGGGGTTCGAGGCGAACACGGTGAGCTGCACGGTTACGGCACCGGCCACCAAGGCTGCGATCGCCACGCCGGCCGCAATATTGTCCCTTTTGCGCCGCGCCGATTGCTGCCGGCGCAGGTCGCGCTTGGCTTCCATAAGGGCAATTCGCCGCCGGGCTTCGCGGTCCGGACTTTTCCGTGCCAAAGCTCCTCCTGGTCTCCGCTGACGTCTACGCTGACTGGGTCCGCCCCGCCGGCGGCGGCCGCACCGGCAGCGCGGATTGGTTCCGCTGCCGTGGCAGGCCTTAAAATGGTCCAGCAGCCAGTTTAGCGATTCAGTGCCGCTGCGCGGTCGCCGGCTTCAGAACGATCAGCCCTTCTTCACCCCTCATGTACTAGGAGATACGTCCGTATGGCACGCAAGGCCTCGCTGTCAGGCTTCCCGGAATGGCTTCCGCAGGAGAGGCTTGTGGAACTTCACGTGCTGGATTCGCTGCGCCGGACCTTTGAGCTGCACGGCTTCTCCTCCATTGAGACCCGCGCCGTCGAGACCGTAGCCCAGCTGCTGCGCAAGGGCGAGATCGATAAAGAGGTCTACGGCCTGCATCGGCTGCAGGCCGATGAAGCCGACGGCAAGGGCGACGACAAACTGGCCCTGCACTTCGACCTCACCGTGCCGTTCGCGCGCTATGTAGTAGAGAACGCCGGCCATCTGGCCTTCCCGTTCCGCCGCTACCAAATCCAGAAAGTCTGGCGCGGGGAGCGCCCGCAGGAGGGCCGTGCCCGCGAGTTCACCCAGGCGGACATCGACGTGGTGGGCGACGGCGAGCTGCCGTTCCGCTACGACGTGGAACTGGCACTGGTGATCGTCGAGGCCCTCGGCGCCCTGCCCATCCCGGATTTCAAGCTGCGGGTGAACAACCGCAAGCTTGCCGAGGGCTTCTACCGCGGCATCGGCCTGACCGATACCGCCGGCGTGCTGCGCAGCATCGACAAGCTGGAGAAGATCGGCCCGGAAAAGGTTGCCGCGCTGCTGCAGGAAGAACTCGGGGCCACCGACGAACAGGCGCAGGCCGCGCTCAAGCTGGCCTCCATCCGCACTGAGGACACATCCTTCGTGGACCAGGTCCGTGCCCTGGGCGTCCAGCACGAACTGCTGGAAACCGGCCTGGCCGAACTTGAGGAAGTCATCGGCGAGGCGCACCGGCGCGCCCCGGGCAAGGTCATGGCCGACCTCAGCATCGCCCGCGGCCTGGACTACTACACCGGCACCGTGTACGAAACCGTGCTGGTGGGCCACGAGCAGCTCGGATCCATCTGCTCGGGCGGCCGGTATGACGCGCTGGCAACCAAGGGCAACCGCACGTTCCCCGGCGTCGGGCTGTCCATCGGGGTCACCCGATTGGTCATGCGGATTTTGGGCCAGGAGTTCGCCACCGCGTCGCGGCATGTCCCGACGGCGGTGCTGGTCACCTTGGCGAACGAGGACAGCTGGTCGCAGGCCCAGGACGTGGCCGGTCAGCTGCGCGAACGCGGCATCAGCGTGGAAGTGGCAGCGAAGGCCGACAAGTTCGGCAAACAGATCAAGTACGCCGACCGCCGCGGCATCCCGTTCGTCTGGTTCACCTCGGTGGCAGAGGACGGCAGCCTGAGCCACGAGGTGAAGGACATCCGTTCCGGCGACCAGACCGCGGCCGATCCGGCCAGTTGGACGCCGCCGGCCGAAGACTTGGTTCCGCAGGTCACCGCCGTCGCCCACTAATCCTGGCGGTTTAGACCGACCCGCACTCGCCCAACGGGTTCTCCGGTGGGCGAGTGCGGACGTGCTGGCGGGGCCGTTACTTAGGCTTCCGGCCGGCGCCGCAGCCGTGCCAGTACGGCCCGGCCGATCACGCCGACGGCGAGGACCGCGACCATCAGCACCACCGAGGTAATCGGCAGCGTAAACGCCAGCAGCAGGCAGCCGACCAGCCCGGCAACATTCAGCAGCTTCGGCGCGTGCCACGGCCGTTCGTCCAGGGTCAGGGCAGCGGCATTGGCAACGCTGTAATAGATCAGCACGCCGAAGCTGGAGAAGCCGACCACGGCCAGCACGTCCTGGGTCAGGAGCAGGAAGATCACGACGACGGCGACCACCACTTCCGCTGCCCACGGAACCTTGAAGCGCGTGCCCACCCTGGCGAAGATCCGGGGCAGGTCCCCTTCCCGGGCCATGGCAAAGGTGGTCCGGCCCACGCCGGCGATCAACGCCAGCAGCGCGCCGAGGCTCGCCAGGGCAGCGGCCAGGGCAATCGCCGTGGTGCCCACTCCGCCGCCGACTTCCTCCATCACCGCGTGCAGCGGGGCTTCGGTCATGGCCAACAATTCCGGTCCCAGATAGCGCAGCAGACCCAGGCCGATCAGCACGTAGAGGACGAACGTGATCAACAGCGCGGAGAAGATAGCCAGCGGGATCAGTTTCTTCGGTTCGCGGATCTCTTCGCCCATGGTCGCAATCCGGGCGTAGCCGGCGAACGCGAAGAAGAACAGCCCGGCGGCCTGCAGGACTCCGTAGGCGGACACCTCGGACTGGGTTGCCGGCCCGCCGATCGGGTCGGCGTCGAACGCCACCACCACCACGAACACCAGGACGGCGGCCACAAAAGCCACGATCCAGCGGGTCACCCAGGCGGTCCTGGTGATGCCCAGCAGGTTGACCGTGGTCAGCACCACCACGGCGGCCACGGCGGCGGCGGTGGCATAGTCGGGGAAAACGTAAATGCCGAAGGTCAGCGCCATGGCGGCGCAGGACGCAATTTTGCCGGTAACGAAGCTCCAGCCGGCCAGGAAACCGGGCCATTCGCCCAGGCGCTTCCGGCCGTAGATGTAGGCGCCGCCGCTGGTGGGGTAGAGGGTGGCCAATTGCGCCGTGGCGCTGGCGTTGCAGTACGCCACGATGCCGGCGATGGCCAGCGCCAGCGGCAGCCAGGGCCCGGCCGCGGCGGCAGCCGGCGTAAAGACGACGAAAACGCCCGCGCCGATCATGGAGCCGACGCCCACCGTGGTGGCGTCTACCCCGCCCAACCGGCGTTCCAGCGATGATTCACTACTCACAGATGCCACAGCTCCTAGCTGCGGGCCCGCAGGGTCTCCGGCCTCTCGGGCCGCTGTGCCGCATGGTGCGGAGGCAAGGGTCCGGGGCGCCGCGTGATCAACGGTAAACTCGTGTACGTCTCCACTAACCATAGCCGTACGCCGCAGCCGCACAGGTAAACAACAGCAGGCGGACAGCTGAGCAATTCGTTCTACCGGAAGGACTGTTGTGCTGCGCACACACGACCTCGGCACCCTCAGGGCCGAGCACATCGGACAAACCGTTACCCTCGCCGGCTGGGTGGCCCGCCGCCGCGACCACGGTGGTGTGGCCTTCCTGGATCTGCGCGATGCCTCCGGCGTGGCCCAGGTGGTGGTCCGCGAAGAGGACGTCTTCCATGCGCTGCGCAACGAGTATGTGCTGCAGATTAAAGGCACCGTGGAGAAGCGACCCGAGGGCAACGAAAACCCGGGCCTTGCCAGCGGCGAGGTAGAGGTCATCGCGGAGGACGTCGTCGTTCTCAACACCGCCGATCCGCTGCCGTTCCAGGTGGATGAGCATGTGGAGGTGGGCGAGGAAGCCCGCCTCAAGCACCGTTACCTGGACCTGCGCCGGCCCGGTCCGTCGAAGGCGCTGCGGCTGCGTTCGGAGGTCAACCGGGTGGCGCGTGATCTGCTGCACGCCGACGGGTTCGTGGAGATCGAAACCCCGACGCTGACCCGCTCGACGCCGGAAGGCGCCCGCGACTTCCTGGTGCCGGCACGCCTGGCCCCCGGCTCGTGGTACGCGCTGCCGCAGTCCCCGCAGTTGTTCAAGCAGTTGCTGCAGGTGGGCGGCTTCGAGAAGTATTACCAGATTGCCCGCTGCTACCGCGATGAGGACTTCCGCGCCGACCGGCAGCCGGAATTCACTCAGTTGGACATCGAGGCCAGCTTCGTGGACCAGGACGACATCATCGCGCTGGGCGAGCGGATTGTGCAGGCGCTGTGGCGGCTGATCGGCGTCGAGATCAGCACCCCGATCGCGCGGATGACCTACGCCGAGGCGATGGACAAGTACGGTTCGGACAAGCCTGACCTGCGGTTCGGCCAGGAGCTGACCGAGCTGACCGAGTTCTTCAAAGACACCACCTTCCGCGTCTTCCAGGCCCCCTACGTGGGCGCCGTGGTGATGCCCGGCGGCGCCTCGCAGGCCCGCCGGACGCTGGACGCCTGGCAGGAATGGGCCAAGCAGCGCGGCGCGAAGGGCCTGGCCTACGTGCTGGTCCAGGAGGACGGAGAGCTCACCGGTCCGGTAGCCAAGAACCTCACCGACTTCGAACGCGAGAACCTCGCCGGCACGGTCGGCGCCAAGCCCGGTGACTGCATCTTCTTCGCCGCCGGCGACCGGCCCTCGTCCCGGGCGCTGCTCGGCGCGGCCCGGGTGGAAATCGGCCACCGCACCGGATTGATCAACGACGGCGACTGGGCGTTCGTCTGGATCGTGGACGCGCCGATGTTCGAGCCCGCCGAAGCCGCCGTGGCCTCCGGCGACGTGGCCGTCGGTTCCGGCAAGTGGACGGCCGTGCATCACGCCTTCACCTCGCCTAAGCCGGAGTTCATGGACACCTTCGACACCGACCCGGAGTCGGCGCTGTCCTACGCCTACGACATCGTCTGCAACGGCAACGAGATCGGCGGCGGTTCCATCCGTATCCACCAGCGAGACATGCAGGAGCGCGTGTTCAAGGTGATGGGCCTGGACAAGGAATCGGCGCAGACCAAGTTCGGCTTCCTGCTGGAAGGCTTCAAGTACGGCGCCCCGCCGCACGGCGGCATCGCGTTCGGCTGGGACCGTGTGGTGGCGCTGCTGGCCGGCGAGGATTCGATCCGCGAAGTCATCGCCTTCCCGAAGACCGGCGGCGGCTACGACCCGCTGACCGCGGCACCCGCAGCGATCACGCCGCAGCAGCGCAAGGAAGCCGGCGTGGACGCCAAGCCGCAGCCCAAGGAACCGGCAGCCAAGGAGTCTGCCAAGGAAGCCGGGGCCAAGTAAACCGGCACAGCCAGCATCCCTTTCGGCATTGACGGACGACGGCGGGCGCGTACCTCTTGTGGTGCGCGCCCGCTGTGTTGTCTGCTGGGGGCATGACTACGGAGACCGGCGCCGCCGTTGCGATTGTGCCTGCGAACGAGGCGTCGTGGGACGAACTGCAGTTAGTGCTGGGCGTCCGCGGCGAGGCTGCCCGCTGCCAGTGCCAGTGGTTCCAGTCGGCTCCGTCCCAATGGCGCGAGGAGCACATCGAGGAACGGGCCCGCCGGCTTCGGGCCGGGACCGCCTGTGGCGATCCCGCGGCCGGATCCACCAGCGGCCTGATCGCCTACCTGGACGGTGAACCGGCCGGTTGGTGCGCGGTGGAACCGCGGACGGCCTACCGTCGCTTGCGGACCAGCCGGGTGGTGTGGACCGGCCGCGACGAGGATCCGGACGACGGCAGCGTCTGGGCAGCTGTCTGCTTCGTGACCCGGAAGGGTTTCCGGCGCCGGGGCATCAGCCGGGCGTTGGCCGCAGCCGTGCCGGACTGGGCGGAGGAGAACGGGGCCCGCGCCGTCGAGGGGTACCCGCTGGTCCTGAAGCCGGGGCAGGAGATGACGTGGGGCGAACTCTATGTGGGCAGCCACAGCATCTTCGCCGCGGCCGGTTTCCGCGAAGTCAGCCGCCCCACCGCCCGCCGGGCCGTGATGCGGATCGACTTCGAGTCCTAGCCGGGCCGTGATGCGGATCGACTTCGCACCCCAGCCCGGGTAACTGCGCTGTAAGCAGGGTTGCCCGCCTTGCCCGGGGACGGGAACGGGGCTCAGGCAGGGCAGAGCGCGGGTGATGCCGGAACTTCCGCGCGGGGGGTGCCGCCAGCACGGCGCCGCGGAACGGATAGCCTTGACGGTGTGAGTGATTTGTTCAGTGCAGCCGCGGACGACGACGAAGAATACGACGGCGGTGGCCAGGATTCCTGGACCGCCGACGGCGGCGGCTCCTCGCGGCCGCGCAGCCCGCTGGCGGTCCGGATGCGGCCGCGCACCCTCGACGACGTGGTGGGCCAGCAGCACCTGCTCCAGCCCGGGTCGCCGCTGCGCATGCTGGCGGCCGGCGGTGCGGCCACCGGACCGGCGGGACCGTCGTCGGTCATGCTGTGGGGTCCGCCCGGCACCGGAAAGACCACGCTGGCGCACGTGATCGCGCGCGGCCCGGGCCGGAAGTTCGTGGAGCTGTCCGCGATCACCGCCGGCGTCAAGGACGTGCGCCGCGTGATGGACGAGGCACTGACCGCCCGCGACCTGCACCGCACCACCACCGTGCTGTTCCTGGACGAGATCCACCGGTTCAATAAGGCACAGCAGGACGCGCTGCTGCCGGGCGTCGAAAACCGCTGGGTGGTGCTGGTTGCCGCCACCACGGAGAATCCATCCTTCTCGGTGGTCTCGCCGCTGCTGTCCCGCTCGCTGCTGCTGACCCTGAAACCGCTGACCGCCGACGACATTGAGCAGTTGCTGGTGCGCGCGGTCCAGGACGAGCGCGGGCTGGCCGGCCGTGTGGAGCTGAGCGAGGAGGCACTGGAACATCTGGTCCGGCTGGCCGCCGGCGACGCCCGCCGCGGCCTGACCTCGCTGGAGGCGGCGGCTGGTGTGGCCTGGGGCGAGTCCGGCGGGGAAGGCGAAGACGGCGCCCCGGTTCGGGTGGAGCTCAGCCACGCCGAGCGCGCCACGGACCGTGCCGCCCTGCGCTACGACAAGGCCGGCGACCAGCACTACGACATCACCAGTGCCTTCATCAAGTCCATGCGCGGCTCCGACGTGGACGCCGCGCTGCACTACATGGCCCGGATGCTGGAGGCGGGGGAGGACCCGCGCTTCGTGGCCCGCCGGATCATGGTGCACGCCTCCGAAGACGTCGGAATGGCCGATCCCACCGCGTTGCAGACCGCCGTCGCCGCCGCGCAGGCGGTCCAGCTGATCGGCATGCCCGAAGCCCGGCTGGTCCTGGCCCAGGCCGTGGTCCACATTGCCACCGCGCCGAAGTCGCCGGCCTGCCACGACGCGATCAACGCCGCGGTGGCCGATGTCCGGGCAGGCCGCGGCCAGGGGGTTCCCCTTCACCTGCGCGATTCCCACTACGCGGGGGCGAAGGGGATGGGCCACGGCAAGGGGTATGTCTACTCGCACGACGCCCCGCACGGAATCGCCACCCAGCAGTACGCGCCGGACGACCTGGTGGGCCGGAACTACTACGAACCCACCACGAACGGCGCCGAACGGGAGATCTCGGCGAGGGTGGACCGGCTGCGCAAGATCATCCGCGGGTCATAACGACGGCGGGCATTGACGGCAGCTGCCCGGCTTTTCCAACGGCGGGGCCGGGCTTTTCGGACGTCAGCCACGCCTCAGCTGCGGCGTGGCTTGGTGAAGCCCTCGCTATCCAGGCTGATGGTGAACGGGCCGGAATTTACCAGTTCCACCTCCATCATGGCGCCAAAGACACCGGTTTCCACCTGGGCGCCCAGCCCGCGCAGGGCCGAGACAAAGTGTTCCAGCAGCGGTTCACTGACCTCGCCGGGGGCGGCCGCGGACCAGGACGGCCGCCGGCCGCGCCGGGTATCGGCGTACAAGGTGAACTGGCTGACCACCAGCAGCGGGGCTCCGGCATCGGCGCAGGAGAGTTCGCCGTCCAGGATGCGCAGCCGCCAGATCTTCTCCGCCAGCGCCGCGGCGTCCTCGGTGCTGTCGGAATGCGTGGCGCCGACCAGGACCACCAATCCCGGGCCGGGCAGGGCGCCCACCACGGTGCCGTCGACACTGACGCTGGCGCGGCTCGCGCGCTGGAGAATGGCTCGCATCCAGCCAGCCTAGACGTGGCAAGGCACCCGACCGGCTGATGCTAGAATGGTTGGCTGACTGGCAAGCCGTTCTTGCGCCGTCGATCCCACGAGTAGTCCAGCCGACTGAGGCCGTTCAGCGAAGGGGAGAGGCGTGTGCCCGGACGGACTGTAGCTGAAGGTAGCGGTTGACCAACGCTCTCCGGGACTTGGAGGCCAGCAAACCATTACACCGCACATAACTGGAAGGACATCGTGGCTAACAACACACGAGCCCGCCGCAAGGTCCGCATTTCGCGTGCCCTTGGCATTGCCCTGACGCCCAAGGCTGAGAAGTACATGGAGCGTCGTCCGTACGGCCCCGGCCAGCACGGACGCGCCCGCCGCAAGCAGGACAGTGACTACGCCGTTCGTCTGCGCGAGAAGCAGCGTCTGCGTGCCCAGTACGGCATCCGCGAAGCACAGATGACCCGTGTCTTCGAGGAAGCCCGCAACACCGCCGGTCTGACCGGTGAAAACCTGATCGAGCTGCTGGAAATGCGTCTTGACGCCCTGGTGCTGCGTGCCGGCTTCGCCCGCACCATCGCCCAGGCCCGCCAGCTCGTGGTGCACCGCCACATCATGGTCAACGGCAAGCGCGTGGACCGTCCGTCCTTCCGCGTTTCCGAAGGCCAGCTGATCCACGTGCACGAGCGCTCCGAAAAGATGCCCCCGTTCCAGGTGGCAGCTGCCGGCGCTCACCGCGACGTGCTCCCCAACGTTCCGGCGTACCTCGATGTTGCTTTGGAGAAGCTGCAGGCCCGCCTGGTCCGCCGCCCCAAGCGCTCCGAGGTTCCCGTGACCTGCGAAGAGCAGCTGGTGGTCGAATACTACGCTCGCTAAATAAGTAGTTCCGGGGCCTGAACATCCCGGAAGTACCTTTGCGAGATGCTGCCTCCGTGCGTGGAGGCAGCGCTGAACAGCCCGCGGCATCGGCCGCGGGCTGTTCAGTAGGTAAGGTGTTGTTCAGTGGCGGGAAGGTGCCTGCACAAGGTGCGCCCCGCCGTCGTTAGCCGGCCCCCCGCAGCACACGGCATCCTTGCGCTGCGCGCGGACCGGAGTTACGCCGTCAACCAACAAGAGGAGCGTTTGAACCTATGTCAGGTGGAGATATCGCCGGTCTGATCGCCGCGGGCGTGTTCGCGGTGCTGGTGGCCCTGCTGGCCATCCCGGTGTGGAAGCTCGGCAAAGTGTTTGATGAACTGCGCCAGGCCATCCGCGAGCTCAGCGACGGCACCACCCCGTTGATTGGCGAGGTCACGACCACCGTCAGCACCACCAACGAACAGTTGAAAAAGGTCGACGGCATCTCCAACAACGTCTCGGACGCTTCGGCCAACGTTTCCGCCCTCACCTCGCTGCTCTCCGCGACCCTCGGCTCGCCGCTGATCAAGGTGGCAGCCTTCTCCTACGGCGTGCGCAGCGCCTTCAACTCCGCCGGCAAGGGCGCGCCCGAGGGCAAGCGCCGCCGCGGCCGCTAATCCGCGAGAGGAACCGACATGAAGCGAATGATCTGGATGGCCGCCGGAGTGGCGATCGGCGTGCTGGCGGTCCGCAAGGTCTCCCAGACGCGCGAGGCGCTGGGACCGGTTGGACTGAACCGCGCCCTGGCACAGGTGGCCGATTCGGTGGCCAACTTTGCCGACGCGGTCCGGGACGGCATGCAGGAACGCGAAAGCGACCTGCGCCTGGCCCTGGGCATCGATTCCGCAGACGACGTCCGCACGCGCTAAGTTTTTTCACGGCATTCACGCCAAGCCCCGGCCTGCACGGGCCGTTTGTACCCTGGAAGGTAAGACACAGGCACCATGAAATCCCACGAGATTGTCCGCCGCTGGCTCGACTTCTTCGAGAAAAAGGGCCATGCCGTGGTCCCCTCGGCGTCCCTGGTGTCGCCGGATCCTTCGCTGCTGTTCACCGTGGCCGGCATGGTGCCGTTCATCCCCTACCTGACCGCCCGCGAGACGCCGCCGTACCCGCGGGCCACCAGCGTGCAGAAGTGCATCCGCACCGCTGACATCGAAGAGGTCGGCAAGACGGTCCGGCACGGCACGTTCTTCCAGATGTGCGGCAACTTCTCCTTTGGCGACTACTTCAAGGAACAGGCCATCGCGATGGCCTGGGAACTGCTGACCAGCCCGGTGGAGCAGGGCGGCTACGGTCTGCCGCCGGAGAAGCTCTGGACCACCGTCTACGAAGAGGACGAGGAAGCCCTCGCCATCTGGCGCGACCAGGTGGGTGTGCCGGTCGACCGGATCCAGAAGTCCGGCAAGAAGGACAACTACTGGTCCACCGGCCAACCCGGCCCCGCCGGTCCGTGCTCGGAAATCTTCTACGACCGCGGCCCCGAGTACGGTATCGAAGGCGGCCCGATCGCCGACGAGACCCGCTACATCGAAATCTGGAACCTGGTCTTCATGCAGTACCAGCGTGGCGCCGGCATCGGCAAGGAAGACTTCGAAATCCTGGGCGAGCTGCCGCAGAAGAATATCGACACCGGCCTGGGCATGGAACGCCTCGCGATGATCCTGCAGGGCGTGGAGAACATGTACGAGACGGACCAGGTCCGTCCCGTGCTGGACAAGGCCGCGGAGATCTCCGGCAAGGAATACACCAGCGCCGAGTCCGACGACGACCCGCACCACGCGGACGACGTGCGGCTGCGCGTGGTCGCCGACCACATCCGTTCCGCGCTGATGCTGATTTCCGACGGCGTGACCCCCTCCAACGAGGGCCGCGGCTACGTGCTGCGCCGCCTGATCCGCCGTGCGGTGCGCGCCATGCGCCTGCTGGGCGTGGAAAACGCCTGCCTGCCCGAGCTGCTGCCGGTCTCCCGCGACGCCATGAAGGGTACCTACCCGGTGGTGGCCGACGACTTCGAGCGGATCAGCCGGATTGCCTACGCCGAAGAAAAGGCCTTCCTGCGCACCATCGCCTCCGGCACCGCCCGGTTGGAAGAGGCCGTCAAGGAATCGAAGGCTGCCTCGAAGCCGATTTCCGGTGAGGACGCCTTCACGCTGCACGACACCTACGGCTTCCCGATCGACCTGACGCTGGAAATGGCCGAAGAAGCGGGCCTGCAGGTGGACGAGGCCGGCTTCCGCACTTTGATGTCCGAACAGCGCCAGCGTGCCCAGGCCGATGCCCGCGGCAAAAAGCTGGGCCACGCCGACGTGACCGTCTTCCGCGAGATGCTGGCCGAGGGCGAAACCGTTTTCACCGGCTATGACGAGCTGAACACCGAGTCCACCGTGCGCGGCATCGTCCGCGGCGGCGAAGTGCGCGGTTTCGCCGGTCAGGGCGAGGAAATCGAGCTGGTGCTCGACGCCACCCCGTTCTACGCCGAGGCCGGCGGCCAGGCAGCCGACGTCGGACTGATCACCGGCGACGGATTCGTGGTCGAGGTGCTGGACGTGCAGAAGCCGGTCAAGGGCCTGAGCGTGCACAAGGCCGTGGTCCGCGAAGGCGAACTGCCCGCCGGCGCCACCGTCCAGGCCGCCGTGGACGCCCAGCGCCGCCACGCCGGCGAGCAGGCCCACTCCGGTACCCACATCATCCACGCGGCCCTGCACCAGATCCTCGGCCCGGAGGCGCTGCAGCGCGGTTCGTTCAACAAGGCCGGCTACCTCCGCTTCGACTTCTCCTGGGGCGAAGGCCTCTCCGACGCCGCCAAGTCGGAGGTCGAAGAGGTCTCCAACCTGGCTATCCGCAACAACTTCGAGGTACAGACCCGCGTGATGCCGCTGGCCCAGGCCCGCGAGCTGGGCGCCATGGCGCTCTTCGGCGAGGCCTACGGGGACACCGTGCGCGTGGTGGAGATCGACGGCGCCTGGTCCCGGGAGCTCTGCGGCGGCACCCACGTGGAGGCCACCTCGCAGATCGGTTCGCTGACCCTGCTGGGCGAGGCCTCGGTGGGCTCGGGCAACCGCCGCGTGGAAGCCTTCGTGGGCATGGAAGCCTTCCGCCACATGGCCGCCGAGCGCGCGCTGGTGACCGAGCTGTCCGAGATGCTCAAGGTCCCCGGCGCCCAGCTGCCCGAGCGGATTGCCGCCACCCTGGCCAAGCTGAAGTCCGTGGAGAAGGAGCTGGACAAGCTGCGCAAGGAACAGCTGGCAGCCTCCGCCGCCTCGCTGGTCGCCCAGGCGCAGGACGTGGCCGGCATCCGCTTGCTGGCGCACAACGTCGGTGACCTCAACGGTGCCGACGACCTGCGCAACCTGGCCCTGGACCTGCGCACCCGGCTGGGCTCGGAGCCGGTGACCGTGGCGATGACCGGCGTCGCCAACGGCCGCCCGCTGATCCTGGTGGCGACCAACGAGGCCGCCCGCGCCGCCGGAGTGAAGGCCGGCGCGCTGGTCAAGACCGCTGCCGGCGTGCTCGGTGGCGGCGGCGGCGGCAAGGACGACGTGGCCCAGGGCGGCGGGTCCGACCCGGCCAAGATCGACGAAGCACTGGCCGCCGTGACTGCCGCGGTCGCGAACCGCTAGGGGCCCGGCAGCGTGTCTTCCACCGGCTATCCGCGCGGCACCAAACTCGGTGTCGACGTCGGAGCGGTGCGCGTCGGCGTGGCCAGCTGCGACCCGGACGGGATCCTGGCCACGCCGGTACGCACCCTGAAGCGCGACGCCAAGAAGGACAGCGACATCAGGGTGCTGGTGCGCGAGGCCGCCGAGCGGGGCACCGTGCAGGTTTTCGTCGGGCTGCCGCGCACGCTGTCCGGCGGCGACTCAGCCTCCACCGAGATGGCCCGCAGCTACGCCCGCAAGCTTGCCGCAGCGCTGGCCGCCGCAGGTTCCGAGGCCAGCGTCAACCTGATCGATGAACGGTTGACCACCGTGGCGGCGCACCGGGGACTGCGCGATGCTGGCATGGATACGCGTCAACATCGTAAAGTGGTTGATCAGGTAGCTGCCGTAGGTATCCTGCAGCAGGCTATCGACATGCAACGGGCCCAAGGACAGGACGTGGGGACACCTGTCGCACCACCCGCCGGCCGACCAGCGCCGGACGCCAGCCATGAGGAGCCGACGATTACGCACGGACATGACCGAAGCGGGGACCCGGGAACGTGAGCAAGCACCCCGACGACTGGACCAATCTCCCTTCCCGGCGGGCCGCACGCGGACGCCAGGCCGCTGATCCGCGCTTTGACGACACCGTTCCGCCCTACTGGGACGACGACGCGGTGCCCGAGTGGGAGGAGCCGGCGGAGGAGGCCTGGCCCGATCCGGCCGGCCAGCCGGCTGCAGCGCAACCAGCTGACGCAGCCTCAGCTCAGGCAGCCGCAGCGGACGAACCGGTCGCCGACTGGAACGACCCGGAGCCAGCCACCGTCGTCCAACACCACGTACCCGCTCCCGGTGAGCACCGCCGTCGTCCTCGGCCGGAATCAGCACCCGAGGCAGAGCCGCAGGCAGACTACGCCGCCGATACTGCGGCAGAGGACGCACACTACGCCGCCGGCACCACTGACCGCGGCTGGGAAGCGGCGGACGACGCCCACAGCTACGCGGATAACCGGGGCTACGCCGCGGCGGATCACGGCTACGCGGACGCGAACCAAGGCTACGCCGACGATGGCCAGGTCTACCACGACGGCCGGCTGGACTTTTTCGAGGACGAGCCTGCCGCTGGCCGGAAGCGCCCGGTCCGCACCAAGAAACGCGCCCGCCGCCGGCGCAACACCATCATGCTGGTGGTTTTCGCGGTCTTCGCCGCAGGCCTGGTCGGCGTGGTGCTGTTCCTGCAGAACCTGCTGGGCATGGGCGGCGGCCCTGAAGACTACGCCGGCCCCGGCGAGGGACAGGTGACTTTCACCGTTCAAGAGGGCGCCGGCCCGCTGGTGATCGCCGGTGCGCTGGTGGAGCAGGACATCATCTCCAACAGCGAGATTTTCCTGGGTGAACTGGCCAGCCAGGCGGACGGCCGCGAGGTGCAGCCGGGCGAGTACCAGATGCAGTACAAGCTGCCAGCCGCGGACGCCGCCGCCATCCTGCTGGAAGACGTGGGGGAGAAGGTCTCCTACGCCGCGATCAACCGCACCTGGCGCGAAGAAGAGGTCTTCGCGGCCCTGAGCGAAGGCACCAACATTCCGGCGTCCGAGTTCGCCGAGCTCGCCAAGGACCCGCAGCAGTTCGGATTGCCGAAGGAAGCCCGCAACCTGGAAGGCTACCTCTTCCCGGGCGAGTACCGCTGGCCGCTGGAGACCAGCGCCAAGGACATCCTCACCGAACTGGTGGGCAACACCGTGGATCGGCTGACCAAGGACGGTATCTCCGACCCGCAAGAGCAGTTCCGGGTGCTGACCATCGCCAGCATCATTGAAGCCGAGGCGGGCGAAGCCGACTACGCGACGGTAGCCGGCGCGATCCAGAACCGGCTGAAGCCGGACAACACCGAGACCAACGGCCTGATCCAGTCGGACGCCACGGTGACCTATGGGCTGGGGCGCAAGGGCTACGACATCACGCCCGAGGAAAAAGCGGATAAGTCGAACCCGTACAACACGTACGCGCACACCGGGCTGCCTGCGGGACCGATCAATTCACCCGGCGGACCGGCCATCGACGCGGCCGCCAGCCCGGCCGACGTGCCCTACTACTACTGGGTGACGGTCAACCTGGACACCGGTGAGACCAAGTTCGCGGAGACGCTGGAACAGCACAACGCGTACACCAAGGAATACCAGCAGTGGTGCAGCACGCAGAAAGAAGGCCGGTGCAGTTGATCGCCGGTCCTGCCGACGGCGTGGCTGAGGGCGTGCTGCCGGCTGCCTATCAGTACCAGGCCGCAGTGCTCGGGCATCCGATCGGCCATTCCCGGTCGCCCGCGCTGCACCGTGCCGCGTATGAGCTAATCGGCTTCGACTGCAGCTACCGGGCCATCGACGTGACCGTGGACCAGCTGCCGCAGTTCGTCCGGACCCTGCGCAGCGAACGGGGCTGGGCGGGGCTGTCGGTGACCATGCCGCTGAAGGCCGCGATGGTCGCCGAGATGGACCGCACCAGCCCGCTGGTGGATCTGCTCGGCGTGCTCAACACCGTGGTTCCCGAGTACGACGACGAGGGACGGGTAACGCTGACCGGCCACAACACGGACGTGGCCGGGATCGTCGGCGCGCTGCGCCACGGCGGAGCGCGGGAGGGCCAGCCGGCAGTCATTCTGGGTGGCGGCGGCACGGCCGCCGCTGCTGCTGCCGCGCTGGCGGAGCTGAAACCCTCCGGCGTCATCCTGTGCCTGCGGGACCCGGCGAAGTCGGGCAACGTGCAGGAGATCGCCCGGGAGCTTGGGCTCCCGCTCCATGTTGCCGGCTGGGACCAGGCGCCGTCCGCCGTGCGAACGGCCGGAACGGTGGTCTGCACCCTGCCGCCGAACTCCGCTGACTCCTTGGCTGCCGAATTGGCGGCCCAGACAGGAGCGGACCGCGCCGGCAGCGTGCTGCTGGACGTGGCCTATGATCCTTGGCCCAGCGAGCTGGCCGCCGCCTGGCGGGCACAGGGCGGCTCGGTGGTGCATGGCTTGGAAATGCTCATCTACCAGGCGGTGGAGCAGGTGCGGCTGTTCGCCGGCGACCGCTTCACCAACAGCGCCGATGTCACAAATGTGATGTGTGACGCCGTGGGTGCACCGCGGCGCTAAACCGCCCGCAGATGCATGGCAGTATTGAATCCATGTTGCGTTGGTTAACCGCCGGTGAATCCCATGGTCCGGCCCTGGTAGGAATTATCGAAGGCGTCCCCGCCGGCGTCGAGCTGACCGCAGCCGAGGTGCAGGATGCGCTGGCGCGGCGGCGTCTGGGCTACGGCCGCGGCGCCCGGATGAAATTCGAACAGGACGAGGTCACCCTGGTGGGCGGCGTCCGCCACGGCCTGACCCAGGGCGGTCCGGTTGCCATCGAAGTGGCCAACACCGAATGGCCCAAGTGGGAAACCGTCATGTCCGCCGACCCGGTCGACCCTGCGCAGCTGGAGGACCTGGCCCGCAACGCCCCGCTGACCCGGCCGCGGCCAGGCCACGCAGACTTCACCGGCATGCAGAAATACGGCTTCCACGAAGCCCGTCCGGTGCTGGAACGCGCCAGCGCCCGCGAGACAGCTGCGCGTGTAGCCCTGGGAACTGTGGCCGCGAAGTTCCTCTCCGCGCTGGGCATCCGGCTGGTCAGCCACACCACCGCCGTCGGCCGCGTCTCGGTGCCCGAAGGCAGCCGGCTTCCGGTGCCGGACGACGTCCTGGCCCTGGACGAAGATCCGCTGCGCTGCTTCGACGCCGAGACCTCCTTGGCCATGGTGCAGGAAGTGGACCAGGCGCACAAGGAAGGCGAAACCCTGGGCGGCGTGGTCGAGGTGCTGGCCTACGGGCTGCCGCCGGGCCTGGGCAGCTACGTGCACTGGGACCGACGGCTGGACGCACGCCTGGCCGCCGCCCTGATGGGCATCCAGGCGATCAAGGGCGTGGAGGTCGGCGACGGCTTCCTCACCGCCGCCCGCCGTGGATCCGCCGCCCATGACGAAATCGTCCGCGACGAGAACGGCACCATTGTGCGCGCCACCAATCGCGCCGGCGGCATCGAAGGCGGCATGAGCATTGGCGAGACCCTGCGCGTTCGCGCGGCCATGAAGCCGATTGCCACGGTGCCTCGCGCGCTGGCCACCATCGATGTGAGCACCGGCGAGCCGGCGAAAGCCCACCACCAGCGTTCCGATGTCTGCGCAGTGCCGGCGTCCGGCGTCGTCGCCGAGGCAATGGTGGCCTTGGTGCTGGCCCAGGCCGTCACCGAGAAGTTCGGCGGCGACTCCGTGGCCGAGACGGCACGCAACCTGCGGTCCTATCTGGCGGCCATTCCGGAGTCGCTGGATTCGATCGGCCAGTAGTGGCATCCGCTGAACCGATGCGGTTGCGGCGCCACTTGGTGCTGATTGGACCGATGGCGTCCGGCAAGTCGACGCTGGGCAGCCAGTTTGCCAACCGTCACGGCCTCGCCTTCGCCGACAGCGACAAGCGGCTGGTCGAACGGCACGGTCCGATTCCCGCGATCTTCACCTCGCTGGGCGAGCATGCCTTCCGCGAGCTCGAGGCCCGCGAAGTGGCGGCGCTGCTCGCCGAAGGCAAACCGCCTGCCGTGGTCTCGCTGGGCGGCGGCGCCATCCTGGATACCGGGACGCAGCAGCTGCTGGCCAACTGCACCGTGGTCTTCCTGGATATCGATGTGAACACGGTGCGTCCGCGCATCATCAAGGACACCGGGCGGCCACTGCTCGCCGGCGACCCCGTGGGCCGCTGGACCGAAACTTTCCGGCAGCGCCGGCCGGTGTACGAGCGACTGGCCGATCTGGTGCTGGACACCCGCGGCAAAAGCCAGCAGCAGCTGCTGGCCGAACTGAGACAACTGCTTGAGGAAAGGCACGAACCGTGAGCAACACCCCCGAGGCCACCGTCATCCCCGTCACCGGGAGCACTCCCCAGGAGGCGTACGACGTCGTCGTTGGCCATGCGCTGCTGGGCCGGCTGCCGGAGCTGCTGGGGGAGCGGGTCCGCAAGGTGCTGGTGATCCACCCGCGGGCGCTGCGGGCCACCGGCGACGCCGTGCGCGAGGACCTCGCCGCGAACGGAATGGAGGCGCTGACCGCCGAGATCCCGGATGCCGAGGAAGGCAAGCACATCCAGGTGGCCTCGTTCTGCTGGGAAGTTCTGGGCAAGAACGACTTCACCCGCTCGGACGCCATCGTGGCGGTGGGCGGCGGGGCGGTCACCGACGTGGCCGGCTTTGTGGCCGCAACCTGGCTGCGCGGCGTGAAGGTGGTGCACATTCCTACCAGCCTGCTGGGCATGGTGGACGCTGCCGTCGGCGGCAAGACCGGCATCAACACCGCAGAGGGCAAGAACCTGGTGGGCGCGTTCCATCCGCCGGCCGCCGTGCTGGCCGACCTGGACGCGCTGCAGACGCTGCCGCCAAACGAACTGATCACCGGCATGGCCGAAGCGGTCAAGTGCGGCTTCATCGCCGATCCGGTCATCCTGGATTTGATCGAGGCCGACCCCACGGCTGCCACCACCGCCGGGTCTGACCAGCTGCGGGAGATCATCGAGCGGGCCATCCGGGTCAAGGCGGAGGTGGTTTCCGCCGATCTACGCGAGTCCGGGCGCCGCGAGTTCCTCAATTACGGCCACACCCTGGGCCACGCGATCGAACTGGCCGAGCGCTACCAGATGCGCCACGGCGCCGCTGTGTCGATCGGCCTGGCCTTCGCCGCCGAGCTGTCGCGGATGGTCGGCCGGCTGGACGACGCCACCGCGGACCGGCACCAGGCCATCCTGACGTCCCTGGGCCTTCCCGTGAGCTACCGCCGCGACCGCTGGGCCGCACTGCTGGACGGAATGAAGCGGGACAAGAAGGCCCGCGGCGACCTGCTGCGCTTTGTGGTGCTGGACGGACTGGCCAAGCCCGGCATCCTGGACGTGCCGGACACCTCTCTGCTGTTCGCCGCCTACCAGGAAATCGCCGAATAGGCCGTTGCCTCCGGGGCGGCGGCGAGTACTGCCCTGAAGGACATGCCCTGCTGCTGGCTCCCGCACCCACCGTCCCCGGGGACTCCATCAGGCCTCCCGCACCCACCGGCTCCGGCGGCATCGATCCGGGGGACGCCGAGCGCTTGGGGCGGGCAGGCCGTCAGCAGGTAGAATGTCTGCTGGACTTCGCTCCGGGCCGGGCGGACCTTCCGCTGGCGGCCCGCCATCATCGACGAAAGTGAAACTGTGGCCACAACCAACGACATCAAGAACGGCACCGTGCTGAAACTGGACGGCCAGCTGTGGAACGTCATTGAGTTCCAGCATGTGAAGCCGGGCAAGGGCGGCGCGTTCGTGCGCACCAAGATCAAGAATGTCGTCAGCGGCAAGATCCAGGACAAGACCTTCAACGCCGGCCTGAAGATCGAAACCGCCACGGTGGACCGCCGCGATTACACCTACTTGTACAAGGATGGCGACGACTTCGTCTTCATGGACGTGCAGGACTACGACCAGGTCACCGTTCCCGGCGCCGTGGTCGGCGACGACGAGAACTTCCTGCTGGAAAACATCAAGGTCAACATCGCCATGCACGACGGCACCCCGCTCTACATCGAGCTGCCGGCCTCCGTGGTCATGGAGATCACCTACACCGAGCCCGGCCTGCAGGGCGACCGCTCCACCGGCGGCACCAAACCCGCCACCGTGGAGACCGGCTACCAGATCCAGGTCCCGCTGTTCCTGGAGACCGGCACCAAGGTCAAGGTCGACACCCGCTCCGGCGACTACCTGGGACGAGTCAACGACTAGTGAGTGCCCCTACTTCAGCCCGCGGCAAGGCCCGCCGCAGGGCCGTCGACGTCCTCTTTGAAGCCGAGCAGCGTGGCGTGAGTGCCGCCGAGGCTCTGGCCGGACGGGACAAGACGGACCAGGTGATCAATCCCTACACGGCTCAGATCGTGGAGGGGGTCGCCGCTCTGCAGCCCACCATCGACGAGTTCCTGGCCACCTACGCCCAGGGCTGGACCCTTGACCGGATGCCCGCAGTGGACCGCATCATCCTGCGCGTCGGCTCGTGGGAGCTGCTCTACAACGACGACGTGCCCGACGGTGTTGCGGTGAGCGAAGCCGTGGAGCTGGCCAAGACCCTGTCGACGGACGAGTCGCCGTCCTTCGTCAACGGCCTGTTGGGCCGGTTGCAGCAGCTTAAGCCCACGCTGCTGGCCTGAGGTACCTGTTCAGCCACCATCCCCACGTACGACGGCGGGTGCCCACTTTGCTGGGGCACCCGCCGTCGTCGGGTTGCGGTTGTGCGTAGGGTCTCCGATGCCGTCGGGTTCCGGCTTATGCGAAGAGTCTCCGCCCGCTCCGGACCTCTGTCCCGCCAATGGATGTGCCGGCGGCGGATGCTGAGTCCGCCGCCCGGTGAGGTTGCCCACATCGGCCCCGGATCGCCGTCGTGCGGCTGTCATGAAGCGGCCGGGCCGCGCCGACCGTGGTAATTTTGAGGGCGCAAGCAACCTTTAAATTCCGTCCAGTGAGGCGGGGAAGGAGGCGGCAAAATATGAACACCGACTCACCGGCGCAACAGCCGGCATCGTCGCGAGTTGTACTTGCCGAAGCGGACATTAACCGCGCATTGACCCGCATCGCCCACGAGATCCTCGAGGCGAACAAGGGGTCCCAAGATTTGGTCCTGTTGGGCATTCCGCGCCGCGGTTACCCGCTGGCCCGCCGGCTGGCCGACAAGATCGCCGCCGCCGATCCTTCCGTCGCTGCCGAAGACATCATCGGCCAGCTGGACGTGACTATGTTCCGCGACGACCTCCGCCGTCACCCCACGCGTACGCCGCTGCCCACCCAGCTGCCGGCAGCCGGAATTGACGACAAGGTCGTGGTGCTGGTGGACGACGTGCTCTACTCCGGCCGCACCATCCGCGCGGCGCTGGACGCCCTGGTGGACCTGGGCAGGCCGCGGATTGTCCGGCTGGCCGTCCTGGTGGACCGCGGGCACCGCGAGCTGCCGATCCGGGCCGACCACGTGGGCAAGAACCTGCCCACGTCCTCGGTGGAGAAGGTCCGGGTCCGGCTCGCCGAAATCGATACGAACAACGGCAGCCCGGCCGCCGACGAGGTAGTCATCGAGGATTTCAGCGCATGAAACATCTGCTGTCCACCGCGGACCTGGCCAAGTCGGACGCGGTGCAGATCCTGGACACTGCCGAGGAAATGTCCGCCGTGTCGCTGCGCGAGGTCAAGAAACTCCCGGTGCTTCGCGGCCGTACCGTGGTCAACCTCTTCTTTGAGGACTCCACCCGCACCCGGATCTCCTTTGAGGCTGCCGCCAAGCGGCTCTCGGCCGACGTGATCAACTTCGCCGCCAAGGGATCCTCGGTGTCCAAGGGCGAATCGCTCAAGGACACCGCCCAGACCCTGGAGGCGATGGGCGCCGACGCCGTCGTGATCAGGCACTGGGCCTCCGGGGCGCCGGCGCGGCTGGCCGGCTCCGGCTGGATCGACGCCGCCGTGGTCAATGCCGGCGACGGCACGCACGAGCACCCCACCCAGGCGCTGCTGGACGCGTTCACGCTCCGGCGCACCTGGGCCAAGCTCAACGGCACCGCCTCCACCGGGACCGACCTGGCCGGCATGAAGGTGGCCATTGTCGGCGACATCCTGCACTCCCGGGTGGCCCGCTCCAACCTGTGGCTGCTGCGTACGCTGGGCGCCGACGTGACCATGGTGGCGCCGCCCACGCTGCTGCCGGTGGGCAGCCGCGACTGGCCGTGCACCATCAGCTACGACCTGGACGCCACGCTGGCCGCGGGAACCGACGCCGTGATGATGCTGCGGGTGCAGGGCGAGCGGATGAACGCCGCCTACTTCCCGTCCACGCAGGAGTACTCCAGCCGCTGGGGCTTCAACGACCTCCGGCTGGCAGCGCTGGACGCCTCCGGCCGCGACGGCACCATCATCATGCACCCCGGCCCGATGAACCGCGGACTGGAAATCTCCTCGGCGGCAGCCGACTCGCCGCGCTCCACCGTGCTGGACCAGGTCCGGAACGGCGTGGCCGTCCGGATGGCCACCCTCTACCTTCTGCTTTCCGGCGGCACCGCGTCCGCCGCCCCCGCACCGACCGCCGCCCAGGAGGCCAAGTGACCGAGTTCAGCACCCAGCCCAGCTACCTGATCCGGGGAGCCTCGCTGACCGGCGGGGACCATGCCGATCTGCTGGTCCGCGACGGCAAGATCGCCGAGGTCGGCAGCGCGCTCAGCGCGGCAGGCGCCGTCGTGGTGGACGCCGACGGGCTGATTGCGCTGCCCGGCATGGTGGACCTGCACACCCACCTGCGCGAGCCGGGGCGCGAGGATGCGGAGACGGTGGAGACCGGCACGCGCGCCGCAGCCCTGGGTGGCTTCACCGCGGTGCACGCGATGGCGAACTCGTCGCCGGTGGCGGACACCGCCGGCGTCGTCGAGCAGGTGTACACCCTGGGCCGCACCGCCGGCTGGGCCGACGTCCGCCCGGTGGGCGCAGTGACCGTGGGGCTGGCCGGCGAACGGCTGGCCGAACTGGGCGCCATGGCCGATTCCCGCGCCCGGGTCCGGGTGTTCTCCGACGACGGCATCTGCGTTTCCGATCCGGTGCTGATGCGCCGTGCGCTGGAATACGTCAAGGCGTTCGACGGCGTGATCGCCCAGCATGCGCAGGAGCCGCGGCTGACCGACGGGGCCCAGATGAACGAAGGCACCGTTTCGGCGGTGCTGGGGATGACCGGCTGGCCGGCCGTGGCCGAGGAGAGCATCATCGCCCGCGACGTGCTGCTGGCCCAGCACGTGGATTCGCGGCTGCACGTCTGCCACGTCTCGACGGCCGGATCGGTGGAGATCATTCGCTGGGCCAAGGCCCGCGGCATCAAGGTCACCGCCGAGGTCACGCCGCACCACCTGTGGCTGACCGACGAGCTGGTACGCAGCTACGATCCGGTCTACAAGGTCAACCCGCCGCTGCGCACCGACGAGGACGTGCAGGCGCTGCGGGCCGGCCTGGCCGACGGCACCATCGACGTGATCGGCACCGACCACGCGCCGCACCCGTCCGAAGCCAAGGAGTGCGAGTGGGCGCAGGCCGCGATGGGCATGACCGGCCTGGAAACCGCGCTGTCCGTGGTGCAGCACACCATGATCGAATCCGGGCTGATCGGCTGGGCCGACTTCGCCCGGATCACCTCAGCGATGCCGGCCCGGATCGGCCGGTTGACCGGACAGGGCCAGCCGCTGGCAACCGGCTCGGCCGCCAACATCACCTTGGTGGATCCGGCGGCCCGATGGACCGTGGACCCGTCGGCCATGGCCACCAAAGGCAGGAACTCTCCGTTCGCCGGCCGGCAGCTGCCCGGCCGCGTGGTGGCCACGTTCCTCAATGGACACCCCACCGTGCTGGACGGCACTCTGAACACGCCTGCACGCCCGGCAGAGGAGGGATGAGATGACCCAACTCCAAGCCGGCATGGTGATGCTCGCCGTCGCCGTCGTGCTGATTGTGCTGGTGGCGGTGGGCTGGCGGAACCGGCTCAAACGCCAGCAGGACATCGCGCCGCTGCCGCAGATCCCGGCGGACACCGCCAACCCTTTCGGCTACTACGAAGGCATGTACGTGGTCACCACCACGGCGGGGGACTGGCTGGACCGTGTGGCCGTCCACGGCCTGGGCATCCGGACCAAGGCCACGCTGCGGACCTATCCACACGGCGTGCTGATCGAACGTCCCGGCTCCACCGACGTCTACATCCCGGCCGAAGCCATCTCCGCCGTGCGGACCGAGAGCGGCATGGTGGGCAAGTTCGTGGAATCCGAAGGGCTCGCCGTGATCACGTGGAAACTGGGGGAGCGCGACGTCGACACCGCCTTCCGCACCCGGCAGGCCGCCGAAAAACAACCGCTGCTGGCGCAGCTGCAGACATACCTACCCGCCGTACAGGAAGACTAGGAAACATCGTGAGTGCAGAAACAACCTCCGCAACCGCACCGGCGCTGCTGGTGCTCGAAGACGGCCGGACCTTCCGCGGCCGCAGCTACGGCGCCCGCGGGACCGCACTGGGCGAGGCGGTCTTCGCCACCGGTATGACCGGCTACCAGGAGACCATCACCGACCCGTCCTACGCCCGCCAGCTGGTAGTGCAGACCGCACCGCACATCGGCAACACCGGAGTGAACGACGACGACGCAGAGTCGCGCAAGATCTGGGTGGCCGGTTACGTGGTCCGCGATCCTGCCCGGCGTGCGTCCAACTGGCGCTCCGAGCGCAGCCTGGACGACGAACTGGTCAACCAGGGCATCGTGGGCATCCAGGGCGTGGATACCCGCGCGCTGACCCGCCACCTGCGCGAGCGCGGCGCGATGAAGGCCGGCATCTTCTCCGGCGAGGCTGCGGCCCGCCCCGCCGCTGAGCTGGTAGCCGAGGTCACCGCGCAGCCGTCGATGGAAGGCTCCCGGCTGGCCGAAGAGGTCAGCGTCACCGAAGCCTACGTCGTCGAACCGGCAGACCACGGCTGGGAGGGCGAGCCGCGGTTCACCGTCGCGGCCCTCGATCTGGGCATCAAGGCGATGACCCCGGTCCGCTTCGCCGAGCGTGGGATCCGGGTGCACGTGCTGCCCGCCACCGCCACCTTCGAGGACGTCCAAGCTGTTTCGCCCGACGGCATGTTCATGTCCAATGGGCCCGGCGACCCCGCCACCGCGGACCGCCAGGTGCTGCTGCTGCGCAAGGTGCTCGACGCCGGCCTGCCGTTCTTCGGCATCTGCTTCGGCAACCAGATCCTGGGCCGCGCGCTGGGCTTTGGCACCTACAAACTGCGCTACGGCCACCGCGGCATCAACGTGCCGGTGATGGACCGCCGCACCGGCAAGGTGGAGATCACCTCGCAGAACCACGGTTTCGCCGTCGACGCACCCCTGGACGGGCCGACGCTGGCCCCTGAGGAGCGCTTCGGCCGGGTCGAGGTCAGCCACGTCTGCCTGAACGACGACGTCGTGGAGGGCCTCGCCTGCCTGGACATCCCCGCCTTTTCCGTTCAGTTCCATCCGGAGGCGGCCGCCGGGCCGCACGACGCGGCGACCCTGTTCGACCGTTTTTCCGAGCTGATGGATGCCCGCGGCTCCCAAACCGGGGCCGCCGCCGAGAGCCCCGCTGAGACCGCCGCCGAGAGCCCTGCTGAGAGCCCCGCTGAGACCGCCACCGAGACGGCTGCCGAGCCCGCTTCCGAGACCACGAAGGAAAGCAAGTAATGCCCAAGAGAGAAGATCTGAAGTCCGTCCTGGTCATCGGTTCCGGCCCCATCGTGATCGGCCAGGCGGCCGAATTCGACTACTCCGGCACCCAGGCACTGCGCGTGCTGAAGGAGGAAGGCCTGCGGGTCATCCTGGTCAATTCCAACCCGGCGACCATCATGACGGACCCGGAGTTCGCCGATGCGACCTACGTTGAACCGATCACGCCCGAGGTGGTTGAAAAGATCATCGCCAAGGAGCGCCCGGACGCCCTGCTGCCCACGCTGGGCGGCCAGACCGCGTTGAATACCGCCATCGCGCTGGACAAGAACGGCGTGCTGGAGAAGTACAACGTGGAGCTCATCGGCGCGAATATCGACGCCATCGAACTCGGCGAAGACCGGGAGAAGTTCAAGGGCGTCGTCGAACGCTGCGGCGCCGAATCCGCCAAGTCCGTGATCGTGCACTCGATGGACGAAGCCTTCGCCGCCGCCGAGGAACTGGGCTACCCGATGGTGGTCCGCCCGTCCTTCACCATGGGCGGCCTGGGCTCGGGCATGGCCTACAACCCGGAAGACCTGCGCCGCATCGCCGGTGCCGGCATCCAGTACAGCCCCACCAGCGAGGTGCTGCTCGAAGAGAGCATCCTGGGCTGGAAGGAATACGAGCTCGAGATGATGCGCGACAAGAACGACAACGTCGTCGTCGTGTGCTCGATCGAAAACTTCGATCCGGTGGGCGTGCACACCGGCGACTCCATCACGGTGGCGCCGGCCATGACGCTGACCGACCGCGAGTTCCAGAAGCTCCGCGATATCTCCATCGCAGTGATCCGCGAAGTGGGCGTGGACACCGGCGGCTGCAACATCCAGTTCGCCATCGAACCGGACACCGGCCGGGTTGTCGTGATTGAAATGAACCCGCGTGTCTCGCGCTCCTCGGCGCTGGCGTCCAAGGCCACCGGCTTTGCCATCGCCAAGATCGCCACCAAGCTCTCGCTCGGTTACACGCTGGACGAGATTCCCAACGACATCACGCAGCAGACCCCGGCTGCGTTCGAACCGACGCTGGACTACGTCGTCGTCAAGGTTCCGCGGTTTGCGTTCGAGAAGTTCCCGGCCGCGGACCCGACGCTGACCACCACCATGAAGTCGGTGGGCGAGGCAATGGCTATCGGCCGCAACTTCACCGAAGCGCTGCAGAAGGCGCTGCGGTCGCTGGAGCAAAAGGGCGCCCAGCTGGAGTTCGCCCCGGTCAACGACTTCGACGTGCCCGAACTGCTGGAGAAGGCCAAGTTCGGGTCCACCGAGCGGCTCTCGCTGGTGCAGCGTGCGCTGCTGGGCGGCGCGACCATCGAGCAGGTCTTCGAAGCCACCTCGATCGACCCGTGGTTCCTGGACCAGCTGCAGCTGATCAACGAAGTCGCCACCCAGATTCGCAAGGCCCCGGCACTGACCGAGGACATCCTGCGGCTGGCCAAGCGGCACGGCTTCTCCGACCAGCAGATCGGCAAGCTGACCAACACCACTGAGGCAGTGGTCCGGGGCGTCCGGCACGCGCTGGGCATCCGCCCGGTGTTCAAGACCGTGGACACCTGCGCCGCGGAATTCGCCGCCTACACCCCGTACCACTACTCGTCCTACGACGAGGAGGACGAGGTTGAGCTGCACGCCAAGCCGTCCGTGATCATCCTCGGCTCCGGCCCCAACCGGATTGGCCAGGGCATCGAGTTCGATTACTCCTGCGTGCACGCCACCATGGCGCTGCGCAAGGCCGGACACGAGACCGTGATGATCAACTGCAACCCGGAGACCGTCTCCACCGACTACGACATCTCCAACCGCCTGTACTTCGAGCCGCTCACGCTCGAGGACGTGCTGGAAGTCATCGCAGCCGAAGAGCGTACCGGCGGCGTGCTGGGCGTGTTTGTGCAGTTGGGCGGCCAGACGCCGCTGAAGCTGGCCCAGGCGCTGGCCGACGCCGGCATCCCGATCCTGGGCACCTCGCCGGAGGCGATCGACCTGGCCGAGCACCGCGGCGCGTTCCAGCGGGTGCTGGATTCGGCCGGGCTGATCGCACCGAAGAACGGCACCGCCGTCTCCTTCGACGAGGCCAAGAAGATCGCCGACGAGATCGGCTACCCGGTGCTGGTCCGCCCGTCGTACGTGCTGGGTGGCCGCGGCATGGAGATCGTCTACGACGAAGCCAACCTGTCCCGCTACATCGCCAACGCCACCGAGATCACCCCCGACCATCCGGTACTGGTGGACCGCTTCCTGGAAGACGCCATCGAGATCGACGTCGATGCGCTCTTCGACGGCAAGGACCTCTACGTCGGCGGCATCATGGAACACATCGAGGAAGCCGGCATCCACTCGGGCGACTCTGCCTGTGTGCTGCCGCCGATCACCCTGGGCGCCGAGGTGCTGGAACGGGTGCGCAACGCCACCGCCGCCATTGCCGAGGGCGTGGGCGTGCGCGGGCTGATCAACATCCAGTTCGCGCTGGCCGCCGACGTGCTCTACGTGATCGAAGCCAACCCGCGCGCTTCCCGCACCGTTCCGTTCGTCTCCAAGGCCACCGGTGTGCAGCTGGCCAAGGCCGCGGCGCTGATCGGCACCGGCGTGTCCATCGACATGCTGCGCAGCGTCTACAAGCTGCTGCCGGAAAGCGGCGACGGCTCCCGGCTGCCGCTGGAAGCCCCGGTGGCGGTCAAGGAGGCCGTGCTACCGTTCAGCCGGTTCCGCACCCCGGAAGGCACCGTGGTGGACTCGCTGCTCGGCCCGGAGATGCGCTCCACCGGCGAGGTGATGGGCATCGACAAGTACTTCGACACCGCCTTCGCCAAGAGCCAGGCCGCGGCCGGCAGCGCGCTGCCCACGTCCGGCAAGGTCTTTGTCTCGGTGGCCAACCGGGACAAGCGCTCCATCATCATGCCGGTCAAGCTGCTGGTGGACCTGGGCTTCGAAATCCTCTCCACCGGAGGCACCGCGGACGTGCTGCGCCGCAACGGCATCCAGTCCACCACGGTGCGGAAGATTGCCGAGGGGCGTTCCGACGACGGTGAAGGCACCATCGTTGACCTGATCACCGAGGGCCACGTCGGGCTGATCCTGAACACCCCGTCCGGTGGTCAGGCACGCGGCGACGGCTACGAGATCCGCGCCGCCGCGACCTCGGTCGGCACGCCGATCATCACCACGGTGTCCGAGTTCAGCGCCGCCATCCAGGCCATCGAAGCGATGCGCCAGTACGAGTGGGACGTGACCAGCCTGCAGGAGCATGCCGAGAATCTGAAGGCCGCCATCCATGCCTGAGCCTGACGCCCGGCCGCTGCCCAGCTTCGGTCAGCGGCTGCGGACGGCGATGGCGGCCCGCGGGCCGCTGTGCGTGGGAATCGACCCGCACCCGTCGCTGCTCTCCGCCTGGGGTTTGAACGACGACGCCGGTGGTCTGGAACGCTTTTCCCTCACCGTGCTGGACGCGGTGGGGGAGCAGGCCGCGGCCTTGAAGCCGCAGGTGGCGCTCTACGAGCGGCATGGTTCCGCCGGAATGGCGGTACTGGAGAAGCTGCTGGCGGCCTCGGCCGAGGCTGGGGTGCTGAGCATCGCGGACGCCAAGCGGGGCGACATCGGCTCCACCATGGCCGCGTACGCCGACGCCTGGCTGCGCGACGGTTCGCCGCTGGCAGCCGACGCGGTCACCCTCAGCCCGTACCTGGGCTACGGATCGCTGCGGCCGGCACTGGACCTGGCGGCGGCGACGGGCCGCGGCGTGTTCGTGCTGGCCCTGACCTCCAACCCGGAAGGTGCCAGCGTGCAGCACGTGGGCGGAGCCGAGTCGGTGGCCCGGCGGATCGCGGAAGCGGCCGCTGCCGACAACGCGGGCGCCGGCCTGGCTGGCGAGCTGGGCTCGGTCGGCCTGGTGGTCGGCGCCACGGTCCGGGCCGAGGTGATGGAACGGCTGGGACTGGACCTGGCGGCGGTCAACGGGCCGCTGCTGGCTCCCGGCCTGGGCGCCCAGGGAGCCACCGGCGCCGACATAGCGGCAGCCTTCGGCACCGCCGTCGGGAATGTCTTGGCGACCTCCAGCAGGGACATCCTCAAAGCCGGCCCGGACACCGCCGCCCTGCGGGCAGCGACCGAACGGACGCTGGCCGGCCTGGCAGCCTTCTCAGGCTGAACGGTCGGCCCTGTAGCCAGGTCCTGAACCGGACCTGGCTACCACTTTTCGGCCCGGGCACTCGGCCGGCGGCGCAGATCCCGTCCAACGGCCTTGGCTACCGCTCCGGCTCCGGGTCCCGCTCGGGCCCGAGCCGGAGCGGTGCGCTTCTGGTAAGTTCAGTTAACGCCCAAATGTGCCCGCCGGGCCCGCATGTCCGAGGGCCGGATTGTCTGGAGGAGCTGTGGGTCTTCGACCGCTGACGGAGAGCGAGCGCACGGCCGCCCGGCTGAAGGCGACGGCAGCCCGCGCTGACCGCGCGGAGATCAAGGCCAAGGTGAAGTCCGGTGCCATGACCGTCGCCGAGGTGATCGAGGCGGCCGCTTCGATGGAGTCGATCGGCCGTCTGCGGGTCGCCGAACTGCTCGAGTCGTTGCCGGGCATCGGTGAGGTCCGAGCCGCCGCCATCATGGAGACGGTCGGCATTGCGCGCAGCCGCCGGCTGCGCGGCCTCGGCGTCCACCAGCGCCGTGCCTTGATTGACCACTTGGAATCCCAGTAACAGATGGAAGATATGTCCGACAAACCCCGCCTGACCGTTCTCGCCGGCCCCACCGCCGTCGGCAAGGGTACCGTTTCCACCTATATCCGCGACCATTACCCTGAGGTCTGGCTCTCCGTCTCCGCCACCACCCGCGAGCCGCGCCCCGGTGAGCAGGACGGCGTCCACTACTTTTTTGTCAGCTCGGACGAGTTCGACCGGCTGGTGTCCACCGGCGACATGCTGGAATGGGCCGTGGTACACGGGCGGAACCGTTACGGCACGCTGCGCCGCACCGTGGAGCGTGCGATGGCCGACGGCAAGTCGGTGCTGCTGGAGATCGATCTGCAGGGAGCCCGGCAGGTCAAAGAATCCATGCCGGACGCCACCTTCGTGTTCCTGGCCCCGCCCAGCTGGGACGAAATGGTCCGCCGGCTGGTGGGCCGCGGCACCGAAACACCCGAGGAACAGCAGCAACGGCTGGAAACCGCTAAACTAGAACTTGCTGCCGAGCCCGAGTTCGATTTCACCGTCGTTAACGACGATGTCCAGCGGGCGGCAGACGAGATCGTTTCACTGATGGGACTTCTTCCGCACCCGCGCTGAGCAGGTCTTGGAAGAAATTGTTCCGGAACAAATTGGAGATTTTGTGTCGACCAACCTCGAAGGCATCATCAACCCGCCGATCGACTCCCTGCTGGAAGCTGCGGATTCGAAGTACGCGCTGGTGATTTACGGTGCCAAGCGTGCCCGCCAGATCAACGCCTACTACTCGCAGCTGCACGAAGGCCTGTTCGAGTACGTCGGCCCGCTGGTGGACACCAAGCTGAACGAGAAGCCGCTGTCCATCGCACTGCGCGAGATCAACGAGGGCCTGCTGGTCAGCAAGCCCGTTGAGAAGGTCGCAGAGTAACTTCACCAGCGTCTAACACCGGGGCAGGCATGCGGATCATTTTGGGCGTAGGCGGCGGGATCGCCGCCTACAAATCGGCATCCCTGCTCCGGCTCTTTAAGGAAGCCGGCCACGACGTCACTGTGATGCCGACCGACGCCGCCGAGAAGTTCGTAGGCCGCGCCACCTGGGAAGCCCTTTCCGGGAACCCGGTCAGCAACAGCGTGTTCGACGACGTGGAGTCGGTGAATCATGTCCGGCTGGGCCAGGAAGCCGATCTGGTGGTGGTCTGTCCGGCCACCGCGGATCTGCTCGCCCGCGCCGCGGCCGGGTTGGCCGGCGACCTGCTGACCAACACGCTGCTGGTGGCCACCGCACCGGTGGTCTTTGTGCCGGCCATGCACACCGAGATGTGGCAGCACCCGGCCACCGTGGCGAACGTGGCCACTTTGCGCAGCCGCGGCAGCACCGTCATGGACCCGGCCGTCGGCCGGCTGACCGGCAAGGACACCGGCCCCGGACGACTGCCCGAACCGGCGGACATCTACGCGTTCATTACCGGCGGACTCGCTGACGGAACCTTGAAACAGCGTCCGACGGCGGTGCCAGATCCCGCAGCGTCCCTCGCCACCCAGCGGGGAACGTCAGCGGTAACCGCGCCTGAGGCAGCTGCTTCCGGCTCTGCTGAGGGCGCTGCCGAGGCGGTTTCGGACGCCGCCGCTGCGGAACCGGGCCCGCTGGCCGGCAAACGGGTGCTCATCACCGTGGGCGGCACCCGCGAGCCGCTGGACCCGGTGCGTTTCCTGGGCAACCGGTCGTCCGGCAAACAGGGCGTCGCGCTGGCACGGGCCGCAGCCGCCGCCGGGGCCGAGGTCGAACTGATTGCCGCCCACCTTGAAGTCGCCATCCCCGACGGGATCAAGTCCAGCACGGTGGAGACCGCGCTGGACCTCCGCGAGGCGACGCTTGAAGCAGCGGCGCGCTCCGACGTCGTGATTATGGCCGCGGCAGTGGCCGACTTCCGGCCGTCCGAAGTGACTGACAGCAAGATCAAGAAACGCGACGACGCCGAGGACCCGGTCATCACGCTGGTCCGGAACCCGGACATCCTGGTGGAGATCGTGCAGCAGCGCGGCACCGCCGGCACGCCGCTGATTATTGGCTTCGCGGCCGAGACCGGCGACGACCGCGGAAACGTGCTGGACTACGCGCGCAGCAAGCTGGAACGCAAGGGTTGTGACCTCCTGGTGCTCAACCGCGTGGGCCGCGACCTGGTGTTCGGCCAGGACGATACCGAGATCACCGTGCTGGCACGCAGCGGCGCCGAACCGCAGACGCACCGCGGCAGCAAGGACAGCGCCGCCGCCGTGGTCATCAAGCGCATCGTCACCGAACTCTCGAGCTGACGTCTGCCGACGCCCGCGGGCAGGGGCAACACGGCAGCGCCAGTCCTGACGTCTGCCGACGCCCGCGCGGCCAGAGCCAACACAGCGCACCAGTCCTGAGGTTGCCAGCCCCGACGTCCGTGCACCTGATGTCCCACTGTTTCGTCCCATGACCGGCGCGCTCGGGCCGTGTCAACAGTTCCGTGGCGGTCCCCGCCAGCAAGTAAGGTATGTCTGTGACTTCTTCTGACAGCAATCTGCGGCTCTTCACGTCCGAGTCGGTGACTGAAGGCCATCCGGATAAGATCTGCGACCAGATTTCCGACGCCATCCTCGACGCGCTGCTGCGTGTGGACCCCGATTCCCGGGTGGCGGTCGAGACACTGACGACCACCGGCCTGGTGCACGTGGCCGGCGAGGTCACCACCCAGGGCTACGTGGAAATTCCGCAGATCGTCCGGGACACCATCCTGGAGATCGGCTACAACTCCTCGGACAAGGGCTTCGACGGCGCCCGCTGCGGCGTCTCCGTCTCCATCGGCCAGCAGTCGCCGGAGATCGCCTCCGGTGTCTTCAACTCCTTCGAAAGCCGCGAGGGCACCGGACTGGACGAGCGCGACGCCCAGGGCGCCGGCGACCAGGGCATCATGTTCGGCTATGCCAGCGATGAGACAGACGTGCTGATGCCCGCCCCGATCTGGCTGGCCCACAGACTGTCCGAGCGGCTGACCGAGGTCCGGAAGAACGGGACCATGCCGTACCTGCGTCCGGACGGCAAGACCCAGGTGACCGTCGGCTACGACGGCGATAAGCCCATCTCCGTCAACTCCGTGGTGATCTCCAGCCAGCACGAAGCCGGCGTGGACCTGGGCCACCTGCGTGCCGATCTGGCTACGCATGTGATCGACCCCGTGCTCGCGGCCAGTTCCCTGGACACCACCGACGTTCGCCACATCCTCAACCCGGGCGGCGACTTCGTGATCGGGGGACCGGTGGGCGACGCCGGACTGACCGGACGCAAGATCATCGTGGACACCTACGGCGGTATGGCCCGGCACGGCGGCGGTGCCTTCTCGGGCAAGGACCCGTCGAAGGTGGACCGCTCGGCCGCCTATGCCATGCGCTGGGTAGCCAAGAACGTGGTGGCCGCCGGTCTGGCGCGGCGCGCCGAGATCCAGATTGCCTACGCCATCGGCATGGCCCGGCCGGTGGGCATCTACGTGGAGACCTTCGGGACCGAGACGGTGGATCCCGCGCGTATTGGCCAGGCCATCAACGAAGTGTTCGACCTGCGCCCGCTGGGCATCATCAGCGACCTGCAGCTCAAGCGGCCGATCTACAAGCAGACGGCAGCGCACGGCCACTTCGGCCGCGAAATTCCGGACTTCACCTGGGAGCGGACCGACCGCGCCGACGCACTGCGCAGCTACTTCAACGCCTGAGCCCGATGGGCTCTGATCCGCATCAGCTGAGCCTGCTGCAAGGCTTCGGCGCGCCGAAGAAGGCTCCCGGTACGTCGCCGGCGGCCGCCACCAACCCGGTGGCCCGGGTGCTGATCGAAACGTCGCTGCCGCATCTCGACCGCATCTTCGACTACCTGGTGCCGGAAACTCTTGACGCCGAGGCCGTTCCCGGCGCGCGGGTCAAAGCCCGCTTCGGCGGCCAGGAGATGAGCGGGTTCATCACCCGCCGGACGTCGGAAGCGCCGGAAGGGGTCAAGCTGGCCCCCTTGGCCAAAGTCGTCTCGGCACAGCCGGTGCTCAGCGACGAACTGCTGCAGTTGGCCACCGCGGTGGCGGAGCGCTACGCCGGCAACGTCAGCGACGTGCTGCGCGCAGCCATCCCCGCCCGCGTGGCGAAAGTGGAGAAGGAATTCGCCACCAGGGAACCTGAAGCGGCCTTGGGCACGGCGCCGGCGGGGGCTCCGGAGGCGAAGGCCGACAAGGAATTCGCCGCTCGGGAGCCAGACGCGGCCCTGGCCGGAGCTCCGGCTGAGCCTTCGGAAGCCGACGGTGCGCCGACCGTCGCAAGCCCGGATCCCTACGCCTCGGAATGGGAGACCGCCGGACCCCATCCACAGCCTGCCGATGGCACCGGTTCGCCCGAGCCGTCACCGGGGGCGGCCGACGCCTATGCCGGCTACGAAGGGGCGGGGAACTTCCTGGCCCAGCTGGCAGCTGGTGCAGCGCCGCGCGCGGTCCTGGCCAGCCATAAGTCCTACGGCCCGGCGTCGTGGTCCGCACAAGTAGCCCACGCCGTCGCCAGCGTTCGGCAGAGCGGGCGCGGCGCCGTCGTCGTTGTTCCAGACGCAAAGGACCTGGCGAGCCTGGAAGCAGAACTGCAACAGGTACTGGGCGCAGACCAGTACGTGCGGTTGACCGCCGAGGACGGCCCGACGCCCCGCTACCGCAACTACCTGCGGCTGCTGCACGGCGAGGTTTCCGTGGCGGTCGGGACTCGCTCAGCGGCCTATGCACCGGTGCAGGATCTTGGCCTGGTTGCTCTGTGGGACGACGGCGATGACCTCCTGATCGAGCAACGAGCCCCCTACCAGCATGCGCGCGAAGTGTTGCTGCTGCGGACGGCCCAGATCGGCTGTGCGGCACTGTTTGCCGGGGTCTCGCGCAGCGGCGAAGCGCAGCGGCTGGTCGAGAGCGGTTGGGCATCGGCGCTCACGTCCTCCCGGCCTTTCCTGCGGAAAGCCGCTCCACGCATCCTGAACACAGCTGATTCGTTCCAACAGGAACGCGATCCGATGCTTCGGCAGGCGCGTTTGCCGCACGCCGCGTGGCTGGCAGCCAAGGAAGGGCTGGAACGCGGGCCCGTGCTGGTGCAGGTGGCGCGGACCGGGTTTTCACCGGCGTTGTCCTGCCAAGACTGCCGCACGCCGGCGCGGTGCACTGACTGCAACGGGCCGCTGGCGCAATCGGGCCGCAGCGCGGTGCCGGCATGCCGCTGGTGTGGCAGGCTCGCCACGCACTGCTCCTGCCCGGAATGCGGATCGCAGCGGCTCCGCGCCTCGGCGATCGGTGCCCTGCGGACGGCGGAGGAGCTTGGGCGGGCGTTTCCCGGCGCCACCGTGGTGTCGTCGTCCGGGGATCACATCAAGTCCGTTGTGGAGTCGAAGAAGGCCCTGGTCGTGGCCACGCCGGGTGCTGAGCCGGTAGCCCCCGGCGGCTACGCCGCGGCGCTGCTGCTGGACGGAAACTCGATGCTCAGTCGCGAGTCCCTGCGGACGCCGGAAGACGTGCTGCGGCGCTGGTTCCGTGCCGCATCACTTGTCCAGCCTTCCTCGGAAGGAGGGCTGGTGGTGGTCACGGCCGACCAGGACACGGTGGTGGCTCCATTGGTCCGCTGGGACCCCGCGGGCGCCGCGGCCCGGGAGATGCAGTTGCGCCGCGAACTCCAGCTGCCGCCCGCGGTCCGGATTGCCGCCCTGACCGGCAAGGCGTCAGGGATCGAAGCGTTTATGGCGGACTTTGAACTCGCAGGCAGTCTGCGCACCGTCGGCCCGGTTGAGCTACCGTCGCGTGAGGGGCAGGCGCGTGAGGGGCAGTTGCGTGAGCATCAGTTGCGCGAGCTTCAAGCGCGGCCGGGGGAGGGCGGCGAGCACCGGTTGCTGTTGTTCTTCAGCTATCAGGACGGGCCCACCGTGACGGCGGCGTTGCGCCATCGCAAGGCAGCGCTGGCGGCCAAGCGCGTCCCAGACCCTGTGCAGGTGCGCTGCGACGGCGTTGACTTGCTCTAGTTGCTTTGTCCCGGACCCGTGCAGATGGGCGTGATGGGGGGCCTACTTTCGGACTCGGGCTTGCTCCCGAGTTCCTCGCCCACTTTTGGTATGACGATCACGCGCACTCTTGGACGGACGTCGCCCACCCTTCGTAATCTCCATTGCCCACCTTTCGATGAAGTCGTTGCTTACCTTTGACGGGTGAAGCCCACCTTCAGTTAAAGTGGATACCCACCTTCTTTTCGAACGTAGTATCTATACCACACCTATTGTGTTCGAAGTCACATTCTACTAAAATAGGTGCATGGCACCCGCACCGCTGGAATCCCGCGAGCCGGACACTCCCGGCCAGGGCAGTATGCCATGCGCGTCCCGCGGCCTGGGGGCTGCCAGCGAGTCGCAGGCGGAGCAGTCGCAAGCTGGTTCCGGACGCGACGCCGTAGGCGAGCCACATGTGGGGTTGGCGCGCCGGTATGCAGCGGTGCAGGCGTTTGATGTGGACGGGATTCCCCTGGATCCAGATCCTGACTGGTTGTCGGGTCGCTGGGATGCCTCGCCAGAAGCCGATTCCTACTGGGCGGAGCTGGAAGCGTCGCTCAATACTTCGTTGGATCAGCAGTGCGTGGATCCACTGAATGGATTGCTGCCGAGGGAGTTCTTTGACGACGAATCTTGCGATCGGCCCACTGACGCGAATTTTCCTGAACTGATCCGCGTACGAGACTTGGCTGGCGCGCATGTCTCGGCTGGCGGCGCCGGTCTTCCCTCCGGTGCCGCGGCCGACTCCGGTGCAGCAGCCGACGCCAGCCCGGGCGGGACTGGTGCCGGGTTGCGGTTGTCCGGTCAGGAGTTGCTAGACGTAGTGGGCCGGCAGGAGCCTGCCCTGATGGTTTACGAGGAGGCTGCCTTCGCGCTGGTCCAAACCGGGCAGGCGTTGGCGTGGCTAGAGGCGCACAAGTTCAGCCTGCTCAATGCCCTCTACCTGCAGGCGCTGGACAGTCAGGAAGACGCCTGGGCCACGCCCTACGAACCGGAAGGGCGTCGTCCGAGCGGCCACGACGCGGAATCCTCAGTGGTGGATGAGGCCGCCCACGCGCTGCGGCTTCCGCGGAGGACAGCACAGGACAAGATCGCGTTGGCACTCAAGCTCCACGGACCTTTTCGCAACACGCTGGCGGCCCTGTCTGCCGGGGATACGAGTGCCGGAATTGCCGAGGCACTGGTGGAACAAGCCGGTTCATTGCCTGAGGGTGCCCGCACCGACTTCGAAGCCGTCATGCTGCCGGCCGCGACCGAGGACGCTATGACCCGGTCCAAGTTTGCAGCCCGCGCCCGGACGCGGCGCGAGCGGGAACACCCCGAATCGATCACCGTCCGCCATTCCAAAGCGCGCCGGGACCGTCGGATCGAGCTACATCCGGACGAGGACGGCATGGCCTGGCTGAATGCATATCTGCCGGCAGAGGAAGCGGTCGCGGCGTTCAACCGGATCCAGTCCACCGCCATTTCATTACAGGACGCCGAGGAGTCCCGGACACTGACCCAGTTGCGGGCGGATGTTCTCTCCGACCTACTGCTGACCGGCATTTCACCGGGGCCGAGGATGGGTAAACCGGGACCTAGGATCGCCGCACATGCCAGCCTCACCGTCCCGGCGCTGACGCTGCTGGGACTCGGTGAGGAGCCTGCCGAGCTCGACGGGTACGGTCCGATTGCCCCCGATGTGGCACGCCGGCTTGTAGGCGATGGGACATCCTTCACACGAATCCTGACCGATCCGATCAATGGTGCCGTGCTCGCGCTCGACCGCAAACAGTACCGGCCCACCAGGGCGCAGCGCCGGTTCCTGCGCACCAGAGACCGGACGTGTCGGGCGCCCGGCTGCAACAGGGCGGCTGAACACTGCGAAATAGATCATGTCCACGCCTACTCGAAGGGCGGGAAGACTGATGTCGACTGCATGTGTTGTTTCTGCAAGGTCCACCACGGCTTGAAGACTGCGGGCTTCGCGAAGGCAGGCCAACCGGTCCCGGGCACTATCGAGTGGACTACTGCAGCCGGCCTTACCTACAGCACTTCGGCAGATCCGCTCACGGTCACCCCGCCGGGGGAGCTCGCCGACATCCTCGAACGGCACGAAATCAGCGACCTGAACGAACGGCTCAAAGACGCTTGGCGAAAGCACCAAGCTGCCCATCCGCCCACACCACACGCCGTCCACAACGGAATCGCCACGGACCTCACACCGCCACCGTTCTAGCCGCCATCCTTCACAGCGTGCACCCGTTGAGTACGTGATTGGCTGGACGGCCAGACTATTGCTTCACGGCCCGAGCTTCACCGCTCAGGGACACCGTGCGCGCTTCACCGGGCGTTCATCGCGGCGGCCTGACGGCTTGCGCCTTACCTCGCGTTCTTCACACCCACCCGGCGGCGTCGCTCGATGACTTCCTCGGCTGCTGCCACCAGTTGCCGCGCCGATTCGTCCCAGTCGTAGCCGGCAGCCCGCGCGATGCTGGCTTCGGAGACGGAACGGAAGGTGCCGGGCTGGTCCAGTGCTGCCACCGCGGCGGCAAAGTCGGCCGGTTGGTCCGGATCGACCAGCGTGACCGCACCGCCGCCTACCTCGCGGAAGATGGGGATGTCGCTGGCGATCACCGGCGTCCCGGCAGCCATGGCCTCGATCAGCGGGAGGCCGAAGCCTTCGTCGCGGGAGAGGGTGACCAGCGCGGTGGTGCGCTGGAGCAGTTGCTGGTATCCGGCGTCGGAAATGCCGTTGTGGAATACCAAGCGGCCGGAATCCGCTGCTCGCGCCTCCAATTCAGCCTGCCGATCCGGCCGGATGGGACTGAGCAGATGAAGTTGGTAATCCGGCAGCAAGACCATGGCGTCGATGATGGTTTCGACGTTCTTGTACGGCATGAATGAGCCCATGTAGAGAAGGGTCTTGTCGCGGGCGCCGGCCGGGTCACGCGGCGCACCATGCGGCTGGGCAGCGTTGGAAACAATCCGGATGGGCTTGCGGGTGAGCCGGTGGCGTTCCATCAAAGACTGCGTGGTCCGGCTGATCGTGGCGACCGTGTCCGCACGGTTCAACAGGAGGCGCTGCGGCCAGTAGGCCTTGTGGTAAAGCCGCCACAGCAGCTGCACCGGTTTCGGCAGGAAACCGGGAGGCTTCGGATGCGAGTAGTAGATCAGGTCGTGGAGGGTCAGGATCAGGCCGTAGTCGCGGCCGAAGCTGCCCATGGTCTGCATGGGGCAGACAACCACGTCGGCGCCCAGCTTGTTGACGCGCCGTGCCACGAAAAGTTCGGCAGGGGAGAGCGGACTGTTGATCTTGGTCCACGGCACGTCCGGCAAAAACTGCAGCTGCCGCTCGTCGCTGATCAGCATGCCCACATCCACCAGCCGGGCGGCCGCTTCAATCAGGCTCGCCCCGTAGCGGCTGATGCCGTCCAGCTGGTCCGTACGGGTGAACCTGGCGTCAATCAGGAGTTTCATGCACTCATTCCGTCGATGAAGTTCCGGATGTAGGCGGCGGCCGGGGCCGGGGTTTCGTAGTGAATCAAATGCCCGACGGCGGGGATCACTTCCAGCCGGGCGTCCGGTATCGCCGCGGCCAGCTTGCGCTGGCTCGGCACGGAGCCGATGTCGTCGCGTTCCCCGGCAATCAGGAGCACCGGCAGGTCCAGTCGGTCGGCAACCTGGGCGACGTCGGCGGAGATGGAGGCGCGAAACGCTTCGAGCACCACTCGGCGGTTCGCGAAGGCGCTGAAGTAGGCATCGTGCTGGGCATGGATGTAGGAGCGCAGTTGCGGGTCCCGGGTCTTGGCCATCATGATGCTCATCGCCCGGACAATGATGCGATTGCGCAGCAGCCCAAAGCCCAACCGTTCGGGCAGCTTGGCGCCGGCCCAATAGTAGAACCCGGCCAGCCGGGAGGCGACGGCCTTCGGCCCCTGGAGCGCCGGTTCGCTGATCGGATTGACCAGGATCGCGGCCCGGAAACGCCCCGGATGCGCCGCCAGATAATGGCTGACCACGATGGACCCGAAGGAGTGGCCCAAGAGGTAGGTCTGCGGGCCCAAGCCAAGCTCCCCGGCCAGACGGTCCAGGAACCGGATGTAACCGTCGACGTCGTGGCTGCCGGCGGCCAGCGGTTCGGACTCGCCGAAGCCGGGAAGGTCCGGGGCGATCACGCGGTATCCGGGCAGCTGGTCAACCACCAGTTCCAGCCCATGGTGATCACCGCGGAAGCCGTGGACCATCAGCAGGGTGGGCGCGCCGTCGTCGTGCCCGGGATACTCCCAATAACGCACCCACGCGCCGTCGAGCAGTATCTCGCGCCGAAGTGCGCGTTCGGCCACGGTGGTCACGTCCGGCTTCCTGCAGGTTCCATGACTTCGACTTTACCGACACGACGGCGGGGCAGAGTGCAGCCGGGACATGTCGGCGCGTGGGTCGGGCCACGCGGAGGGTCGACGGCGGAGGGTCCGGCGTGGGACTGTCCGGCGGCATACGGTCCGACCACGGAAGGCCCGGCGTGGGACGGTCGGCCGCGCAAGGTCCGGCGACGCGGCGGCATCAGCGGCGGTCCGCAAGTGCCAGCCCACAACTGTCGGTACGCAAGTGGCGGTACGCAATTGACGGTGCCCTGTGCCGCCGGTTAGGTTCAACAGCAGCCGGGCACAGTTGCCCGGGACAATCGGTGGAGGGCTTAGATGGCGGACTTCGTACTGGCGATCGACCAGGGAACCACCTCCACGCGCGCGATCATTTTCGACCACGGCGGCACGCCGGTCTCCACCGGCCAGCGCGAGCACCGGCAGATCTTCCCGCAGCCGGGCTGGGTGGAACACGACCCGCTGGAAATCTGGGACAACACCCGCGAAGTAGTGGGCACGGCGCTGTCCCGGGCCAGCTTGACCCGCCATGACATCGCTGCCGTCGGCATCACCAACCAGCGCGAAACCACGGTGGTGTGGGAGAAAAGCACCGGCAAGCCGGTATACAACGCGATTGTCTGGCAGGACGTGCGCACGCAGCAGATCTGCGACGAATTGGCCGCCGACGGCGGAGTTGACCGCTTCCGCGAGCAGACCGGCCTGCCGCTCTCGCCCTACTTCGCCGGCACCAAGCTGGCCTGGATCCTCCGCCATGTGGACGGAGTCCGTGAACGGGCCGAGGCGGGCGAGCTGCTATTCGGGACCACCGACAGCTGGGTGCTCTGGAACCTCACCGGCGGCCCGGATGGCGGCACGCACGCAACCGACGTCACCAACGCCTCCCGCACGCTGTTCATGGATCTCCGCACCCTGCAATGGGACAAGGAGATCCTGGACGTCTTCGACATCCCGACGGCGATGCTGCCGCAGATCCGCTCGTCGTCCGAGGTCTACGCGGACGTTCACGGTTCACAGTTGCTGCGCCATGTTCCGGTAGCCGGCATCCTCGGCGACCAGCAGGCGGCCACATTCGGGCAGGTGGCGTTCAACCCCGGCGAGGCCAAGAACACCTACGGCACCGGGTGCTTCGTGCTGGTCAACACCGGCCAGGAGATCGTCCGGTCCTCGCACGGACTGCTGACCAGCGTCGGGTACCAGCTCGGCACCGCGGCACCGCAGTATGTGCTGGAGGGTTCCATCGCCGTCGCCGGGTCACTGATCCAGTGGCTGCGCGACAACCTGGGCATGGTCTCGTCGGCACGGGAGGCGGAGGAGCTGGCCGGCACCGTCGCGGACACGGGCGGCTGCTATTTTGTGCCCGCGTTCTCCGGGCTTTTCGCGCCGTACTGGCGGCAAGATGCCCGCGGTGCCCTGGTCGGGCTGACCCGGTTTGTCACCAAGGCACACATTGCCCGTGCGGCACTGGAAGCCACGGCATTCCAGACCCGGGAGGTGCTGGATGCGATCAATGCGGACGCCGCGGTGCCGCTGACCGGCCTCAAGGTCGACGGCGGGATGGTCGCCAATGACGCCCTGATGCAATTCCAGGCGGACATCCTCGGCGTGCCGGTGATGCGGCCGCAGGTCACCGAGACAACGGCGCTCGGTGCAGCCTACGCGGCGGGCCTCGCCGTCGGGTTCTGGGAAGGGACGGAGCAACTGGCTTGCAACTGGGCGCAGGACAAGGTGTGGGAACCGCAGATGCCGGCGGAAGAGCGGGAGCGCCGGCTGCGCTTGTGGAAGAAGGCGGTCACCCGGACCTTCGACTGGATCGACGACGATGTGTTGTGAACGTGCGGTAAAGTGGTGCCATGTTCGCACTGCTCCTTAGCTAGCCGCTGCCGCGGGGTCCACGCCCTGCTTCAGCGGCCCGCCCCTCCGATGTTGAGGGGCTTTTGTGTGTCTAGGGGAGTCAGGCCAGTGCGCAGTACAGACAAGAGGACGAGGCAAGCACAGTGAGTACGCAGTCGGGTACGGAACAGCACGAGTACAGTTTCTCCACCATGGAGGCCAAATGGCCGGCCGTGTGGGAGGAACTTGATGTCTTCGCACCCGCCGACGACGGTTCGCGCGAGCGCCGCTACGTGCTGGATATGTTCCCGTACCCCTCGGGCGACCTGCACATGGGCCACGCGGAGGCCTTCGCCATGGGTGATGTGGTGGCCCGTTACTGGCGGCTGAAGGGCTACGACGTCCTGCACCCGATCGGCTGGGACTCCTTTGGCCTGCCGGCCGAGAACGCCGCGATCAAGCGCAATGCCCACCCCAGCGAGTGGACCTACGCCAATATCGACACCCAGGCCGCCTCGTTCAAGCGCTACGCCATCAGTGCCGACTGGTCCCGCCGGCTGCACACCTCGGACCCCGAGTACTACCGCTGGACCCAGTGGCTGTTCCTGCGGTTCTACGAGCGCGGCCTGGCCTACCGGAAGAACTCGCCGGTCAACTGGTGCCCGAAGGACCTGACCGTGCTGGCCAACGAACAGGTGGTCAACGGCGCGTGCGAGCGTTGCGGCACCCCGGTGACCAAGAAGAGCCTCAACCAGTGGTACTTCAAGATCACCGAGTACGCCGACCGCCTGCTCGACGACATGGACGAGCTCAAGGGCCACTGGCCGGAGCGCGTGCTGGCCATGCAGCGCAACTGGATCGGCCGGTCCGAAGGTGCCCACGTCCGCTTCACCGTCGAGGAAGCCGCCGGCCGCCCGGCGAAGGACGTCACCGTTTTCACCACCCGGCCGGACACCCTGCACGGCGCCACGTTCTTCGTGGTGGCCGCCGACGCCCACCTGGCATTGGACCTGGTCACGCCGGAGCACCACGATGCGCTGATGGACTACCGGGAAAAGATCAAGGCGCTCTCCGACATCGAACGCCAGTCCACCGAACGCGAAAAGACCGGCGTGTTCCTGGGCCGCTACGCGGTGAACCCGCTGAACGGCGAAAAGCTGCCGGTCTGGGCGGCAGACTACGTGCTGGCCGACTACGGCACCGGCGCGATCATGGCCGTCCCGGCGCACGACCAGCGCGACCTGGACTTCGCCAAGACCTTCGACCTGCCCGTGCGCGCCGTCGTCGACACCGGTGAAGAGGACCCGGCGGTCACCGGCGTCGCCACCAACGGCGAGGGCACCCTGATCAATTCCGGCGAGCTGGACGGCCTGTCCAAGACGGAGGCCATCAGCCGAGCCATCGAACTGGTGCAGGCTGCCGGCACCGGCGAGAAGACAGTGAACTTCCGGCTGCGCGACTGGCTGCTGTCCCGCCAGCGGTTCTGGGGCGCACCTATCCCGATCGTCCACTGCGACGAATGCGGCGAGGTGCCCGTGCCCGACAACCAGCTGCCGGTCCGGCTGCCCGACGACCTGCGCGGCGAGGCGTTGTCGCCGAAGGGCACCTCTCCGCTGGCCGCAGCCGCGGACTGGGTCAACACCGACTGCCCCAACTGCGGCAAGGCCGCGCGGCGCGATACCGACACCATGGATACGTTCGTGGATTCGTCCTGGTACTACCTGCGTTTCGCCTCACCCGACTACACCGAGGGCCCGTTCGAGAAGGAAGCGGCGGCACGCTGGCTGCCGGTGGACCAGTACGTGGGCGGCGTGGAGCACGCCATCCTGCACCTGCTCTACAGCCGGTTCTTCACCAAGGTGCTCAAGGACATGGGCCTGATCGATTTCGACGAGCCGTTCCGGGCACTGCTGAACCAGGGCCAGGTGCTCAACGGCGGCAAGGCGATGAGCAAGTCGCTGGGCAACGGCGTGGACCTGAGCGAGCAGCTGGACAAGTTCGGCGTGGACGCGGTCCGGCTGACCATGGTCTTCGCCTCGCCGCCGGAGGACGACGTGGACTGGGCCGACGTATCGCCGTCCGGCTCGGCCAAGTTCCTGGCCCGGGCCTGGCGGCTGGGCCAGGACGTCGCCTCGGCTCCGGGCACGGAGTACGACGGCGGCGACCGCGCCCTGCGTGCGGTGACCCACCGGACGGTCTCCGACGCTGCGGAACTGCTGGACGCCGGCAAGTTCAACGTGGTCATCGCCAAGCTGATGGAGCTGGTCAATGCCACCCGCAAGGCCATTGACGCCGGCCCCGGCGCGGCTGATCCGGCGGTGCGCGAAGCCACCGAGGCGGTGGCCATCATCCTGAGCCTGTTCGCCCCGTACACCGCGGAGGACCTGTGGGCCCAGCTGGGCCACGAACCGTCGGTGGTCAAGGCTTCCTGGCCGACCGTGGACGAGTCGCTGCTGGTGCAGGACACGGTCACGGCCGTGGTGCAGGTTGCCGGCAAGGTTCGCGACCGGCTGGAGGTGGCGGCGGACGTCAGCGAGGACGAACTGGAGAAGCTCGCGCTGGCCTCGCCGCAGGTCATCCGCACCCTCGAAGGCCGCGACGTGCGCAAGGTCATTGTGCGTGCACCGAAGCTGGTCAACATCGTTCCGGCCTGATCAGGCCGGCACCCGTGAATTGGCTCGAGCAACTGCTGCAGCGGTCCAAACGGCTGCTGCAGCAGCCGCCTGCCCGGCCGGGCCAGCCGCCGCGGCACCGCGTCGCCGTCGTCACTGATTCGGCCGCCTCACTGCCCGCCGACTGGGTCAACCAGCCGGACACCGCCGACTGGCTCCGGGTGGTGCCGATGCCCGTGATGATTTCCGGCCAGATCTACGGGGAAGGGGTCGACGACGTCGCTTCCGCCCTCGCGATCGGCCTCGCCGAGGGCCGCGACATCAAGACGTCGCGGCCGTCGCCGGGGCTGCTGGAACGGACCTACCGCGAGCTCGAGGAGCTGGGCTTCGAGTCGATCGTCTCCATCCACCTCTCCGCCGAGCTCTCCGGCACCATCGAGGCCGCAGGCCTGGCTGCCGACGGCGTCGGCATCCCGGTGGAAGTGGTGGACACCCGGAGTGCCGCGCTGGGCCAAGGCTTCGCCGTGATCGACGCGGTGATCGCGGCGCAGAGCGGCTTCGACCGGCAAACCGTGGCAGAGCGCGCCCGAGCCGCCGCAGTCTGCTCGGACGTGTACTTCTACGTGCCCAGCCTGGACCAATTGCGCCGCGGCGGCCGGATCTCCGCCGCCTCCGGCGTGCTGGGTTCGCTGCTGTCCATTAAGCCGCTGCTCGGCATCCGCGACGGCGCAATTGTCCCGCTGGAGAAGATCCGCACCGCCGCGCGTGCGCAGGCGCGGCTGCAGCAGCTGGTGGTGCGCCGGATCGAGGAACTGGACTACGAACCGCGGGTCTCGGTGCACTATTTCGGCAATGAATCCGAGAGCCGGGCCATCGCGGAAACCCTGCAGCAACACCTCAGCGACGACGTCCTGGTCACGCCGGTGCCGTCGGTTCTGGCTGCGCACACCGGACTGGGCGTCATCGCCGTGGTGGTCGGGCCGCCCGCCCCGCACCTGGCCTGAACGGACTTTCCGCGCCGCCCCGGTCCCTCGACAACCCGTGCAGGGCTCGGTAAGGATGGGGGAGTGACTGTCATTGGATTCCATGCATCCCACGAACAGATCTCGCCCGCCCAGCTGCTGAAGGACGTGAAACTGGCGGAGGAAGCGGGCTTCGATGCCGCCATGTGCTCGGACCACATAGAGCCGTGGTCCGCGCGCCAGGGGCATTCCGGCTTCGCCTGGTCCTGGCTCGGTGCAGCCCTGGCCACCACCACGTTGCGCTTCGGCGTCGTCACCGCTCCAGGCCAGCGTTACCATCCGGCGATCATCGCGCATGCCGCGGCCACCTTGGCCGTCATGTTTCCGGGGCGGTTCTGGATGGCGCCGGGCAGCGGCGAGAACTCCAACGAGCACATCACCGGCGATGCCTGGCCGTCCAAGGACGTGCGCCAGCAGCGGCTGGAGGAGTCCGTGGAGGTGATCCGCCGCCTGCACGACGGCGAGGAGGTCACCCACCGCGGTCTGGTCACCGTGGAGCACGCCAGGATCTGGGAGGTGCCGGAGCCCAAGCCCGAACTGATTGCACCCGCGATCAGCGTAGAGACCGCCCGCCGTGCCGCACGCTGGGCGGACGGGCTGATCACGGTCAACCAGCCGCCGGAGCAGCTGAGGAAGGTCCTGGCCGGTTACCGGGACAACGGCGGGCGCGGGAAGGCCGCCCTGCAGGTGCACCTGTCCTGGGCGCCGTCCGAGGAGGCCGCCGTCACCATCGGCCTGGACCAGTGGCGCTCCAACACCTTTGCCCCGCATGTGGCCGCGGACCTGGCCACGGCCGTGCACTTTGACGCCGTGAGCGAGCACGTCGGCGAGGACCAGTTGCGCAAGGCAGTCAACGTCTCGGCCAGTACCGGCCGCCACGTGGAATGGCTGCAGGAGTATCTGGACCTGGGCTTCGACGAGCTGTACCTGCACTTCGTGGGCCAGGAGCAGCGGCCCTTCATCGAGACCTTCGCCGGCGAGGTCCTGCCGAAGCTGCGCTAACGGACTGCCCCGGACCGTCCGGACGGAAAGCGAGGAGAGGCCAGTGAGGATTACCGATACCTCCGACCTGTGGTGGAAGACAGCCGTTGTCTACTGCCTGGACGTGGAGACGTATTTCGATTCCGACGGCGACGGCGTGGGCGACTTCGCCGGTCTGGCCCAGCGCGTTGACTATTTGGCCGAACTGGGCGTCACCTGCATCTGGCTGATGCCCTTTTATCCCACGCCCGAGCGAGACGACGGCTACGACATCACCGACTTCTTCGGCGTGGACCGGCGGCTGGGGGACCACGGGGATCTGGTGGAATTCCTGCGCACCGCCCGGGACCGCGGCATGCGGGTCATCGCGGACCTGGTGGTCAACCACACCTCGGACCAGCATCCCTGGTTCCAGTCCGCGCGCCAGTCGAAAGACAATCCTTTCCGGGACTACTACGTGTGGCGGTCGGACCCGCCGCCGGACACCTCCAAGGAGGTGGTGTTCCCGGACCAGGAGCAGTCGATTTGGACCAAGGACAAGTCGACCGGGGAGTGGTACCTGCACCGCTTCTACAAGCATCAGCCGGACCTGAACGTGACCAACCCGGAGGTCAGGAACCATATCGCCAAGGCCATGGGCTTCTGGCTGGAACTGGGCCTCGACGGTTTCCGCGTGGACGCGGTGCCCTTCTTTCTTGAAACCGTGGGACAGGACGGGTCCGGGCTGCCGGATCCCCACGAGGTCCTGCGCGACCTTCGAAGCTACGTGAGCCGCCGCCGCGGCGGCGGAATCCTGCTGGGCGAGGTCAACCTGCCGTACAAGGACCAGCTGACCTTCTTCGGCGGCAGCGACGGCGACGAACTGAACGTTATGTTCGACTTCATCGCCATGCAGAACATGTACCTGTCCCTCGCCCGGCAGGACGCGGGCCCGCTGGCCAAGGCGCTGAAGGGCAGGCCTGCCATCAATCCGGACAACCAGTGGGCAACGTTCGCGCGCAACCACGACGAGCTGACGCTGGACAAGCTCACCGACGAGGAGCGCCAAGAGGTTTTCGAGGCCTTCGGGCCCGAGGAACAGATGCAGCTCTACGGCCGCGGACTCAAGCGCCGGCTGCCCCCAATGCTGGACGGGGATCCGCGCCGGATCCGGATGGTGTACTCGCTGCTGTTTTCCCTGCCGGGCACCCCGGTGCTGTACTACGGCGAGGAAATCGGCATGGGGGAGAACCTGGATGCCGAGGGCCGCCTTGCGGTCCGCACGCCCATGCAGTGGACGGATGGCCCGAACGCGGGCTTTTCCACCGCGGAGCCCGGACAGTTGATCTCGCCGATGGTGGACGGAGGCTTCAGCCCGCAGTTCGTCAACGCCGCGCAGGCCAAACGGGATCCGGATTCGCTCTGGAACTTCATGGCCATGCTGATCAAGCGCTACCGCGAGTGCCCGGAGCTGGGCTGGGGGCGTTTCGAGGTCCTCAAGCAGCGGGAGAAGTCCGTGCTGGCCCACCGCTGCAGTTGGGAGGAGTCCAGCATGGTCCTGCTGCACAATCTCTCACCTGATCCGGCCACCGTCACGCTGGACCTGACCACGGAGGATTTGCCCGCGGAGAAGCTCCGGGACGTGCTGCTGCTGGACCTGCTGGGCGACTCGGACGTGAAAATCGCCGAGGACGGCACATGCACCGTGCCGCTCGAGGGCTTCGGTTACCAGTGGCTGCGCCTGCAGCGCCCCGAGGACCGGCGGCTGCCGTAGGGCTGGCGCGGAGCGGACTGCGCGGCCGGACACGCCGTTGTATTGGCTCAGCTGAGCGTCATTCCCTCCACAGTCGGCGCCTCTGGTCGGGTCATCCACGAACACCCGATGACGAGGAAAGGTGCCTGCGCCGCGGACCTACAGTTTCCGCATGGGCCGACACCGCTGGCTTCCCGCAGCCGCCCGCGACGGCGCTGCATCACGGCTGAAGCGAACGCCTCGCTTCCGCATTGCCCTCGGGGCCGCCTTCGTCGTGGCCGGGCTGTGTCTGGGCTACGGGATCGTTTCGATAGCGACCGCGGACCTGACTCGCTCGTCCGCGCCGGTTGTGGACGGCATCCCTTTGCGGTCCGGCCCTTCCTCGGGGCCAGACACCCGTGAGGGCGGCGGGGGCGGCGGGGATTCACCCGCCGCCAGCGAGGGTGGAGGGCCAGCGATGCCTCCGGACGGCGACAACGGCTCGAACAGTGGCGGCGGAGCAGACGCCGAAGCTGACGGCGGTATGAGCGGCGAGGACGACGGCGGCGGCGACGCCGGAACACTCATCATCGTCCACGTGGCTGGAGCCGTCGCCTCACCAGGCATCGTGCGGCTGGGCGCGGGCGCCAGGGTGTTCGAGGCGATCGAAGCGGCTGGCGGCGCCAGAAAGGAAGCACGGCTCGAGGCGCTGAACCTGGCCGCACCTCTGACCGACGGCCAGCAGGTCTATGTGCCCACACCGGACGACGTCGGACCGCCGCCGGCGCCGGGCAGCGGGACCGGCGGCGGCACCGGCGGACCCGGGAGCGGCGGCGGCGCCGCTGGTGGCGGGGCAGTCGGCGGTCCTGTTGGCAAGATCAACATCAACACGGCCAGCGCCGAGGAACTGGCGGAGTTGCCGCGCGTAGGGCCGGTGCTGGCTGGCAGGATCGTGGAGTTCCGCGAGCAGCACGGGCCTTACGCGCAACCGTCCGATCTGGACGCGGTCCCGGGCATCGGGCCGGTCATGCTTGAGGCGCTGGTGGAGCTGGTGACGGTGTGAGCGGCGCACGGTGGCAGCGGTACGCGGATGCGGCCCGCAGGCCGATCTCCGCCGGGCCGGTGGAGACTAGTGTCCCCCGTGAACGGGAGACAGGCAGCGCCTCTGGCCGCCCGGAAACCGGCGCTGCAATCGACGGGCGTGGCCCTGTCCCCGGCGCTGCAACCGACGCGCTCGGCGCAGTCCCCGGCCGGCGGGGTAGCGGTCGGTCCAAGGGAAGACGCCGGGCGGAACTGCAGCGGCTGGTGCTGAAGCACATCACGCCGGATCCGGCCGCGGCAGCGCAGGGAGAAACCCGGCGGCTGGACCTCCGCCTCGGACTCGCCGCATTGACCTGCTGGGCAGTGGCGCTGGCCTTGCCGCATGCCCCGCCCGGCGTGTCGCTGACAACGGCTGCCCTGCTTCTGGGGGCTGCCGGTAGCGCGTCGGCCCGCCTGTTGCTTCCGGCGAGGTTGTTCCGGACCGGGCTGCGCGGGACCGGGAGACGGCAGCCGAAGAACCGGCCGTCGCCGGAGCGTGGCCTAAAGTCACGGCGCCCGCCTTCCGACGCACTCAATGGCCGGGAGGATGGCAGGCGGCGCCCCGAGCGTAGGCGGCGTCCCTGGCTCAGGCGGGGCAACGGCGGGACGGGAGCCACCGCCGTCGTGCTGGTGCTGGCCAGCTGCACCGGACTGCTGGCGCTGATGGTGGGTGTGGGGCAGATACAACGGTTTGCCGGGCCAATCGGGGGCGCCATCGCCGCAGAGGAAACCATTACCGCCCGCCTCGTCGCCACTGGTGACGCGTCTCAGGTACAGGCGTCGCAGCAATTCGGCGGCGGACCGCGCTTCCATCTCAAGGCAACCATCGTCGAGGCAACGTCCGCGGGCACGCGCTTTGAGGCCCACACGCCCGTGCTGGTGCTGGGCGGCCCGGAGTGGTCCGGCGTTAGATATGGAGAGCGGCTCCGGGCGTCCGGCACCCTGGTCAGGGCCGACTCTGGCCAGGCGGTGGCGGCGCTGTTGATTGCGTCGACTGTGCCCGCGGATCGGACCACACCGCCGCTGGACGCGTGGGTCTCCGGTCTTCGCGCTCAGTTCGTCCTGGCACTGGCTGCACTGCCGCCGGACGCACGCGGACTCCTGCCCGGCATGGTGCTGGGCGACAAGGAACACCAGGCCGACGACTTGGAAGACGCCATGCGGCGCACCGGGCTGACGCACCTGCTGACCGTGAGCGGCGCGAATGTGTCCTACGTGCTGGGGTTCGTCTACCTGCTCGGTTCGGCGGTGCGCTTACCGCGCTGGGCCAAGGCAGTTGCCGGGGTGGCGAGCCTCGCCGGATTCGTGCTGCTGGTGCGGCCCGAGCCCAGTGTCCTGCGGGCGGCGGTGATGGGCTCCATCGGGGTGGCCGCTGTGCTCAGCGGGCGGCGGAGGGCGTCGCTCTCTTTCCTGGCCTTGGCGGTGCTGATGCTGCTCGTCATGGATCCGTGGTTGGCCGCCAACTACAGTTTCATCCTCTCGGTGCTGGCAACCTTGTCGCTCGTGCTGCTGGGTGCGGCCTGTTCGCGCTGGCTGCAGCGGTTCCTTCCGGTGCCGCTGGCCCACGCCGTGGCGATGCCGATGGCGGCCCAGGTGTTCTGCGCGCCGGTGATTGTGCAACTGCAGCCGGAACTGGCTCTGTACTCCATACCGGCGAACGTGGCAGCCGGGCCGGTGGTTCCTTTCATCACGATTACCGGAATGATTGGCACCGCCCTGCTGCCGCTCCTCCCGGGCCTCGGGATGTTGGTGCTGAACACGGCGGGATGGATGACGCTGTGGGTGGCCGGTGTCGCCCGGTGGTTCTCCGAGCTGCCGCTGGCGGCACTGCCGTGGGCTGGCGGCCCGCTGGGCGCCGCCGGTGCAGCCGCGGCTGGCCTGGCACTCCTGTGGGGCGTCCGCCGGATCTCGGTCGGCAGCAGTTCCGGAAGCAACCCGGACTCGAAGGACGGGTCATCCGGGAACTCGTCCCGCCGCGGCGGACACGGCGGGGCCAATTCGCGCCGGCGGGTTCTGCGGCTGGCGTGCTGGACGGCAATTCCGGCGCTGCTGGCAGGAAGTGGGGTTGGCCTGCTGGTCGGACTGCGGGTCCCGAGTGGCCCCCAGACATCGTGGGATGTAGCAGCCTGCGATGTGGGTCAGGGGGACGGTGTGGTAGTCCGCACCGGCCCGCAAAGCGCCATCGTGGTGGACGCCGGACCGGAAGCTGACCTGATGGGCCGCTGCCTGGACGGGCTGGGCGTGGAGCGGATCGATGTCTTGATGCTCACGCACATGCACCTGGACCACTACGGCGGGCTGGACGGCGTCTTGGCCGGGCGCCAGATCGAGCGCGTCCTGTATTCGAGCGCGAAGGAAACACTGCCCGAGCCGGTCCGCGCTTCGCTCCAGGTCCACGGGCTGGACGCCGAACGCGCCGCGGCAGGACTAACCGGCACGGCCGGAGCCGTTGACTGGGCCGTGCACTGGCCCGTGGAAAACAGCGCCGGCCTGTCCGAGAACGATGCCAGCCTCGTCGTCGGGATGAAGCTGCGGGTGGACAGCGGGGGAGAGGTGAGGATGCTTCTGACCGGTGATCTGGAGCAGGAACAGTTGCCTAAGCTGGCGCGGCGTCTGGGGCCGGATTTCGCCGTGGACGTCCTGAAAGTCAGCCATCACGGCGCCCGCAACGGCGGGACTGCGCTCATCACCGGGCTGCGGCCTGCCGCTGCCCTTATCTCGGTAGGCGCGGAGAACGACTATGGCCATCCGGCGGCGGAAATCCTGTCCGCGCTGCGGGCCGCCGGCGTGCAGGTGTTGCGGACCGACCAGTTAGGGACGGTGCTGCTGGATGCCGACCACGGAAAGCTCGCCGTGCTCACCGGCAGCTAGGTTTCGGACGGCTTTGGGCAAAAGCCACGGAACGTGAAACTCTTGACCTGAACAAGGAGGAACCTGACGTGAACCCGCCCCCCGGATCCCGCGCTTCTGCCGCCAAGAAGAGCGCCGCGACTGTCTCTTGGCGTGACGTCGAGCCTGCCCCCGTCGTGCTGGTCAGCGGTCCGGAAGAGTACCTGGCCCACCGGGCCAAGGAGCGCGTCCGGAACCTGCTGCGCGGCCAGCAGCCGGATCTTGAGCTGACGCAGCTGGACGCTTCCTCCTACACCAGCGGTGAGCTCACCATGCTGGCCAGCCCCAGCCTTTTCGGCGAAGCGAAACTCATTGAAGCCTCCTCGCTGGCGCAAATGAATGATGAGTTCCTGACGGATACGCTCGCCTATCTCTCGTCTCCGGCCGACGACGTCTGGTTGGTCCTGCACCATGGCGGCGGAACCCGGGGCAAGAAACTGCTTGATGCGGTCAAGGCGTCGGGCGCCCCCGTGGTTGACTGTCAGGCGATGAAGAAGGACGCGGACAAGCTGGACTTTGTCAGGCAGGAGTTCAAGGCCGCCCGTCGGGCGATCGAGCCGGCCGCGGCCCAGGCGCTGGTGTCCGCCGTCGGCTCGTCGCTGCCGGATCTGGCGGCCGCGTGTTCCCAATTGATTTCCGACGCCGACAGCGCCGTCACCGAAGAGACCGTGGAAAAGTACTATGGCGGCCGGGTGGAGGCAACCGGCTTCAAGGTCGCCGACGCTGCCATCTCCGGCCGGGGCGCCGCCGCACTGGCCTCCCTCCGGCACGCGCTGGCAACCGGTGTGGATCCGGTGCCGATCGTTGCCGTGCTGGCCATGAAGCTGCGCCAGATCGCCAAGGTCAAAAGCGCCTCGGCCAATGCAAGGGACCTGGGCATGGCCCCCTGGCAGTTCGACCAGGCCCGCAGGGACGCACGGCTGTGGGAATCGGAGGCGCTGGCCCGCTGCATCCAGGTGCTGGCCGAGACCGACGCCCAGGTCAAAGGCGAAGGCCGCGACCCGGAATACGCCGTGGAACGGGCCGTCACGCTGATCGCCACCAGCGCCCGTCGCTAACGGGCTGACCCGGCGGTCTGCGTCCGGGCACAGCGAGCATGGAAGCCGCACGCTTCCCCACCTCAAGGCGGCATCTCACCGGCATCACCCACGGTGGGTGAGATTGGGTCCTCCTCTAGCTGGCGGCTGCGGGTTCAGCTGCCGTCCGGCGACTCCGCCGGCGACCCCTCGGGGGACTCTGCCGGCGACCCTGACTGGGCCGCCGGCACCGCCGTCACCCGCGCAACGCACTCGAGGCCCGAGGCATTGCTGGTGTAGATACTGGCGAAGGCGACGTCGGTGGAATCGCCAGGCGCGACGGTGAAGGACTCCTCCTTCATGCCGAGGACGTCCTGGCTTCCGGTGCGGATCACCGAGAAGCGGACTGTGTACGTGTTGGCGGCAGCGCCGACGTTCGTCAGGCTGGCCTTGCCCCGCCATACCCCGTCCTTGTCCGCAGAACACAGGAACCCGCTCAACGCGCCTTGCGTAGTCGCCGACGGGGAAGCCGTCGCTTCAGGCGCAGTCTGCATTGGGCTTGCGGTGCTTTCGCCTCCCGATGGACCTGAGCAGCCTGCCAGCAGGATCGCTGCTGTTGCCAGTGCGGTGACGAGTGTGGCCCGTTTCATGTGGCCAGAGTAAGCGCGGCGACCAGGGGGATGGATCACCCAATCCGGGTGAACCACCGGAATCCGGATGAACCACCGGAAAAGGCCGGAGGCCGCCACCCTGAGCGGGTGACGGCCTCCGGCCTTGGCTTGGTTCGGCCTGTCGGCCGGACGCGCTTTAGAGCGCGTTGACCTGCTTGGCCAGTGCCGACTTGTGGTTGGCGGCGTTGTTCTTGTGCAGAACGCCCTTGCTGACGGCCTTGTCCAGCTTGCGGCTCGCGGCAACCAGAGCGGTGTTGGCGGCTTCCTGATCGGAGGACTGGATGGCACCGGTCACGGCGCGGATAGCGGTCTTGAGCTCGGACTTGACCGAGTTGTTGCGCTGGCGTGCCTTCTCGTTGGTGAGAATGCGCTTCTTCTGGGACTTGATATTGGCCACGAAATAACTCTCTGTTGTTGAGGAACTTTGGTCTTTGAGGGCATTCGGTCCGGTCATTGACTGAGCGGCGTGGGGCACCGTAATGGCAACCGGCCCGAGGTGCCCGTCGACCTGCGCGGACACACAGCTATAAATGTTAGCAGATCAGCACCCGCGCCGGGCGAATGGTGTTTGGCCGACACGCCGACGGCCGGGACGGGCGAACGGTGCTTGGCCACCGGGCGAATGGTGCTTGGCTGACACGCCGGCCGCGGTCAGTTCCAAGCACAGTTCCTGGCAGTCAGTTCCAACCTCGGCGGCGCATGCCCTGGGCGACCTTCTCGAACGTGGCGCGTGGGAGCACTGCGCCTTGGCGCCGCACTGCCTCCGGATCCAACTGCAGAACACGGTCCAGCTTGATCTCACTGGGACGGCCCTGCGAGTCCCAAGCACCGGAGCCGATGTCCACGTAGTCCTCGTCGCGGCTGCGCGCGTTGTTGCGGTCCCGGGAGGTCATCATGAGCGCCAGCAGGCGGCCGCGGTGGTTCCCGATGACCAGGACGGGACGATCCTTCCCCCGGGAAAAGTCTTCCTCGTAGGGCACCCACGTCCAGACGATTTCGCCCGGGTCGGGGGAGCCGTCGGCAGCCGGGGAGTAGCTGATGGTCCCGGAGCCACGGTAGTCGCCGGGATACGGCAAGCCTGTGCCACCGCCCGCTGGACCCTTACTCGCTGCGCCGCGGCCGGAGCCGTTTCCGCGGGACTGCGGACGGTTGCGGGTTGCCGCCCCGCGCCGCCGTGCCGTGCCGGCGGTTCCGGCGGTTCCGGCGGTGCCGGAACCGCCGGAACCGGACAAGGCCCTTATGGCCCGAACAGCGTTGTTGAGGAGCCGATTGAGTCCCTGCGGGGAAAATGCCATGTCCCTAGGCTACTGAACGAAGGCTGCCGCAGGTCATCTAGGACCATCACCGCAGTACATCACCGGCGTAAAGGTGCGCGGATGCCTGATAGGCGTGGGACACTTATAGTTGAGCAAAATCTGCGTGCTGGTGGTACCGGCGCGCTTTGCCAGTCCGCTTGTCCGAGAGTAAGGAACCATCTGTGTCACCGATGGCCCGCACCGCACCGGTGCCCGCCGCCACCGATCCGGCGATCATCAGGAACTTCTGCATCATCGCCCACATCGACCACGGTAAGTCCACTCTGGCCGACCGGATGCTCCAGCTCACCGGCGTTGTCCAGCCGCGCGACATGAAGGCCCAGTACCTGGACCGGATGGACATCGAACGCGAACGCGGCATCACCATCAAGTCCCAAGCGGTGCGCATGCCCTGGGAACTCGACGGCGCCAGCTACGCCCTCAACATGATCGACACGCCGGGCCACGTTGACTTCACCTACGAAGTGTCGCGGTCATTGGCCGCCTGTGAAGGTGCCGTCCTGCTGGTGGATGCCGCGCAGGGTATCGAGGCGCAGACGCTGGCCAACCTCTACCTGGCGATGGAAAACGACCTCACCATCATTCCGGTGCTGAACAAGATCGACCTGCCGGCCGCTCAACCGGAAAAGTACGCAGCCGAGCTGGCCAACCTGATTGGCGGCGATCCCGAGGACGTGCTCAAGGTCTCGGGCAAGACCGGCGTCGGCGTCGAAGCGCTGCTGGATAAGATCGTGCGCGATCTGCCCTCCCCGGTCGGCGACCCGGACGCCCCGGCCCGCGCCATGATCTTCGACTCGGTCTACGACACCTACCGCGGCGTGGTCACGTATGTGCGGGTGGTCGACGGCAAGTTGGCGCCGCGCGAACGCATCCAGATGATGTCCACCCGGGCAAGCCACGAACTGCTCGAAATCGGCGTTAGCTCGCCGGAGCCGACGCCGTCCAACGGCTTGGGCGTCGGCGAGGTCGGCTACCTGATCACCGGCGTGAAGGACGTCCGCCAGTCTAAGGTGGGCGACACAGTCACCAACCTGGCCAAGCCGGCGGCGGAGTCCCTGGGCGGCTACGCAGACCCCAAGCCCATGGTCTTCTCCGGGCTCTACCCGATCGACGGCACGGACTACCCGGTGCTGCGCGACGCACTGGACAAACTCAAGCTCAACGACGCGGCACTGATCTACGAGCCGGAGACCTCCGCGGCCCTCGGCTTCGGCTTCCGCGTCGGCTTCCTGGGCCTGCTGCACCTGGAGATCACCCGCGAGCGGCTTGAGGCCGAGTTCAACTTGGACCTGATCTCCACCGCGCCCAACGTGGTCTACGAGGTCACGCTGGAGGACAAGAAGGTCCTGACGGTCACCAACCCGAGCGAATATCCGGACGGGAAGGTCTCCGAGGTCCGAGAGCCGATGGTCTCCGCGACCATCCTGGCGCCCAACGAGTTCGTTGGCACCATCATGGAGCTCTGCCAGTCCCGCCGCGGCGAGATGAAGGGCATGGACTACCTCTCCGAGGACCGCGTGGAGCTGCGGTACCGGCTGCCGCTGGCCGAGATTGTCTTCGATTTCTTCGACAACCTGAAGTCGCGCACCCGCGGCTATGCCTCGCTGGACTGGAAGGCCGACGGCGAACAAGTGGCCGATCTGGTCAAGGTGGACATCCTGCTGCAGGGCGAACAGGTGGACGCGTTCAGCGCCATCACGCACCGCGACAAGGCCTACAGCTACGGTGTGATGATGACTTCCAAGCTGCGCGAGCTCATTCCGCGGCAGCAGTTCGAGGTGCCCATCCAGGCCGCCATCGGTTCCCGGATCATCGCCCGCGAGAACATCCGCGCCATCCGCAAGGACGTGCTCGCCAAGTGCTACGGCGGCGACATCTCCCGGAAGCGCAAGCTGCTGGAGAAGCAGAAGGAAGGCAAGAAGCGGATGAAGATGGTCGGCCGCGTGGAAGTCCCGCAGGAGGCCTTCATCGCCGCGCTCTCGTCGGACGATTCCAAGGACAAGGCAAAGAAGTAGTTCTGCAGTGCCAGTAAAGACAACGACGGCGGAGGCTCGCCTCAGTGCCTAGCGTCCTGCCCCTCGGGGACCCGGCCCCGGCCGACGGCCTGCTGCCTGCCCAGGCAGCAGACGGGGCGGAAAGCCGGGCCTTCTGCCTGTATGTGCACATTCCGTTCTGCCGGGTGCGCTGCGGTTACTGCGACTTCAACACCTATACGGCCAAGGAACTCGGGTCCGGGGCCTCGCAGGATGAGTACTCCGGCACGCTGAACACCGAACTGGATCTGGCGGCGCGGGTGCTGCGCGGTTCCGGCCTGCCCGACCGTCCGCTGGCCACGGTGTTCTTTGGCGGCGGCACACCGACCCTGCTGCCGGCGACTGACCTGGCCGGCATGCTTGGCCAGGCGGAACGCTTATGGGGACTGGAGCCGGACGCCGAGGTCACCACGGAAGCCAACCCGGACTCGGTGACGCCGGAATCGCTGAAGATCCTGGCCGATGCAGGTTTCACCCGGGTCTCCTTCGGGATGCAGTCGGCCGTGCCGCACGTACTGAAGGTGCTGGACCGCACGCACAACCCGGAACGGGTTCCGCAGGCGGTGCAGTGGGCGCGCGAGGCCGGGCTCAAGGTCAGCTTGGACCTGATCTACGGCACGCCGGGGGAGTCCCTCGCCGACTGGGAGGCCAGCCTGGACTCCGCGATCGCCTGTGCGCCGGACCATATCTCCGCCTACGCCCTGATCGTCGAGGACGGCACCAAACTGGCTGCGCAGATCCGCCGGGGTGAGGTGCCCGGCATCGACGACGACGACCATGCCACCAAATACGAGATTGTCGATGCGCGGTTGGCGGCGGCAGGGTACGGCTGGTACGAGGTCAGCAATTGGGCCCGCACTCCGGAAGACCGCTGCCGGCACAACCTCGCCTACTGGCGCGGCGACGATTGGTGGGGCGCCGGTCCTGGCGCCCATTCGCATATGGGCGGTGTCCGCTGGTGGAACGTGAAGCATCCGGCCGCCTACGCGCAGCGTCTGGCCACCGGAGTCTCCCCGGCTGCCGGCCGTGAAACGCTGGACCCGGGCACCCGGCAGTTGGAGCACGTGATGCTGCAGACCCGCATCATCGACGGGCTGCGCACCCAGGACCTGGGGCCGAACGGCCGGATAGCCGTAGCCGGACTGATCGCGGATGCCCTTGTCGACCCGGCAGCGGCCTTCGCGGGAACCATTCGTCTCACGCTCAAGGGACGGCTGCTGGCCGACGCCGTGGTCCGCCGGCTGCTGGAAGACTGATCTTCCTAGCGTCCCAACGTGCGGCCAATCTGCCTAAGGGCCGCATCATAGGACGCATCCCAGCTCCAGCCAGCCGCCGGCGCTCCGGCCAACTCCAGTGACACCAGCCCGTGGACCTGGCCCCACACGACGCCGACCATCGAGGCGATCTCGTCGTCCGCCGCTCCGGGCAGCGCGGCCGCAACCGCGCTGAACAGCGGAGCTATCGAGGGTTCAGCTGCTCCCGGCGTCGGACGGCACGGCACCTGGCCGGCCAGCGAGCCGCCAAACATCAGGCCGTACAGGACCGGATGTTCCAGCGCCCAGCTTCGATAGGCCCGGCCCAGTGCTTCGAGGCCCGCTGCGGCGGCGCCTTGTTGGGAGGCAGCAAAGGAAGCGAAGCCGTCGTCGAGCACGGCTGTCAACAGTTCCGCCTTGCCCCCGAAGAGCGAGTACACCGCCGTCGTCGACGTCCCTGCTGCAGCGGCTATGCTGCGCAGCGATACCGAGGCGGCGCCGTCGCGGGCAATCAGGGACGCTGCAGTGTCGAGCAGACTGCGGCGCAGGGTCTCATCGTGGACTATGGGTCTTGCCATGCGACCAGTATTGCATAACACTGTTTTGTAACACTGTTATGGAAGGAAAAGCTCATGTCGGAACAAGTGCACGCAGGTCGTTTCACTGCCAATCCCGAGGCAGGCCCGGTGACGGTCTTCCTGATCGGGATGCGGGCCAATCGGTGGTGGAAGATCGGGAAGGTGGCACGGGTGGGGGCGGCCATGCCCAGAATGCTGGCCCACTTGGCCAAGACGCCGGAGGCCGGATTGCTGGGTTACCAGCAGTGGTTCGGGCGCACCACGATCATGGTCAGCTACTGGAAGAGCCCGGAGCATTTGCAGCGGTTCGCGGCGGACCGGTCGGCGCCGCACCTGGAGCCGTGGCGTCGGTTCATGCGGGAATCCGCCGGCACCGGGGATGTCGGTGTATGGCACGAGACCTACCAGACAGCGCCGGGCGGGAGGGAAAGCGTGTATAGCGACATGCCGGTCTTCGGGCTGGCGGCGGCCACCGGCCACGTGCCGGTGGGGGCAGGGTAGAACACAGCCCGCCAGCGTTTGGCAGCCGGCGCGGTCGAGGGGCCGCGGGCTAGCGGCACATCCTGACCCGGGCGGCCGGGTCTTTGTCCATTGCGCACCTCGTTCCCCGGGCGGACAATGAGGCCCAACAATGAAGCAAAGCTGCCGAGGCGGTGAGGTGCAAGGAGCCACCGGTAGCCTCGGTGCCTTGCGCAGGATTTCCGCTGAACCGCCGCTGGAGTAGGGCCGGTGCCGTGACGGACCGTAAAGGTCAGGGGATGCCATGGAGTTCGGGGAGATCATCGAGGCAGTCGGCCGGGTCATGGACGCAGCCGGGGTTGCTGCCATCGTGGCCGGCGCAATAATGGCTGCACTGATCGCCGTCCCGCGGCTGGTCCGGAGACGGGCCGGGGTCTATGAGCAATTCCGCCGGTTTCTGGGCCGGTCAATCCTGCTCGGCCTGGAACTGTTGGTCGCCGCCGACATTATCCGAACCGTCGCCATCAGTCCGACGCTCGAAAGCGTGGCGGTGCTGGCCGCGATCGTGCTGATTCGAACGTTCCTCAGTTGGTCGCTGGAGTTGGAAATCACTGGCAAGTGGCCATGGCAGGGCAGGGCTGCCCAAGCGCCCGGCATGCCTGCCGTGGCGAAAGAGGAATGAACAGGGGTTGCCCGGGAGTTTGCCGCCGCAGGGGGCAGCATGGGGGCCGCGAACTTAGCGGAACAAGCGCAGGTTGTAGGTGTAGCGGTACGGCACGCCCCGGTTGCACTTGATGCCCGCGATCACTGAGTAGACCGTGAGGAACACCCAAATGGCGGCGGCGACGACGGCAAAGATGCCGCTGACTGCCGGGATAACGATCAACAGGTTCGCCACAATGGCCACCACGGTGGGCGGGACGGTGAAGTTGAGCGCCTCTTTGGACTCCTGGGCGGTGAACGGTCCCCGGTCCTTGAAGATCAGGTAGATCACCAGCGACGGGAAGCAGCCCAGGATCCCACCGAAGTGCGCCATGGTTGCCCACTGCCGGTCCTCGGAGGGGGTCAGCGGCAAGGCGGAAGCCGACGCGCTCTGGTACTGCGGGCGCGGTGCCGACTTGCGTCCCGGCTGCTGGTTGCGAGCAGAGTTCTCGGACACTTGACCTACCTTTGGAAAATCTGCTGATGGCTCACTGCTGTTCCTAGCCTAGCGGTTACATCCTGCGGCCCGTTGCATACTGCCGCCGCAGAAACAGCTCAGACCGTGAGGAAGTCGATGACTTCCTCTACCCGGCCCAACAGGCTGGGCTCCAGATCCGCGTAGCTGTTGACGCTGCCCAGCAGCCGCTTCCAGCCATCGGCCACGTCGATCTGGGTCCGGTGCGGCCAGCCGAGGCCAGCGAGGATGCCGGTCTTCCAGTCCGTACCGCGCGGAACCACCGGCCACTGCTCCCGGCCGATCACCGAGGGCTTGATGGCCTGCCAGACATCAACGTAGGGGTGACCCACAATCAGCACATTCCCGGCGGCCGCTGGAACGGCCATCGCGGCCTCGGCGATCCGCCACTCCTTGGAATTCGGCACCAAATGATCCACCAGGATGCCGAGCCTGCGCTGCGGGCCGGGGGAGAACTCCGCCACTGCCGCGGCCAGGTCGTCCACGCCGTGCAGCGGTTCGACGACGATGCCCTCCACCCGCAGGTCGTCTCCCCAGACCTTCTCCACCAGTTCGGCATCGTGCTTGCCTTCGACCCAAATGCGGCTGGCCCGCGCCACCCTGGCTCGTTGGCCCTCCACCTTTACCGAGCCGGAGGCCGTCCGCTGGCGGACCGGAGCCTTCGCTGTGGGTGTCGGCGGAACAACATTCACCGGCTCGCCTTCCAACAGAAAGCCGAAGCCCAGCGGGAAGGAACGTACCTTGCCCCTGCGGTCTTCCAGCGAGACCAGATGCACGCCGCCGGACTTCTCCACGCGGACCACGGCACCGACCCAGCCGCTCTGCGCATCTTCCAGCACCAGCCCGGGCCCGGCGGCGACTTCGCGCAAGGCCCGGGCCTTGGGAGCGGTGAGATCCTGGGGGCCCCAGCCGTAGCTGCTCATATGCTTCAAGTCCTTACACAGGTAGTACGTCTACGGCTCCGCCGCGAAGACAATGCTAACAACGGGGGCAACGTATTAGACTTAGCACTTGGACGTGTTGAGTGCTAACAACCCGTCATCAGGTTGAGCCGTAGACAGGAGGAGTGCAGTGAGCGAGGTCCGGAGGCTGGAAGTGCTCCGCGCCATTGTCGAAGACTATGTGCATTCACGGGAGCCAGTCGGCTCCAAAGCACTGGTCGACCGGCACAGCCTGGGCGTGTCTTCTGCCACGATCCGCAACGACATGGCGGCGCTGGAGGAAGACGGGCTGATTGTCGCCCCGCACACCAGTGCCGGCCGGATTCCCACGGACAAGGGCTACCGCCTGTTCGTGGACCGGATCTCGGACGTCAAGCCGCTCTCTGCACCGGAACGCCGGGCCATCCAGCAACTGCTGGAGGGAGCCGATGACCTGGATGACGTGATGGAACGGACCGTGCGGCTGCTCTCCCAGCTGACCAACCAGGTTGCAGTGATCCAGTACCCGCAGTTGGGCGCTGCCAAGGTGCGGCACATTGAGTTTGTCTTGCTGGCGCCCCGTCGGGTGCTGGTGGTGCTGATCGCGGACAACGGCAAGGTGGACCAGCATGTTGCCGTGCTGCCGGTGGACGTGGCGGAAGATGCCCTGGCCACCGTGCGCACTTCATTCCTGGCCGCGCTGTCCGGGAAACCGCTGGCTGGTGTGCCGAACCGGCTGAAGAGCTCAGCGGTGCCGGCGGAGCCCGCGCATGCGCAGATCGTCGAAGAACTCTCCGCTGCCCTTGCCCAGTTGGCCGCTGCCACCAGCGAAGAGCGGATCCTGATGGCCGGAACGGCCAACCTGGCCCGTTCCACAGTGGACTTCCCGCTGAGCATCGGGCCCATCCTCGAGGCACTCGAAGAACAGGTCATCCTGCTGCAGTTGCTCTCCGAGATGCATCAGGACGCGCACGGCATGTCGGTCAGCATCGGCCGCGAGAATCCGTACGGCTCGCTGGCCGAAACCTCGGTGGTCGCCACCGGCTACGGCCCCGGCGCCACGGCCAAGGTCGGCATTCTCGGCCCTACCCGGATGGACTATCCCACCACGATGGCGGCAGTGCGCGCTGTCGCACGCTATTTGTCACGGATACTCGCCGGCCAGCCCTAGGCCGCGCCCTGTCCGCGCCGGCAGTCGTCGCCGGTGAACCAATCTCCAGGAAGTGAAGTATTACAAGGTGAGCAACCACTACGACGCCCTCGGTGTCAGCCAGGACGCCTCGACCGAGGAAATCAAGAAGGCCTACCGCAAGCTGGCCCGCAAACTGCACCCGGATGTGAACCCCGGTCCGGAAGCTGCGGAGCAGTTCAAGCAGGTCAGCCACGCCTACGAGGTGCTCTCGGACCCGCAGAAGCGTCGGGTCTACGACACCACGGGCAACGAAAACGGCAACGACACCGGGTTCGGCGGCGGTTTCTCCGGGTCCGGCTTCGCCTTCCAGGACATCTTCGAGAGCTTCTTCGGCGGTGCCGGAGCGGGCGGAGGTCCGGCGTCGCGCACCCGCCGCGGCCAGGACGCCCTGATCAACGTGCGGATCGACCTCAAGGACGCGGTCTTCGGGATCAACAAGAAGATCGAGGTGGACACCGCCGTGGTCTGCCCCACCTGCGACGGCAGCTGCTGCCGCCCCGGCACCAGCCCGCGCACCTGCGACATCTGCGGCGGCTCCGGCCAGGTCCAGCGCGCCGTGCGGTCCATCCTCGGCCAGGTCATGACCACGGCCGCCTGCGGCAGCTGCCAGGGCTTCGGCACGATCATTCCCGACCCCTGCAACGAGTGCAACGGCGAGGGACGCATCCGCAGCCGCCGGTCGCTGACCATCAAGCTTCCGGCCGGCGTCGGAACCGGAACCCGGATCCAGCTGGCCGGCCAAGGCGAGGCGGGTCCCGCGGGCGGGCCGCAGGGCGATCTCTACGTGGAAATCCGGGTCAACCCGGACAAGAACTTCATCCGCGAGGGCGATGACCTGCACGTCACCCTCACGGTGCCGATGACCGCGGCAGCGCTGGGCACGGACGTCACCCTGGATACTTTCGACGGCGAACGCGAACTGAACATCAAGCCCGGCACCCAGGCGGGGGAGACCGTGACGCTGCGGGGTCTGGGCGTGACCCACTTGCGCGGTTACGGGCGCGGCGATTTGCAGGTGCATGTGCATGTGGAGACTCCCAGCAAGCTGGACTCGGAGCAGGAGGATCTGCTCCGCAAACTGGCGCAGGCCCGGGGCGAGGAATACACCGAGGGCAAGCTGGCGTCCTCCGGCACCGGCGTCTTCGCCCGGCTGCGCGAGCGGCTCGGTAACCTTTAGGCGTGACCAGCCACCTGTTTTTTACCGCTCCGGGCGAGCTCGACGCGGTCGTCACCGGCGACAGCTTCACCCTCACCGGGGACGAGGCGCGGCATGCCGTCACGGTGAAGCGGATCGAGCCCGGCGAGCCGGTTGACCTAGCCGACGGCCGGGGCCGCAGGCTGGTCGGCGAGGCGATCTCGGGCGGAGCCGGCGAACTCACCGTCCGCACCCTGCGGATCGTGCAGGAGCCGGAGCCGCACCCGGAACTGGTGCTCGTGCAGGCGCTGGCCAAGGGCAACCGCGACGAACTGGCGATCGAGGCGGCCACCGAGCTCGGCGTCGACGCCGTGGTCCCGTGGCAGGCCGAACGCAGCATCGTGCGGTGGAAAGCGGACAAGGCCGCCAAGGGCGCGGCCAAGTGGCAGATGGCGGTCCGGGCGGCCGCCAAGCAATCGCGGCGGGCGCGCGTACCGGACGTGGAACCGCTGGTGGAACGGGCCGGGCTGTGTGCCATGATCCGCACCAGCCGGTTGTCGCTGCTGCTGCACGAAGACGCCGCGGGAAGCGTGGCCGACGCCGTGCACCGCGCGGACTTTGGCCCTGGCCCGTACCGTACCGACGTCAGGGGCGGGAACGACGGCGGTGCCTCGCCCGATGATGGCGCCTCGCCTGCTGGCAGCCCCTCGTCCGAAGACGCTGCCGCCAGCGTCGACAGCGAGTCGTCAAGCGACGGCAGAGCGGACCGGGTGCTGATGATTGTGGGTCCCGAAGGCGGAATCAGCCAGGCCGAAGTGGACGCAATGCTGGACGCCGGGGCGGTGGCCGTGCGGCTGGGGCCTCACGTCCTGCGTTCCTCCACGGCGGGGCCGACCGCCCTGACCCTGCTCAGCGAGATGTTGGGCCGCTGGCGGTAAACCAATAGCCGGTGCGGCCGCGTTTAGCGTGGTGGCCACGGCCTACTGATCGCGAAGGCCTTGCTGTCCGCGTTCCAGCGTGGTGGCCGCGGTCTACTTGATCGTGAAGACCTTGCTGTCCGCGTTCTGCCGTTCTTCGGTCTGCCCGCTGACGTCCTCGTGGAAGACATAGAGCTCGTAGGTGCCCGGATCCAATTTCTGGCTGAACTTGTACTCGCCGATTTCGCCGGCCGGCGCGTCAACCGAGACCGTTCCGGCCTTCACCAGCTTGCCTTCCGAAGGCTTGTCGAGGTCGGTAATCCGGAAGATCTGCCAGCGCAGCTGTGATTCGAAGGCGACGCCTCGGCCGAATACCTCCACGCGCCCCTCTGACGTGACGCCCTGGGCCGGGTCGATGATCCACACCGGGGCGGCCAGGCTGCCGTCGCGGGACATCGGTTCGCCCAGCGTCACATGGCCGAAGGCTTTGTAGCCGTGGTGGCCGTCTACCAGGATCACTACCTCGAGAGGATTATCCGAGTTGCTGAGCCCGGCGTTGGCCGCGGCAGCGGTGGCGGTATATACCAGCTGCTGCACGGCGCGTTCGGCGATGCCGGCGTCCACCCGGCGTTTAAAGGCATCCGAGGAGATGTCCAGCGTGATGACCGAGCCGTTGGTGATGGATGCGCCGACCTTGGTGGCGGGGCTGAGCGGATTGAAGTAGTCCGGATCCAGCGGCTGTTGGCGGGTCAAGGCCGTCACCGCCGTCGTAATGGGGTCTCCGAGGTTTTCTGCTTCACGGTATTCGCGGTAGAGGAACACGTTGTCCGCGTTCGTGCCCAGCCAGTACAGCGGGGAGAGCTCGGAGGAACGCAGCGTCTCCACCGGTGCGCTGGAGACCAGCGGGCTGCTGGCGGCGGTAGGTGCCGTGGGGACGGGCATGGAGGTCTGCCCGCCTCCGGCCGTTCCCTGGGGTGTGCAACCGAGCAGCACCAGCGAGGATGCGGTAACCAGCGCCAGCCACGCGCCGAAGCGGCGTGCCGGGACCGAGCCCGAAGGCTGTCGGAGCTGGTTGCTGGTGATACCTGGTTCCCTTCTGGTTGCTCGGCTGGTTGGCCGGAAAGACTGCGTAGATTCAGGGCAGGAATCGGGGGCGTCCGTTTTCCTGCCCCACTAGCTTGGCATAGGGGAGGGGGGCTGATGGCTGCTTTAACCAGCTCTCAACCGGACTGATGCACGATTGATGCAGGATCGAGATCAAGGCGTTTTTGGCCGCGCAGAGGACTGCGCGGTGACCTGTGCCGTAGCATGTACCTTGTACCGTCAGGGCTGGAGGACTTCCGGCCCACCACTGGCAGCACCGCCGCCAGTACCGTCGTCAGCACCGCAAGCAGCGCCCACCGAAGGAGCGATGAAAGGCCGCATCGGCCGGACTATGTCCCAATCACGCCTGGATGTCGATCCGCTGGGATCAAGCAGCCGTTCCGTCCATTTCGATTCGCCGGAACACATGGTGAGGGCGCTCGGTGCCCATGATGAGGTGCTGCAGGTCATTGAGGCCGAGTTCAGCGACGTGAACCTCCATGTGCGCGGCAACGAGCTCTCCATCTCCGGCCCCGCCGACGCAGTCCAACTCACGCTTAACCTGGTCGAAGAGATCCGTGCGCTGGCCGCCAAGGACACCCGGATCACGCCGCAGGTGGTGGCCCAGCTGCTGCGCATGCTCGGCGAACAGACTGCGCAGCGGCCGGCCGAAGTGCTCACGCTGAACATCCTGTCTTCGCGCGGCCGGAACATCAGGCCCAAGACGCTGAACCAGAAGAACTACGTGGAGGCCATCGACAACCACACAGTGGTTTTCGGCATCGGTCCGGCCGGCACCGGAAAGACGTACCTGGCGATGGCCAAGGCCGTGCAGGCCTTGCAGCACAAAGAGGTCAACCGGATCATCCTGACCCGACCCGCCGTCGAGGCAGGGGAGCGGCTCGGCTTCCTCCCGGGCACGCTCAACGACAAGATCGACCCGTATCTGCGCCCGCTCTACGACGCGCTGCACGACATGATGGACCCGGAATCGATTCCGCGCCTGATGGCGGCCGGCACCATTGAGGTGGCGCCGCTGGCCTACATGCGCGGCCGCACGCTGAACGACGCCTTCATCATCCTGGACGAGGCGCAGAACACCACACCGGAACAGATGAAGATGTTCCTCACCCGGCTGGGCTTTGGCTCCAAGATGGTGGTGACCGGCGACGTCACGCAGATCGACCTGCCCGGCGGCACCAGCTCCGGCCTGAAAGTGGTCAGTGAAATCCTGGACGGCGTCGAGGATGTCCGCTTCTCCCAGCTGGATGCCACCGACGTGGTCCGGCACCGGTTGGTCAGCGACATTGTGACGGCCTACAGCCGCTGGGACGAGCGCCGTCGCAGCGCGGGCGGGCGCATCCCGCACCGCGCCCCGGCCGCTCGACGGAAGACTGAAGCGGAAGACCCGAGCCCGGAGCGTGGAGCATGAGCATCGAGGTCAATAACGAATCAACCATCGCGGCGGACGAAGAAGAGCTGGTGCGGCTGGCTCGGTTCGTGCTGGATTCGCTCTACGTGCATCCGGAAGCCGAACTGTCCATCATCATGGTGGACACCGAGGCGATGGAACGGCTGCACATCGAATGGATGGACGAGCCGGGTGCCACCGACGTGCTGTCCTTCCCGATGGATGAGCTGCGTCCCGGTACCGCCATGAGGCCCGGCCCGGCCGGCGTACTCGGCGATATCGTGATCTGTCCGCAGGTAGCGCAGGAGCAGGCGCAGAAGGCGGGCCACGGGCTGTTGGACGAAATGCTGCTGCTGACCACGCACGGCATCCTGCATCTGCTCGGCTTCGACCACGCGGAGCCGGCCGAAAAGGAAGAGATGTTCGGCCTTCAGCGCCAACTCCTCTCCTCCTTCACGGGCAAGGCCGCCCCCACCGAAACCACGCTGTAGAGACGCGACGATGCTCTGGGTTCTTGCCGGCATGACGCTGGCTTTTATACTTGTCGCCGGCGCGCTCACGGCTGCCGAGGCAGCGTTCACGTATTTGCCGCGCCATGACGCCGAACAGTTGCTGCGGTCCGGACGGAGCCGCAGCCTGCGCGTCATCCTGGCCTCGCCGGCCGCGCACATGCATGCGCTCCGTTTCTGGCGGGTCTGGTTCGAGATGGCCGCAGCCGTAGCCATCGCGCTGCTCTTCCACGATCTGCTGGACAACATCTGGTTGGCGGGTCTGCTCGCCACCGCCACCATGGCCGGCGTCGGGTTCGTATTGGTCGGGGTTTCGCCGCGCCAGCTGGGCCGGATGCACGCCAGCGCCGTGGTGCTCTCCACCGCGTTGCTGGTCCGGATGCTGTGCGCGGTGCTGGGGCCGGTGCCGCAGTGGCTGGTGCGCCTGGGCAGTGCGGTTGCGCCGAACGCGCCCCGCGCCGACGCCGCCTTCTTCACCGAAGAAGAGTTCCGCGAACTAGTGGACCGGGCCAACGAATCGGACATGATCGAGGACACGGAAGCGGAACTGATCCATTCGGTCTTCGAACTGGGCGACACCAAGGTCAAGTCGGTGATGGTGCCGCGCACGGACATGCTGAGCATCGATTCCGGCTCCACCCTGCAGGAGGCCATGACGCTGTTCCTGCAGTCCGGCTACTCGCGCATCCCGGTGATCATGGACACCGCCGACCAGGTCCGCGGCATCCTTTACCTGAAGGACGTCGCTGCCCGGATCCATGGGAGGGCCGACCACGGCGCCGGCATCTTGGTGGACCAGATCTGCCGCGAGGTCCGCTACGTGCCGGAGTCCAAGGCGGTGGGGGAATTGCTGCAGGAAATGCAGCGCGAGTCCACGCATGTGGCGATCGTGATCGACGAGTACGGCGGAACCGCCGGGCTGGTCACGCTGGAGGACCTGATCGAAGAGATCGTCGGCGAAATCGTCGACGAGTATGACACCGAGCGCCCCGAGATCGAAGCGCTGCCGGACGGACGGTTCCGCGTCAGCGCCCGCACCGGCATCGACGACGTCGGTGAACTGTTCGGCTTGGAGCTGGACGATGAAGAGGTGGACACGGTCGGCGGGCTGCTGGCCAAAAGCCTGGGCCGGGTGCCGATCGTGGGCAGCGAGGTCCTGCTGGACGGCCTGCACCTGCGCGCGGAACGGCTGGAGGGGCGGCGCAACCGCGTCAGCCACGTGCTGGCCTGGTACGACGCGCCGCCAGAGGCGCAGTCCAGCCACGACGACGGAGCTGCCGCCACTGACACCGCGCGCCTGCCCGGGACTGAGAGGGAACGATGACAGAGAACACATCCGATGCTGGAAAGCCCATGGCGATGCCGTCCAGCGGCTGGCCGGACGACTACCGCGCCGGTTTTGTCTCGCTGGTGGGCCGGCCCAACGCGGGCAAGTCCACGCTGACGAATGCCCTGGTCGGGCAGAAAGTGGCCATCACGTCCGCCAAGCCGCAGACCACCCGGCACACCATCCGCGGGATCGTGCACCGGCCGGACGCCCAGCTGGTGCTGGTGGATACCCCCGGACTGCACCGGCCGCGGACCCTGCTGGGGCAGCGGCTGAACGACCTGGTGGCCGATACGCTCTCGGAAGTCGATGCGATCGGTTTCTGCCTGCCGGCCAATGAGAAGATCGGCCCCGGCGACCGGTTCATCGCCAGCCAGTTGGCCGGCCTGGCCCGCAAGCCCGTGGTGGCACTGGTGACCAAGACCGATCTGGTGGACAAGCAGGCGCTGGCCGAGCAGCTGCTGTCGGTGGCCGGACTCGGTACCGAAGTCTTCGGTGCGGAGGGATTCGCTGCCATCGTGCCGGTGTCCGCCGCCAAGGGCGACCAGGTCCAGACCGTCGCCGACGTCTTGGTCCAACAGATGCCGCTGTCGCCGCCGCTGTACCCGGACGGCGAACTCACGGATGAACCGGAGGCCGTGATGGTGGCCGAATTGATCCGCGAGGCCGCGCTGGAGGGTGTGCGCGACGAGTTGCCGCACTCCTTGGCCGTGGTGGTGGAGGAGATCGTTCCGCGCGAAGGCCGCAGCGCCGACAACCCGCTGCTGGACGTCCGGGTGAACCTGTTCGTGGAACGTCCGTCACAGAAGGCCATCATCATCGGCAAGGGCGGGGCCAGGCTGCGCGACGTCGGCACCCGGGCCCGCAAGGGGATCGAGGGCCTGCTCGGCACCCGGGTCTATCTGGACCTGCATGTGAAAATCGCCAAGGACTGGCAGCGCGACCCCAAGCAGTTGGTACGCCTGGGTTTCTAGGCTGGGGCTTAATCCGGGAACTTTACCCAGCTGCAGGCCGTACAATACTTAGCGGCCTGCGTTCGCGTAGGCCAATTGTGCATCAAATTTTTCAATGGATTGAGGGGAAAGCCAGTGGCTCATCGCGGCAGCTCCAGTGATGAACCGCAGACCCCGACCGGGCCAACCCCGCAGCGGCCCGGACCGTCGCGGCGTTCCACCCCGCGCCACATGGGCCGGGGCCCCCGTTTGCTGTGGCTGAAGATCGTCTCCGGTGTGCTGGCCCTGGCGCTGGCGGCCGGCGTCGGCGTCGTCGTCTTCAAAATCGTCGGCCTGCGCGACAGCATCACCACGTCGCCGCTGAACCTGAGCACCGGCGGGCCGGGTCTTCCGGTGGATCTGAGCCGGGATCCCGTGCAGATCCTCGTCCTGGGGACGGACACGCGGGACGGCACCGGCGGCAAGTACGGCTCGAATGATTCGTCGTCGGGCTGGGGCAAATCGGACGTGATGATGCTGGTCAACATGTCCGCGGACCGCAAACGCGTCACCGTGGTCAGCCTGCCCCGTGACCTGCTCACTACGATCCCCAGCTGCACGGATCCGGAGACCGGCCAGGTTTATCCGGAACAGCAGTCTGCCCAGCTCAACGCCGCCCTCAGCTACGGTGGCCCGGGCTGCACCGTCGCGGCAGTGAACGAGATGACCGGACTGGAGATCGACCACTTCATGATGGCCGACTTCAACGCGGTCAAGGAACTCTCCACCGTCATCGGCGGCGTGGACGTCTGCGTCAACGAACCGATCAACGACAGCTACTCGAAGCTGAAGCTGCCGGCGGGCGTCAGCTCGGTGCAGGGCGAGCAGGCGCTGGCGTTCCTGCGCACCCGCCACTCCTTCGGCGACGGCGGAGACCGCGGCAGGATCAGGGCACAACAGAGCTTCCTGGCCTCGATGGCCCGCAAGATCCAGTCCGAGGGGACTTTGACCAATGTGCCCCGTTTGTATTCCATTGCCGAGGCAGTGGTCAGCAACCTGACCGTGGACGAGGGACTGGCGGAAATTCCCCGGCTGCTGGCGCTGGCGGACCGGATCAAGTCCGTGGATCTCGGCAAGGTCGCCTTCGTCTCGCTGCCCACCCAGGCCTCTCCGGTGGACGAGAACCGCCTGGTCCTGGACGAGGAACCGGCGCAGGAGCTGTTCCGGATCCTGCGCAAAGACGGCGACGTCACCGCCCCCGAGGTGAACGCCGCCGGATCCTCCGGTGCCCAGTCCTCCGACGCGCAGGCCACCGACGGCGCCACCGGCGATACGGGCGCCGGAACGCCGAACAGCGACGACGGCGGTGCTGCCGCCGACGCATCCACCGCCCCCGGGAACGACCCCACGGCCGGTGAGGACGTGCCGGCCTTCGATCCGGCCGTGCAGCCTGTCCAGGTGATCAATGCCTCCGGTGCAGCGGACCGCGGCGAGGAAATGGCCAAGCAGTTGCATGAACTGGGCTACCTGCTGGCCGCTCCGGTGGCCGGCGACGCGGAGCGGACAACCACCCAGCTGTTCTACTCCGCCGGCTTCGAACAGGTTGCCCAGTCCCTGGCTAAGGAACTCAACGTTCCGCAGGCCAACGTACTGGTCTCCGGCGACTACTACGGCGTCGCGCTGTCGGTGGGGCAGGACTTCGCCAGCGGTAAACAGCTGGCGAAGACCGGCGGTGTGGCAGGCGGCTTCAAGGGCCAGACCGCCGATCAGGTGACCTGTCAGCAGTCCGGCGCCTTCTAGCCGGCGCTACCAGATCCGGACCCGCTGCTCCGGGTCGAGCCAGAGTCCGTCGCCCTCGGCCGTTCCGAACGTGTCGTGAAAGGCATCCAGGTTGCGCACCACCTGGTTGCAGCGGAATTCGTTCGGGGAGTGCGGATCGATGGCCAGCCGGCGCACCGCCTCTTCGGAGCGGATCTTCTGGCGCCAGCATTCGGCCCAGGAGTAGAAGAACCGCTCGCTGCCGGTCAGCCCGTCGACCACCGGGGCTTCCTCGCCCTGCAGGCTCAGTTGGTAGGCGCGGTAGGCGATGGCCAGGCCGCCGAGGTCGCCGATGTTCTCGCCCAGGGTGAGTTCGCCGTTGACAGTGCTGCCGGGAGCCTCCGCCGGACTGAGCGCCGCGTATTGCGCCACCAGCTTGCCGGTGAGGTGTTCGAAGGCAGCCCGGTCTTCGTCCGACCACCAATTCCGCAGCGCGCCGGTGCCGTCGTACTGCGAGCCTTTGTCGTCGAAGCCGTGGCCGATTTCGTGGCCAATGACCGCGCCGATGGCTCCGTAGTTGGCGGCAGCATCGGCGTCGGCGTCGAAGAAGGGCGGCTGCAGGATCGCGGCCGGGAAGACGATTTCGTTCATGGTCGGCATGTAGTACGCGTTGACCGTCTGCGGGGTCATGTGCCACTCGGCGTCGTCGATAGGACCGCCCAATTTGGCCAGATTGCGGCGGACCTCAAACTCATTGGAGGCGTGGACATTGGCCCAGACATCCTCCACCGGCACGAAGCTGGAATAGTCGATCCACTTTTCCGGGTAGCCGATTTTGGTCCGGAAGCCTGCCAGCTTCTCCAGCGCCTTCGCGATCGTGGCCTCGGTCATCCATGGCAGGCCGGAGATGCTTTCCCGGTAGGCTGCCAGCAGGTTGCCGACCAGTTCTTCCATTCGTGCCTTGTGCGTCGGCGGGAAATGCCGGGCCACGTATTCCTCCCCGATGGCTTCGCCGAGGGCACCTTCCACCAGCGCCACCCCGCGCTTCCACCGCTCCTTCAGTTCCGGAGTACCGCTCAGCGTACGGCCGTAGAAGCCGAAGTGGGTCTGCACCGCCTCGTCGTGAAGGTAGGGTGCCGCCGTCGTCAGCAGTTGCAAGCGCAGCCAGGCCTGCCAGGCTTCCAGAGGTTCGCTGTCCAGCAATGCGTCCAGCGTGCGCAGGAATTCCGGCTGGCAGACCACCATATCGGCAGCGCCGGCTGCTTCCGGCCCCAGTGCGGCCAGCCATTCCGGCATCCATCCGGCCACCGCTTCCACCTGTTCGGCGGTGCGCAGGTTGTAGGTCTGCTGCGGGTCGCGGCAGGAAACCTTATCCAGGTGGCCGGCCGCCAGTTTGTGCTCCAGGTCCAGCGCTGCGTCGGCCTGTGCCGGATCAAAGCCGGCCAGTTGCAGCATCTTCCCGGCGTAGTCCAGGTAGGCGTCGCGGATGGGGCTGAATTCCTCCTCGCGGTAGTAGGCCTCGTCCGGCAGGCCGAGCCCGGCCTGATACAGGTAGATCACGTAGCGGGTGGGGTCGCCGGCGTCGTTGTTGACAAAGAAGGCCAACGGATAGGCCGCGCCGCTACGGCTGAAGGCCCCGATGACCTCACGCAGGCCGTCCCGGTCGGAGATTTTGGCAACGGCGGCAAACTGCTCGGCCAACGGGGAGAAGCCCTTGGCCTCGACCGTTGCGGTGTCCATGAAGCCGGCATACAGCATGCCGATCTTGCCGGCCGGGCTGGCCGGGTCGGGATGCTTGGCGGCGTCTTCGATGATGGCGTGCACGGCCTCTTCGGACGCATCGCGCAGGGCGGTGAAGGAGCCTTCCAAGGCGCGGTCGTCCGGGATGTCGGTCACCGCGAGCCACGTGCCATTGACGTGCCGGAAGAGGTCGTCCTGCGGGCGGACGGCCGGGTCGACGTTGGACAATACGATTCCGGAGCGGCTCATGTGGCGCCTCATTTCATAGTTGTGTCAGCGTTTCCCTCACATCCTACGCACCGTGCTAGTGTGAAATTGTGCGCGCAGGAATGCTCCTTCTTAGCTGCCGCGGCGAGGCCACGCGAACTACTGTTTGACAGGCCGAACCCTCGCTGCGGAGTTTGTGTTGCCCGGCCAAAATTCTTCAATTAGCTCTCATGAGAAAAGGCCACACACTAAAATGCGAAACGCACAAAAGCCCTCCGGAATGCCCATCCATAAGTACATTCCGTTCCAGGACCAGATCACTGTAGAACTGCCGGACCGCACCTGGCCGGACAAGGTGATGACCAAGGCCCCGCGCTGGTGCGCCGTGGACCTGCGCGACGGCAACCAGGCGCTGATCGACCCGATGAGCCCCGAGCGCAAGCACAAAATGTTCGACCTGCTGGTGGGCATGGGCTTCAAGGAGATTGAGGTCGGGTTCCCCTCGGCGTCGCAGACCGACTTCGACTTTGTCCGCCAACTGATCGAAGGCGACCGGATCCCCGACGACGTCACCATCCAGGTCCTGACGCAGTCCCGCGAACATCTGATCGAGCGCACCTACGAATCGATCGCCGGTGCCGGCCGCGCCATCGTTCACCTGTACAACTCCACTTCCGTGCTGCAGCGCCGCGTGGTGTTCCGCGAGGACCAGGACGGCATCGTGGACATCGCCCTGCAGGGCGCCCGGCTGTGCCGCAAGTACGAAGAGGGCCTGAAGGGCACCGAGATCACCTACGAGTACTCGCCCGAGTCCTACACCGGGACCGAACTGGAGTTCGCCGCCCGGATCTGCAACGCGGTCACCGACGTCTTTGAAATCTCGGCGGACCGGAACGTGATCCTGAACCTGCCGGCCACGGTGGAGATGGCCACGCCGAACGTCTACGCCGATTCCATCGAATGGATGTCGCGGAACCTGTCCAACCGGGAGCATGTGATCCTCTCACTGCACCCGCACAACGACCGCGGGACCGGCGTGGCGGCGGCGGAACTGGGCTACCTGGCCGGCGCCGACCGGATCGAGGGCTGCCTGTTCGGCAACGGCGAGCGGACCGGCAACGTGGACCTGGTGACCCTGGGGCTGAACATGTTCAGCCAGGGCATCGACCCGATGATCGACTTTTCCAACATCGACGACGTCCGCCGCACGGTGGAATACTGCAACCAGCTGCCGGTGCCCGAACGCTCCCCGTACGGCGGGGATCTGGTCTTCACCGCCTTCTCCGGCTCCCACCAGGACGCCATCAAGAAGGGCTTCGAGGCCATGGAAGCCGACGCCGCCGAACAGGGCAAGACGGTTGACGAACTGACCTGGGCCGTACCGTACCTGCCGGTGGACCCCAAGGACCTGGGCCGCAGCTACGAAGCGGTGATCCGGGTCAACTCGCAGTCCGGCAAGGGCGGCGTGGCCTACCTGCTCAAGCACGAGCACAAGCTGGACCTGCCGCGCCGGGCGCAGATCGAATTCTCCGGCGTGATCCAGCGCCGCACGGACACCGTCGGCGGCGAAGTCAGCCCGGCGCAGCTGTGGGAGGTCTTTAACGACGAGTACCTGCCCACCCCGGAGAACAGCTGGGGCCACTACACCCTGGGCTCGGTGAAGACCGACAGCGCCGAGGACGGGACCTTCCAGCTGACCGCCACCATGGGCGTGGACGGAGTGCAGAGCCGCCGCACGGCCGAGGGCAACGGACCGATCGCCGCACTGCTGGAGATCTTCCGCCAGGACGGCGTGGACGTGCGGGTCCTGGACTACACCGAGCATGCGCTGTCCGAAGGGGGCAACGCCCGGGCAGCAGCCTATGTCGAGTGCGCCGTGGGCGAGCGGGTGCTCTGGGGGGTCGGCATCGACACCAACACCACGATGTCTTCGCTGAAGGCCGTGGTGTCCGCGGTGAACCGCGCCATCCGCGACGAAGCCGCCAAGAGCGTCAGTTCGCTCTAGCTCCGGCGCCGAAACCGTCATTGCGGGCCTTCCTGCCGTACCGCGGCGGGAAGGCCCGCTTTAGTGGGAGAATAGAACGGTGTCCAACAGATCTTTCGCCTCCCGTACCTACCGGGACCAGGGCGTCATCTTGCGGACCCACAAACTCGGCGAAGCCGACCGCATCATCACCTTGCTCACCAAGCAGCACGGCCAAATCCGGGCGGTAGCCAAGGGTGTCCGCCGCACCAGCAGCAAATTCGGTGCGGTGCTGGAACCGTTCATGGTGGCGGACCTGCAACTGGTCTCCGGACGCAGCCTCGACATTGTCACGCAGGCCCAGATGGTGGGCCCCTATGGCCGGGACATCGCCGCCGACTACACCAAATACACCTCCGCGGCCGCGATCTGCGAGACCGCGGAAAAACTCACCGACGTGGACGGCGAATCCGCCAGCGCGCAGTACGGGCTGGTCATCGGCGCGCTCTCCGCGCTGAGCCGCAGCGTGCACGCGCCCGAACTGATCCTCGATTCCTACCTGCTGCGTGCCTTGGCGACCGCAGGCTGGGCCCCCAGTTTTGACCAATGTGCCCGCTGCGGTGCTCCGGGTCCGCACAGCGCCTTCAACGCGCCGCTGGGCGGTGCGGTCTGCCATGACTGCCGTCCGCCTGGATCGGCCTCGCCCGCGCCGCAAACCATGGAGCTGCTAGCCGCCCTGCTCTCGGCCGACTGGCCGGCGGCGGACGCCTCGGCCACCGGTCCGCGCCGCGAGGCCGCCGGGCTGGTGGCCAGTTATCTGCAGTGGCATCTGGAACGAACCCTGAAATCCCTCAAGCATGTGGAGCGAGTGTGACCCCAACTTCCCGGCAACCACAGCAGCCCTGGCCGCACCCGTCCGGCGCCCAGCCGCCCACCCTGCCTGCGGCGCTGGTTCCGGACCATGTGGCCATTGTGATGGACGGCAACGGCCGCTGGGCCAACCAGCGCGGCCTGCCGCGCACCGAGGGGCACCGGGCCGGTGAAGCCGCGCTGCTGGACGTGATGGCCGGCGCCATCGAGATCGGCGTCAAACACGTCAGCGTGTACGCCTTTTCCACCGAGAACTGGAAGCGGTCCCCGGAGGAGGTGCGCTTCCTGATGGGCTTCAGCCGCGACGTGCTGCGGCGCCAGCGCGACCAGTTGGACGCGTGGGGTGTGCGCATCCGCTGGTCCGGCCGTCGGCCGCGGCTGTGGAAGTCGGTGGTCAACGAACTGGAGGTCGCCGAGCGCCAGACCGCCGGGAACTCCACCTGCACCCTGACCATGTGCGTGAACTACGGCGGCCGGGCGGAAATCGCCGACGCCGCTGCCGCCATCGCCGCCGACGTTGCGGCCGGGAGGCTGCGTGCGTCGTCGGTCTCGGAAAAGACCATCCAGCGCTACCTTGACGAGCCGGACCTGCCGGACGTCGACTTGTTCCTGCGCACCTCCGGGGAGCAGCGGTTCTCCAACTTCATGCTCTGGCAGTCGGCGTATGCCGAGATGGTGTTCATGGATACCCTGTGGCCCGATGTCGACCGGCGCACGCTGTGGGAGGCCATCGACATCTACGCCCGCCGCGACCGCCGGTACGGGGGAGCTGTGGACGCTGCCGCCGCCGGCGGCGCCTAGGCGGTTTGCGGTGGAAGGGCCGGGCGTTCGCTCGTGCCCAGCATGTAAGCCTGTGCCCAGCGCTGCAGCCGAGCATAGGCGTCGTCGCGCACGTCCGACCGTGAGAGGAAGACATCGTGCACGGCATCCTGCACCTGCTCGATGGTGACGCTGCTGCCCAGCCGCACCGCCCGTTCGGTCATCGTGCGGATGTCGAGCACCACGTCGGTGTTCTTCATGTCCTCATGCCACACCGGTCCGTTCATGCTGCGCGTCGAGGACATCACCAGCACCGGAATCTCCAGGTCGAGGCCCTTCGCAACCTTCGCCTGCCCGTCCCAGATGGCGCTGAGCCAGCCGGCCCGCACCGGAAAGGACTCCGGCGGACGCAGCCTGGGGTCCAGGTCCCACTCGCCCTCGGCCGTGCGGCTGATGCTGCGGTAATAGAAGCCCCGGACGGGGAGTTTGATCTCGGCCTCCGGCTTCATCCGGGCCAACGGTTCAAGCACGGCTCCCGCTGCACGGCGGACCAAGGAGCTGCCATGCATTTCCAGCCAGGGGCTGTTCAGCACCAGCGCACGCAGCCGGCCCGGATGTTCGGCCGCCCACAGGGACGCCACCAGCCCTCCGGTGGAGTGTCCCATCAGCGTGATGTTGGTCTCCGACCCGCCGGTTTCCTCGCCGATCAGTTCCAGCGCCAGGGAGATCTCGTCGTCGTACTGGCGCAGATCCGTGACGAAGCCGGCGGGCTCGCCCTCCTGGAGACTGCGGCCGTGGTGGTGCAGATCCAGCGCGTAAAACGCCACCCCTTGTCGGTGCCAGAATCCGGCCAACTCGGTGTTGAAGAAATAGTCGCTCCAGCCGTGCACGTACAGCACGGCATGGCCGCCGGGGGAGCGCTGCGGGGACTGAGGCAGATAGCGGACCAGCGTGGCCCGCTGCGGTGCCCCGTCCACGGCCGGAACCTGCAGGACGGTGGACTCGAACTCCGCACCGAGCATGTCTTCCTGCCAGTCGGCTGCCATCGCCAGGGTGGTCCTTCCTTTCGCCACGGTCGCTGACCCCATGCTAACTCCTCAGGCGACACGGTTTGGTGCGGCGGCCCGCACACGGAAAACTAGGACCATGCGCCTGTACCCAGCCTTCTTCCGCGCCGCGTTCTCCTGGATGGACGCCGAGCGCGCACACCGAATCGGTTTCCAGCTCATCCGGACCGCACACCGCTGCGGTGCCGGGGCCGTGCTGCGGCGGCTGACCCATCCGCATCCGTCACTGGCCACCGAGGCCCTGGGACTGCGCTTCCCGTCGCCGTTCGGCCTGGCTGCCGGCTTCGATAAAGAAGGCCACGGCATCGAGGCGCTGGCGGATCTGGGCTTCGGTGCGGTGGAGGTCGGCACCATCACCGGCAGCGCCCAGCCTGGCAACGCACAGCCCCGGCTGTTCCGGCTGATCGAGGACCGCGCCGTGATTAACCGGATGGGATTCAACAACGACGGCGCGGCGGCGGTCGCACCGCGGATCGCCGCCGCACGACGCGGCCTTGCCGCCCGGTATGGTGAGCTGCGCCCGGTGATCGGCGTCAATATCGGCAAGACCAAGGTGGTGGAACTGGACGACGCCACCGAGGACTACCTGAAGAGCACCCGGCTGCTGGCCTCATCTGCCGACTACCTGGTGGTCAATGTGTCCTCGCCGAACACGCCGGGCCTGCGGTTGCTGCAAAGCGTCGAGACGTTGCGGCCGCTGCTGCAGGCAGTCCGGGAGACGGCCGATACGGCGGCCGGGCGGCATGTGCCGCTGCTGGTCAAGATCGCCCCCGACCTCAGCGACGAGGACATCGACGACGTCGCCCGGCTGGCGCTGGAACTGGCGCTGGACGGGATTATCGCGACCAATACGACCATTGCCCGCGACGGTTTGGTGTCCGACCCCGCCAAGGTCGCTGCCTGCGGCGACGGAGGCCTGTCCGGTGCTCCCTTGAAGCAGCGGTCGCTTGAGGTGCTGCGCCGGCTGCGCACCGCCGTCGGACCTGACTTGGTGCTGGTGGCGGTGGGCGGCGTGGAGACGGCCGACGACGTCCAGGAGCGGCTGGATGCCGGTGCCACGCTGGTGCAGGGCTACACGGCATTCCTGTACGAGGGGCCATTCTGGGCCAGCCGGATCAACCGGGGCCTGGCGAAGTTGCGGCGCTGACTAGACCGAAGCCGGCCCCCACTCGGCCGGCAAGCATATCGGGCATGAAAAAGGGTCGGGAGCAACGTTGCTCCCGACCCTTGATGCGGTGTTCTCCGCGCAGAATCAGCTGGGGTATTCTCCGCGCTTGACCTGCGGCTTCGGCAGGCGCATCCGGCGCAACTGCAGTCCGCGCATGACGCCGTACCACACGGCGCCGCGCTCCACCTCGCCGAACTTGGCGGTCAGGCGCTTCTTCAGCTGCCGGCCCAGGATGAACGCGTCGACGGCCACCAGCCCCAGCAGCACCCAGAAGCCCACCAGGATGAAGGCCTGCACGTTGAGGTCGCGGACGAAGCTGAGGATCACGAAGATCAGGGCGAAGACAATCAGGAATTCGCCCAGCACCCAGCGGGCGTCGACGAAGTCGCGGACAAAGCGCTTCTGCGGGCCCTTGTCGCGGAACGGCAGGTAACGCTCGTCGCCCGTGTTCATCGCCTCGCGCATCTTCAGCCGCTGGTCCGCCTGGGCAAGCCGGTTGGCGTCGCGCGCTGCCTTGCGGTCGTTCGGGACCAGCGGGCGCTTCCGCGCAGCTTCCTGGTCCTTGCGCCGAGGTGTTGGCGCGCCCTTGCCGTCCTTGGGCTGGGCCGGGCTGGCCTGGTCGATGGTTTCTTGGGGCGTGGGAGCCTCTTTTTTACGTCCGAACACCAGTCAAGAATACCGGACCGGCCGCGCCTATCCGCCAGCTGTGAAGCACCGGCCCGGCGGCTGCCTTGCGGGCATCGGCGCGAGGCGCTGGGCGGGCGGTAGGGTGGCGGCTATGACCAATGTGAACGTACAACAACTCGCCGCCGCGGTCGACTCCGACATGGGGCGCACCATCTCCTCGCTGGAGCAGCTGGTCTCCATCCCCGGCATCGCCTGGGCGGCCTTCGATCCGCAGGATTTGGTCCGCAGCGCCGACGCCGTAGCCGGCTTGGTCCGCGAGCTCGGGCTGGAGGACGTGCAGATCCTCAGCGTGCCGAACGGCGAATCGGACGGCGGCCCTGCGGTGGTGGCCCGCCGTCCGGCAGCAGCGGGCAAGCCGACCGTCCTGCTGTACGCGCACCACGATGTGCAGCCGCCGGGGGATCCGGCCCTGTGGCGGACCGAACCGTTCAAGGCCACGGAGATCGACGGGCGGCTCTACGGTCGTGGCACCGCCGACGACAAGGCCGGAATCATGGTCCACCTCGCCTCGTTGCGGGCGCTGCTGGAGGTCCTCGGCGACGACTTCGGCGTCGGCGTCACCTTCTTCTTCGAGGGGGAGGAGGAAGCAGGTTCGCCGACCTTCCGTTCTTTCCTCGAGACCCACCGCGAGCTGCTGCGGGCCGACGCCATCATCGTGGCCGACTCCAGCAACTGGAAGGTCGGCGTTCCTGCCCTGACCACCAGCCTGCGCGGCCTCGTCGACGGCACGGTGGAACTGCGCGTACTGGAACACGCCGTCCATTCAGGCATGTTCGGCGGTCCGCTGCTGGATGCGCCCACCCTGCTCGCGCGGCTGATCGCCACGTTCCACGACGACGACGGCGCTGTCGCCATCGACGGGCTAGTCTCTGCTTCGCCCGCGTCGGTCGACTACCCGGAAGAGGACTTCCGTCGCGATTCCTCGGTGCTGGAGTCAGTGCAGCTGGCCGGTACCGGCAGCATCGCCGACCGGCTGTGGAACAAGCCGGCCCTCTCCGTGATCGGAATCGACGCTCCCAGTGTGGAGCTGGCTTCCAACACGCTGATCCCTGCGGCCCGGGCCAAGATCAGCCTGCGCCTCGCGCCGGGCCAGGACCCGGATCAGGCGATGGATGCGGTAGCGGCCCACGTGGCTGCCCATGCGCCGTTCGGGGCCGAGGCCACGTTCGTGCCGGGGGAGCGGGGCCAGGCCTTCGCCACCGATACCGCCGCACCCGCGGCCCAGGCCGCGCTGTGGGCGCTGGAACAGGCCTGGGGCACTCGGCCGGTGGAGGCCGGCATGGGCGGATCGATCCCGTTCATCGCTGACCTGACGGAGATCTATCCGCAGGCACAGATCCTGATCAGCGGTGTGGAGGATCCCGATTCGCGGGCGCATTCGGCCAATGAGTCGCTGCATCTGGGGGACTTCCGCAACGCGGTCCTGGCTCAGGCGCTGCTGCTGGCGCGGGTGAATGAGCACGGCATCTGAAGCGGAGTCCAGAAAGGCTCGGAGGCCGGCCAAGTTATCCCATTTTGGGCGTCGGGACGTACGATGGAACGGTAGCCCGACGCACCACTGAGTAATAGCAGCAGGTCACCGGACGGCCCGTTATAGATAAGGAAGTGCAATGAGCGCAACGACCAACTCATCCGCCCCCACCACGGCTGAAGAAACCGCAGAACTGCCCACGCATGAAGTGGCTCTGACCGACGTGGCAGCGGGGAAGGTGCGCAGTCTCCTGGAACAGGAAGGCCGTACCGACCTGCGCCTGCGGGTTGCGGTCCAGCCCGGCGGATGCTCCGGCCTGATCTACCAACTGTATTTCGACGAGCGGATGCTCGACGGCGACGCAGTCCGTGATTTCGACGGCGTTGAGGTGGTCGTGGACAAGATGAGCGTTCCTTATCTGTCCGGCGCCTCGATTGACTTCGAGGACACCATCTCCAAGCAGGGATTCACCATCGACAATCCGAACGCCGGTGGCTCCTGCGCCTGTGGGGACTCGTTCCACTAACAGCTGGCGGGGGCGTTCCCCGGCTGCAGCAGCGGCCGACGCACAGGGGAGCCTGTCACATGAAAGTCATGTGTGCGGGTAAGCTCTACAGTGAGTAGTAAAACTGGATATGAGGCCAGGGCTTTGCTCTGCCATGGCCCCATCACTTGCACGAAACAAAGAGGAAGGGCCGTCTGTGAGTTCGCAGGTTCGAACCGGCAGTCGACGCGCCAGAATTGCCAAGGCCACTGGTCTGGGCGCAGTCGGTGCGTTGTTGTTGACGGGATGTTCAGAAGAAGTCCAACTGGGCTGGTTGCCCACGCAGCGGGACGTTACTAACCACACTCCGGAAATCATCGATTTGTGGGTTAATGGTTGGATCGCCGCGCTGGCTGTTGGTGTCCTGACCTGGGGCTTGATCCTCTGGTGCATCATCGCTTACCGCCGGCGAAAGGGCGAGACCGGCTACCCCCGCCAGCTCAGCTACAACCTGCCGCTCGAAATCTTCTACACCGCGGTCCCGATCGTCATGGTGTTGGTCTTCTTCTACTTCACGGACAAGACCACCACGAACCTGACCACGCGGACGGACAACCCGGACGTCGTCGTCGACGTGCGCGGCAAGCAGTGGGCCTGGGACTTCAACTACGTCAAGCAGGACAAGTACTTCGCTGGCGTGCAGGCACACCTGACCGGTGAGACCGGCGTTCCGGAGACCCTGCCGACGCTTTACCTGCCGGTGAACAAGAGCGTGGAGTTGGAGATCAACTCCCGCGACGTCATCCATTCGTTCTGGGTTCCCGCCTTCCTGCAGAAGGTGGACATGGTCCCGGGCAAGACCAACTACCTGAACTTCACCCCGACCCGTGAGGGTATCTACGACGGCAAGTGCGCCGAGCTTTGTGGCGAATTCCACTCCGAAATGCTCTTCCGCGTCGCTGTGGTCTCCGAGGCTGAGTTCGAGGCGCAGATGGCGCGGCTCAAGGACGGCCAGATCGGCGAAGAGTACGACCGCAACCCCTACGCTGAAGCGTCGAAGTAAAGGAGCGAGGGCCACAAGTGTCAACGTACGAATACACAGCTGACGACCGGGGTACCACGGTAGCTCCGCGCGTCGTCCCGAGGTCCAAGGGGCGCATCGTCGTCAACTGGATCACCTCCACGGACCACAAGACCATCGGGTACATGTACCTGATCACGTCATTCATCTTCTTCTGCCTCGGCGGCGTGATGGCCCTGGTCATCCGTGCCGAACTGTTCGAACCGGGCATGCAGATCCTGCAGACCAAGGAACAGTACAACCAGCTCTTCACCATGCACGGCACGGTGATGCTGCTGATGTTCGCCACCCCGCTGTTCGCCGGCTTCGCCAACGTCATCATGCCGCTGCAGATCGGCGCCCCGGACGTAGCTTTCCCGCGTTTGAACGCGCTGGCCTTCTGGTTCTTCCTGTTCGGCAGCGTCATCGCCGTCGCCGGCTTCATCACCCCGCAGGGCGCAGCCTCCTTCGGCTGGTTCGCATACGCGCCGTTGTCCAACACCACGTTCTCGCCCGGCGTGGGCGGAGACCTCTGGGTCTTCGGCCTGGCGCTGTCCGGCTTCGGCACCATCCTTGGCTCGGTCAACTTCATCACCACCATCATCACCATGCGGGCCCCGGGCCTGACCATGTGGCGGATGCCGATCTTCACCTGGAACACGCTGGTCACCGGCATCCTGGTCATGATGGCGTTCCCGCCGCTGGCCTCCGCCCTGTTCGCGCTTGGTGCTGACCGACGGTTCGGTGCACACATCTTCAACCCGGAGAACGGCGGCGCCATCCTCTGGCAGCACCTGTTCTGGTTCTTCGGCCACCCCGAGGTGTACATCATCGCCCTGCCGTTCTTCGGCATCGTGTCCGAAATCTTCCCGGTGTTCAGCCGCAAACCGATCTTCGGCTACAAGGGTCTGGTCTACGCGACCATCGCGATTGCTGCCCTGTCCGTGACGGTGTGGGCACACCACATGTACGTCACCGGATCGGTCCTGCTGCCGTTCTTCGCCTTCATGACCATGCTCATCGCGGTCCCCACGGGCGTGAAGTTCTTCAACTGGATCGGCACCATGTGGCGCGGATCGATCACGTTCGAAACACCGATGCTGTGGAGCCTGGGCTTCCTGGCCACCTTCCTCTTCGGTGGCCTGACCGGCATCATCCTGGCTTCGCCGCCGCTGGACTTCCACGTCTCCGACACCTACTTCGTGGTGGCACACTTCCACTACGTGGTCTTCGGTACCGTCGTGTTCGCCATGTTCGCAGGCTTCTACTTCTGGTGGCCCAAGTGGACCGGCAAGATGCTCAACGAGCGTCTGGGCAAGATCCACTTCTGGATGCTGTTCCTCGGCTTCCACGGCACCTTCCTGATCCAGCACTGGCTGGGTGTTGAGGGCATGCCCCGCCGCTACGCGGACTACATGCCGGAAGACGGGTTCACCGCAATGAACCAGTTCTCCACTGTCGCTTCGTTCGTGCTGGGCGCTTCGATGATCCCGTTCTTCTGGAACGTGTACATCACCTGGCGCAACGGCAAGAAGGTCGAAGTTGACGATCCCTGGGGCTTTGGTGCCTCGCTGGAGTGGGCCACCTCTTGCCCGCCGCCGCGGCACAACTTCACCTCGCTGCCCCGCATCCGGTCGGAGCGCCCGGCGCTGGACCTGCACCACCCGGAGCTCGCACCGCGGCACACCCCGACGACTCCGGTGCCGGCGGCCCAGCTGGCCGGTCCCGCTGACCAGAAGGACGCATAACTGTGAAGATTGAAGCCTGGCTATTCATCGCGCTTGCGCCGTTCTTCGCCATTGTCGGCACCGTCTACGGCTTCATGGGGCACTGGCACGAACCTGTCGGTTACCTGGCGCTCTGGTTGACCGCCGGACTGTCGCTGATGATCGGCGGCTACCTCTGGTTCACGGCACGGCGTGTCGGACCCCGTCCGGAGGACCGGGTCGACGCCGAGATCCATGAGGGTGCCGGCGAGCAGGGCATGTTCAGCCCGTGGAGCTGGTGGCCGCTGGTCTTGGGCCTTGGTGCCGCCTCCGGCTTCATGGGTCTGGCAGTCGGCTGGTGGATCGTCTACATTTCCATCGGCCTGACCACCGTAGCCATCATCGGATGGGTCTACGAGTACAGCCGTGGAGACCACGCCCACTAAGCACATAGCACTACCTGAAGGGCCCGGAACCGTTTGGTTCCGGGCCCTTTCGCATGCCCGGGACGCTCCCACGCTGCCGCAGGGCTGGTCTAGACCGGGATAGAATGGCTTCGACCCCATCACCTGAGCAGGGAGGCCGCGTGTCCATCAGTTCGGCTGCGATCGAAGGCGATATCGACGTTACCTCTCGCACTGCGAAGCATGTCCAGCTCCGGGACATCCTGCGCCGTCATGCCCAGGATCGCTGTGAACCCGGCAGCGCCTTCCCGTCGGAGCGGGATCTTACCGAGCGCTTCGGCGTGGCGAGGATGACCGTTCGGCAAGCAATCGACTCGCTCGTTGCCGAGCAGGTGCTCGAGCGCATCGTGGGCCTGGGTACGTTTGTACGCCAGCCCAAGCTGGACCTGCAGGTCAAGCTGACCTCGTACACGGAAGAGATGCAGCGCCGCGGGATGGTGCCGGACGCGCGGGTGCTCAGTTTTGAACAGATCGGCGCCACGCCGTTGGTTGCCCGTGAACTGCAGATCGAGGAGGGCCAGCCGGTAGTACGCTTTCGCCGCCAATTGCTGGCCGATGCCGAGCCTATGAGCGTGGACGAAAACTTCATCCCCGCCCAACGGGTGCCGGGCATCCTGGACGAGGGCCCGCCGCCGTCGCTGTACAACGTTCTGAGCGAACGCTACGGGCTGATTATGGAGTGGGGCGAGGACACCATTGAGGCCACCGCAGCGCAGCCGTCCATCGCCCGCTTGCTGAATGTGGACATCGGCTCGCCGCTCTTGAAAATCCAGCGGCATGCCTACGTGTCCAAAACCATGGTGGACTTTTCCATCTCGTACTACAGGGCCGACCGCTACAAGCTCTGGGTGCCGCTGCAACGGCCTGGGGGACGCGCGCCGCGTGCCTACAACATGAAGAGGTATTAGGGGCCCAGAAAGGGTCCTACAACGCCGTGACGCGGTAGTTCCGGCCGACGGGTGGTCCCGACAGACGTTCCCGACGTAGATACAAGAATGGCCCCGGACTCAGTCCGGGGCCATTCTCATGCAGACGGTACTTTAGTGGCCGCTGACTTCTGCCTTTTCGGCGGGGGCCTCAACCTCGGCATGGTGGCTGTGGGCAGCCTCCAGCTCGGCCGGGGTTACCGGTGCCACGCGATCCTCGAAGAAGAACCGCGACACGGCGCCGCGCAGCTTCTCAGTGCGCTTGATGTGGCCGGCCTTGTTCGGCTGTGCCGGGAGCACCTGCGGCGACTCGAAGTTGACCAGACGGTACAGCTTGTAGTCGTTCAGCGGCTCGTGGACCTCGATGAACTCGCCGTGCGGCAGGCGGACGATGCGTCCGGTCTCCCGGCCATGCAGTGCGATCTCGCGGTCCTTGCGCTGCAGTGCAAGGCAGATGCGGCGCGTGATGATGAAGCCGAGGATCGGGCCCAGGAAGAACAGCGCGCGCAGCCAGTACGTCACGTCGTTCAGCGACACGTGGAAGTGCGTGGCGATCAGGTCCGAGCTGGCAGCAGCCCACATCACACAGTAGAACACGACGCCTGCAACGCCGATGCCGGTGCGGAACGGAGCGTTGCGCGGGCGGTCCAGGATGTGGTGCTCGCGGTTGTCCTTGGTGACCCAGCGTTCGATCCACGGCCAAGCGAACATCAGGGTGAACAGCAGGCCGGCCGGCGCAAGCGCCGGGAGCAGCACGTTCAGCGAGACGGTCCGACCGAAGATGACGAACTCGCCCACACCGGGCATCAGGCGCAGCGCGCCATCCACCCAGCCGATGTACCAGTCAGGCTGGGTACCGGCGGAGACGGGGGAGGGGTCGTAGGGCCCGTAGTCCCAGATCGCCAGGATCTGGAAGTTGGCCGCAATGACGGCCAGGATGCCGAAGACTACGAAGAAGAAGCCGCCTGCCTTGGCTGCGTAGACCGGGCCAACCGGGAAACCGACAACGTTGGATTCGGTACGGCCAGGGCCGGGGTACTGGGTGTGCTTGTGCACCACGACCATGAACAGGTGGATGGCGATCATCAGCAGGATCAGCGCCGGAACCAGCAGGATGTGGAGCACGTAGAGGCGTCCCACGATGTCGGTACCCGGGAACTCGCCGCCGAAGAGCAGCAGGGAGATGTAGGTACCAACGAGCGGAATTCCCTTGATCACGCCGTCGATAATGCGCAGGCCGTTTCCGGAGAGCAGATCGTCGGGCAGCGAGTAGCCGGTGAAGCCGGCAGCCAGGGCCAGGATCAGCAGGACGCAGCCGACAACCCAGTTCAGCTCGCGCGGCCGGCGGAAAGCGCCGGTGAAGAAGACGCGCAGCATGTGGAAGGACACCGAGGCGACGAACAGCAGTGCCGACCAGTGGTGCAGCTGGCGCATGAAGAGACCGCCGCGGACCTCGAAGGAGATCTGCAAGGTGGACTGGTACGCGACGGACATCTCGACGCCCTTGAGCGGGACGTACGGTCCGTTGTAGTGCGTCTCCGCCATCGACGGGTCAAAGAAGAACGTCAGGAACGTGCCGGAGAGCAGCAGGATGACGAACGAGTACAGCGCGACTTCGCCGAACATGAAGGACCAGTGGTCCGGAAAGATCTTGCGTCCGAATTCCTTGACGATCGAGGAGCCGCCGACGCGGGTGTCGACGAAGTTGGTGATCCGTCCGACCCGCGTTTTGGGTGTGTAAGTATCAGTTGAAGCGCTCATGCTTAGCCACGCTCCCAGTAGCTCGGTCCAACAGGTTCATGGAAGTCGCTGGTGGCGACCAGGTAGCCCTCGTCGTCAACGCTGATCGGAAGCTGGGGCAAGGCGTGCGCGGCGGGGCCGAAGATCACCTTGCATTCCTGGGTCAGGTCGAAGGTCGACTGGTGGCAAGGGCAGAGCAGGTGGTGCGTGTGCTGTTCGTACAGCGCCACCGGGCATCCAACGTGGGTGCAGATTTTCGAGTAAGCAACGATGCCATTGTAGTTCCAGTCTTCACGACCGGGGGAGACATGCAGCTCATCGGGGTTCAGGCGCATCAAGAGGACGACGGCCTTGGCCTTCTCCTCAAGCTTGTGCTCGGCTTCGTTCAGCCCTTCCGGGATAACGTGGAAGGCGGAACCGATGGTGACATCGGAGGCCTTGATCGGGGTGCCGCTCGGGTCGCGGGTCAGGCGGACGCCGGCATCCCACATGGTGTGCCGCAGCACCTCCGGGTTCAGGTCCTTGGAGAGGTCGCGGAAGATTCCGATGGCAGGCAGGATGGCCAGCACACCGGCGCCGATCAGCGTGTTGCGGATCAGCGGACGGCGGGAGATGCCCGATTCGTCGAGGACCTGGCCAATGATCTGTTCTGCGTCCCGGCGGTCCTCTTCGGTGCGGACCTCGTGGCGCTCTTCCACGATTTCGTGGTCAGGCATGAGGGTCTTGGCCCAGTGGACAATGCCGACGCCGATGCCCAGCATGGCGAAGGCCGTGCCCATGCCCAAGGTGAAGTTCTGAAAACGCAGCGTTGCGATGGTGTCATCCAAACGGATGCCAAAGTACCCGACGAAGAAAAGTACGGTGCCAATGATGGAGATTACGAAGAGTATCGCAACCTGGCGTTCGGCGCGCTTTTCCGCCCGGGGATCTTTGTCGGCACGGCGCGGGCGATGCGGCGGAAGTCCAGGATCCTGAAACTTCTCCACGTCGCTCTGACCAGCCGTAGCAACGGTGCCCGAGGTGCTCGGACTGCCGTGACTATGGTCGCCCATGATCCCTCTCATCCTTCTGTAAATAGTTCAAAAACATATATGACTGGTGACGCTTGTGCGGCGGCCTTTGCAGGCCGCCGGAAGCGAAGGTTATGAAGACCGCTGGGTCAGCCAGATGGTGAACGCAATGACGACACCCAATCCGGCAGTCCACATCAGCAGGCCCTCGGAGACCGGACCGAGCGAGCCGAGCGAGAAGCCACCCGGGGTGCCCTGTTCTTCAATCGTCTTCAGGAAGGCGATGACATCGCGCTTCTCCTCGGGGGAGATGTTCGCGTCGTTGAACACCGGCATGTTCTGGGGGCCCGTGGCCATGGCTTCGTAAATGTGTGCTTCGCTGACGCCGGCCAGGGCGGGGGCGAACTTGCCGCGTGTCAGAGCGCCGCCTGCGGCGGAAGCGTTGTGGCACATGGCGCAGTTGACGCGGAAGATCTCGCCGCCGGCGGCGGGATCTCCCTTGGAGACATCGAGAATGTCTTCGTCCGGGATGGCCGGACCCGTGCCGAGCGATGCCACGTACGCAGCCAGCTGCCTGGTCTGCTCTTCGTCGAACTGGTTCGGCTTAACCTGGGCCTGCGGTCCGGACATCTGCATCGGCATGCGGCCGGTTCCCACCTGGAAGTCGACAGCGGCAGCGCCGACACCGATCAGTGCCGGGCCTGCCTGGTTGCCGTGTGCACCCTCCGGGGCCCCGACTGCACCAATTCCGTGACAAGTTGCGCAGTTGGCCACGAAGAGCTTTTCGCCCTCTTCGATGTCCTGCGCGGAAAAGTTGGTGGTCTGGGCCTTGGCCTCGTTGACATTGCCAGCAACGGCGTACAAGCCGCCGGTGACCAGCAATCCCAAGAGCAACAGGGCAACGGCCGCCAGGGGGTGTCGTCGCCTCTGGGAGAGTGCCTTCACTTGATGGTTCCTAACTCTGCGGTGCGTGTGCGTAGATGTTCGGCCGGGTCGGGCCTGCACGATGCGGGCCCTGGCCGTCTACTTCAGGAAGTAGATGATGATGAAGAGAGCGATCCACACGACGTCGACGAAGTGCCAGTAGTACGACGTGACGATGGCGGATGTGGCTTCGAAATGACCGAACTTCTTAGCGACATAGGCGCGGCCGATGATCAGCAGGAAGGCGATGAGCCCGCCTGTGACGTGAAGGCCGTGGAAGCCGGTAGTGATGTAGAACGCTGACCCGTAGGCGTTGGAGGACAGCGAGACTCCCTCGGAGACGAGGATCGCGTATTCGTAGGCCTGGACGGAGACGAAAATGGCACCGAGGAAGAAGGTCAACAGGAACCACTCGACCATGCCCCACCTGGCGACATTGAGGAGACCGCCGGTGCGGCGGGCCTGCAGGCGCTCTGCGGCGAAGACGCCGTACTGGCAGGTGAAGGAGCTGGACACCAGGACGATGGTGTTGGCCAGCGCGAATGGAACGTTCAACTTTTCGGTTTCAATCGCCCACATCTCGCCGGAAGTGGCGCGGAGGGTGAAGTACATGGCGAAAAGACCGGCAAAGAACATCAGCTCGCTGGAGAGCCACACAACGGTTCCTACAGAAACCAGGTTGGGGCGGTTCAGCGTTGGATGCGCCGGGGTGCTGGGGGCGTGGGTTGCAGTTGTCACAAGGCCATTATGTCTATAAATCCGCCTAGTTCACCAATGCATTCGAACGCGTGGCGCGGCGTTTGGGTTCCCAACCCGCAGTATTCCGCGGAACGGCGCGGAAGTTAACAATCCGGAAGTTTCTACAAAACGTAGATAACCTAGTGAAGTGACGACGGAACCGAACGCTCAGAACACACCCACCTGGCCGGAACTGATTTCAGCCCTGATCTCGCGGCAGGACCTTACGACCGCTCAAACGGAGTGGGCGATGAATGCCATCATGTCCGGCGCGGCCACCGATGCGCAGATGGCAGGCTTCCTGGTCGCGTTGCGCGCGAAAGGTGAGACCGTCGACGAACTGACAGGGCTGGTGGAGGCCATGGTCGGCAACGCGCGGCCGATCGACATTCCCGGCGAGAAGCTGGACATTGTCGGCACGGGCGGAGACCGGCAGAACACCGTCAACATTTCTTCCATGGCTGCCTTGGTGTGCGCTGGGGCCGGCGCCCGGATCGTGAAGCACGGGAACCGGGCGGCGTCGTCGTCCTCCGGTTCAGCAGATGTGATTGAAGCCCTGGGCGTCCGCCTTGACCTCCCGGTGGAGCGGGTGGCGCAAACAGCCGTCGACGCCGGCATCACCTTCTGCTTTGCCCAGGTCTTCCATCCGTCCATGCGCTACGCGGGCGCTGTCCGCGGAGAACTCGGAGTGGCCACGGCCTTCAACTTCATGGGACCGATGACCAATCCGGCGCACCCCACGGCGGCCGCCATCGGCGTCGCCGACGCCCGGCTGGCGCCGCTGATCGCCGGCGTGCTGGCTGCCCGCGGCATCCGCGCGCTGGTATTCCGCGGCGGGGACGGGCTGGACGAGCTGACCACGACGGGTCCTTCATCGGTGTGGGAAGTCCGGGACGGCGCCGTCACAGAGTATGACTTGGATCCCTTGGACCTGGGCATCGCCCGGGCCACCCTGGAGGACCTGCGCGGCGGCGATGCGGCTGCGAACGCCGAGGTGGTACGCCGCGTCCTGGCCGGGGATAAGGGTCCGGTGCGGGACGCCGTCGTCCTGAATGCTGCGGCAGCGCTGGTAGCCAATGACATGGCCGCGGACGCACCGCTGCTGGAACGGCTGGCGGACGGTCTGGCGCGCGCCAACTCGGCCATCGACAGCGGGGCTGCGGCCGGGGCCTTGCAGCGTTGGATCGACGCCACGCGCTGATTACTGCTGCTGCCGGTTACTGGCGGCAGGTGCGCGCGGCCGACCGCTTAAAGCGGAAGTGCCCCGGAGGCCAGTTTCCGTGAACTGGCCTCCGGGGCACTTCCGCGGCTGGCTGCCCTACTCGAATCCGAGCGAGAACGCGGCATCCAGATCGTGCTTTGAATAGGCACGGAAGGCGATGTGTGTTGTGGTGGCCTGAACGCCCTTGACCTTCGAGAGGCGGTCGGCGATCACGTCGGCCAGGTCGTCGTGCTTGGCTACACGGGCCACAGCGATCAAGTCCCATTCGCCGGTGACCGAGTAGACCTCGCTGATGCCCTCGATCTCGGAGATTTCCTGCGCGCACTCCGGGATCCGGGTTGCATCGGTCCGGATGAGAACGAATGCTGTAGCCACTGCACTGCCTTTCTGCTGGAGCGGAATCTTTCCTACCACCGAGGTTATTCCACCCGTCGGCGGAAGCGTAGTTTGATGACCAGTGTCGCCAGCGCGCGCCAGCCCAGCAGCAGCGCGCCGAGCACCAGGAACGTCACGATCTGGAACGATACTGCGAGCCCACCTCCTGCCAGGCCGCGCAGAGCAAGACCCAGGACCACTGCGGCCAGCCAGACCGCGACGCCGGTGGGCCAGAGCGCGATCGGCCGGCGCCGGCCGCGCACAACCGCCCAGCCAATCAGTGCCCCGATCAGGAACGGGGCTGCGGTCAGGAGAATGCCGACGACGGCAAGGCCGTGTTCATGCGTGTTTCGGCCGGCTGCCGCAAAAAGAACGATGGCTGCCAGATCCAGGGCCAGCGACCCTGCTACCAGCGGCAGGCCAGCGTGAAGCCGGGGGGAAGTTTCAGTCACCACTCCAGACTATCGGCCGCGCGCGGGCGTACGATTCGGCTAGGCGGCCAGAGGGCGGAACCAGGGCGACCGAGGGGAGGGACAGCATGAAGCTGGCGCAGGTTGCTTTGGGTGTGCAAGACCTCGACCGAGCAACTGCTTTCTACACCGAATTATTGGGGTATCCGCCAGCCGGCATCTTTGATCCGCCGGGGTTGGTGTTCTTCGATCTCGACGGCGTCCGGCTGCTGTTGGAGGTTGGAGCGCCGGCGGCACTCTTGTACCTGCAGGTGGACTCGGTCAGAAACTACGTAGAGGAACTGCGCGGGCGTGGAATCACGGTAGTCGAAGAGCCGCACGTCATCTTCCGGCATGTCGATGATGCGTTGGGGCCTGCCGGAACGGATGAATGGATGGCATTTGTCCGTGACTCCGAAGGGAACCTGGTGGGTCTCGTCAGCCACGAGCCGGGGGAATAGCGGCGTTGGCTTGCGGTCCGAACCACAAGCCTGCATACTTGTGAGAATAGATACAAGGAAGCAGGGTTGTATGTTTGTGCTGACGGTTGACCAGCGTCGGTCCCGAAGCCGCGAGGATCTGGTGGAGGACGCAGTTGACGTCCTGAACTCAGATTCCGCCCGCCCGCTGCTCCGCGGTTTTGAACGCACTGCAGGGGATGAGATGCAGGCAGTCATTGCCGACGCCTCGGTGGCGGGGGCAATCGCGCTGGGTTTGGCCGCCAGCAACAACTGGAGCGTCGGCATTGGCATCGGCACCGTGGATGACCCGCTGCCGGAGTCCACGCGGGCCGGCTCGGGTGAGGCGTTCGAGCGTGCGCGGGAAGCGGTGACCGCAGCCAAGACCGCCCCGGGGAACATCGCCGTCTCCGGTGCCCGAAAGGAAGCCGGGCATGCGGAAGCTGTGCTGCAGTTGCTGGTATCCGTGGCACGCAAGCGCAGTAAGGAGGCGCGAGAAGCCGGCGAGCTCAGTGATCAAGGACTCACCCAGCAGCAAATCGCCGAACGGCTGGGCATCACACAGCAAGCTGTCTCAAGCAGGCTGCATAGTGGACTCTGGCACGAATGGCGCCGGGGGCAATCGGTGGCACTGGCACTGCTGGAAGGAGCCGATCGATGAGCGCTGTGGCGCTGGTGGTGCTCTGCATGGCTGCTGCCGTGGCCGGTCCAATGTACTTCGAGCGGTTCCAGGGGGCGGGTAACCGCTGGCTCTACGCTGCCAGCGGCCTCTCCCTGCTGCTGCTGGGGGTCGCGGCGCTGCTGGCGGTGCTGGGCCAGGGCGGGCTGGGACCAGTCGCCTATGCCTTGGGTGTGGCGGCGGCCGCCATCGGCGGCGGCCCTGCCACAGTCACCATCCTGCGGTTGTCCTTCAATGCCTCCCACCCGGAGAACCACAGCGACCCGGAGGAGTCTCCGGTTCTGCGCGGAGGCGCCTGGATCGGAGTGCTCGAGCGGACGGCCATTGCTTCGACGCTGTTGGCCGACTGGCCGGAGGGCCTGGCTGTTGTCCTGGCGGTGAAGGGCTTGGGCCGGTACTCAGAGCTCGGCCAGTCCGGGGCGGCCGAGCGATTCATCCTCGGCACGTTCGCGAGCGTCCTCTGGGCGGCGGCGGCCACCGGCATTGCGGTGCTGGTGCGATGAGCCGGGCAATAGCCGGTCAGTCGTCGAAGCGCGTGGCCGCAGCGCCGGCCAGCGGCTCGACGATCCCCTGGGCAACGTCTCGAAGTTTGACGTTGCGTGCGTTCGACGCACGGCGCAAAATCTCCATGGCCTGAAGCTGGCTGCACGAATTCTGGCCCATCACGATGCCGGCAGCCAGGTTGATGGTGGTGCGGGATTCCAAGGCCGCCACCAGATGCGTGGTTCGCTGGACCATCCGGTCCAGCCGTTCCGCCAGCAGGAGGGGTTTGGCCGCAATGTGTGCAAAGTCGGCTGCTGCAGCAACGGAACGGTCGTCGAAGCCATACCCTTCGCGGTCATAGAAGGACAGCACGGCGCCCAAGCCGCCCACGTCAACGCGCAGCGGGACGGCCAGGATAGAGCCGATCCCGGCGGCCGACGCGTCCGCCATCAAAGCATTCCACCGTGTCTCCGCAGCGACGTCGTACACCAGTACCGCGGTTCCGGTGCGCAGGGCACTCAGCCCGGGACCGTCGTCGTAACCTGCCTGATACTCCGCCCAAAGGACCGGCCCGGTTGCAGCGGACACCGTGCGTTCTTGGCGGCCGCGGAGCACCAGCGCACTGCAGGCAATGTGGCCGCCTGTATTCATAGCGGCGGCGGCGTGCGCGGCGAGTTGATCAAGGAAGTCTTGCAGATCGTCACTGTTGAGCAGGGCGTCTTGCACCGCGTCGACTAGCTGTGCCTCTGAACCGGCCTCACTCATGGCAGCCACCTCCGGAGGGCGGACCATCAGCCGGTGGGCTTAGGGGCCCGCGTGTCGTCCATTCCGAAACATTTTACGAGCTTTGTTGCTCACGTCACATCCCCCCCCTATTATGGTCTTCGGTCAAGGAGCGGCCTTGGGGAACTCTTGAGGGGACTGACTATGGATCCCAAATTGCGTGTGGTCGTTCGTGTGGACATGGACAGGGAATCCGCCCAGATTGAAGTGCGCGGACATGTGACAACCCGAAACATTGTGGCGCTTTATTCGCTGGTCCGGCGCACTAGTGCACTGGCTTCCGGCTTGGGCGTCATCATCAACCTGCAGCACGCTCGCATTGAAGCTGCAGCACTTGAGGAGCTGCACAACTGCAGCCAAAGCGAGCATTTGCCCGGCTACGTGGACCCGGCCGGGGAGGCTTGCCGCCTCCGGGTCATCGATCCGCCGGGCAGCGGGGCTGCGGCAGGTTTGGCCATGGCCGGCGCCGCGGGCTGAACCGGGAGGCCGACATGACGTTGACTATCGGCGGGCGTTCCGGCCAGTCCAGCCCGGACGTCCCGAATGCGCCCGACTGCCAATCCTGCGGCACCGACCAATTTCTCATCGTCGAGGAATTCACTCCGTATCGCCTGCTTCCGGGCGGCCAGCGGGTACCGGCAACCGCCAGCTACAGCTGCAGCAGATGCGGTTCCTTCAGCGGGCACGAGGTGCCCGACTCGTGGGCGCCGGTCGGATGGTTCTGGTACGCCTAACACATGTGCTGCGTCCAGTCAGGTGCGTCCAGTACACAGGGAGGAGCTCATCATGCAGAAGATCACACCGTGTCTCTGGTTTGACGGTGAAGCAGAAGAAGCGGCGCAGTTCTACGTCCAGTTGTTCAAGAACTCGAATATTCTCGACGTGACGCACTATGGCGAGAGCGGCCCCGGAACGGAAGGGCAGGTCTTGACCGTAGAGTTCGAACTGGACGGCCAGTCTTTCACTGCGCTGAACGGGGGAGCGCAGTTCTCCTTCAATGAGGCGGTGTCGATGCAGGTGGACTGTGAGGACCAGGCCGAGGTCGACCGGCTCTGGGATGCCCTGACCGCAGACGGCGGCGTCGAAAGCCAGTGCGGTTGGCTTAAGGACAAGTACGGGTTGTCCTGGCAAATCATTCCTTCCGCACTGCCGCGGCTGATCGGCGGACCGGATCCGCAGAAGGCCCAGCGCGCCATGGAAGCGATGCTGCAGATGAAGAAGATCGATATCGACGAACTTCAGCGCGCTTACGACGCCGGGTAGCAGTGGGTCCGGTGGGCACGGCTGCGGCGGCGGGTACCGGCGACGGTAGGCTTATGACCCGATAGCCCGTTACCAACGCACCTTCAGGAGCAGCTCTGGAGTCCTACGAGTACGCCCTGCTCGACGCCGTGGGACTCCGGGATTTGATGCTCCGCGGCGAACTAACGGCCGAAGAGGTTGTGGAGTGCGCACGCGCCGCAGTCGAGTCCGTCAATCCGGACCTCAACGCCCTAACCTCGCCGCTGCTCGACGAGCCGCAAGAGTACGACGCCGACGGCTGCTTAGCCGGCGTGCCTCTCCTGGTCAAGGACAGCTCTCCCTTTGCCCGCGGCATGCCATTCAGCCTGGGCAGCCGGGCGATCCGGGGCGCCGTTGCCACCCAGGACCACCAGCTGATGACGCGCTTCCGTTCGGCAGGACTGGCGACCCTTGGCCAAACAACCGCCCCGGAGCTTAGCCTGAGCTTTGCCACCGAATCCCGGCGGTACGGCGTCACACGGAATCCGTGGGCGCTGGACCGGGGCGTGGGAGGGTCCAGCGGCGGTGCTGCGGCACTGGTCGCTGCCGGTGCGGTCCCTCTGGCGCATGGCAACGACGGCGCGGGCTCGCTGAGGATTCCGGCCGCTAGTTGCGGAGTGATCGGCTTGAAACCGAGCCGGGGGCGGACACCCCGCACCGCGACGCTGAGTGCGCCGGCGCAGGAACCCGCCGTCGAATTCGCGGTGACCAAATCAGTCCGCGACACGGCGCACCTGCTGGATGCCGTCGGCCTGTCCCTTCGGGGGGAGCCAACGTGGGGGAGCGGACGCCATGTCACCGCCATCTCCCGCGCCCCCCGCCGGCTGCAGATAGGCATCAGCACCGAGCCGTGGAATACCACCGCCGTCGACCATCAAGTGGCAGCCGCAGCGGTGGCTGCTGCGGAGATGCTGGAGTGGATCGGGCATTCCCTCGTGCCGGGAAAGCCCAGGCTGGACAGCGAAGACATAGTTGAGGGCGAAATGTTGGCGATTTATGCCGCCGGCCGTGCGGTGCTGTCGGCGCCCCGGCCGGTCGACGCGTCCCTGCTGGAAGCAGTCTCGAGGAAGGTTCTGGTCGAGGCGCAGGCAGCCGGCGCGGGCGCGCTCCATGCTGCAACCCAGGCCCAGCAGCGGATCACGGCAGCGGTTGACCGGTTCTTTGAGGTCCACGACCTTTTGGTCACGCCGACGCTCGCCCAACTGCCGCTTCGCCACGGCACGCTCGACTACGACGACCCGGAGGGCGACGTTCGGGCCTGGCTGCGCAAGCTTTTTGATTACGGGCCATTTACTGCGGTCTTTAATGTGTCCGGACATCCAGCCATCAGCTTGCCGTTGGGGGAGAGCCGGGAGGGGCTCCCCATCGGCGTGCAGCTGGTGGCGCCTATGGGCGGCGAGGTCCTTCTGCTGCAGGTGGCGGCTGAGCTGGAACAGGCGATGCCGTGGACAGGGCGGCAACCGTCCATCTTCGCCGGTTAGTCTCCCTGCCTGCAGGGCATGGCGGATCCTGTCAGTGTCTGCGGAGGCCGGTGCGGGCGCTAGGCCTTGTGGCCGACGAATCGCGGGCGTATACCGTAGGTATGTTTACTCCGGTTGGTCCATTGGTGCATTGGCTGGAATTTTTCGCGTGGAGCATGGCTCTCGTGGGACTGGTGGTTTTCCTGCTGGCCGCGGATTCCATCGTGCTCTCGCACCCCCACGGCGAACGGCTGACGCAGGACCACTCCAGGCACCTCACGATGCTCATCGCCGGCTGGCTAGCCGTCATCGGCGCGGTGACTGGATTCGTCCTGACCGCCATGGCCGTGTGGAACGGCAGCTACTGACAGCTCCAGCCTCCCGGAACCGGCCGCGCAGCCGCCTCGTCGTCCGCGGCTAGAGGCCCTCTGCCATTTCCTCGGGCATGGCTATGACATCCACCAAGGCTCCGGACCGCAGGACGGTCATCGGAAACGGAACGCCGATGGCGTCGGCAAAGAGCAACTTCTGCAGGCTTTCCGCGCTGGAGACGTGGCGCCGTCCGGCGTCCACCACAAGATCGCCTGGTTTGATCCCGGCGTGTTCGGCGGGGGAGCCGGCCATGACTTCCACCACTCGCAGCGCATCCCGCTGCCCCGAGCGAAGGGCCATGTGCACCGGAAGGCGTACCGGCGTGCTCACCAGGCCAAGGTAAGCGCGTCGTACCCGGCCGCCACTCATGAGTGCGGAGATGATGCGCCGCGTTGTGGCGTTGATCGGAACTGCCAATCCCAAACCGGTACCGGCGACGGCGGTATTGATGCCGACCACGCGTCCATGGCTGTCGGCGAGTGCGCCGCCGGAATTGCCGGGGTTGAGTGCTGCATCGGTTTGGATCACGTCTTCGATCACGTGCCGGCCACGACGGGACCGGGTGGGAATCGAACGACCAAGCCCGCTGACAACGCCTGCGGTGACCGATCCGGCCAGCCCCAGCGGGTTGCCCACGGCGATGACCAGCTGACCAACTCGAAGCGACTCGGCGTCGCCCAGTTCGGCGGGCGTCGGCGTGTTCGACAGGCCTCGAATGACTGCGAGGTCGGACAGGAGGTCGGCGCCGACAATCTCGATCTCCGTGACCTCACCGTCGGCGAAGGCGGCAGAGCCGGCTTTTGCGCCCGCAACCACATGGGCGTTCGTCAACATAAAGCCGTCCGCGGTGAAGACCACGGCGGAGCCGCTGCCGGCCGGGATCCTGCTGCCGGGCCCGTTTCTCACGTCGATCGCGGCAACATGCGGGGTGACGATTTGGGCCACACGCATGACTGTCTCCGAGTAGGTGTCCATCGGATCGTTGTCAGAGGAACGGTCCGGGCCCATTCCATTGGTGTCCATGGAAATCCTTGAGTACGACTGCTGTGAAGATGGAACGATTTCAAGACCGACGCTAATCCGGATACTGCTACGCCGTCAGTGAACGCAGCGTAGAAACTTAGCCCTTGCGCTTAGCGTTGCGGAGGCGGTAACTTAGCCATATGGCTCAGTATTCAGGGGAGCTCGACGGCGTCTTCCACGCCCTTGCCGATCCCACCCGGCGGGCGGTGCTCGGCCGGCTGGGGGCTGGGCCGGCGAGCATCAGCGAGCTGGCGGCGCCCTTTGACATGGCGCTGCCGTCGTTCATGAAGCACATCCGCTACCTCCAGGACACTGGGTGGATCACGACCCGCAAAACAGGCCGAGTGCGCGTGTGCACCCTAGAGCCGAAATCGTTCGAGGACATAGAAACGTGGCTCAGTGAGCAACGACGTATCTGGGAGTCCCGCACCGACCGTCTCGAGCAGTTCGTTATGACGTCTCAAGATGACGCCTCAAGATAAGGAAGCATCGGCATGACCACATCTCTTCATCCCGAGCTGGACCTCACCGTTTCCCGCATCATCAAGGCCCCACGTTCGGCCATCTGGAATGCCTGGGCCGATCCCACGAGCTTCGAGCAATGGTGGGTCCCCGCACCGCAGGTCTGCCGCGTGCGGGAGATGGACCTCAGGCCCGGTGGTGCCTTCCGCACCGAAATCAGCGAGGGCGGCGGCGCATTTGCCCCGCACATCACCGGCTGCTTCCTCGCCATCGATGAGCTTGAGCGGATTGTCTTCACGGACGCGCTTGTCTCCGGATGGCGGCCGGCGGAAGTGTCCTTCTTGACCGCAGTCATCACCATGAAAGAGCACCCGGAAGGGACCGAGTACACCGCCACGGCCATGCACCGCAACATCGCCGATCGGGACCAGCACGAGCAGCTGGGATTCCATGACGGTTGGGGCACGGTCATCCGTCAACTCGCGAAACGCGTCGAGCAGTCTAGTTAGCCAAACCGCCACTCGCAGGACGTCGCGTCAGGGGAGGGGAGTACCCGGCTGATCAGGTTCGCGGGTCCTGCGCCGGGCCGACGACGGGCGCTGCGGATCGCCGCCAGCGACCTGCAAGTGAGCCGCACTTGGCGCCGGGCGAAAAACTCATCGTCCAGCAGCGGGCTGCCGTCGACACATCGCCGCCGAGGATGTTGGCAGGAATTGCTTCAAGAACACGCCAAAGATGGCGGCGGGCGTGGCTCCAGGAACATTCGGAAAGGATGGAGGCGAGGCTCAGCTCCTAGATCAAAGAGGATAGTTCGAGACCGATTCGGGGAGCGGGCGAGGCGACCACCGCCTCAGCTGCATCCGCCATTCCCACTCCTTCTCTCGCGACTACTGGTAACCGTGCATATTTGATTCGGCACTATTCGCGCTGGACCGCAGCTGTATCTGGTGGTTAATTCACTGCCGGCTCGGCCGCCATGAGGTCCTGCTTTCCACCCCGTCGCTTTACGGA
>NZ_SUKC01000039.1 GCF_005047635.1 Arthrobacter sp. CAU 1506 | reverse complement strand
GGCTCATCGGAATCGAGAGTGTAGATAGCGTTGGCGCGTCGGTTCCCGGATAGAGGTCGAGGTCTTCCGATGATGGAAGTTCTCACACTGCCCATCCGAAAGACCTCGACGTGTCCAACGCTACCTTCGATGCCCCTGACCTGACCAAGTTCTGCCGTCTCGACGACCTCGGCCTGGATGTCATCGGCCAGCGTCTGGAGCCTGACCGGGCACTGCTGATATGCCGGGTCGCGGATCCGGACCAGTGGTGCCGGGGCTGCGGATGCCAAGGAATTGCCAGAGACACCGTCATCAGGTCCCTGGCGCACGAACCATTCGGGTGGCGGCCGACGACACTACTGGTCCGGCTGCGCCGTTACCGTTGCGCCGGCTGCGGACACGTCTGGCGGCAGGACACGTCGAAGGCCGCCGCGCCTCGGGCGAAGATTTCCCGCGGCGGGCTTCGCTGGGCACTGGAGGCCATCGTGGTCAATCACCTGACCGTCAACCGGATCGCTGCAGGTCTGGGAGTCTCCTGGCACACGGCCAACAGTGCGGTCCTGGACGCCGGCCGCCGGGTATTGATCGAGGATCCCGGCCGTTTCGACGGAGTGCGGGTCATCGGTGTGGATGAGCACGTCTGGCGGCACACCCGCCGCGGGGACAAGTACGTGACCGTGATCATCGACCTCACCCCGGTACGCGATGGAACCGGCACCGCCCGGCTGCTGGACATGGTCGCGGGCCGCTCGAAGCAAGTGCTGAAGCAATGGCTGGCCGACCGTCCGCAGCAGTGGCGGGACGGGATCGAGGTTGTGGCGATGGACGGGTTCACCGGCTTCAAGACTGCAGCCGCCGAAGAGCTGCCCGACGCGGCACCGGTGATGGATCCGTTCCATGTCGTGCGGCTGGCCGGCGACGCCCTGGACAGGTGTCGGCAGCGCGTACAGCAGCAATCGCTCGGGCACCGCGGCCGCAGCCAGGATCCGCTCTACAAATCCAGAAGAACCCTGCACACCGGCGCCGGACTACTGACCGAGGCGCAACGGGAACGGCTGACAGGACTGTTCGCTGACGACCGGCACGTTGAGGTCGAGGCGACCTGGGGCATCTACCAACGGATGGTTGCCGCTTACCGCGAACCCGACAAGAGGGAAGGCAAGCGCATGATGCAGGCGGTGATCGATGCGCTCAGCCATTCGGTTCCTGCCTCGCTCACCGAGCTGATCACGCTCGGCCGGACGTTGAAACGCCGCGCCGTGGACGTGCTCGCGTTCTTCGACCGCCCCGGCACCAGCAACGGTCCTACTGAGGCCATCAATGGTCGCTTGGAGCACCTTCGCGGCTCAGCCCTCGGATTCCGCAACCTCACCAACTACATCGCCAGATCACTGCTCGAAGCCGGCGGATTCAGACCGCATTTACACTCTCGATTCCGATGAGCC
>NZ_SUKC01000038.1 GCF_005047635.1 Arthrobacter sp. CAU 1506 | reverse complement strand
AGATTTTTTAGGCAGCTTGTTGTGGGGCGTCGAGCTCGGTCAGCGGCCCGGTTTGCGGGTGGGGTTTGTTGATCCAGGTCTGGGTTTGGACGGTGGTGGCTTTTGGTGGCCGGCGGTAGCGTTCGGGGTGTTCGGCGTAGTGCTTATCGAGCAGCGCTTGACGATGGTCCCGGATGTCGATCCAAGTGCCGTCGTGGACCGAGGACGGGGTGTAGTAGCCGATGCCGGAATGCAGGTGGCAGTCGTTGTAGTAGCCCATCCATGCGCTGATCCAGCGCCTGGCATGGTCCATGTCGGTGAACCTGCCCGGATAGTCGAGTGCATATTTCATGGTCTTGAACTGCGCCTCGGAGAACGGGTTGTCATTGGATACGCGGGGCCTGGAATGTGACTGGATGACTTTGTGGGCAGCCAGCAGGGCAGTGACCTCGGTCCCGGTCATGATCGACCCGCGGTCGGCATGCAGCACCTCGGGTTTGGCGTTCTGGACGGCAAAGGCGTTCTCGAGCATGTCCACGGCCTTGAAGGCCTTTTCGTCGGGTTCAAGGCGCCAGGCCACGACGGCGCGGCTGAAGACATCGAGCACGACATAGAGGCGCAGGTTCCGTCCGCGGTCAATCGTGGGCAGCACGGTGATGTCCCAGGACCAGACCTGGTTCGGCCGCGACGCGCACAGAACCGGAATTGATTTCGGTGGATGCGTTGCGGTACGTCGCCGGTCTCCGGCAAGTTTCGCGGCCCGAGCGAGCCGGTACCACGTCGCTTCCGAGGCCACGTGCAGTCCCTCGTCCATCGCCTGCACGCGGATTTGGGCGATGTTCAGGTCCGAGGTTTCCTCGCGGTTGATCCGGTCCAGGATCAGCGCCCGTTCGCTCTCCGTCAGCGCGGCAGGTTGGTGCCGGTCTTTGTGCGGGACCGGTCTCCGGCGGGCCCGTGGCGGATTCCGGTGCCGGTACCAGCTGGCCCGGGCGACACCGAGCAGGCTGCAGGCGCGGTCGACGCCTATTCCGGCGCCGACGAGTCCGGTGACTGCGTCGGTTCGGACGTGTCTTTCAGCGGTGCCGGCTCCGCGCTCTCGGCAAGTTTCTCCAAGAGCGCGTGCGCTTTTCCCATCGACTCCAGGGCGGCGTTCAGGACTTCGCGGTCGGCCTGCGCCTTAGCGAGTTCCCTGCGCAGACGCGCAATCTCGGCACTCTGCCGGTTCGGCGTCACAGCGGACTTCCCGGTCCGTGGCCTGTTGCCCTTGGGGCCGGGTCCGAATTCATCATGATCCCGAGCATAGGCCCACTTGCCGATCGTGGAAGAGCCAAGTCTGTGCCGGCGAAGCACCTCGCCCTTCGACCCGTTTGGCGCGGCCTCGTACTCCGCCAGGATCTCCATTTTCTCAGCCACAGTCCGAAACGGGCCAAGACGTGTTGATCTGGTCATTTCC
>NZ_SUKC01000037.1 GCF_005047635.1 Arthrobacter sp. CAU 1506 | reverse complement strand
GGCTCTCCAAGGTTCGTGGTGAATGACGGGTCGTGTCTTTAGACAGAAGGGGCCCGTAGCCCTGTTGTGATGGATGTTCTTGACGCATTCATCAATGACAGGAACTACGAGCCTTGACCGAGCTTACTGCCCAGCGCCCTGATGCTGCCACAATCATCTTCAACCTGCCGGACTACCATGTCCTCAACGCCGACATCCTCACGTTCGGCCAGCGGAGAATCCATGTCGAGACAACCATCGAGTCCGGCTGTCCTTCATGCGGAGTCATCGGCAAGCGGCGGCATTCAAAGCGCAAGCAGCGGATCCGCGATATTCCCGTCGCAGGTGCGGTCGAAGTCATCTGGTCCAAGCGCCGTTTCTTCTGCGATGAATCCCAGTGTCCGCGGCAGACGTTCGCTGAATCAACCCCTCAGGTGCCCCGGCGGGCGCGTTCGACCCGCAGGCTGAGGGATGCCCTGGTGAGCGCCGTCATCCATTCGGGACGTGCCGCGACCGAAACAGCGGCTGCCTTCGGAGTCTCGTGGTGGCTGGTCCAGCACGCCCTGAACAAGGCCATGACCGTCCTGCCGGACGTCAACAAGCTCCGGCCCAAGCGGCTGGGCATCGACGAACACCGCTTCCGTTCCGTGCGCTTCTTCAAGGACCCCGAAACCAACGCCTGGAAGCGCTATGAACCATGGATGACGACCATCGTGGATCTCGATACAGGGCAAGTCCTCGGCGTCGTCGACGGCCGGGACAGCAAAGGCGTTGGTGACTGGCTCTTCGCCCGGCCATTGCAGTGGCGCCTGGGCGTGGAAGTCGTGGCCATCGACCCCTCCGCCGCTTTCCGGAAAGCCCTGCGGATGTGGTTGCCCCGCACGGCCGTATCGGTCGACGCATTCCACATGGTCATGCTGGGGAACAAGATGCTCACCGAAGTCCGCCAGCGGCTGAGCCAGGAGACCAAGGGCCGGCGCGGCCGCTCGTCCGACCCGATGTGGGCCAACCGGATGCTGCTGCTCCGCGCCGCCGAAACTCTCTCCGACCGCGCCAAGAACCGCCTGCAGACCGTCTTTGACGTCGACGACCCGACCGGGAAGCTGAAGGCGGCCTGGGAAGCGAAGGAACAACTGCGCGCACTGCTGCGCACCGGTTCCCTGGAGGACGCCGCCGCAGCCAAGGAGCGGCTACAGCAGCTGGTGGAACGAGCCGGACAGCCGGAAATCAACCGCCTCTGGCGAACCGTCTGCCGCTGGTGGAAAGAGATCGAAGTCCTCATCGTCACCGGCGCAACCACGAGCAAGGTCGAGGCAAACAACACGGCGATCAAGAACATCAAAAGAACCGGCCGCGGATTCGTCAATGGCGCCAATTATCGTACTCGTATTATGCTCAGAAGCGCCGTCAGAACGGCGGCCTGATCATGCATCGCAGCAGTGGAATTCACCACGAAACGCGGAGAGCC
>NZ_SUKC01000036.1 GCF_005047635.1 Arthrobacter sp. CAU 1506 | reverse complement strand
ATTCAAACCAGGCTGATAAAAACCGCGACACACCACAGGGGCGGCACGCCACGGCACTTCAACCAATAAATAATTGGTATCAACAAACTTGGCACACTATTGAGTTCTCAAACAACAGGAGCACCCGGCACCCGGACGACCCTCACAGGCCCTCCATCGCTCCGGAGCAACTTTTCTAACTTACCCGGTTCCCGCAGCCTTTGCAAATCGCCGTTCCCGGCAGATTCAAACCCGAACCCGGGCCCCTCCCAACACCCCAGAGGCGCGTCAAGCGCACCAGAACCTGGCATATTTTTCAAGGGGATTGGCCGCTGTTTTCTCTGCTTCAGCAGCAGCGACTCAGAAAACAATACACGCCTCCCGCACCCCGCGCAAATCACCCCCACCACCCACCCAAAACCCCCACCCACACCAACCCCGCAACCCCAAAACCCCGCAAACACACCGAACCACGCACCCCGCAGCCCACCCGCACCACGGCCCAGCACAGCCATCCCGCCCGGAAGCGGCACTGTGCAGCCGCTCACTTCTGGTCTGGGTCCGGGCAGGCTGAGCGCCCTGGTGGTCGGCATTCCCGGCGCCGGCTACAGCAACCCGAGGCGGATGGCGCGGGTACTCGTTCGGGCCGCCGAGCATTTCGGCGGTCCATACCGACGGATCGAGCGCACACTCGTCCCGGCCGCCAAATATGTCGGTGGTCCGTACCGATGTATCGAGCGGCAACTCGTCCGGGCCACCGGCACGCGGCGGTCCCGGCCTGCGGATGGAGCGGACACTGGTCCGGGCCGCCGAGCATTTCGGCGGTCCATACCGACGGATCGAGCGCACACTCGTCCCGACCGCCAGCATTCGGCGGTCCAGAACGGCGACGTCCCCCGTTGCAGAGCCGGGTCAGACGTCTTCCGACGAGGGCACAAACTTCATGGACACGAGCTCGGTGAAGCCGGCGCGGCGGGCGAAGCGCACCTTGCGGCGCTTATAGATGGTGAAGCCGAGCTTGGCGTAGAGGCCGAGGGCAGGCGCGTTGGTATCTTTGATGTCCTCCAGCACGTACTCCCGGTACCCAGGCAGCGCCAGCAAGTGGCGCAGCAACGCGGTTCCGACGCCGCGGCCTTGATAGGAGGGCTCGGTGGCGACGAACCCAATTTCGGCGAGTCCTGGCCGGGCCCCGTCGGAGGAGCCCATGAACCAGCTCCGGATCACCACGTATCCGAGCAGCCCGCGGGCCAGCCCCAGATGGCGCCGGATCTGCCGCCACCGCGGCGCAAACAACACCTGGTCCCCCTCGGTCAGCGAGGCCATGCCGGCCGGTTCCCCGTCCACCAGCGCGATGTAGAACCGATCGAGCAGCAGCATGTGCTCGAACGCATCGGCCAGCCTCCCCGTGTCCCGCGAGAAAGCTACGAAGTCGTCCGCGAAGCTGCGCACGTAGACCTCGGTGATGCGGCGCCGGTATTCCTCGCCGAGTTCATCCCCACGCTTGACGACCACCATCAGTGGCACCCCTCCGCTCATCGCTCAAGCACATCCGGGTCCGAGCCTATCCCGGTGGCGGCACCGCGGCAGCCAGCCGTGGCTCCCAAGCAGCATTAGTCCCTCGAAACAACCCGTCCTGGAACGAACCAGCAAGGTGCAGGTTGTGGGGTTGGTGTGTAAACGCCGGCAGGCCGGGAACCAGCAAAGTCCCCAAAGCCGGCCGCCAGAACCGGTTGGGTGTTAACGGGGGAAGGCCCCGCCGTCGTTGGCGGGGCCTTCCCTGTGTAAAGAATGTCCGGCGGTGACCTACTCTCCCACACCCTCCCGAGTGCAGTACCATCGGCGCTGTGGGCCTTAGCTTCC
>NZ_SUKC01000035.1 GCF_005047635.1 Arthrobacter sp. CAU 1506 | reverse complement strand
ATGAGGCCACTGACCATTATGGAAGGTGATCACATTGGATGTTTGGGCGCAGATACGCCACCGATACGCGACGGAGAAGATCTCCAAGAGGGAGCTGGCTAAACAGCTCGGGGTTTCGCGGGGGACGGTGGACCGGGCGTTGGAGGCGGAGCGGCCGCCGAAGTATGAGCGGAAGCCGGCCGGTTCGAGCTTCGATGCTTATGCACCGCAGGTGCGGGCTTTGTTGGCGCAGACGCCGACGATGCCAGCCTCGGTTCTGGCCGAACGGGTCGGCTGGACGGGCTCTGCATCCTTGTTCCGGGACAAGGTCCGTGGACTCCGGCCCGAATATATGCCGGCGGATCCGGTGGACCGGCTGGTCCATGAACCGGGCCAGGCGATGCAGTGCGATTTGTGGTTCCCGCATGAGCCGCTGCCCCTGGGGCACGGGCAGGAGGGCAAGCCTCCGGTGTTGGTGATGACGAGCGCGTTCTCCGGATACATCCAGGCCAGGATGCTGCCGACCCGCACGACTTTTGACCTGCTGGGCGGGATGTGGTCGCTGCTGCAGGAGGCCGGTGCAGTGCCCAAGCAGTTGGTCTGGGACAACGAATCGGGGATCGGCCAGGGCCGGCTGACCGCGCCGGCGGCGGCGTTCGCCGGCGTGCTGGGCTGCGAGTTCCGGCAGTTGCCGCCACGGGATCCGGAATCCAAGGGCATCGTGGAGCGGATGAACCGTTACTTCCGCCAGGGCTTCATGCCCGGCAGAACGTTCGCGTCCCCACTGGATTTCAACGACCAGCTCGCGGACTGGCTGCCGCGCGCCAACGCCCGCTACTCCCGGGCCCGGCACGGCCGCCCGGCCGAGCTCTTCGGCCGGGACCGGGACGCGATGCGGCCATTGACGCCGGTGGCGCCCGAGTTCGCCTTCCGCAGCAGCGTTCGGCTGCCACGGGACTACTACGTGCGGGTCTTCTCCAACGACTATTCAGTGGATCCGGGGGCGATCGGGCGGATCGTGGACGTTGAAGCAGACCTGGAAATGGTGACCGTTAGCGCCGACGGCCGGCTGCTGGCCAGACACGAGCGGCGGTGGGCCCGACACCAGATCTTCACTGACCCCGCGCACGTGGACAAGGCCGCCTCCCTCCGCCGGATCCACCGCAGCGTCAAGGCCGGACGGTCCACGGTGGTGGAGGAACGGGACCTGTCGATCTATGACGAACTCTTCGGTGTCGCCATCCCCGACGATGCCCGCGAGCTCTCCGGGGCAGGCCGGTGAACGGGGCAGCGAAGGACATCGAGTACTACGCCCGCGCGCTGCGCGCCCCGCGGGTCGCCGACGGCTACCGATCCCTCGGCGACAGGGCACGGGAGGCAGGCTGGTCGCACGAGGAATACCTTGCCGCTGTCCTCTCCCGCGAGGTCGCCGAACGCGAAGCCTCCGGGGCCGCCTTGCGGATCAGGGCAGCGAAGTTCCCCGGACACAAGCTGCTGGAGGAGTTCAACTTCGACCACCAGCCTGCCGCGGACCGGAACCTCGTCGCGCATCTGGGCACCGGGGTCTTCCTGGAAGAAGCCAAGAACGTGGTCCTGCTCGGACCGCCCGGCACCGGGAAAACCCATCTGGCCGTCGGGATCGGGATCCGTGCCGCGCGCGCCGGGCACCGCGTCCTGTTCGACACCGCGACAGGGTGGGTGTCGAGACTGGCCGAAGCCCACGACCGCGGACGTTTGCCCCAGGAACTGGCCAAGCTACGCCGCTACAAGCTGCTCATCGTTGACGAAGTCGGCTACATCCCCTTCGATCAGGACTCCGCCAACCTGTTCTTCCAGCTGGTCTCATCCCGCTACGAACACGCATCCCTG
>NZ_SUKC01000034.1 GCF_005047635.1 Arthrobacter sp. CAU 1506 | reverse complement strand
GGGTTTCGCCGGCAACCCCACGGTCCGCACGCCCAACCTGGACCGGCTTGCCGCGGAGAGCATGATCTTCACCGAGGCCACGGTCACCAATCCCACCTGCATGCCCAACCGGGCAAGCCTGCTAACCGGCCGTTGGCCATCGGCGCACGGCACCCGGTTCAACGGCATACCGCTGGATCCGGATACCAACAATATGGTCCGGCAACTATCCTGTGGCGGCTACCTGACGACGGCGGTCGGTAAACTGCACCACCAGAACATGGGCTGGGACTTTGAACCGGTGCAACGCGCCGAAATCGAGAAGACGGACCCGCTGCTCCTTGACCCGACTGCCGCCGACGCGCGTTCCGTCAGCCGCCCCGATGGCTGGGACCAGTGGGAGAACCGTACAGCTCACGATCAAAGATTCATCCCATTGCCCGACGACTACTACGGCTACCGGCAGGTGGACCTCGTCGTCGGGCACGGCGACCGGCCCGGGGGACACTATATACACTGGGCGCGGGAGCGGGGCATCGATCCGCTAGCCGTCGGCGGAGTAGAGAACTCAGAACGGCGCTTGCCCGGGTGGGACCAAGTGTATGAGACAGCCATCCCCGCAGAAGTGCATCCCAGCAGCTATGTGGGGGAGAAAGCTGTCGAACACTTGGCGGAATTTGGCCAGACAGACGATCCCTTCTTCATGTTTGTCTCCTTTCCGGACCCCCACCACCCGTTCTCACCCCCACGGGGGTACGCGGACATGTACTCACCGGACCAGGTGGAACTGCCGACCGGCTTCTACCAGGACCACGCGAAGTCGCCCCCGCATATCCGCCGGATGTTCGAACGCCGCGGCGAACCCAACGAAGATCCGACCATGACGTTCGCCGCGAACGAGGTCCAATACCGGCAGGCTGCAGCTGCCCAGTATGGCCTGATCACACTGATGGACGAACAAATCGGCCGGATACTGACAGCCTTGGAAGCCCAAGGCTTGGCCGAGAACACGATTGTGGTCTTCACCAGCGACCACGGCGACTTGTTCGGCGACCACGGACTCATGCTCAAGCACTTCAGCCACTACCGCGCTGTCACCAACGTACCGCTGACCATCAAAGGCCCGGGAACCAGACCCGGCACATCCCCCGCCTTGGTTTCCACGGCTGACTTGGCCCCCACTCTGCTCGAATTGACCGGGACAAGGGCCTACCGCGGAATCCAGGGACGGTCGCTGGTGCCGCTGCTCGAACGATCCCAGGACTCGATCCGCGACGCCCTGATCATCGAGGAAGACCAGCCCTTCGGCCTGCCGGGCCTGCCCGGCCCCGTCCGCACCCGTTCAATCCTCACCAAAGACGGACGCTTCACCAGATACTTCGGCACAGACATCACCGAACTCTACGATCACCAAATAGACCGCGAGGAGCTCAACAACGTCGCAGGGCAACAAAAATACGCAGACCTGCAGGAGCATCTGAGCAAAGCGATGCTTGAAGGAATCGCCCAACTAGCCGATGCGGGATCCGCACCAACGGCAGCGGCATAGTACAGGCCACCGAGGTCCCATGCGGACGGCCGCCAGGGCCGTGCCGGTTGGATCAGTCCGCTGACGCAACGTCTGCCGGCACGGAAAAGGGAGGCTGCTCTCCAAAGGCTCGTCTGACCTGCGGAAACTAAAGTAGCCGTGGAACGGGAGTTCTCGCAGCTACTTCTACTCCCGTACTTTATAAGCCGATAACCGACGTTATGACAAGTAGAACAGTGATTATTGCATCCGATGCACGACAGGCCCTCCACTGCCGCGACTTCGGCACCACACTGCATGGACGACACCACATCGTCTCTGACCTGCGGAAACGTCCTTCAGAAAGTCGAGT
>NZ_SUKC01000033.1 GCF_005047635.1 Arthrobacter sp. CAU 1506 | reverse complement strand
AGCAGGCTTGCCCGGTTGGGCATGCAGGTGGGATTGGTGACCGTGGCCTCGGTGAAGATCATGCTCTCCGCGGCAAGCCGGTCCAGGTTGGGCGTGCGGACCGTGGGGTTGCCGGCGAAACCCAAGTGATCGGCCCGAAGTTGGTCGGCGATCAGAACGAGTACGTTGGGGCGGACCGATGGTGCGGCGGTCATGCCGGCTTCCGGATCATCGATAGGACTTTGGTCCGCTGCTCGGCGAACCCATTGAGGGCACGCGAGCTGATCTGGTCCCGTGGTGAGGGCAGATTGATGTCGACGACGTCGAGGACCCGCGCGGGCTTCGCGCCGAGCACCACGACACGGTCCGAGAGATAGACAGCCTCGTCGATGTCGTGCGTGACCACGAGGATGGTCATGCCGAAGTCGTCACGGATTTTCAGGCACAGGTCTTCGAGTTCGAACCGGGTCTGGGCGTCAACGGAGGCGAACGGCTCATCCATGATGAGGATCTCCGGTCGGTAGGCCAATGCCCGCGCAATTGCCACGCGCTGCTGCATGCCACCGGACAGTTGCCAAGGGTACTGGGCCGCGGCTTGAGTCAGGCCAACAGCTTCCAGCGCCGTATCAATCCGCTGATTCAGTTCGACCGCGGGGAGACGCAGGTGGCGCAGCGGCAGCCGGACGTTCTTGCGCACCGTCAGCCAAGGCATCAGCGACCGGTTGTAGTCCTGGAAAACCAGTGCCATCTCCGCAGGCGGACCATCAATGGGCCGGCCGTCGATGGCCGCAGCCCCGGAGCTGACAGGATGCAGCCCGGCAAGGCACTTCAGGAGGGTGGTCTTGCCAACACCGGACGGCCCTACGATGCAGACGATCTCGCCGGTCTCCACTGTGAAGGTGAGGTCTTCGATGACGGTCTTGGCGCCCGGGCCAGAGCCGTAGGTCTTGGATAGGCCGGCCACGTCCAGCCGGGGCGGAACCGGGCCCAGCTGCTGGTCTTTCATCGTTATGTCTGTCATGTCTGTTTCGTCCCGGTGGTCGATTGGGCCGGCGTGGGCGCGGCGTGAACGGTGAGTGGTCTTGGTTGGCCTTGCGTGGGCGGTGGACATCAGTTACTCCTAGCGAGGCGACGGGAGCCGATGTACCAGGCGAGCACCCGCCGTCGGCCCAGTTCGAAGACCATGTTGGTAAGGAAGCCGATCACTCCGAGCAGCAGGATCCCGGCCCACATGTCCGAGATCATGAAGCTTTGCTGTGCCAGCAGCGTCATGGCACCGATGCCTTGGGAGGAACCGAGCATTTCGCTGGCAATCATCACCACGAACGCTGTCTGCAGACTGACCTGAAGTCCGGAAGCGATCTGCGGGCTGGCCGCCGGAAAATATACTTGGGTGATTCTCTCCGGGAGGCTGAGCCGGTAGACGGAGCTGACGTCCTTCAGCGTCGAATCCACACTCCGCAGCCCGTCCATGGTGGCGATCAAGGTGGGAAACACCGCGGCCAGCGCGATGCTGTAAACCCTCATTTCCACGCCGAAGCCGAGGAGCGAGATCAGGATCGGGATCAGTGCGACCGGCGGGATGCTGCGGAACAGATGGATGACCGGGTCCACGAAGCCACGTAGCCGCGGCATGAAGGTCAGGAGGAATCCGAGCACGACGCCGGCGATGGCCGCCACCGCGAATCCGATGAGCAGATTTGCCAGGCTGGGAAGCACATCCGAGGCGAAGTGGTCGAAAACCCACAGCTGCTGGAATCGCACCAGGATGGTGGACAGCGGCGGGAAGAACGTGTTGGTGGAGCCCGCCGAGAGGAGAAACCAGAGCCCGAGCAACAGCACGGGCGTACCGATACCGAGGCCGATATAGAACTGCTTCCTCATGCTCATACCGAGACCTCCCGATAGGATTCATGCCAGTGCAGCAAGCGCCGCTCAATGGCCCGGGAACCGCCGATGAAGCACAGCCCGAGGAACCCGAGGACAAGCACCAGCCCGTACAGGGATGGATAGTTGCCGGCGGCCTGGGCTTGGAAGATGCTCTTGCCCAGGCCAGGGCCGCCGCCGAGAAGGCCGGCCACAACCGCAACGACGAGGGAAATCGGTGCCGCAATCCGCATCGCGGTCCCGATGAACGGAAGTGCGCTGGGCAGAACGATGCGGAACAGGATCTCCGCTTGCCCCATCCCAAACGACCGCGCGGTGTCCCGGGCTACGGGATCAGTGTCATCGACCCCCGAAATGGTCTGCATCAGGATCGGCACAAGGCAGCCGATGATGACCAGCACCCACGCCATGGTCGGCGTCGGACCGAAGATCAGCACAACGAGCGGCAGGACCACGATCGGCGGAATCGGCTTGAGAAACTCCACCACGGCCAACGTGGCATAGCGTGCCGAGGGGAAGCTGCCGATGAG
>NZ_SUKC01000032.1 GCF_005047635.1 Arthrobacter sp. CAU 1506 | reverse complement strand
TAGAACAGTGATTATTGCATCCGATGCACGACAGGCCCTCCACTGCCGCGACTTCGGCACCACACTGCATGGACGACACCACATCGTCTCTGACCTGCGGAAACGTCCTTCAGAAAGTCGAGTCGAGTCCTCTCGCCCGCGTCGATTCGGATCGTACGAACTGGACTGCACACCTCAGGCAGGACGCTCTGACCTGCGGATTTGCAGGCCGTCTGCATTAATTGCATGATTCATGCATCAGATGCAATCTCTTGGGAGGGTTCGTGGCGATCGATTCAGCGGGACGGGTACTCGATTTCGGGGCGGTGCGTTTTCTTCACCCCGAGGATCATGTGTTCGCCCAGATGCTCGATGGCTGGCGCAACCAACAGTTGAGCAGGAATCTGGCGTTTGGCACGATCGAGTCCCGCGAACGGCTGGTGACGCGGTTCCAGGAATCCACGAACGAGTACCCGTGGCAGTGGACGCCGGCCCACGTGGATGAGTTCTTTGGGGATCTGCGCAGCGTCAAGCACGCCGCCCAGTCCACCATCAGGAGCTATCAGGGGGCGCTGAGGGCGTTCTGTTCCTATCTGGCCTCGCCTGATTATGGCTGGGACCGGGTCTGCGAACAGTATTTCGGAACGCACCCGTCACAAGTCTGTTTTGACTGGAACACCGCGGTCCACGCCCAGGCAACCGAATCGGCTCCCAAGCGACGCCCGTTCACCAGGCAGGAACTGCAGGCCTTCTTTGACCGGGCCGATGACGAGGTGGATCGTATCGCTGCGCTGGGCCGGAAGGGCTGGCTGCCTGCTTACCGGGACGCCGTTCTTTTCAAGGTGGCCTACTGCTGGGGCCTGCGGCGCAACGAGGTCCGGCACCTGCAATCAGTGGATTTCTCCCGGAACCCGCACGCCCGCGAATTCGGCAAATTCGGAGTTCTTCAGGTCCGGTACGGGAAAGCCATGAAGGGCTCACCACCCAAACGCCGCAGCGTCCTTACCGTGTTCGACTGGTCCGCGGAAATCGTCGCCGATTGGCTGGAACGCGGCCGCCTGCACATGACCGACGGTCTGGACCTGTTTCCTTCCGAACGCGGCACCCTTGTCTCCGAGACCGCCCTGAACCGCCGCTTCAACCGTTACTGCGAAGACCTTGGCCTCTCCCCCGGTTTGGACATCCATTCACTGCGCCGCTCCTACGTCACCCACCTGATCGAATCGGGCATGGATCCCTTGTTCGTCCAGCACCAGGCGGGGCACGAGCATGCCTCAACCACTGCCCTCTACACCTCCGTCTCCAGCGACTACCGGGTCAAAACACTGCGCCGCGCCCTGGACTCCACCATCCGGGACGCCCTGGCCGGAATGGGAGACTGAACCTCATGAAACGAGAGATCGACTACCGGTGGCGGCTAGCAGAACTCATGGCAGCCCGGGGAATGCATAACAGCACCGACCTCAGCCCCTTGCTGAAGGAACGCGGCATCGAACTCTCGGCCTCCCAGGTCTACCGGCTCGTCACCCAACGCCCGGAACGCGTCTCACTGATGATGATCGCCGCGCTCTGCGACATCTTCTCCTGCGGGCCCGAGGACCTGGTCACCGTCACGGCAACAGATGCCAAGGTCCGCAAGGTCGCCTCCGACACCAACGTCGTGGACCTGAACAAGACCATCAGACCCAAACGCGCCCGCGTGATCCGCGATGACGGCTGAGATCACCCCGCGGACTGGCGTCCGCGGACGGCCCCGCACGGCCGGGGCCTTTACCTGCGACCGATGCTCACGAGCAGCCGGCAAACACCGTGCCAGCTGGCCAGAAGGCAGGATCTGCGGAACCTGCTTCACGGTCGCCATGCGCACCTACGGAACCTGCCCCGGCTGCGGAACAGAGCGCATGCTCCCGGGCAGGTCAGCTTCCAACGGAGACCAGCCGGTCTGTGTCGATTGCGCAGGTATCACCCAGGACTACCGCTGCTCCGGCTGCGGCACGGAAACCGAGCACTACCGCCAGAAGACCTGCGCGCGTTGCTCACTCCGGAACGACCTCACGACGCTGTTGCGCCTCGACGAGTCCCAGGGCCCGGAAACGACGGCAGCGAAACTGCTCGCCGCGCTCTGCGGAGCCCAGCGCCCCGAAAGCATCTTCACCTGGCTCCGCAGAAAGGGGGTCCGCGAACTGCTTGAACGACTCGCCACCGGAGACATCCCCCTCAGCCACGTAGCGCTCGACAAGGAACCAAACAGCCCGCGCGTGGAACATCTGCGCAGCCTGCTCACCCACCACAACCTGCTCCCGGTCCGGGACCACTACCTCGCTCTCTTTGAGCGGTGGCTACCCAGCAAGCTCGACGACATTGATGACCCCGAGATCCGGCGTCCTATCGAGTCCTTCTCCCGCTGGCACCACCTGCGACGCATCAGGAGCCTCTCCGCAGAGGGGAAACCCACCCGCGGTCCCGTGCACAGCGCGAAGCAGGAAATCACCGAAACCATCAAATTCCTCACCTGGCTCAAGCTCGCCTACGGACGGACCGTCGCCTCCTGCCTCCAGGGAGACGTCGACGCATGGCTGGCTGACGGCCCCACCACCAGGCACGCCATCAGAACCTTCTTCGTCTGGGCGGTCGAGAACCGGACCTGCACCAACATCACCATCGGATTCCGGCAGGCCAAGACCGTGCCGCTGCTCACCCAGGGCCAGCGACTCGCCATGCTCAAGGCCTGTCTCACGGACAATGTTGAAACGCTGTCCTACCGGGTCGCCGCAATTTTCCTGCTGCTCTACGCCCAGCCAGTAGTGAAGATCGCCGCGATGAAAAGCACCGATGTGATCCTCACGCCTGAGGGCCTGCATCTTTCACTCGGCGACGGCGACCCAGCGCCAGTACCCGAACCTTTCGCCGTCCTGGTCACACAACATCTGGCCTCCCGCCCCAACATGCGCACCGGGAGCAGTTCCGGCAGCCAGTGGCTCTTCCCCGGCTACCGCGCCGGCCAACACATCCACCCGAACACCTTCATGGACCGGTTCCGGGAACTCGGCATCAACCTGCTGGGCGCGCGCAACGCATCCCTTCGCGCCCTCGTCAGGGAAATCCCCGCCCCGATCGCAGCCGAGATGCTCGGCTACAGCTACCAAGTCACGCAAAAACACGCCGCCGCGGCAGCGGAACCCTGGTCACGGTACCCGAGCCCAAGGCGACTTCCACATTAGATGCCAGCAAGGCGGCGTCCACCCGAATCCCGCATCAGGCTGAACGCGCCCCCGACGCAGCGCCCAAGGTTTCATCCGGAAACGAATCGACGGGTTCACGCGGAAACGAATGAATACGGCATCGCCGGTCCAGAGGGGGTTCACCGCCATGCCCACGGACCAAATGAGTCAGTACTTCAGTCGCGGTGTCTCGCGTATCACCGGAAGGCAGCGATCAGGGGGTCAACACAGCGAAATTCGTCCCTGCGCAGACCTGCCGCCCGGCAGGCACATCGGACCGGTCTGCATACTCCTCGTATCCGCCGCCGGTCGGAGGCAGATCATTGCCCAGCGGGAACGTGCCAACCCCCTTGATCGATACCTTGCGGCCATCGTCCTCGAGCGTAGAACCCCTCGGAACCACAAGTGCGTCGTCGTCCAGCGTTACACAGCCGAGGGCATCGACGCCGAGGCGCCCTGACATCAGGGCCTCAAACTTGCTGCCCCCGTCCTTGGTCCAGACGAGCAACCGGGTGGCCACCTGGCCACCGGCCATTGACGAAGCCGGCGCGGAGGCGGACGATGAAGCCGGCGCGGGACGATTCGGATCCGCCGCGGCGGAACCATCGCTCTCCCCGCAGCCGCTGGTGGCGACTATCGTCGAGAGCGCCAGCACTGCGCCGACGGTCCCCCATTGAAATCGTCTTCTCACGTCAGGCCCACCTTGTCATCGTGATAGCGAACACCGAACACAGCCACAGAGCCAGGGATTTGTTTGCCCTCACTCATCCCTGCGGCCGAACATAGCACGGGCCGGTGTCCGTAAAGCGACGGGGTGGAAAGCAGGACCTCATGGCGGCCGAGCCGGCAGTGAATTAACCACCAGATACAGCTGCGGTCCAGCGCGAATAGTGCCGAATCAAATATGCACGGTTACCAGTA
>NZ_SUKC01000031.1:3926-5662 GCF_005047635.1 Arthrobacter sp. CAU 1506 | reverse complement strand
TGCTCCTGTTGTTTGAGAACTCAATAGTGTGCCAAGTTTGTTGATACCAATTATTTATTGGTTGAAGTGCCGTGGCGTGCCGCCCCTGTGGTGTGTCGCGGTTTTTATCAGCCTGGTTTGAATTTAGTGCAGTGTCTTTGGTCGTTTTCCCGGTCTTTGGTGCTGTGTCTGTTTGAAACATTAACGGAGAGTTTGATCCTGGCTCAGGACGAACGCTGGCGGCGTGCTTAACACATGCAAGTCGAACGATGATCCGGTGCTTGCACCGGGGATTAGTGGCGAACGGGTGAGTAACACGTGAGTAACCTGCCCTTGACTCTGGGATAAGCCTGGGAAACCGGGTCTAATACCGGATATGACCTGTCACCGCATGGTGGTGGGTGGAAAGATTTTTTGGTCTTGGATGGACTCGCGGCCTATCAGCTTGTTGGTGGGGTAATGGCCTACCAAGGCGACGACGGGTAGCCGGCCTGAGAGGGTGACCGGCCACACTGGGACTGAGACACGGCCCAGACTCCTACGGGAGGCAGCAGTGGGGAATATTGCACAATGGGCGCAAGCCTGATGCAGCGACGCCGCGTGAGGGATGAATGCCTTCGGGTTGTAAACCTCTTTCAGCAGGGAAGAAGCGAAAGTGACGGTACCTGCAGAAGAAGCGCCGGCTAACTACGTGCCAGCAGCCGCGGTAATACGTAGGGCGCAAGCGTTGTCCGGAATTATTGGGCGTAAAGAGCTCGTAGGCGGTTTGTCGCGTCTGCTGTGAAAGCCCGGGGCTCAACCCCGGGTCTGCAGTGGGTACGGGCAGACTAGAGTGCAGTAGGGGAGACTGGAATTCCTGGTGTAGCGGTGAAATGCGCAGATATCAGGAGGAACACCGATGGCGAAGGCAGGTCTCTGGGCTGTAACTGACGCTGAGGAGCGAAAGCATGGGGAGCGAACAGGATTAGATACCCTGGTAGTCCATGCCGTAAACGTTGGGCACTAGGTGTGGGGGACATTCCACGTTTTCCGCGCCGTAGCTAACGCATTAAGTGCCCCGCCTGGGGAGTACGGCCGCAAGGCTAAAACTCAAAGGAATTGACGGGGGCCCGCACAAGCGGCGGAGCATGCGGATTAATTCGATGCAACGCGAAGAACCTTACCAAGGCTTGACATGGGCCGGACCGGGCTGGAAACAGTCCTTCCCTTCGGGGCCGGTTCACAGGTGGTGCATGGTTGTCGTCAGCTCGTGTCGTGAGATGTTGGGTTAAGTCCCGCAACGAGCGCAACCCTCGTTCCATGTTGCCAGCGCGTAATGGCGGGGACTCATGGGAGACTGCCGGGGTCAACTCGGAGGAAGGTGGGGACGACGTCAAATCATCATGCCCCTTATGTCTTGGGCTTCACGCATGCTACAATGGCCGGTACAATGGGTTGCGATACTGTGAGGTGGAGCTAATCCCAAAAAGCCGGTCTCAGTTCGGATTGGGGTCTGCAACTCGACCCCATGAAGTCGGAGTCGCTAGTAATCGCAGATCAGCAACGCTGCGGTGAATACGTTCCCGGGCCTTGTACACACCGCCCGTCAAGTCACGAAAGTTGGTAACACCCGAAGCCGGTGGCCTAACCCCTTGTGGGAGGGAGCCGTCGAAGGTGGGACCGGCGATTGGGACTAAGTCGTAACAAGGTAGCCGTACCGGAAGGTGCGGCTGGATCACCTCCTTTCTAAGGAGCTTCCTCGAACCGTGCCCAACACG
>NZ_SUKC01000031.1:0-3533 GCF_005047635.1 Arthrobacter sp. CAU 1506 | reverse complement strand
GCTCCCTTTTTTGGGGTGTGGTTGTTCCATTGGTTCTCTCGAGAAGCTTTATTTGATCTTTGTGGTCAAGTTTTTAAGAGCACACGGTGGATGCCTTGGCATCAGGAGCCGAAGAAGGACGTGGGAATCTGCGATAAGCCTGGGGGAGTTGATAACCGAACGGTGATCCCAGGATGTCCGAATGGGGAAACCCCGCCCGGCGCGCGAGTGACCGGGTGACCCGTACCTGAACACATAGGGTGCGTGGAGGGAACGCGGGGAAGTGAAACATCTCAGTACCCGCAGGAAGAGAAAACAACAGTGATTCCGTCAGTAGTGGCGAGCGAACGCGGAAGAGGCCAAACCGGTCCATGTGTGATAGCCGGCGGGCGTTGCATGGCCGGGGTTGCGGGACTTTCCGTTGCTGTTCTGCCGGACAGCGAAAGTGAGTGCGTGCGTATAGGTGAACGGTCTTGAAAGGCCGGCCGGAGAAGGTGTAAGCCCTGTAACCGGAATGCGTGACGCCGCTTGGAGAGTATCCCAAGTAGCACGGGGCCCGAGAAATCCCGTGCGAATCTGCCAGGACCACCTGGTAAGCCTGAATACTACCTGATGACCGATAGCGGACAAGTACCGTGAGGGAAAGGTGAAAAGTACCCCGGGAGGGGAGTGAAACAGTACCTGAAACCGTGTGCTTACAATCCGTCGGAGCAGCCTTGTAGCTGTGACGGCGTGCCTTTTGAAGAATGAGCCTGCGAGTTAGTGTTACGTCGCGAGGTTAACCCGTGTGGGGAAGCCGTAGCGAAAGCGAGTCTGAACAGGGCGTTGCAGTGGCGTGATCTAGACCCGAAGCGGAGTGATCTACCCATGGCCAGGTTGAAGCGCGTGTAAGAGCGCGTGGAGGACCGAACCCACTTCAGTTGAAAATGGAGGGGATGAGCTGTGGGTAGGGGTGAAAGGCCAATCAAACTCCGTGATAGCTGGTTCTCCCCGAAATGCATTTAGGTGCAGCGTTGCGTGTTTCTTGCCGGAGGTAGAGCTACTGGATGGCCGATGGGCCCTACAAGGTTACTGACGTCAGCCAAACTCCGAATGCCGGCAAGTGAGAGCGCAGCAGTGAGACTGTGGGGGATAAGCTTCATAGTCGAGAGGGAAACAGCCCAGACCACCAACTAAGGCCCCTAAGCGTGTGCTAAGTGGGAAAGGATGTGGAGTTGCCCAGACAACCAGGAGGTTGGCTTAGAAGCAGCCACCCTTGAAAGAGTGCGTAATAGCTCACTGGTCAAGTGATTCCGCGCCGACAATGTAGCGGGGCTCAAGTACACCGCCGAAGTTGTGGCATCAGCGTATTATCCAAGCCTTCGTGGTTCAGGAGCGCTGGTGGGTAGGGGAGCGTCGTGTGGGCAGTGAAGCTGCGGCGGAAGCCAGTGGTGGAGCCTACACGAGTGAGAATGCAGGCATGAGTAGCGAAAGACGGGTGGGAAACCCGTCCGCCGAATGATCAAGGGTTCCAGGGTCAAGCTAATCTGCCCTGGGTAAGTCGGGACCTAAGGCGAGGCCGACAGGCGTAGTCGATGGACAACGGGTTGATATTCCCGTACCGGCGAAAAACCGCCCATGCCAATCCGGTGATGCTAACCGCCCAAACCGTCCGTCCGTGCCCTTCGGGGCCAGTGCGGGCGGGGCGCGCGGGACCCGATCCGGGGAGGTAAGCGTATTAACAGGTGTGACGCAGGAAGGTAGCCGAGCCGGGCGATGGTAGTCCCGGTCCAAGGATGTAGGGTGAACGGTTGGCAAATCCGCCGTTCGTGAAGCCTGAGACCCGACGGGACCCCCGCATGGGGGGATTCGGTGATCCTATGCTGCCGAGAAAAGCATCGACGCGAGGTTTTAGCCGCCCGTACCCCAAACCGACACAGGTGATCAGGTAGAGAATACCAAGGCGATCGAGAGAATTATGGTTAAGGAACTCGGCAAAATGCCCCCGTAACTTCGGGAGAAGGGGGGCCCGGACCGTGACGAAGCCTTGCGCTTCCGAGCGGGTAAGGGCCGCAGAGACCAGGGGGAAGCGACTGTTTACTAAAAACACAGGTCCGTGCGAAGTCGCAAGACGATGTATACGGACTGACTCCTGCCCGGTGCTGGAAGGTTAAGAGGACCTGTTAGCCCCTTTGGGGGCGAAGCGGAGAATTTAAGCCCCAGTAAACGGCGGTGGTAACTATAACCATCCTAAGGTAGCGAAATTCCTTGTCGGGTAAGTTCCGACCTGCACGAATGGAGTAACGACTTCCCCGCTGTCTCAACCATAAACTCGGCGAAATTGCACTACGAGTAAAGATGCTCGTTACGCGCAGCAGGACGGAAAGACCCCGAGACCTTTACTATAGTTTGGTATTGGTGTTCGGTGTGGCTTGTGTAGGATAGGTGGGAGACTGTGAAGCCCGGACGCCAGTTCGGGTGGAGTCATCGTTGAAATACCACTCTGGTCACTCTGGACATCTAACTTCGGCCCGTAATCCGGGTCAGGGACAGTGCCTGATGGGTAGTTTAACTGGGGCGGTTGCCTCCTAAAGAGTAACGGAGGCGCCCAAAGGTTCCCTCAGCCTGGTTGGCAATCAGGTGGCGAGTGTAAGTGCACAAGGGAGCTTGACTGTGAGAGAGACATCTCGAGCAGGGACGAAAGTCGGGACTAGTGATCCGGCGGCACATTGTGGAATGGCCGTCGCTCAACGGATAAAAGGTACCTCGGGGATAACAGGCTGATCTTGCCCAAGAGTCCATATCGACGGCATGGTTTGGCACCTCGATGTCGGCTCGTCGCATCCTGGGGCTGGAGTAGGTCCCAAGGGTTGGGCTGTTCGCCCATTAAAGCGGTACGCGAGCTGGGTTTAGAACGTCGTGAGACAGTTCGGTCCCTATCCGCTGCGCGCGCAGGAAATTTGAGAAGGTCTGTCCTTAGTACGAGAGGACCGGGACGGACGAACCTCTGGTGTGTCAGTTGTACTGCCAAGTGCACCGCTGATTAGCTACGTTCGGATTGGATAACCGCTGAAAGCATCTAAGCGGGAAGCCGGCTTCAAGATGAGATTTCCATCCCCCTCGGGGGGAGAGGACCCCAGCCAGACCACTGGGTTGATAGGCCGGATGTGGAAGCGAGGACGAAAGACTCGTGGAGCTGACCGGTACTAATAGTCCGACAACTTACACCACACCACCCCCTGGGGTGGGTGATCAAAACGAAGCTACGCGTCCGCTATGTGGTTCCCAGACAACAACCTTTGTCACCGGGAACAGATAATTGAATAACAGTTCCAAGCAACATGCTTGTAACCACAAGGTTTGCCGCCACCACCCCACACGGGTGCGGGGGCGTGCACGAAGGGTTACGGCGGTCATAGCGTGGGGGAAACGCCCGGTCCCATTCCGAACCCGGAAGCTAAGGCCCACAGCGCCGATGGTACTGCACTCGGGAGGGTGTGGGAGAGTAGGTCACCGCCGGACATTCTTTACACAGGGAAGGCCCCGCCAACGACGGCGGGGCCTTCCCCCGTTAA
>NZ_SUKC01000030.1 GCF_005047635.1 Arthrobacter sp. CAU 1506 | reverse complement strand
CCCCGCGAAACCCCGAGCTGTTTAGCCAGCTCCCTCTTGGAGATCTTCTCCGTCGCGTATCGGTGGCGTATCTGCGCCCAAACATCCAATGTGATCACCTTCCATAATGGTCAGTGGCCTCATTTTCAGTTGGCGTTTTTGGCCCTATTTTCGGTCGGCGTCAACAAGGACAAGCCAGCACTGTCATCACAACGAAGTGTCTGGAGGCAGCGTGATCAAAGACAACCACCTCGTCGACGTGTTCATCGGCGTCGACGTCGGCAAGAGCAACCACCACGCGGTCGCCCTCGACCGCAACGGCAAGAAACTGCTGGACAAGGCGCTGCCGCAGGACGAGGCGCAACTGCGTGAAATCATCGCCTCCCTCGCACGGCATGGGACCCTGCTGCTCGTGGTGGACCAGCCGGCCACGATCGCACATGATCCAACCTTTACGCTCGTCACGACCGGTGGCGCGATCCTGAGTCTTGAGGAGCTGCGTTCGGGGCTCAGCGGTGCAGGCGGTTCTTGACCAGGGCTGAGCATCACGATCAGCGACTTTGTGCAACAGTTCCCGAGTACCTGCCGGTTCCTAGAGCAGCATGACGTGGACGGGGATGTGTTCGACGTCCGAGTAATCACCGCCGTCTTGCACGACAGTCGAATTCTCGGAATACAGGAGACCGTAGGGCCGCCGAACTGACCCGGGAGAATTGCGACTACGCCGTCGGTCGCTTCGTGGGCCTGTCAGTGTGAAAAACGTGGAGTTAGTGCAGTCGACGCTCGTCACTGTCTTCGGTCTGCCGGCTGGCGAGCAGCTGCAGGATTTCAGCGAGACCGGCCGCAGCGCATTCAGCGACCGGTGTTCCGCCTTCCACCGTCGCGGTCAGGACTCCACCCTCCATGACCGCTGCGGCCAGGCTTGATTTCAGGGCCGGGTACCCGCAGAAACGCAGCACTTCTTCCATCTGCCGGTTAGCCGTCTGGCGATGCTGGCCCAGCATCTGCGCCAATCGGGAACTCTCCCGCCCACAATCGACGATGCTCCACGTCGTGCCGGTGACCGTCGCGTCGTCCACCGCGGGGCCGTAATACGTTCGGAAAAGCAGCCGTGCTGCCCGATCTGCATCGACAGCCTCTCCGCGTCCTAAGAAGTCGATAATCCGTTCCGCTTCAGCCGCCCGGATTCGTTCGATCTCTTCCAAGCAGGCCGCGAGCAGGTCCTCGCTGGTGCGGAAATAGTAGCGAACAGCACCTGGAGAAGAGTTGCTCTCCTCGGCGACACCTCGGTGCGTCACAGCCGTCACCCCACCGCTGAGCAGCAACCGAATGGCTCCCGTCAGAAGCTGTCCCCGGCGTTCAACCGAGCGTGCCTGCTCCGGACGCGGCGACTTCCTTCCCTGCCGCGGGGTCACTGACGAGGGTTTCTCGCTCATACGTCCCACCTCTCAATCCATCCAGCAAGACACGAAAGTGATGCAGCAACATCATTTTACTGTAGACTCGTTCTGACGGCTCTTCACGCTCGCTTTCCTCCCCGGCTTGGGGCCATTTTTGTCTGAGGTTGAACACAACCATGTCCCAGAATTCTACTCAGGGGTCCGCTGCGGCCACTGCGACTTCTCCCGTCGGGGTAGATGCAATCCCGGGCCCCGCGAAAATCGTCCTGACGGTGCTGGTCTTCACTGCTTTTGTGATGTTGCTCAATGAAACGACGCTGGCTGTCGCGCTGCCGTCGATCATGGCCGACTATTCGGTCACCGTGACCACAGCCCAATGGCTGATCACGGGCTTCATGTTGACCTTGGCCGTGGTGATGCCGACCACCGGGTGGATACTTGAGCGCTTCACCATTCGGCCGGTATTCATTTTCGCCGTATCCGCCTTCCTCGTAGGCACAGTCCTCGCATCACTGGCACCATCTTTCGTCCTGCTGCTCGTTGCCCGAGTAGCTCAAGCGATCGGCACCGCAGTGACCCTTCCGCTGCTGATGACCGTGGCCATGGCGCTCGTCCCTGTCCCTCGTCGAGGCGCGATCATGGGTCTGATCGCTATGGCCCTGGCCGTAGGCCCGGGCCTCGGCCCCACCGTGGCAGGCCTGATCCTCAGTTTTACCACCTGGCACGGGATCTTCTTGTCCATGATGCCGCTGGTCGCCATCGCCGCCATCATCGGTGCCGCCAAACTCACCAACATCGGTGGGACACGGTCGGCACCGTTCGATCTGCTCTCGGTGATCCTGTCGGTATTCGCTTTCGGCGGCCTGGTCTACGGTTTGAGCTCGATCGGCGCCATTGTTGAAGGCGGTGAAACGGCACGCACCGCCGTGATCGTTTTGGCCGTCGGCGTCACGGGTCTCGGGCTGTTCGTGTGGCGGCAAGTAGCTCGAGGCCGGAAGGAGCGAGCATTGCTGGACCTGCGGCCTCTCACGGTGCGCAACTTCACGCTTTCGCTGATCGTGGTGATGTGCCTCATGGCCGCCATGCTCGGAGTGCTCAACATACTCCCGTTGTACCTGCAAGGATCTCTTCTGGTCACTGCCCTGCTCTCCGGTTTGGCGTTGCTGCCCGGAGGACTGCTCGAAGGCGTCCTGTCGCCGGTCTTCGGCCGACTCTACGATCGGCATGGGCCACGGCCACTGATCATTCCCGGCATGATCGCGGTCACAGTTAGCCTGTTCTGGCTATCCACCGTCGACGAGAACACCGGCGTGTGGCTGGTGGTCACGGTCCATGTCATCTTCTCCATCGGCTTGGCAGGTCTCCTTAGTCCGTTGATGACCACCGCTCTCGGTTCGCTGCCGTCGTACCTGTACAGCCACGGCTCCGCAATCCTCAATACCCTTCAACAGTTGGCCGGAGCGGCCGGCACCGCGACCACGATCGCCGTCTACAGCAGCGTCGCCGCCCGCACCGCGCACCACGCGCCGGAGGCAGTGGCGCTGGCCGATGGCGCAAACTCCGCCTTGCTCGCCACGGCCGTGACGAGCGTGGTTGCACTGGTTCTCTCGCTGTTCATCACACGGATACCGAGCAGGGTAGTCGCCAGCAATACCGGTCCACACCTGACAACACACGGCTAATTCCCGACTCGAAGCACGGCCAGGACCTAGATGGCAGCGTGAGCGCTCCGTCCCAGAGCGTAAAGGGTATTGCCGGTGGGAATCGGAGAAAACTGGCATGCACCGGTATTCCGAACCTCGCGCCCGCCGCTGCGGCATAACTTCACGTCCCTGCCCCGAATTATCTGAGTCGGGACGCTGGCTCCGGTGAGTGGCATCGAGATGCGGGCCGCCCACCCTCAGAGTGAGCCGGCACCCAAAGCGCCGCGGCATGTGTGGCCGTGACCAGCCGGTAAACCTGACTCTCGGACAGGTTGATCCCGCGGGATTTCAGCAGCGGCATCAGTTCGGTGGTCTTTCAGAGGTTGCGCTTGGCCATGAGGGCACGTAAGTTCCAGCGGTAGCCGATCCGGCGCTGTTCAGGCATCTGGGTCCTCCAAGGTCGTGATGCGGCGTGCGATCATCTGTGTCACGGTTTTCTGCTTGAAGTCCGAGGATACCGACGTGTAGAGGCCGGTGGTCGAGGCGTACGAGTGGCCGACCTGCGTCTGCACGAATGCCAGGTCGTAGCCCGCTTCGATCAGGTGGGTCACGTAGGAGTGTCTGAGGCAGTGCAGCCCCAGTTCCTTGGGCAATCCAACCGCGCCGCGTGCTGCTGCGAAGGCATCGCCGAAGCTGCCAAGTGACATCCGGGCGCCCCGCTCGTTTGGCCAAAGCGCCGATGACCGGCCAGCTGTTGGGAACCGCGTCCGCATCCCGCCGGTCCAGGTACGCAGCTGATCCACCACCCAGTCGAACTCCGGCACCGTCAGAACGGTGCGCCGCCTGGGTCCGGAACCTGCCGTGCCTTTGGCAAACCGCACTTGGACGGCACCGAAGCGCGGGCCGCCCACTGTCAGAGTGAGCCGGCACTCAAACCTGCCGCGCCATGAATCCAGCCGCAGCCTCGGTTTGGTAATCCGGCGGAGAAGAACCCGCGTTGAAGCAGCCTCCCCGTATGCAGGGAGGGTAGGGGTCGGCGCATAGCAATCGATACAGGGCCTTCAGCCCACGAGGGCGCTAACCTGGAACTTCAGCAATTGGCCGAGCTTCGTTATCGAAGCACTGATCTCCTCGCGTGAGGCGACCGTGACTTGTTGGAGGACCAGTCCGTCGAGAGCAGCGAAGATGACACGCGCCGTGGCCTTGTCACGAGGAAGGCCATACTCCTCCAAGGTGTCGAGCATGATGCCCAGATAGCTCTCATACAAGGCGACGGCCATCCGGCGCATTTCCTCGCTTCGGCCAGAGGCCAAGATCATTTGGTACTGGAACAGCTGCAGGGAAAGCCGACCTGATGGTCGTCAACGGCTCCCTTCCGTATGCCCAGACGGGTGCCAGATTCAATATCGCGGTCAGCGGCGGCCGGATACAGAGGGTCGGGGGAATGGACGTCTTGGAGGCAGTGGACGCAGGAACGCGAGTCATTGATGCCGATGGCGGGGCGGTTCTGCCAGGGATCAACGATGCGCACCTGCATTTCTTTTCCTCAGCCATGGTCCGGTTCGGACACCTGAACGTTGACAGTCAAGCGGCCGGCAGTTGGGCTGCCGTTGCCAAGTTGATCGAAGACTGTCCCGCAGGCGCGGATGGCTGGATCAGGGCACACGGCTGGGACGAACTCCATTTGGGGCCAGGCGGCCCGGCTGCCATTGACGAGTGCCGCCCGGGCATCCCCGTGGTTGCCTTCGACAAAACCGGTCACCAGCTGCTGGCGAACCGCACTGCCCTGCAGCGGGCCGGCATCACGGCATCAACTCCCGCGCCGGCGGGTGGAATCCTCGAACGTCACGACGACGGGACACCCACCGGCAAATTCGTCGATGGCGCCATGGAACTGATGACCCGTGTACTTCCCAATTTGCCCCCTGGAACGATGCGCAGCGCAGCTTCGCAGTTCCAGCGCTTCCTGCACGCACAAGGCATAACGTCGCTGACCGAGCCGGGACTCGGCCCCGGAGCGGGCGGACTGCTCGATGGCTCCGGCACTACTGCCGCCTTGGATGTACTGGCGGACCTCGCCCTGGACGGCACGTTGAGCCTGAGGATCAACACCCTGCTGCTTTTCGCCGGCACCGGCGGTGTCAGTGCCGCCGCGGTGCGTGCCGGACTGGAATCCGGGCTTCAGCAGACCTTTCGGGACAAGGGCATCGACCCTGCCCGGTTGCGGATCGCCGGGGTAAAAGTGTTTGCTGACGGCACGCCGCGCAGCGGCACCGCCTGGATGAGCGAACCCTACGGACACAGCTGTAAGCACGGTTCTCTCGTAGTCGCGGGCGCCAACGATGCTGAACGCGTAGCCGAGCTGGACGAGATCATCCGGCTGATCGAATCAGCTGAGCTGCAGGCGGGCATCCACGCTACCGGGGATGCTGCAACAGCAGCAGCCGTCACGGCGGTTATCCGTGCCCAGCAAGGGCGTGCCGGCACCAACCGGCACTACATCATTCACGGCTCGTTCGCCTCCAACGCCTCGCTGCCGGCTTTCGCGGCGAACAGCATCGGCTACAGCACGAATCCGATGATCCGCTTCGGCGGCGGAGCCATGCTTGAGGGCATCCTCGGGCAGGAGCGGTTTCGGCGGCACCAGCCGCTGGCGTCCGCTGCCCGGGAAGGCGTTAAATTCAATCTCGCGTCGGACTCCCCGGTGACTACGACCGACTGGCGCCGGACGATGCTCGCGGCGATCACCCGTGCCACCGTGGACCATCCCGGTCCGGTTCACGACGGTGAGGGAGTCGGCTTGCGTCAGGCCTTGGCCGGCATGACGTCGCTGCCGGCCTGGCAGGACCACGCCGAGCACATGAAGGGCAGCGTGCGACCTGGCATGGCTGCAGACCTGTGCATCCTGGATGGCGCGTGGCCGAATGACGACGAGCCCGACGAGTTGATGGAGCGCCACGTCATGTGGACCGTCAGCGCCGGTCAGGTTGTCCACGAACCGGCAGCGGTGCCGGCAACCGGGTTTTTCTAAATATCCACAGCACTATCTATTGATCTACCAAAGGAGAAACGATGCGAAGCAAACTCCCTATCGCGTTGGCAGGCGTCCTGGCACTGGGGCTGTCCGCCTGCAGCACGGCAGCGTCTGATACCGGTTCCGATGCCGCTGGCACAACAACCCTGAAAGTCTCCACCATCGGACTCACCTCAGATGCCGGACTGATGCTCGGCATCGACAAGGGCTTCTTCAAAGACGAGGGGCTTGAAATCGAGGTGTCCACGGTTGCGAACCCGCCGGCCGGCATCGCGGCGGCTCAAAGCGGCCAGATCGACCTGGCCTACACACCGACAATCCCGCTGCTCAACGCCATGAGCCAGGGTGTGCCGCTGAGCATCGTCGCAGCCGCCGACGGTTATGAAGACGGGGCCATCAACGGCGATGACCTCACCACCGTGGACGACACCGGACTGGTGGTGGCGAAGGATGCCGGCATCTCCAGTCCGAAGGACCTGGAAGGCAAAGCGGTGGCCATCCCGGCCCGGAAAGCACAGCTGGAAGTAACCGTCAGCAAGCTCATCAAGGACGACGGCGGGGATCCCGCCAAGGTCAACTGGATGGTCCTGGACTTCGCTTCAGCCGTGCAGTCGCTGAAACAGGGCCGCGTCGATGCGGCTGCGCTCGTCGCCCCGTTCATTGGCACTGCCCAGGAAGCCGGCGGGGTCCTCCTGTCGTCGCCAGGGATCGAATTCTTCCGCGAAGGCGCAGTCGGCGTATGGGTCGCGGGGCAGCCGACAGTTGACGGCAAGCACGAAGCCCTGGCCAAATTCCAGACCGCGATCAATAAGGCCAATGCCTACGCGAATGAGAACACGGACGAGGTGCAGGCCAAGGCGGCCGAAGTGACCAAGCAGCCGCTGGAGGACATCCAGAGCGGTACCGACACCTACTGGCCCACCGAGGTACGGGCCGCCGACGTCGAACGCGTCAACAAGGCTCTGGTCGAACTCGGGTTCCTGACCGAAGAAGTCAACCTGGATCAGGTCCTCTTCACCAAGTAACAGAGAAACCGCGCAACCAAGGAGTCACGGATGAAGCTACACCCATTGCTGGCGGGGACCATGGGTCTCCTCGCGGCCGGGGTGCTGTGGGAGGTGGTGGCGGTCGGCCCAATGGCCGGCACCGCCCTCCCTAGCCTCAGCAGCACCCTGCAGACGTTGGTGTCCGACGCCTCCGGTCAGGAATTCTGGACTAGTACGCTGCAGACAGTCGGGGTGGCGCTGCTGGGATTGACGGCGTCTGCCGCCGGTGGGGTCCTCCTCGGCGTTCTCATCGGCAGCTTCCCCTCGGCACGCTATGCCACGTTGGCCGTGGTGGAGTTTCTCAAGCCGATTCCGCCGATCGTGGTCCTGCCGCTCGTTGTGCTGATCTTCGGTCCGACGCCGACCATG
>NZ_SUKC01000003.1 GCF_005047635.1 Arthrobacter sp. CAU 1506 | reverse complement strand
TGCCGAATTCGCCCTTGGTGCGGGCTTCGGCCAGCTGCTCCAGTGCGGTGTTCGCGCCGGCCACGTAGGTGGCGTGGTGCTTGGAGTGGTGCAGCTCCATGATCCGGGCCGAGATGTGCGGCTGAAGGGCTGCGTAATCATAGTCGAGCTCAGGCAGTTCGTACGTGCTCATGGTTTCCTCCGTCTTCTCCCGGCCGCGGTCCGCGGCTGGGTCGGATTGTCCAACCGGACGGAGGTTTCCGTCCGGTAGCTCTCAAACCGGTCTTCGTTGACCGAGCCGCCGGTGCTGCCCGGCGGGCTGCCCATCCCTATCTAGTCGTCCAGCATCTCCGGTGTGACATTGGCTTCGGTCCCGGGTATCCGGAGCTCGGCCGCCCGCTTGTCGGCCATGGCCAGCAGTCGGCGGATCCGGCCGGCGATGGCGTCCTTGGTCATCGCCGGGTCCGCCAGGCGGCCCAGTTCGTCCAGCGAGGCTTGCTTGTGCGCCACCCGCAGTTCTCCGGCGTAGCGCAGGTGCTCGGGAACGTCTTCACCGAGGATCTCCAGCGCCCGTTCGACGCGGGCACCGGCGGCCACCGCGGCCTGGGCCGAACGCCGCAGGTTGGCGTCGTCGAAATTGGCCAACCGGTTGGCGGTGGCCCGCACTTCCTTCCGCATCCGGCGTTCTTCCCACACCATCAGCGCATCATGGGCGCCCATCCGGGTCAAGAGGGCGGCGATGCTGTCCCCGTCCCGAATCACAACCCGGTCCACGCCCCTGACCTCGCGTGCTTTCGCGGCGATGCCCAGCCGGCGGGCCGCGCCGACCAGCGCCAGCGCCGCTTCCGGACCGGGGCAGGTGACTTCCAGTGCAGAGGAGCGTCCGGGCTCGGTCAGCGAGCCGTGCGCCAGGAATGCACCGCGCCACACCGCCTCCGCGTCGGCGGCCGAGCCGTTGACCACCACGGACGGCAGTCCGCGGACCGGACGGCCGCGGCCATCCAGCAGCCCGGTTTGCCGGGCCAAGGACTCTCCGTCCCTGACGACGCGGACTACGTAGCGGTTCCCCCGGCGCAGGGCACCGCCGGAGACCACGATGATGTCTCCGCTGTGGCCGTACACTTCCGAAATGGCGGTACGCAGACGCCTCGCCGTCGCAGCCAGATCAACTTCGGCCTCAATCACAATCCGGCCGGAAATGATGTGAAGTCCGCCGGCGAACCGGAGCGTCGCGGAGACCTCCGCCTTCCGGACCTGGGACTTCTTGATGTCGAGGCGAGCAAGCTCATCCTTGACTGCTGCGGTCAGCGCCATGCACCTTGTCCTTACCTAATCCTTGTGGCCTTCGAAAATGTCGTGGTAGGCACTCGCCAGTCTCAACGGATCGTGTACGGGGCGTCCGCCTGAGCTTCCTACTCTACCGAAGACAACGCGCGCACCGAGTTCTCCGGCGGCTTCCTCGAAACGCTCCTTGTTGTCGATCACCCGCGGATCGGCCAGCACCACATCGAATCGCATGCCGGGGGCGCAGCGCTTCACTGCTGCCAGGTGGTCCGCCGCCGTCATCCCGGACGTTTCCTTGGTATCCACCGACAGGTTCATCGTCAGGCATCGGCGCGCCTGGGTGTTGCATAGCGCCTCGCGCATCTCTGTCAGCATCAGATGCGGCAGCACGGAGGTGTACCAGGATCCGGGCCCCAGGATCACCCAGTCGGCGTACTCGATGGCGTTGAGTGCTTCGACGCAGGCCGGCGCGTCGTCGGGGAGCAGCCGCACGTCATTGACATGGCTGTTCCGTCCGGCCGCGGCCAGGCGGGACTGGCCGGAGATCAGCGCGCTGCGCAACCGCCCATCCTCGTCCTCCACTAGTACGTCGCCCTCGATGGTCAGCGGTACGGTGGCCATGGGCAGCACCTCGCCGCGTGCTCCCAGCAGGGCTCCGGCCCATTTGAGGCCCGCCACGGGATCCCCCAGCAACTCCCACAACGTGACAATCAGCAGGTTGCCCAGGGCGTGGTTGTCCAGCGACTGCTCGGATCCCGGGGAGGACTTGAAGCGGTGCTGCATCACGTCGCGCCAGGTCCGGCCCCAGTCGGTGTCGTCGCACAGCGCCGCCAGAGCCATCCGCAGGTCCCCGGGCGGAAGCACGCCGAACTCATCGCGCAGGCGGCCGGAGGATCCGCCGTCGTCGGCTACCGTGACGATAGCGGTGAGCTCGGTGGTGAGCAGGCGCAGCGCGCCCAGCGAAGCGGACAGCCCGTGCCCGCCGCCCAGTGCGACGACGGACGGCGGCGCCCCGCTCTTCGCGTTCCTGCTGCGGGAGGTACCCGGGACCGGCACCAGCGGCAACGGTCCGGTCAGGATTGCCACTACTCGCGCCCCAGGTCCCGGTGCTGCACGGTCACCTTGACGCTGGGCAGCTGGGCCAGCCGCTTGCCGATTTCCTCGGCGACCGCCACCGACCGGTGCTTGCCGCCGGTACATCCGATGGCGATGGTGCCGTAGTGCTTGTTTTCCCGGCGGTAGCCCTCCAGCACCGGCTCCAGCGCCTCCACATACCGGTTGACGAACTCTTCGGCGCCGGAATCCACCAGCACGTAATCACGCACGTTCTCGTCGAGCCCGGTGTAGGGACGCAGCGCAGGAACCCAATGCGGGTTCGGAATGAAGCGGACGTCGGCGACGAAGTTGGCGTCCACCGGCAGCCCGTACTTGAAGCCGAAACTGATCACGTTGATGCGCAGCACGATCGGGCCGGAGTCGGTGAAGAGTTCGGTGATCGCAGTGGCGAGGGCGTGCACGTTCATCTCGGTGGTTTCGACCACCAAGTCGGACGAGTCCTTCAGGCTGCTCAGCAGCTCACGTTCGGCGGTGATGCCGTCGGAAATCCGGCCATCGCCCTGCAGCGGGTGCGGCCGCCGGCCCTGTTCGAAGCGGCGGACCAGGACGTCGTCCGAAGCGTCAAGGAAGAGCACCCGGTAGTGGACGCCGCTGGCGGCAAGAGCATGCAGCGCCTCGCGGATATCGCGGAACAGGCTCTGGCTGCGCACGTCCACCACCACAGCCAACTTGGGCAACGACTGCGGCATCCGCGACACCAGTTCGGCCAACGTTCCGAGCATTTGCGGCGGCAGGTTGTCCACCACGTACCAACCATGGTCTTCCAGTGCGTGCGCTGCCGTGGTGCGGCCTGCACCGGACATGCCGGTGACCACCAGGAGTTCGGATTCCACCGGCTTCTCCGGCGTCAGCTCCTCGTCCGCCGTCATCGTCACACCATCCATCCCGACCACACACCCCTCGATTTCAGCTCTAGCCTAACTAAGATTCGATGATTTCGCCGGTAGCCATATTCACTGCCGGCGCGGCCTCGTCCGCAGCCCCGGGCGCCAGCTGCCGCTTCAACGACGCCGCCATCGCGGGCCCGATGCCCGGCACCTGCTGCAGCTCTTCGACGCTGGCCGCCTTGAGCTTCTTGGCCGAGCCAAAATGTTTCATCAAGGCCTTCCGCTTGGCCGGTCCCAGCCCCTGCACGCCGTCCAGCACGGACACGGTCATGGCTTTGCCGCGCTTTTGCCGATGGTAGGCGATCGCAAAGCGGTGCGCCTCGTCGCGGATGCGCTGCAGCAGGAACAGCCCTTCGGACGAGCGCGGCAGGATCACCGGGAAATCGTCGTCGGACAGCCACACCTCTTCCAACCGCTTGGCCAGGCCCACCACGAACACGTCGGTGATGCCCAGGTCAGCCAGCGCGCGGGAGGCGGCGGCCACCTGCGGCGGGCCGCCGTCGACCACCACCAGGTTCGGCGGGTAGGCGAACTTGGTTTTCGGCGCCGGGGTCAAAGTCGCTTCCAGCACGGTCTCTTCAGGCACGGTGATTTCAGCCGCCGTCTGTTCCAGCACGACGGCGGTGTCCCCGCCTTGGGCGAGAGCTGACGCCGCCTGCTCGGCGGCGGCAGCGGGCGCGTCCGTGGCGCCGGCGGCGCCGGGTGCGGTGGCCTCCGTAACCCCGGTAACCCCGGTAACCCCGGTGGCCGCAATCCCGGTGGCGTCGGGGGCGTCGGTGGCCTCTGTGGCTTCAGGAGCCGCCAGGCGTCCCTGGTCCAGCAGATAGTTGCGGAACCGCCGGCTGATCACGTCGTACATCGCCGATGTGTCGTCGCGGGCGGCGTCTCCGGTGATCGCGAAGCGGCGGTAGTCGGATTTCTTGGGCAGCCCGTCTTCCACCACCACCATCGAGGCCACCACGTTGGTGCCCTGGACATGCGAGATGTCGTAGCACTCGATCCGCAGCAGCGCGACCGGAAGGTCCAGCGCCTCCTGCAGCTGCTGGAGGCCGGCCGAGCGCGTGGTGATATCGCCGGCCCGCCTGCTCTTGTGCAGCGCCAGCGCCTGCTCGGCATTCTCTCGAACAGTAGAAATCAGCGCGGCCTTGTCGCCGCGTTTCGGCACGTGGATCTGGACCTTGCTGCCGCGCAGTGTGCTCAGCCAAGCCTGCAGCTCGGCAGCGTTCTCCGGCTCCTGCGGCAGCATCACCTGGCGCGGGATCCTGTCCGGGCCGTCGGCGTCGCCGTACACCTGCTGCAGCAGATGCTCGGCCAGGTCGGCAGTGCTTTGGTCCTCGACCTTTTCCACCACCCAGCCGCGCTGGCCGCGGATCCGGCCGCCGCGCACGTGGAACACCTGGACCGCCGCCTCCAACTCGTCCTGCGCCAGCGCGAACACATCGGCGTCGGTGTCCTCGCTGAGCACCACGGCATTGCGTTCGAAGACGCGGCGCAGCGCGGCGATGTCGTCGCGGTACCGTGCCGCCGACTCGTAGTCGAGTTCCGCCACCGCTGCCGCCATCTTCTTCTCCAGCGCGCGGATGAAGCGGTCCGCTTCCCCGCCCATGAACGCACAGAACTCGGCCGCCAGCGCCTTGTGGTCCTCGGGCGAAATCCGCCCCACACAGGGCGCGGAGCACTTGTCGATGTAGCCCAGCAGGCACGGCCGTCCGGTGCGCTGGGCGCGGTTGAACACCCCGGTGCTGCAGCTGCGAACGGGGAAGACCCGCAGCAGCGTGTCCACGGTCTCGCGGATCGCCTTGGCCGGGTAGTACGGGCCAAAGTACTTCACGCCCTTGCGCCGCTCCCCGCGCATCACCTGGACCCGCGGGAACTTCTCCCCCATCGTCACGGCCAGGTAGGGGTAGGACTTGTCGTCCCGGAACATGATGTTGAAGCGCGGCGTGAACTCCTTAATCCACGTGTACTCCAGCTGGATGGCTTCCAGTTCGCTGCCGACGATCGTCCACTCCACCGAAGCCGCCGTATGCACCATCGCGTAGGTCTTGGGCAGCAGGTTTTTGGGACTGGCGAAGTAGTTGTTGAGCCGTGAGCGCAGGTTCTTCGCTTTGCCCACGTATATGACGCGGCCGTGCTCGTCCCGGAAGCGGTAGACGCCGGGATTGGTGGGGATCTCCCCCGTCCGCGGACGGTAGGATGCCGGATCAGCCATTGTCGGTCACTCCCTTCGTCGTCTCGTTATTGATCTGCCGCCGGGCCGGTCAGTCCGACGGCGTCTTGTTGTAGCTATGGGAGCGGTCCTGGCCGGTGAGGTCGGCGATCGCGTCCATGATCTGGTCCGTCGCGGATCGGCGTGCCGGGAGTGAATGCTCCGGTCCGGTCCGCTCGAAGTAGAGCGGTTTGCCGATCCGGACGGTGAAGTGTTTCGGCCGGACCATCATTTTCCCGGCGGGCTGCAGCAGCTCGGTGCCGATCAGCCCTACCGGCAGCACCGGCGCCCCTGTGGTCAGGGCCAGCCACCCCACACCGGTTCGTCCGCGGTAGAGCTTGCCGTCACGTGACCGTGTTCCTTCAGGATAGATCCCGAAAGCCTCATTGCGCTCCAGCACGTCAAGTGCGGTCCGCAGGGCGGCCACGCTGGCCGCCTGCTCGCCCCGTTCCACCGGAATCGAGCCCACGCTGCTGAAGAACCAGCGCATCGCCGCACCCTTGGGTCCCTTCGCCGTGAAGTACTCGGCTTTGGCAAAGAACGCGACTTTCCGCGGCATCATGGCCTGGATGATGATGCTGTCCAGAAAGGAGAGGTGGTTCGGCGCGACAATCACCGGGCCGGCGTCAGGAAAATTCTCGATGCCTTCGATGGTCGGCCGGCAACTCCCCCGCAGGGCAGCGCGGAACGAGGCACGGGTCAGTTCAAACGTCTTCATGCGGCCGGGCCCGGCGCCCCGGCCGGGGCGGCCTCCTGCTGCCCAACCGCCAGCCGTCCGATGGCCGCTTCGAGTTCCGGCATGGAATGCACGACGGCGGAGGCACCGGCGGCTTCCAGTTCGCCGTCGGCCGCGAATCCCCAGCTCACACCGATGCCCGGGATGCCCAGATGCCTCGCAGCAGCCATGTCGTACAGCCGGTCGCCCACCATCACCACCGGCCCGAAGCTCTCCGCAGCCTCGAGGGCTGCCTGCAGGATGGGCACCTTGCCCAGTCCCGGGGCGCTCGGAGCGGGATCGTCGCCCTCGGCTCCGTGGATGTTCTCGAAGAACGGGTCCAGCCCCTTCAGGCGCAGAAGGTCGCGGGCCAAGCCGGTCGGTTTCTGCGTGGCCACGGCCAGCATCATGCCCGCCGCCAGGAGCCGCTCCAGGACCTCGGCCATGCCGGGGTAAACGCGGCTTGCTGCCATACCGTGTTCGCGGTAGCCCGCCCGGTACAAGTCGATCACTTCGCCGAGCCGATGCTCCGGAACACCGGCGCCGCGCAATGAATCGCCGAGCGGCGGCCCCACCAGAGTCCCCAGCGTGTGCTCCGGCGGCACCGGCAGTCCGGCAGCCTCGAGCGCACCGGCAATGCCGCTGGTGATAGCGCCCGCGGGGTCAACAAGGGTTCCGTCAAGGTCGAACAAGACCAGCGCAGGCAATTGAGTCACCCGGGCATTTTCCCACAAATCCGCGGATCGGCCGGGATCCATTCCTGCGGCGGAATATGTCACCCCGTCGCGGTTCACTGGCGCTCGAGTGCCTCCGCCAGGAACCGGCCGGTGTGGCTCCCCTCGACTGCGGCAACCTGCTCGGGAGTGCCGCTGGCAATGATCTGGCCGCCGCCGGATCCGCCCTCGGGACCCATATCCACGATCCAGTCCGCGCTCTTGATCACGTCCAGGTTGTGTTCGATGGTGATCACCGTGTTGCCCTTGTCCACCAAGCCCTGCAACACCTGCAGCAGCTTGCGGATGTCTTCAAAATGCAGGCCGGTGGTGGGTTCGTCCAGCACGTAGATGCTTCGCCCGTTCGAGCGCCGCTGCAGTTCGCTGGCGAGCTTGACGCGCTGCGCCTCGCCGCCGGACAGCGTGGTGGCGGGCTGGCCGAGCCGGACGTAGCCCAGTCCGACGTCGACCAACGTCCGCAAGTGCCGGGCAATCGGGGTGAAGGCGGCAAAGAAATCCGCCGCTTCCTCGATGGGCATGTCCAACACCTCGGCGATGGTCTTGCCCTTGTAGTGGACTTCCAGGGTCTCCCGGTTGTAGCGCGCGCCGTGGCAAACCTCGCACGGGACATAGACGTCCGGCAGGAAGTTCATTTCGATCTTCAGCGTGCCGTCGCCCGAGCACGCTTCGCAGCGGCCGCCCTTCACGTTGAAGGAGAACCTGCCGGGCAGGTAGCCGCGCAGCTTTGCCTCGTTGGTTTCGGCGAACAGTTTGCGGATGTTGTCGAAGACGCCCGTATAGGTAGCCGGGTTGGACCGTGGGGTGCGTCCGATCGGGCTCTGGTCCACGTGGATCACCTTGTCCAGTTGGTCCAGCCCTTCCACCCTGGTATGCCGGCCGGCCACGTGCTTTGCCCCGTTGAGCTTGTTGGCCAGCACCTTGTAGAGGATGTCGTTGACCAACGTCGACTTGCCGGAGCCGCTGACGCCGGTCACGGCGGTGAAGACGCCCAGCGGGAACTGCGCATCGATGCCGCGGAGATTGTTCTCGCGCGCACCGACCACCTTCAGCTGCCGCTTCTTGTCGATCTTCCGGCGCTTGGCCGGAAGCTCAATCCGGCGGCGGCCGGACAAGTAGTCGCCGGTAATGGAACGCGTGTTCTCCAGCAGTTCCTGCAGCGAGCCGGAATGGACCACTTCGCCGCCGTGTTCACCGGCACCCGGTCCGATGTCGACGATCCAGTCCGCCTCGGCGATGGTGTCCTCGTCGTGCTCCACCACAATCAGGGTGTTCCCCAGATCGCGCAAGCGGGTCAGGGTCTCGATCAGCCGCCGGTTGTCCCGCTGATGCAGCCCGATCGACGGCTCGTCCAAGACGTACAGCACACCGACCAAGCCTGAGCCGATTTGTGTTGCCAGCCGGATGCGCTGGGCCTCGCCGCCGGACAGCGTGCCGGCCGCCCGTTCCAGGTTCAGATACTCCAGGCCCACATCCAGCAGGAAGCGCAGCCGCGCCTGGATCTCGATGAGCACCTGGTGGCCGATCTGGGCTTCTCGGGCCGTCAGGTCGAGGCCGTCCAGGAAGGAGCTGGCCTCGCGCAGCGGCAGGGCGGAAACGTCCGCAATGGACTTGCCGTTGATCAGCACGGACAGCGAGGCCGGGTTCAGCCGTGCACCGTTGCACTCCGGGCACGGGACTTCCCGCATGTACTCCTTGTAGCGGTCCCGGGCCATTTCGGACTCGGTTTCCTCATGCTTGCGGTGGATGTATTGGAAGGCGCCTTCGAAGCCGGTGGAGTACTTGCGCTCCCGTCCAAAGCGGTTGCGATACTGCACCACCACTTTGAAGTCCTTGCCGAGCAACACCGCGTCGCGGACCTTCTTCGGCAGGTTCTTCCACGGCTCGTCCATGGAGAATCCCAGCTCGTGGGAGAGACCTTCAAGCAGACGGGTCCAGTACTCCTGAGTGGCCTTGCCGAGCGACCACGGGGCGATGGCGCCCTCGGCCAGGCTCAGGTCCGGATCCGGAACCACCAAATCCACGTCGACTTCGAGCTTGCTGCCGATGCCGGTGCAGGCGGGGCAGGCGCCGAACGGATTGTTGAACGAGAACGAGCGTGGTTCGATTTCATCGATGGCCAGCGGGTGCTCGTTCGGGCAGGCCAAGTGTTCGGAGAAGGCACGCGTCCGGTCCGGGTCATCCTCGTCGAGGTCCACGAAGTCAGCCAGGACCCTGCCCTCAGCCAACGCCAAGGCCGTTTCAACCGAGTCGGTCAGGCGCTGGTGGATACCTTCCTTGGCCACCAGCCGGTCCACCACCACCTCGATGGTGTGCTTGTACTGCTTGCCGAGCTTGGGCGGTTCGGACAGCTGCACCTGCTTGCCGTCCACCTTGGCGCGGGAAAATCCTTTGGCAGTCAGTTCCTTGAACAGGTCGACAAACTCGCCCTTGCGGCCACGCACCACCGGCGCCAAGACCTGGAAACGCGTCCCGTCGGGCAGCTCCTGCAGCTGATCGACGATCTGCTGCGGGGTCTGCTTCTCCACAGGCTCGCCACACTGCGGGCAGAACGGGCGCCCTACCCGGGCCCACAGCAGGCGCAAGTAGTCGTAGATCTCCGTGATGGTTCCCACGGTGGAGCGCGGGTTGCGGCTGGTGGATTTCTGGTCGATCGACACCGCGGGCGACAGTCCCTCGATGAAATCCACATCCGGCTTGTCCACCTGGCCCAGGAACATCCGCGCATACGAAGACAGTGACTCCACATACCGGCGCTGGCCCTCGGCGAAGATCGTGTCGAAGGCCAAGGAAGACTTCCCGGAGCCGGACAGGCCCGTGAAAACGATCATGGAGTCGCGGGGAAGATCGACGCTCACGTTCTGGAGGTTATGCTCGCGGGCGCCCTTGACGACCAAGCGTGACATATCCGCGGAGCGGGAAACGGGGGTGGCGGACTCCGAATCGGTCGCCGGGACGGACGTTTCGCTTGCTTTTAGCACGGTATCTACTCTAATCGAAAATTCGTTCGAACTTGTATTGCATCGGTCACGGTCGCCGCTACTGCGGACAACCAGTGTCCGCATTTCCCGCGGCGGGAACCGTCGCGCAGTACGACGGCGCAGCTCGGCACAGTTCTTCGGCCGGCTTCAGTGCCTCCGGGCTCGCGTGACTGGTCCGTCAGGCCGTGGGCGGCCGACTCGTCACGCGTTGCGTTACTTGATGCCGTGGCGTTCCATGGCGGCCTTGGCGGCGGCCAGGGCTTCCTTGGTGCTGATTCCCTGGCCGTGAACCGCCACTGCGAATGCTTCGGCGGCGTCGCCCAGTTGCTGCCGGGCTTTGCCGGCTCCGGCGCTGACGACTGTGCCGGCGCGGCCATGCGTCTCCACCCGGCCCGCGGTTTCCAGCTCCCGATAGGCGCGGGCCACGGTATTCGGCACCACACCCAGATGATCGGCCAACCGCCGGACCGGCGGCAGCTTGGTGCCCACCGGCAACTCCCCGGCATCTGCCGCTTCAATGATCCGCAGCCTCAACTGCTCGAACAGCGGCACGGCGCTGTCGCGGTTCATCCGCCAGTCAAAACCACTCGCTTCCATCGCCCGTGCCCGCTCCTCGTCGTGTCCGCAGCATGTCGACTGCTACAACCAGAATGACATCCGGAGCCGTCCGGGTCGACTGTCGGTAGGCTGGACCACATGTTGCTTCACGAAGATCCTGCAGTCACGATCCGCGCCATTTCGGTTTCCGACATGGACAATAACGTTTATCTGCTGACCGCCAAAAAATCCGGCGTCCAGGTACTGATTGATGCTGCCGACGACTTTCCGGCCATCCAGCAGCTCCTCCGCGATGGAGCCGCAGATGCGTCCGCGCCTGCCAAAGTCGCGTTGATCATCACCACGCACAGCCACTGGGACCACGTCCGCGCCTTGCCGGACGCGGTGGCCGCCACCGGAGCCAAGACGGCTGCGGGCACGGAGGATATTCCCGCGATCGAGGTTCCGACCGACGTTTCCCTGGACCATCAGGACATCGGCCGGTTTGATGGATTCTCGTTGGAATCCATCAAACTTCGGGGTCACACTCCTGGCTCGGTGGCGCTGGTCTACCGTGCTCCGGCAGGTCCCGCGCATGTTTTTACCGGGGACTCGCTGTTCCCCGGCGGAGTGGGCAACACGCAGAAGGATCCGGGGCGCTTCGCTTCCCTCTTCAACGATGTCCGGGACCGACTGTTCGGCTACCTGCCGGACGACACGTTGATCCATCCCGGTCACGGCAAGGGAACCACGCTGGGAGCGGAACGCCCCCAGTTGGACGAGTGGAAATCCCGCGGCTGGTAGGAAGCGTCAACAACCCCGACAGACGTGGACGTTGGGGGGAATCCCGCCTGCCGGGGCTCTCTCATTCTAGCGCCGTGGGCTATTTCTGTTCCTCGCCGCCAAGGAAAGACGGCACACTGCGCTCCGCCGCCGAATAGGTAACGGCATCGGGAACCTGCCCGTCGATGAAGCGGTCGACCAGCCGCGGGTCGACATACGAGGAACGGGCAACGGCGGGCGTGTTGCCAAGCCGCTCCGCTACGGCCTTGATGGCGGCCACGACCGCTTTGCGGCGGGCCGTGATGCCCGGCTTGCCGTCATAGCGCGCCAGTTCTACCGCAGCCGCGACGGTCCCCTGCCATGTTCGGAAATCCTTGGCACTGAAGCCCGGCCCACAGAGTGCGTGAATGAAATCGTTGAGCTCGGAAGCCGCCAGCCCGGACCAGGCGCCGTCGTCACTGCGATAACCGATGGCAGGGTCATCCGGTTCCTTCCCTCTTGCCACAGCCAGCCAGTCGGCGAGGTCAGGGTCCTTCAGTTCCACGTCCCACTTCAGCCCGCTCTTGCCCGGAAAGTCCAGCCGAATGGTGTCCCCTTGCACCTGCGCATGGCGCACCTCCAGGGTGGTGACACCGTAGGAGCCGTTGTCTTCGGCATAGACCTCGGAGCCGATCCGCAATGACGCACTGTCAAGCAACCGGAACGCCGCGGCACAGGCCACTTCCCGGGTGGCCTCCCCCGACCGGAGAAGCACCGTCACCTTGCGCCGCGCGGCGGTCAGGGTTCGGCCGAAATCCAGCGCCCGGTCGAACTTCTCCCGGTCCCTGAGTTCCCGCCAACGGGGATGGTAGATGTACTGCCGCCGACCGGCGTCGTCCGTACCCGCTGCCTGGATGTGGCCGTTCTCCGCCGGCGCGATCCACACGTCGGACCATGCCGGCGGGACCGCGAGCGCCTTGACCCTGCGAAGTTCGTCGCCGGACAGCTTCGAACCGTCGGGATGACGGTAGGAGAATCCTGTGCCATGCCGACGCCGGGATATGCCGGGAGCACGGAGGTTGCTTCGTCGCAGCCTCAGACGGGCACCTCCATCTTGAAGCCGCAGCGGCAGCGGAGAACTTCAACGTTCACCCGCACGGTCGGCAGCGGGCCGGTCCCCGGCGAACCGGTGTCCACAGGATCCAGGATCGTTTGATCGACCCGCTCCACCGGCTGCATCGGTTCGCCGCAGTGCATGTAGCCGTCGGCACCGAAATCGATTCCCACAGTCTCGGTTTCCGACGCGGGAACCTTGCGGGTCTGATGCCCGTAATAACCGTCGCAGTGACTGCACCAGTAGCTCACGTCCCACCGCGGCAGCGCGGGGGCACCCGGCTCGGGAGGAAGCAGCGTGACAGCGTCGAACACCAGGTATTCGTCGCTGTTACAGGCGGAGCACCACGGGTCGGGCAATGCGACTTCGGATTCCCCGAATTTGTGCTCGCCGGATTGGGCACGTGAACTGTCGTTGGCGATCATAATCGTCTGCCCTTTCGAATTAACAGCAGTATTGGTAAGGCTACTGTCTATAACTATACCGAAGGGCGGGCAGCGCGGCGTGGGCTGGATCGAACGCTTCAAGGGACTGGGCGACGACGACCATTGGCCCGGACAGGTTCAACCGCGAAAAGCCTCTGCGATGGGCGGGCAACAAAGTACACGGGCCCGTGTTCTGCCGTGCGCACTTCGCTTTCCCCAGGAGGCAAGGAGGTGCCGGCCGACCCGGGTCTAGTAATCCCCCGCATAAAGAGAGTCCGGCGGTTCACTTCCGGCTTGCCCATAGAGCCCGCGGATTCGACGCTTGCTGGCCTTCAGCGCATCCCTGCTGTCCCGCCGGTCCAGCTCGACACGGAGCTCCTCCAGTCGGAACTCGGTCTCTGGGTCCGCGGCCCCGAATTGGATGCTCTCCCGCTCGAGTTGCCGCATGGCCCTGCCGTACAGCGCCAAGAGCTCAGAGTCGGCGAGGAGGGCCAGTTCCAGCGGAAAAGCGTCCGCAGGTGGCAGGTGACGATGCCGCATCAGGTTCCCCCCGAACCCATATGCAGCGCTCCGGCCCGACCGGCATTCAAGACGTCCATGCGCAGCCTCCAGATAACCCAGGAGCCGATTCGGCCCCTACTGCTGTGAGCTTACAAGCGCTGCACTCCCTCGGCAACGAATCACAAAAACATCACCGGAGCGCCCTTCTTGCGCCGTCTGCATCTTGACAGGCTGAAGCCCGGAGTGCACGGCACCCCGGGCGCCAGACGCCGGACTAAGGCCGGGCGTCACTCGTCGTAACGTTCTTCCCTGATGGTTCCGAACTGGACATCCTCGGACGCCACGGCTTGGACTTCGTCAGGAAGGAACCGGACCAGCACGCCGCGCTTCCCATCCGCGACCGATTGTTTAATCACCGGCAGAATGGCGTCCGCCTGGCTCCCCTCCAGCCCGGCCAGGTATCTCGTATACCCCTCCGGCAACTGCTCCGCCATGATGCCCCCCATCGTCAGTAGGAGATGAATTCGACAAGTTCACCCACGCGATCCTCGGGATAGTTCCGAGCGACGCCAGTCTGGCTGTCCGTTCAGATGGTTCGAGCCGGTCGGTGCGCACTGCCCTGCCAGCAGCGACAAACAAAGGTTTATAAGGCTACTTAGAGTTACCACAGTCGGTAGCGGATTTGAAGAGCCTCGGCCCGTTCCCGGCAGGCCTGTGGGAATTCTGCGGTGGGCTGACCGTGCGGCAGCTCCGCCTTGCCGGTTCGCAGGCTCCTGCCCCACCACCATGACGCCGGAAGCCTCCGTGAACCAGCGGTCCACGGAGGCTCCCGAGTGGTCAGATGCGCCTAGTGCCTGCCGCCACCTTCGGTGTCATCGGTGGCCCGGTGGGCATCCTCGTTCAGATGGGCCTTGGCGTCGGCCAGCTTGTCCTTGGCTTCGCCCTCGACCTGCTGGGCCTTGCCCTTCATCTCGCGAGACCTGTCGTCGGTCGCGTCGCCGACGGCCTCGTTAACCTTGCCCGTCACCTTGTCTTTCGCAGCATCGAACTTGTCGCCAATACCCATGACAGCACCTCTTTCGGTTCAGGATTTCCAACAGGTGCAGCCAGACTACATCGCGAAACGCCAAGTAGAAAGCTTGCTGACCTTTTCTGCGTTTCGCTGCGGAATACTTCGGCCACCCGGCTAGAGTCCGAATAATTCGAAGCTGATGCGGGGCCGGCCGCCGGTCACCAGCGCGAGCTGTTCCGCTGCTTGCTCTTCCACGGGCCGGTCACTGAGCGCTTCCAAGTAGCGGCGGTGCGCTGACAGCGAGCGCAGCGCAGAGTCCAGCGCCCGCGGACCGACGTCGACATAGTGCGTGGGTTGCGTGGAGGCGACGGCCGTCCACGAAACGCTGTGCGGCCGGTGCCCTTGCTCTGCCAACTCCGGAAAGATCCATCCATTGGCAGCGTCGGCCACGGCGTTGAGGACCGACCGTCCCATGACCTGATGATCCTGTGAATTCCACGCTCCCCGGCCCCAGGTGTCCCGGTGGTTCAGTGTCACCACGACCTGCGGTCGAAAGCTCCGGATCTCCCGGGCAAGATCGCGGCGCAGTTGGAGCGTTTCCTCCAGTCGGCCGTCCGGATAGTCCAGAAACGACACCTCTTCGACCCCCACAGCCCGGCAGGCAGCCCGCTGCTCCTGTTCGCGCAGCGGTCCGGCCTCCCGGGGAGGCAGTCCGGCGATACCTGCCTCTCCCCTGGTGGCCAAGACGTAGGCCACCTCCTTGCCGCGTCCGGTCCACTCGGCGACAGCCGCCGCAATTCCGTACTCGGGATCATCGGGATGCGCCATCAGGACCAGCGCCCGACCCCAGTCGTCGGGAAGTTGCTCCAGGTGATCCGGCGACATGGCGGCTTCCTTTCAGATGATTGCGATCCGACCGTCGCACCTTCCGCTGCGGCCGGACGGGCTGTACGACCCCCTGCGCCACAGCGTACGGTGGCGTTACGATCAGCATACTGACCATATTCCGCCAGGCCCTGCCGCTCCCCTCCAGCGCAGCCATTGCTGCCGGGCGCCGCCGGAACCGACCGCAAGAAGGAGCCACATATGACGTCGGATCAGTACACCTTCCAGAACCCTGTTGACCGTTACCCCAGCATTTCGCCGCCAAAGCAAAGCCAGCCGGAACCCGGCCTGGACAAGGAACTTGAACCGAAAACCGACCGGGGCGAAGAGTCCTACCGCGGGACCGGCAGGCTGACCGGCCGCAAGGCGCTCATCACCGGAGCAGATTCCGGCATCGGAGCTGCGGTTGCCATCGGCTTCGCCCGGGAAGGTGCCGACGTGGCCCTCTCCTACCTGCCGGCGGAAGAATCGGATGCCCAGCACATCGCCTCCGTGATCGAGAAAGACGGCAGGAAAGCGGTATTGCTGCCGGGCGACATCTCGGACGCCGCCGCATCCCGTGACCTGGTAGCCAAGGCGGTCGAGCAGCTGGGCGGTCTGGACATCCTGGTCAACAACGCCGGACGGCAGATCGCCGTCGAACAGATCGAAGACATCAGCGACGAGCAGTTCGAGGACACCTTCCGCACGAACATCTTCGCCATTTTCTGGATTACCAAGGCCGCGGTGCCGCACATGCAGCCCGGGTCAACGATCATCAACACCACGTCGGTGCAGGCCTACAATCCGTCTCCCTTCCTGCTGGACTACGCCTCCACCAAGGCTGCCATCAACAACTTCACCAAGGGCCTGGCCCAGCAGTTGGCCAGCCGCGGTATCCGGGTCAATGCTGTGGCCCCTGGACCCTTCTGGACTCCACTGCAGGTCAGCGAAGGCCAGCCCAAGGACAAGCTGCCCGAGTTCGGCAAAAACGTACCGCTGGGCCGTGCCGGACAACCCACCGAGCTGGCCCCGGCCTACGTCTACCTCGCCTCACCCGAATCCAGCTATGTGTCAGGCGAGACCCTCAACGTCAACGGCGGAACCCCAACGCCGTAGCCGGTGCGACAAGAGCCAGGCTCCCTTCAGCCTGAGCGATGCGCCCCTGGGCGGATGCAAGCAGGACCATACGGGACGGAAAGTGCCGGACCTCAGGCAGGAAATTGCTGGCGCGCGCCGAGAACAGCGTGCCGGAGGAAACCAGCGAGCAGTAGGGCTCAGTTGAGCTTGCGTCCCACAGCAAAGATTCTGCGGAAGCCGAAGACGGTGCCATGTTTGGATTCCGGGTACGCATCGCGCAGCAGCGTGGCGTACTGGGATTCGAACTTGGCCGCTTCGGCGGCCGACAGGGCCGCAAGTACCGGGCGGAGGCCTGTCCCCCGAACCCATTCCAGCACGGGGTCCTGTCCGTGCAGCAGCTGCTGGTAGGTGGTTTCCCAGACGTCGGCGTCACAGCCTTCGCCCAACAGCAGCTCCAGGTACTCCTGCGGTTCGGACACGGCGTCCTCATGCCGAAGCACGCCGCCCAACCGCCGGTGCCAATGCGGCGACCCGGCCAGCTCCCTCATCAGCGCATGCGATGGCGCGGCAAAGTTACCCGGCACTTGGACGGCCAGCCACGCGCCGGGCTTCATGGCGCGCAGCCACGAGCGCATCAGGTCCTGGTGACCTGGAACCCACTGGAGTGCAGCGTTGGAGACCAACACCTCCAGATCCGCCGGCGGCGTCCAGTCACGGATATCCCCGGCAACAAACTCCAGGTTGGCCGGGTTGTTCCGCTGCTTGGCTTGGCGGATCATCTCCGCTGAGGAATCCACGCCGGTAACCGTGGCCCCCGGCCAACGCTCCGCGAGCGCCGCCGTCAGGCCACCCGGGCCGCAGCCAAGATCCACCACCACGGCCGGGTCAGCGGCCGCAATGCGGCCGGTGAGGTCAAAGAACGGACGATTCCGGTAGTCGGCATACTCTTCGTACTTGTGCGGGTCCCAGTGCATGGGACGTACGTTACGCCACGGATGAAGCCAGCCGGTTCCCGCGCCGTCCCGCTGCGGCACCGCCTAAGCTGGAGAGAACATGAACCTTCTCCAACTCCTGCCGGACACCGGCACCGCCCCAGATCCCGACGACGTTTACACCTGGTTCACCGAGTGGGTCGATTCCCGCGGCATGTCGCTCTACCCTGCCCAAGACGAAGCCGTGATGGAGCTGGTGACCGGAAACAACGTCATCCTGGCCACCCCCACCGGGTCCGGAAAGTCGATGGTGGCAATCGCCGCCCACTTCCACGCCATGGCCACCGGGACTGTCAGCTACTACACGGCCCCGATCAAGGCGCTGGTGTCGGAAAAGTTCTTCGCCCTGTGCGACATCTTCGGCCCCGAGAACGTCGGCATGGTCACCGGCGACTCCGCGGTGAACCAGGATGCTCCGATTATCTGCTGCACCGCCGAAATTTTGGCCAACATCGCGCTGCGTGAGGGTTCCGCGGCGGATCTTGGCACGGTGATCATGGACGAGTTCCACTACTACTCCGATCCGCAGCGCGGCTGGGCGTGGCAGGTGCCGCTGCTTGAACTTCCGCAGGCGCAGTTCCTGCTGATGTCCGCCACCCTGGGCGACGTGACCCGGTTCGAGAAGGAACTCACCGAACTCACCGATCGGACGACGGTCACCGTGAGTTCCGCGGAGCGGCCGATTCCGCTGCACTACTACTACGTGCAGACCAGCGTGCAGGAATCGCTGGAAGAACTGCTGTCCACCAAACAGGTACCGGTCTATGTAGTGCACTTCAGCCAACTGGAGGCCATCGAACGCGCCCAAAACCTGATGAGCGTCAACGTCTGCACCCGCGAGGAAAAGGACCGCATCGCCGAACTGATCTCCGGCTTCCGCTTCGCAGCGGGCTTCGGCAAGACGCTTAACCGGCTGGTCCGGCACGGCATCGGCGTCCACCACGCCGGCATGCTGCCCAAATACCGAAGGCTGGTCGAGCAATTGGCCCAGGCCGGGTTGCTGAAGGTCATCTGCGGGACGGACACGTTGGGGGTGGGCATCAACGTGCCCATCCGTACCGTGCTGCTCACCGCGCTGAGCAAGTACGACGGCGTGCGCACCCGGCTGCTCAACGCCCGCGAATTCCACCAGATCGCCGGACGCGCAGGGCGGGCCGGGTACGACACGGCAGGCACCGTCGTCGTACAGGCCCCGGAACACGTGGTGGAGAACACCAAGGCGATGGCGAAGGCCGTAGCGAAATTTGGTGACGACCAGAAGAAGCTTCGTCAGGTGGTGAAAAAGAAGCCGCCAACCGGCTTTGTGAGCTGGGGTGAGCCGACCTTCCAGAAATTGGTGGAGAGCGACCCTGAACCACTGACATCCAGCTTCACGATCAGCCACGCGATGCTGCTGAACGTTCTGGAGCGCCCCGGCGACCCGTTCACCGCGGCCAAGCGCCTGCTGACGCGCAACCACGAGACACGCGCTTCGCAGCTGAAGCTGATCCGGAAGGCACTGGGTATTTACCGGGAATTGGTGGTGTCCGGCCTGGTGGAACGGCTGGATGCCCCGGACGAGAACGGCCATCGTGTCCGGCTGAAGGTGGACCTGCAGCCCAACTTCGCCTTGAACCAGCCGTTGTCCCCGTTCGCCGTGGCCAGCCTGGAACTGCTGGACGCCGAGGGCGGCAGCTACGCGCTGGACGTGGTGTCGGTCATCGAGGCCACCCTCGAGAAACCCCGCCAGATCCTCTCCGCCCAAGAGAAGAAAGCCCGCGGCGAGGCCGTGGCCGCCATGAAGGCCGACGGCATTGAATACGACCAGCGGATGGCGCTGCTGGACGAAGTCACCTATCCGCGGCCGCTTGCCGAGTTGCTGGAGGCCGCCTTCGAGACCTACCGTCGCGGCGCCCCATGGCTGGGTGATTTCGAACTGGCGCCGAAATCGGTCATTAGGGACATGTATGAACGAGCCATGAACTTTGCCGAGTTCGTGCAGTTCTACGGCCTGGCCCGCAGCGAAGGCATCGTGCTCCGCTACCTGACCGACGGGTACAAGGCACTGCGCCAAACGGTGCCGGCCGACGCGCTGCGCGAGGACCTGGCAGACATCATTGCGTGGCTGGGCGAGCTGGTTCGCCAGGTGGACTCCAGCCTGCTGGACGAATGGGAAGAACTCGCGGCCGGCAAGGGCGCAGCCGACCTAGCCGCCGAACACGCCGCGGAATCGGTACTCACCAAGGAGCCGCCGAAGCTGACCGACAACATCCGGGCCTTCCGGGTAATGGTGCGGAACGAGCTGTTCCGACGGGTGGAACTGTTTGCCGACGAACAGGAAGAAGAGCTGGGCGCCCTGGACGCCGAGGCAGGCTGGGACGCAGACCGCTGGGCCGAGGCAATGGACGCCTATTTCGAGGAATACGACGACATCGGAACCGGGCCCGATGCCCGGGGACCCGCGGCGCTGATCATCGAGGAGCAGCCCGCGGTCTGGAAGCTGCGACAGATCTTCGACGATCCGGCCGGCAACCGCGACTGGGGCATCAGCGCCGAGGTTGACCTGGCTGCCAGCAACGAATCCGGTGCCGCGGCGGTCCGGATTATCGACGTCGGTCCCGTCGGCGGGGCCTGAGCCTGACGGCTGACCGGCTGCGCCCGCGCTGGGGATCGGTGACTTGGTGACGCACACGGCGCCACTCAGCGACGCCCCGGGCGCTGTACGAGAAGTTCCAGAAGAAGGACGACGGCTGCATCAAGGTGGTGCTCAAGCCCTAGCGGCCGCGACAGCAGACGCCTAGGCTTCGTCCGGGTCGAACTGTAGCTCGCTGGTATAGGCGAAGGAGCCGCTGGCGCCGGCCGCCATTGGCTGCCCTGTCGTATGCATCCGTGGAAGTTCTCGGCCGTGTGCCTCGCCGCCGTCGCTGCCGAGCAGGCTGCGCGTGAGCGCTTCGGCGTCGGCCATCAGTTCGCCGACTGCTGCCAGCAAGTCGGCGTCGCCGGGATCATTGCCTCTGGCGGAGGCTCCCACCACCGTCCGGCGCACCAGCTCGCGGGCGAACGATGCGGTGGTGCCGGCGGTCCGTTCCGCGGCCTGCGCGATGGCTTCGGTTCCAAAGCCAAGGCTGCGCGCGTAAAGCCGGATCAGGGCCTCGCGTTGCTCGGCGTCCGGCCGCGGGATCTCCACCGCCAGATCCACCCGGCCGGGCCGCTGCGCGAGCGCATGCTCGAGCGCTTCCACTCGGTTGGTGGTCAGCACGAAAGCAACGTCGGCGTCCTCGTCCAGCCCGTCCATCGCGTCCAGGACTTCGAACAGCAGCGGCTGTGGGCCATGGCCAAAGCTGCGGTCTTCGGCAATCAGGTCGCAGTCTTCCAGCACAACGATGGAAGGCTGCAGCGCGCGGGCCATCCTGGCCGCCTCGGAGATAAAGGCGAGTGAGCCGCCGGAGAGCAGGATCGCCGTCGTACCCTCGCTGCGGGAGAGCAGGTGGCGGACGGTATGTGTCTTCCCGGTGCCCGGCGGACCGTACAGCAAAACGCCCCGCTTGAGGTGTTGGCCTAGTCTGCGCAGGTTTCCGCGCGCTTCGGCCACCTCCACCACATGTCGGGCTATCCGCGCCAGGACACCGGGTGCAAGGATCACGTCACCGGCTGCCACGTGCGGGCGCTCATGGAAGGTCACACCGGCACCGCTGGCACCGAACTCCTCCATGGTGAAAGAAACCACCTGTCCTTTCAGCACGCTGTGGGTGCGCATTCGCTCGCGGAAATCGGTCAAGAATTCTGACAACGCGGCAGGCTCGGCACACAACACTTCCAGCCGTGCCGCAGCTTGCCCGAAGCGCGGATTGGCCGCCCGCATGAGCACTGCCAGCGGATGCCCGTGACGGCGAAACAGGCGCATGCCGAGGGCCAATGCCTGCCGCTGCTGGGCAGGCCCGACGGCCAAGTTGGTGTAGTCCGGCTGTCCGACCGGGAAGCCGCCAACGTGCGACGCGTGCTGCAGGATGTCACTCAGCGACATATGGTGGCGTTGATCGCCGCCGCCGATGCCCAGCAGGACGCTCTCCGGATCCTCGGCGGCGAATGCCGCCAGGGCGATGTCAGCATCGGCCAACCGGTGCGCCGAGATCTCCTCCATGACGGTCGGCAGATCACGGACGTCGGTTTTCAGATGGGCATCGAGCCGGTCCAGCAGGTTCTCCCCGCGGAAGGTGGGCTGCTGCGCCTGCTGGGCCAGTGCCACCAGCGCAGCGAAGTCGTCAACGAATTTCCCCAACGTCGCATCCATGGACCGACCCTACCAACGCGGACTGCTTCGGACGATAGGCTCTCATCATGTCTATGATCCGCCCTGCCAAAGAAGCCGATGTCCCCGTCATCCTCGAATTGATCCGCGATCTCGCGGTGTATGAGAAAGAACCCGACGCGGTCAAGACCACGCCGGACCAGCTGCGGGAAGCATTGTTCTCGGCTCAGCCATCGGTGTTCGCGCACATCGCCGAAGACGACGGCGGCGTGCAGGGATTCGCCCTCTGGTTCCGGAATTTCTCCACCTGGGAAGGCGTCCACGGCATCTACCTGGAGGACCTCTACGTGCGGCCCGAGGCCCGCGGCCGTGGCTACGGCAAGGCCCTGCTGCAAACGCTGGCCAGCCATGCGGTGGCCTCCGGCTATGCCCGGGTGGAGTGGGCCGTGTTGAACTGGAACAGTCCGTCCATCGATTTCTACCGCAGCCTGGGCGCCCGTCCGCAGGAGGAATGGTCGACGTTCCGGTTGACCGGCGACGCACTGTCCGCTTTCGGGACGGTGGATCGGGTCTCCCTGTGATCGGGCAGCCGCACCGGGTGGCCGGAGCCTACCGCCAGCGCGGGATGCGAACAGCGGAGCATTTCTTCACCGTTCCACTCGACCATGCCGACCCCGGCGGCGAATCCCTGGAGATCTTTGCCCGGGAATACTCCTCTACTGAGCACGACGACGACGCCGCGGCCCGCCTGCCCTGGCTGCTGTTCCTGCAGGGCGGCCCCGGCGGACGCGGCAACCGGGTGACCTCGCTGGGCGGCTGGATGAAAGAAGCGGCCAAGTCCTTCCGGATCCTGATGCTGGACCAGCGGGGCACCGGCTTGTCCGCCCCGGTGAACCGGCAGACCCTGCCGCTGCGCGGTGGCGCCGCGGAACAGGCGGACTACCTGACGCATTTCCGTGCGGATTCCATTGTGCGCGACGCCGAACTGATCCGGCGGCAACTCGAGAGCGGCCCCTGGAGCATCTTCGGCCAAAGCTACGGCGGCTTCTGCTCGCTGACCTACCTCTCGCTCGCACCGGAAGGGCTGCAAGAAGTCCTGATCACCGGAGGCCTGGCTCCGCTGGCCGGCGACGCCGACCGGGTCTACCGGGCCACCTTCCCCCGAGTGGAGGCCCGCAACCGGGAGTATTTCGACCGCTACCCGCAGGACCGTGCGCGGGTCACCGCCGTCGCACGGCACCTGGACACGGTGCCCGAATACCTGCCCTCCGGTGAGCGCCTGACGACCGGCCGCTTCCAGATGGCCGGGTCGTTCCTCGGCGGCAACACCCGGATCGACGCCCTGCACTACCTGCTGGAGGAGGCGTTCGTCCAGACTCCGGCCGGCCAGCGGCTCTCCGACTCCTTCCTGGAACAGCTGGCCGCTCTGGTCAGCCGGGCCACCAACCCGCTGTACGCGCTGATGCACGAGTCGATCTACGCCCAGCACGCAGCCACCGACTGGGCGGCCTGGCGGGTCCTCCGCGAGTTCCCGCAGTTTTCTCCCGAGGCCGCCGAACCGCTGCTGACCGGCGAGATGATCTATCCGTGGTACTTCGAGCAGGACCCTGCCCTGGCACCGCTCCGCGAGGTCGCCGAGCTGCTGGCCGCCAAGTCCGACTGGCCCGCGCTCTACGACCGCGACCGCCTGGCCCGGAACACCGTCCCGGTGGCAGCCAATGTGTACCGCGACGACATTTACGTGGAGCGCGGACTTTCGCTGGAGACGGCAGGCCAGGTCAACCGGCTGCAGGTCTGGGAAACCGACCAGTTCCATCATGACGGCATTGCCGACGACGGCGAAGCCATCTTCGGCCGGCTGCTCGGCATGGTTCGGAACTAGCGGGCGGCTCCTGTGCGGGCGCCCCGCCGCCAGACGCTGGCGGCGGCGCCTAGCAGGACCACGGCAACGATGGCCGCCGTGGCGTTGAGGCCGGCGAATCCCATGACGGCCAGCACCGGACCGGAGAATGCCGCCCCCATTGCCCCGGCCGCCCCCATGAGGGTGTCCGACAAGCCTTGGGCGGGAACGCGTTCCGCTTCCGGGACCGACTCGGCCAACAGGGTGGATCCAGCGATCACCGAGGCGGACCAGCCCAGGCCCAGCAGCATCAGTCCGGCCCCCACCAGCCAGGTATCCTGCTGCCCAGCGCCGGCCAGGGCTGTAGCGGCCAGCAGCATCAGCTGCCCCACCACGATGGTGCCGACTCGGCCGAGCCGGTCGGTCAGCCAGCCCATCAGCGGCGAGAGCGCATACATGCCGGCCATGTGCAGTGAAATGGTGAAGCCGATGATGGCGAAGGTGTCGGTCTGGCTGTGCTGATGTCCGCCTGCATGGTCCAGTTCTTGCAGGTGGACCGGGGTCATGGACATGACTGCCACCATGACCAGATGGGCGCCGATCACCGCGGCCAGCGCGAGCATGGCCATCGGATGCTGGCGCACCGCGGCCACACCGGTGCGCAGCGTTCCGCGGCGTTGGACCGGGCGGAGGTCGGCTGGGCCAGTGCCGAGCGAGCGCGCGTAGCGCAGCGGATCGGGCCGCAGCCCCACCAGCAGCAGGGCGGCGCCGATGGCCATCCCGGCCATCGAGAACAGGAAGGGCCCGGACGATTCCGGCAGCCCGAGCGCAGCACCCAGTTCGGCACCCGGCCGGATCAGGTTCGGTCCTGCGACGGCCCCCACGGTGATGGACCAGACGACGAAAGCCAGGTCCCGGCCGCGATGCTGGGGCACGGCCAGATCCACCGCGGCGAAGCGCGCCTGCAGGTTGGCCGCGTTACCTACACCCAGCAAGGCGGAGCCGGCCAGCAGCACGGCAAAGGACCCGGTGACGGGTGCAAGCGCCATCAGTGCGGATCCCAGCAGGGCCAGCAGCAGGCCGGTGACCAACGCCCGCCGGCGTCCGGACCGGGCGGCGGTCCCCGCCAACGGCAGGGCGGCCAGCGCGGCGGCCAACGAAATCGCCATGGTGGACGTTCCGGCCAGCGCCTCGCTGCCGGTGAGCTCTACCGCCAGCAGTGAGCCGATGGCGAGTCCCGCGCCATGGCCCAGGCCGCTGAAGAGCTGCGCCATGGACAGGGAAATGACAACGCGGCGCTGAACGGCCCTCGTGCGAGGGTCTGCGTTCAGCGCCGCGTTGCTCAGTTCTTTCACACGCCGAGCCTAGTCGACGGACGACCGGTGGTGCCGGTGTTACTCAGAGTCGGACTTGGCCCGTTCAGCGTCCTTGGCCAGCCGCGCGTCGATGGCGGCCTGGCGACCGGCCGGGCTGAGCAGGCTGGCCACCGTGGCGACCACCAGGGTGCCGATAATCACGGCCAAGGACAACCCGGTGCTGATCTCCGGGATCCACTCGATGTGCTGGCCGCCGTTGATGAACGGCAGCTCGTTCTCATGCAGGGCGTGGAAAATCAGCTTCACACCGATGAAGGCCAGGATCACGGACAGCCCGTGCTTCAGGTAGACCAGCCGGTCCATCAGGCCGCCCAACAGGAAGTAGAGCTGGCGCAGACCCATCAGCGCGAAGATGTTCGCGGTGAACACGATGAAGGCGCTCTGGGTCAGGCCGAAGATCGCCGGGATGGAGTCCACCGCGAACAGAAGGTCGGTCATGCCGATGGTGATGAAGACCATGACCATCGGGGTGAACAAGCGCTTGCCGTCCACCGTGGTGCGCAGCTTGTTGCCGTCGTAGTGTTCGCTGACCGGCAGCTTCTTGGTCAGCCGGGCCACCAGCCCGGATTCGGACCCTTCTTCCTCGTCTTCTCCGGAGTCGGTGGCCTGCTTCCAGGCGGTCCAGAGCAGGAAGGCTCCGAAGATGTAGAAGACCCAGCTGAAGTGGGCAATCACGGTGGCGCCCAGCAGGATGAAGATACCGCGCAGGACCAGCGCAATGATGATGCCGAACATCAGCACTTCCTGCTGGTACTTCCGGGGCACGGAGAACCTGGCCATGATGATGATGAAGACAAACAGGTTGTCCACGCTGAGGCTGTACTCGGTGATCCAGCCCGCCACGAACTCCTGGCCGTAGTCCGGGCCTGCCTGCCAGAACAGCAGGCCGGCGAAGATCAGGGCCAAGGTGACGTAGAAGCCTACCCAGAGCCCGGCTTCCTTCATGGACGGCTCGTGCGGCCGCTTGACCACGTAGAGCAGGTCAAACAGCAGGATGATGCCCAGGACCACAAACGAGATGATCTCAAAGGGCAGCGTTAATTGGTCCGACACGGAACCTTGCCTTTCACAGAAGATGCCGCGCGCGTGCGGTGCGCGGGTGCGAGTGTTCGCCGCAAGTCTCTCCGCCTGCCCTGACCGGCCAGGCCACTGCGCCCGGCGGAGCTTCGATGCCCCGCGTGCTGACGTTCACAGTGTTCGGGATACTCCCCTACGCTCGGACAAGTGTAGCGCAAGGCAGGGATCACGACGGCGGTGCGCACCGCCGTCGTGATCCCCTCCACACAGCCTGCAACGGCAGGCAACGCACGTGTCAGGCGTGGCCGGCGGCGCGCATCTGCCGCAGGTCCTTCTTCAGGTCGGAAACCTCGTCGCGCAGCCGGGCGGCCAGCTCGAACTGCAGTTCCGCCGCTGCGGCGTGCATCTGCTCGGTCATCTGCGCGATCAGCTCGCCCAGGTCCTCGGCCGGGGCAGCAGCCAGCCCGTCGCGGCGGACCTTGTCCTTGGACACTGCCGCGGAAAATCCGCGCTTGCCCTTGCCGTAGTCAAAGTCCTTCAGCAGCTGCTGGGTGTCGGCGTCTTCGCGGGCCAACTGGTCCGTGATGTCCGCAATCCGCTTGCGCAGCGGCTGCGGGTCCACGCCGTGCTGCTTGTTGTGGGCAATCTGGATCTCACGGCGCCGGTTGGTTTCCTCGATGGCATTGGCCATCGAGTCGGTGATCTTGTCCGCGTACATGTGCACCTGGCCGGAGACGTTGCGGGCGGCACGGCCGATGGTCTGGATCAGCGACGTGCTGCTGCGCAGGAAGCCCTCTTTGTCCGCGTCCAGGATCGCGACCAGCGAGACTTCGGGCAGGTCCAGGCCTTCGCGGAGCAGGTTGATGCCCACCAGCACGTCGAAGGCGCCCATCCGCAGTTCCCGGAGAAGCTCCACGCGGCGCAGCGTGTCCACGTCGGAGTGCAGGTACTGGACCTTGACCCCGTGCTCGTTCAGGTAGTCGGTCAGGTCCTCGGCCATCCGCTTGGTCAGCGTGGTGACCAGAACGCGTTCGTTCCGCTCCACCCGCGCGTTGATCTCGCCCAGCAGGTCGTCGATCTGGCCCTTGGTGGGCTTGACGATGACCTCCGGGTCCACCAGGCCGGTGGGCCGGATGATCTGCTGCACATATCCGTCGGACTTGGACAGCTCGTACTTGCCCGGCGTGGCGGAAAGGTAGACGGTCTGCCCGATCCGCTCCAGGAACTCGTCCCACTTCAGCGGCCGGTTGTCCATCGCGGACGGCAGCCGGAAACCGTGGTCCACCAGGGTCCGTTTGCGGGACATGTCGCCCTCATACATCGCGCCGATCTGCGGCACGGTCACATGCGATTCGTCAATCACCAGCAGGAAGTCGTCCGGGAAGTAGTCCAGCAGGCAATGCGGCGCCGTGCCCGGACCGCGGCCATCGATGTGCCGCGAGTAGTTTTCAATGCCGTTGCAGAACCCCATCTGCTGCATCATTTCCAGATCGTAGGTGGTGCGCATCCGGAGCCGCTGCGCTTCCACCAGTTTGTTCTGCGACTCGAGCACCTGCAGCCGGTCGCGCAGTTCGTCCTCTATTTCCTTGACCGCGCGACTCATCCGGTCCTCGCCGGCCACGTAGTGCGAGGCCGGGAAGACATACATCTCCGTCTCCTCGCGGATGATCTCGCCGGTGACCGGGTGCAGTGTCTGGATCTGTTCGATCTCGTCGCCGAAGAACTCGATCCGGACCGCCAGCTCCTCGTACATCGGAATGATCTCCACCGTGTCGCCGCGCACCCGGAAGGTGCCGCGGTGGAAGTCGATGTCATTGCGGGCATATTGCATGGCGACGAACCGGCGGAGCATGTCGTCGCGGTTCATTTCGGCGCCCTTGCGCAGCGTGACCATTCCGGCGATGTACTCTTCCGGCGTGCCCAGGCCGTAGATGCAGGACACGGTGGCCACCACGATGACGTCGCGCCGGGTCAGCAGCGCGTTGGTGGCCGAGTGGCGCAGCCGTTCGACTTCCTCATTGATGGAGGAGTCTTTCTCAATGAAGGTGTCCGTCTGCGGGACGTAGGCTTCCGGCTGGTAGTAGTCGTAGTACGAAACGAAGTATTCCACGGCGTTGTTCGGCAGCAGTTCGCGGAACTCGTTGGCGAGCTGGGCCGCCAAGGTTTTGTTCTGCACCAGCACCAGGGTGGGCCGCTGCACCTGTTCCACCAGCCAGGCGGTGGTGGCGGACTTGCCGGTACCGGTGGCGCCGAGCAGCACCACGTCTTTCTCTCCGGCCTGGATCCGTTCCGTCAGTTCGGCGATGGCTGTCGGCTGGTCGCCCGCGGGCTGGAACTCGCTGACGACTTCGAAGGGCGCTACAATGCGTTTGATGTCCTGCGCAAGACTCATGCCGTTAACCGTAGACCCGATTCCGGTCAGTGTGGGTCCTGAATCGCTCTGGGCAAAAATCGGCGCCTCGGCTACCCCTGCCGCGTCCGTGCACCGTTGCCTCGGCGCAGTTGTGTGCGGTAGATCTGTCCGTGCACCCGACGACGAACGGAAGGCACATCATGGACCAGGTCCGGACCTATCCCGAGGGCGTGACGTCGTGGATCGACGTCGAACACCGGGACATTGAGAAGGCCAAGGAATTCTACGGCGGCCTGTTCGGCTGGACGTTCGCCGACGCAACGCCGCCGGGCGCCTCCCCGCGCTACGTGATCGCCCAGCTCGACGGCCGTGATGTCGCCGGCCTCGGCGAAGCCCGAGTCGTCGGCGGCGAGGGCACGGCCGGCGGCGGCGAGCCGGCCTGGAACACGTACGTGGCGGTCGAGGATTCCGAGGGTGCCCTGGACAGGATCCGCTCCGCGGGCGGCCGGGTGCTCTCCGGTCCGGAGGCTGCCGGGGAGGGCGGCTGGTCAACGGTGTGCGCCGATCCGGCCGGTGTCGTGTTCCGGCTCTGGCAGGCGCGGCGCCGCCCGGGTGCCCAGGCGGTCAATGTGCCGGGGGCGTGGAACTTCAGCGACCTCCACGCCGCGGATCCTGCCGCGGCCAGGGAGTTCTACGGCCGGGTGTTCGGCTGGCAGTTCGACGACCTCGGTTTCGGCAGCATGATCCGCGTCCCCGGCTATGGCGACCACCTGCAGTCGACCAGTGACCCGGAGATCCACGAGCGCCAGTCTGGTATCGCTGCTCCGCCGGGCTTCGCGGACGCCATCGGGTGGCTTTCGGAGGTGCAGCACGGGGAGGCACCACACTGGCACGTGGCTTTCACCGTCGCCGACCGCGATGCGACGGCGGCCGATGCCGAGCGGTTGGGCGGAACGGTGCTTGACCGGACCGACACGGACTGGACGCGGGATGCGGTGATCAGGGACCCGTGGGGGGCCGACTTCACCGCCAGCCAGTTCACCCCTCCCACCGGCTGAGAAACCGCGCCGGCGCTAGCCGCCGAGAGCGGGCGGTTTCCAGCCTGTGTCCTCGGCCCACCGATGCATCTGCGGGTCTGCTGTTTGGCTGAACCAGTCTTCCTTGGCCCGGGCGTAGCGGCCGGCGGATGGGTCCGCGGCATGCAGGGCGGCCAGCCGCCGCTTCTCGGCCAGATAGGCTTCGGCGGCCCCCTGGTCTGCCCGCAGCCAGTCGCGGAACAGCAAGGCAAAACGCCAACCCGGCGAGCCCGCTTCCCGGACATGCACATTGACGGCCCGGCCCGGATCGGCGTTGCCGTGCAGCCGCTTGGCCCAGTCTCCCGGCTCCGGATGCTGCGGTTTCGCCGTGTCGCGCCAGCTGCCGGGCCAGCGCGGGAAGCCGGCCGCGGCCAGCGCCTCGGCGGCGGAGTCGGCATCCGCCATGCTGGCCACCGTGACCTGCAGGTCCAGCACGTCCTTGGCCGGCAGGCCCGGAACGGCCGTTGACCCAATGTGGTCGACTGCCATGATCCGCGGGTCGGAGCGCCTGATCCGCTCCGCCAGCAAGGCTGCCTGCGCCGGCCACTGCGGTTGCGGATCCACCAGCACCGGCGGCCCCAAGCGAGGAGCCAGCCGGCCGGCCAGCAAGTTCTGGTTGAAGGGCACCAGCCGCTCCTCCCAGAGGGCATCCAGTGCGGCCAGCAACTGCTCGCGCGTCCCGGTGTTGTTCAGCACCACGTCGGCGGCAGCCCTGCGTTCTGCCGACGAGGCCTGGGCGGCCATCCGGGAACGGGCGTCGGCCTCAGTCATGCCACGGTCTTCAATCATGCGCCGCAGCCGCTCTTCGCTGGGGGCGTCGATCACCAAGACCAGGTGGAAGGAGGGGCTCTGTCCGGTTTCCACCAGCAGTGGGATGTCCTGGACAAGGATTCCGCCTTCGCCGGCGGCAGCTGCCCTTTCGGCCGCACGCGCGCGGACCAGAGGATGCACAATCGTGTTCAGGCGCTCGCGTTGCGCCGGATCATTGAACACCAAGGCGCCCAGCGCCGGGCGGTTCAGCCGGCCCTCGGCATCCAAGACCTCCGGGCCGAAGGCTTCGACGACCGCGAGCAGGCCATCGGTGCCCGGCTCTACTACTTCCCGGGCGATAGCATCGGCGTCGACCAAGGTTGCGCCCAGCTCCGTCAGTCGCCGGGCGGCGAGCGATTTTCCGGCGGCGATTCCACCTGTCAGTCCGATTCTCAACACGGCCTCAGTCTAGCCAGCAAGCCAGCTGACACCGTGCCACACACTCGGTCCCCGCGGAACGGCAGACGGACCGGAACATAAGGGCGCGCCAACGAGTCCGCGGCGGAACCGCACGGCACCGTCGTCGTGGTCTGCACGCCGACGCCGAAGGCAGCGGAACCGCACGGCACCGTCGTCGTGGTCTGCACGCCGACGCCGAAGGCAGCGGAACCGCACGGCACCGTCGTCGTGGTCTGCACGCCGACGCCGAAGGCAGCGGAACCGCACCGCGCCGTCGTCGTGGTCTCCACGCCGACGACGAAGGCAGCGGCTGTAGCGGGCCGGTTACTCCTCGTGTCCTTGGTCTGCGCTCATCTGGTCCTCGGCCGGCGGGGTTTCGCCGGGCGGAACCCCGCCGCCGGGTTCAGGTCCGGTGATGTTCTGTTCTTGCGGATCCGGATTGGCCGAGTCGCCCTGTTGAGCCGAGACCCGTTCCGCGCTCGTCTTGTCCGAGTCCGAACCCTGGTCCTGCTCGTCCTGGATGCGCCGATCGAATTCGGGCTGGTACTTCGCCATGGCTCCACCGTTCGTTGCCGGGACGGCCGCACCGCTACCGGACGGCCACTTACCGCCACACTAGGCACGGTCCGGCCGGCCGGACAAGGGGGCCTCTCGGCCCGGCGCGGGCAGGGGCGCATGGACAACGGCACGATCAAGCACCTCGGCTCCAGCGCCGCTGCAAAGACGATTAGGCTGGAGGATGTGCTTCAACCGTCCACCGCCAGCAGCTACACCACCGTTGCCGGCGAACACCGCCATGAGATCGAGATCAAGCGTTCGCGATTCATCACCGTGCTGCGCCGTGCGGAGACCGAGGACGAGGCCCGCAGCCTGGTGTCGGACCTGCGCCGTGAGTTCCATGATGCCAGGCACCACTGCAGCGCCTTCGTGCTTGGTCCCGATCGCGCGGTCCAGCGCTCCAATGACGACGGCGAGCCCTCCGGCACGGCCGGCATCCCCATGTTGGAAGCCCTGCTCAAACGCGAGACCGCACCGGGGGTGACGGACCTGAGCGACGTCGCTGCCGTCGTCGTGCGCTACTTCGGCGGGATCCTGCTGGGCGCCGGCGGGCTGGTGCGAGCCTATTCGGAATCGGTGTCGGAGGCCGTTTCCACCGCTGACCTGGTCCAGCGGCGCAGGATGCGGTTGTTCGCGGCCCCCACCGTGCACGCGGACGCCGGCCGGCTGGAAAATGACCTGCGAGCCACCGGAACCGTCGTGCTGGGCACCGACTACGGTGCAGCAGATGTGCGGATCCGGCTGGCCCTGGAGGACACGCCGGACGTGATCGAACGCTTCAAGGAACAACTGGCAGCCTTGACGTCGGGCGGTCCCGCACCTCTTGAACTGGGGACGGAGTGGGTAGACCTTGGCTGACCATCACGCCGACGCCGGGGCCCCCGGGGACGCCGGGGGTGCCGGGGACGCCGCCCGGAGCCTCCGACCCGGCCTGGACTTTGCCGCGCTCCGGCGGTGGCCGGACGTGGAAGCGGACAACCTGTTCGCCTACGATGCCGCCGACAAGCTCCTGCTGGACACCGCCGAACCCCTGATCACTGGTCTGGCAGGAAGCCGGATCGCGGTGGTGAATGACCGCTACGGGGCGCTCACCCTGGCCCTGGCAGCTGCGGGCAAACAGGGAATCCGCGTGCTGCAGGACGCCCTCAGCTCAGAGCGCGCGCTCGACAACAACGCCTCCCGGCTTGGATTGTCGGGCTACGGCCACCGCCCGCTGGAGCCGTCCGCCCTTGACGGAGTCCGACTGGTGCTCCTTCAGTTGCCGCGTTCGCTCGATGCGCTGGAGGAGATTGCCGGCTGCGTCGCCGCGGCGGCGTCTCCAGATGTGACGGTGCTGGCGGGCGGCCGGGTCAAACACATGAGCACCGCGATGAACTCCGTGCTGTCGGCATCGTTCTCCTCCGTGACGGCCGGTCTGGCGCGGCAGAAAGCACGGATCCTGACCGCCTCTGGTCCGCTGCCTTCGGTCGGCGCGCGCTTCCCTCGCACCGAGGAGCACGACGTCGGTCTGCCGGTTCCGCTGCGGTTGGTCGCCTTTGGCGGCACCTTTGGCGGGCCAAAATTGGACCCTGGGACCCGGTTCCTGCTCCCCCTGCTCGCCGATGCCCGGGAGGCTAGCCGGGCCGTGGACCTTGGCTGCGGCAACGGAACGATCGCCGCCTATCTGGCTCTGGCCCGCGGCGGACTGCGGGTGCTGGCCATGGACCAGTCCGCCTCCGCGGTCAGCTCAGCGCGCGCCACCGCCGAGGCAAACGCGGTGGCCGACCGGGTAGAGGTCCGCCGGGACGATGCCCTGTCCTCACTGCCTGCGGCTTCCGAGCAACTGGTTGTCCTGAATCCGCCGTTCCATATCGGCAACGCCGTCCATGCCGGCATTGCCCTGAAGCTCTTCGCCGACGCCGGCCGTGTCTTGGCCCCCGGAGGCGAACTGTGGACGGTGTGGAACAGCCATTTGGCCTACAAGCCTGCGCTGAACCGCCTGGTAGGACCCACCCGCCAGGTGGCGAGGAATCCCAAGTTCACGGTCACGGTGAGCACCAGGGCCTGACGCGACGTCAGGCTTCGGTGGTGAGGACCAGGGCCTCACTCGACGTCAGGTTTCGGTGCCGTAGTACCGGCGAAGCTCGCCTTCTTCCTCCGGAGTCAGGCCTTCGGAGGCCGCCGGCGAGGGCGAGTCTTTGATGGTGTCGTGGCTGTAGGCGACGAACACATCATGTGGCTCTGTCCGTGCGCAGGCGATCAGACCTGGCCAACCACTGCCGGCGGTGCTGGCGCCTTGTCCGCAGAACACCTTTTTGATGCTGAGAGAGCCGTGGGGGGGGCACCGCGGCGTAAGGCCTGCAGGCCAACACGCCCGGCGGTCTTTACCCACGGCCAATAACGGCGCAATAACGGCGCGATAACGGGGCCGGGGGTTCACTTTAAGCGCATTGCAAACGCAGCTTCATGGGGTTCTTGGGGAGAACAGCGATGCTCACTAATCCGACCCGCCATTCCCTGGCGACCCTTGTGATCAAGCTCCTGGCAGGAGAACGAGGGATATCATGCCGATCATCAAGGATCCGCACCTGTTCAATGAGCAGAGCCTGTTCGTAGACCTTGAAGGGGTGCTCGGCCGCCGCCTCTACCTGAAGATCGAGGGGTTCAACTTCGCCGGCTCGATCAAGCTCAAGCCCGCGCGGGAAATGGTCGAGCGCGCCGAGCGGGATGGCTCAATCGGCCCGGACTCCATCCTGGTGGAGTCCTCCTCGGGGAACCTCGGCGTTGCGCTCAGCATGATCGCAGCCAGCAAGGGATACCGCTTCGTATGCGTGATCGATCCACGCTGCAATCCGGCAACCCGGCAAGTGATGGAGTCGCTCGGGGCCCAGGTAGACCTGGTCACCGAACCAGATCCCGTCGACGGCTTCCTCGGAGCCCGGCTCAACCACGTCCGGGACCTCTGCGCTTCCGACGAGCGGTACATCTGGCTCAATCAGTACACCAATCCCGGCAACTGGGGCGCGCACTACCGTTGGACCGCCCCCGAGATTTCCCAGCAGTTCCCCGAACTGGACGTACTGTTCGTGGGAGCCGGGACAACGGGAACGCTGATGGGTTGCGCGCGGTACTTCCGCGAGCACCGACCAGACGTCCGGGTTGTCGCGGTGGACGCCGCAGGATCGGTCTCCTTCGGCGGCGATCCCGCCACCCGCCTGATCCCGGGGCTCGGGATGAGCGTACGTCCGCCGCAGCTCGACGAATCTTTGATCGATGACGTGGTGATCGTCGAGGAGCCGGACACCGTGCGTGCCTGCCACCGCCTCGCCGCCAGCGGATTCATGCTGGGTGGCTCCACCGGGACCGTGGTCCACGGCGCCATGTCCTGGCTCAACGACCACAACGCCCAGGACACCACCGCAGTGGCCATCTCGCCGGATCTGGGCCGTCCGTACTTGGAAACTGTCTACAACCCCGACTGGGTGCTCGACCACTTCGGCGCCGAAGCGCTCGCCTCCGCTGACGCGGCGGTCGCTCCGGACCCATTGTCCGGCTCCGTGTCAGGGCCACGGCTCACGGCACCGGCCCCCGTGGCCGATCCCGTTGCCACCGCCTCACTAAGGAGCTTTGTGCAGTGAAACTGCCCGTCCGTGACCTGCAGGGGGCTCCGCGTTCCAGACCCCCGACGAATCCCCCGGCTCCTGAGGCACCCGATACTCCGGCGAACAACGGTCCTGCAGCCGCGCCTGCCAAGGTGGCGCGCGCTGCCTTGGAGCGCCGCCTAGCGGATCTCCTCGCATCGGTGGTGAAGAAGGACGATGTCCCCCTGGACCACAACTTCTTCTACGAATTGGGCGCGGACTCCTTGGTCATGGCGCAGTTCTGCGCCCGCGTGCGGAAACAGCCGGACCTGCCGGCCGTCTCGATCAAGGACATCTACCAGAACCCAACGATCTCGGCACTGGCGGCAGCGCTGGCACCCGCGGAAGAAACGTCAGCGGCGGCACTGCTGCAGGGCCAGCTGACCGAAGTCCTCGCCGGCGTGCTGGACATCGAGCAGGTGCCGGCCGACGCCGACTTCTTCCACGACTTGGGCGCCGACTCGCTGGTCATGGCACGGTTCTGCGCCCGCGTGCGCAAGCAACCGGACCTGCCGGCTGTCTCGATCAAGGACATCTACCAGAACCCAACGATCTCGGCACTGGCCGCTGCACTGGCACCCGCGGAAGAAACGTCAGCGGCGGCACAACTGCAGGGCCAGCTGGCCGAAGTCCTCGCCGGCGTGCTGGACATCGAGCAGGTGCCGGCCGACGCCGACTTCTTCCACGACCTGGGCGCCGACTCGCTGGTCATGGCCCGGTTCTGCGCCCGCGTGCGCAAGCAGCCGGACCTGCCGCAAATATCCATGAAGGAGATCTACAGCAACCCCAATATCTCCGCGCTGGCAACGGCACTCCAGGTTCCCCTGCAGCAGGACAAAGAGACGATGCCCCCGCCGACTGTGGCCACCGAGCCGGAGATGCCACCCCCCATGGACGCACGGACCTGGGAGTATGTCGCCTGCGGCGCCCTGCAGGTGCTTGTTTACCTTGGCTATTGTGTGCTGGCCGGTTTCATCATGGTCGTCGGGTACCTCTGGTTGTTCCCGGACGCGGCGGCGGGTAACCACGACTGGGTAAGCCATGGAACGCCCTTCTGGGAGCTCTACCTGCGATCAATCGCCTATACCGCTGCGACGTTCGTAGTGATGTGCATCCTGCCGGTGGTTGCCAAGTGGATTTTCATCGGGCGGTTCCGGCCCAAGGAGATCCGCATCTGGAGCCTGGCTTACTTCCGGTTCTGGCTGGTCAAGGCGCTGATGCGCACTTCTCCGCTTTCGTTGATGGCCGGTTCGCCGCTCACCACCTTCTACCTGAGGGCCATGGGGGCGAAGGTCGGCCGCAACGTGATGATCATGACCAATCGGTTGCCGATCTGCACCGACCTGCTGACGATCGGCGAGGGGACGGTAATCCGCAAGGACGCGATACTCAACGGATACCGTGCCCACGGCGGCGTCATCCAAGTGGGCGGAGTCACGCTGGGCAAGGACGTCATCATCGGCGAGGGAAGCGTCCTGGACATCAACACGGCCATGGGCGACCACTCGCAACTAGGCCACCGGTCCACGCTCTACACGGGCCAATCCGTGCCCGACGGCGAGCGGTGGCACGGTTCGCCGGGCCGGCCGGGGAGTGCGGACTACGCCACCGTCGAGCCGACACCCTACCGGCCATGGCGCCGGGCATGGTTCGCCGTCTCCCAACTCGTGGGCACCGTCGGGCTGGGCCGGACCATGTGGGGACTGGTGATCACGCTGGTGATCCTGGCGGACCCGAACGTGGCGGCGCTTCTGGGGACGCAGGAGTGGGCGTTCGGCGGCTGGATCTTCTACGCGGACGCCATTGCCTACGCCGGCCTGGGCATCATCGGTGGCACGATTGTGGCGCTGGTCCTCATCACGACCCTGCCGCAACTGCTCCAACTGGTGCTGAAGCCCGACAGGGTCTATCCACTGTTCGGCCTGCGTGATGCGGCAGCACGAACGGTCTCAAAAATGACCAACAGCCCCATGCTCGGGCAGTTGTTCGGCGACAGCTCCTACGTTGTGAACTACGTGCGGGCCATCGGATACCGCCAGCCGGAGGTCCAGCAGACCGGCTCGAATTTTGGTACCGGTTTCAAGCACGACAACCCGTTCCTTTCGACCATCGGCACCGGCACCATGATCGCCGACGGGGTGTCATTCATGAACGCGGAATACTCGGCGACGTCGTTCAAGCTCAGTGGGGTGGCGATCGGTGCCCGCAACTTCCTGGGCAACGCCGTCTTGTACCCCGCCGAAGCCAAGACCGGCGACAACTGTCTGCTCGCGACCAAAGTCATGATCCCGGTCGACGGGCCGGTGCGCCAAGACGTGGGTCTGCTCGGATCGCCGGCGTTCGAGATCCCCCGCTCAGTGCTGCGGGACACCCTCCCCGAAGAGCAGAGGAGCCGCACCGATCTCCGCCGCGACTTAGCGGCCAAGGACGGTCACAACCTGCGCACCATGGCGCTCCTCATGCTGGCACGGTGGTTCAACGCCTCGGTGGCCCTGCTGGTGATGTTCGCCGGCCTCGAGTTGACCGACCAATACGGTTTCCTGGCGCTCAGCGCGTCCTTCGTGGTGCTGCTCGTGCTCGGCGTGCTGGTCCCCATCGGCCTCCAACATCTCGCGACCGGGTTCCGGGGGCTTCGGCCCCAGTTGTGCTCCATCTACAACCCTTACTTCTGGTGGCACGAGCGGTACTGGAAGCTGCAGGCCCAGAGCCGATACTTGGCTGTCTTCAACGGAACGCCGTTCAAGCCGCTGATCTGGCGTCTGCTGGGCGTACGGATCGGCTCCCGGGTCTACGACGACGGCCTCGCGGTCATCGAACGGTCCCTGGTGACGATCGGCTCCCGCTGCACGTTTAACAACGGCACCACCATCCAGTCCCATTCCCAGGAGGACGGGATGTTCAAGTCCGACTACAACGTGGTCGGGGACGACGTCACGCTGGGTGTGGCAGCTTTTATCCACTACGGCGTGACCGTTGAGGACGGTGCCGTCGTGGCTGCCGACTCCTTCGTGATGAAGGGGACCACGCTTCCTCGGGGCACTTTGTGGGGCGGCAACCCGGCCGAAGAGGCCCCTACCCCCGCCATCTCCCCCATCGCACTGGAAAGGCCCGTTTCATGACCATCACCACTGCGCAAACCTGCCGCACCGCCGCTGACCAGGCTCAGGGCCCGAATACCAATCGGACAGCTGCCGCTGGTACCGTCCCGACGGCGATTCCCAGGTGGACACAGGACCGCCAGCCGGGTCAGGCAAGGATCGAGGTGGCGGTTCCCGAGGATTTGCACCAGTCCGTGCGGACCGTGTCCCGCGAGCTGGATGTGACCCCTGTGGCGATCTGGCTGGCGGCTCACGCCAGGGTGCTTCAGGCGCTGTCCGGCGAGGCAGAGGTCACCACCGGCTGGAGGGACACCTCAGGGACCTGGCCGTGCGAGCTGGAGCCGGGCCAAGGATCATGGCTGGCGCTTGTCTCCGCGGCGCACAGCCGGCAGATCCAGGCCGGGGCAGAGCAGACCGGCCCCGGGCACGCCGGCCATGACGCGGCCACGCCGGGCTACGAGGTGGTATTCGACGCCCTCCGGGACAACGATCCCGACCTGCCGGAGAGCATTGTCTTGGGCATTTCACTCCGCGATACCGAAGGCGGCGCAACCTTGCGCCTGCGCTATCGGCGCGACGTCATCAACGAGGATGCGGCCCTCCGGATCGCCGGCTACCACCTCGCCGCGGTCCGCCACCTGGTGGCAAACCCGGAGGCGGATCCCTTCGATGCCGATGTGGTTGATGCCCATGAGCAGCGCTTCCAGCTTGGGCAGCTCGCCGGACCCGAACGCCCCCGGCCCCAGCAGCGCTTCCATGAGTTGTTCGAGGAACGCGTCCGGCAGCATCCCGATCGCATCGCGGCTGTCCAGGACGCGCGGGAGTGGACATACTCGGAGCTGAACACCCGCGCCAACCGCATTGCCTGGGCCCTGCTGGCGCGCGGACTCCAGGCGGAGGACGTTGTGGCGGTCATCGCCGAGCGGGACCTGGAGTGGATGGCCGCCGTCATCGGCGTCTTCAAGGCCGGCGGCGCGTACCTGCCGATCGAACCGCACTTCCCTGCCGACCGGATCGCCAGAACACTCACCCGGTCCGGCAGTCGGATGGTGCTGACTGAGGAGGGCAGCACCGGCACTCTGGATGAAGCACTCGACGGACTTCCTTCGGTCACCAGGCTCCTCTTCGACACCATTGAGTCCGAGGGGCACACCGGCGACGATCCCGGTGTGGAGGTTCGCCCCGATCAGCTCGCCTACGTCTATTTCACCTCGGGTTCCACCGGCGAGCCGAAAGGCGCCATGTGCGAGCACGAGGGGATGGTGAACCACCTGTTCGCCAAGGTCGAGGACCTCGGGATCGGCCCCGGCGACGTCGTTGCCCAGAGCGCCCCCCAATGTTTCGACATCTCGCTGTGGCAACTGGTCTCGGCACTGCTCGTCGGCGGTCGCACGCACATTGTCGCGCAGGACCGCATCCTCGACGTCGAGCGGTTCATCGACACGGTGGAACGGGGCGCGGTCGCGGTCTTCCAGGTCGTTCCCTCGTATTTGGACGCCGTGGTGGCCTACTTGGCCGGCAACCCCCGCGCCCTGCCGAACCTCCGCTGCGTCTCGGCGACCGGGGAGGCCCTGAAACGTGAACTGGTCCGCCGCTGGTTCGACGTGATGCCGGACGTCAAGCTGGTCAACGCTTACGGACTCACGGAGACCTCGGACGACACGAACCACGAGGTCATGAGCGCAGCGCCAGCGGGCAGTTCTGTGCCACTGGGTCCGCCGATTTCCAACGTCAGGATCCACATCCTCGACGAGCGGCAGCGCCTTGTGCCGCTCGGAGCACCGGGCGAGATCGCCTTCTCCGGAGTGTGCGTGGGCCGCGGCTACATCAACGATCCGGAACGGACGGCCTTGGCCTACTCCACCGACCCCTACGTGGACGGTGCGCGACTCTACCGGGCGGGCGACTACGGCCGCTGGTCGCCGGAGGGAAAGCTGGAGTATCTGGGCCGGCGGGACAACCAAGTCAAGATTTCCGGTTTCCGGATCGAGATCGGCGACATCGAGAACGCGCTGCTGCGGGTTCCCGGCGTCCGCGACGGCGCCGTCGTCGTCGGTGAGGGCGCCGGACAGTCGAAGTTCCTGGTGGCGTTCTACTCAGGCAATGGGCAGCTCGAAGTCGATGAAATCCGGAGCGAGCTGGCCGCGCGGGTTCCGGGCTACATGGTTCCGTCGGCGTATCGGTGGCAGAAGAGCCTGCCCCTGACCGGCAACGGCAAGATCGACCGGAAGGTCTTGACCCGGATGGCTCGGGAGGTCGTGCCCGAAGCCGGTACCGCGGCGGAGGCCCTCTCGGCCACCGAGCAGCGGCTCGCCGAGGCATGGGCGTCGGTGCTCGGCCTACCGGCGGGTCGGATCAGCGCGCAGGACTCGTTCTTTGCCCTGGGCGGGACCTCGCTGTCCGCGGTGAAGCTCGCCGTCCTGCTCAAGCGCGCGGTGTCGATCAAGGACATCATGCAGTCGCCTGTCCTGTCCGACCTGGCGACCTTGCTCGAGGCCTCGTCCCTCACGGACGCTGCCGTCTCGCCCGACCCGCGGCCGGCAGGAGCCGCCGCGAAGCCAGACCCAACGGCCCCGGTGGGAGGACCGGTTGGCCATTCCCACCCGCTACCCGTGAAAGGAAAGGACCTCTGATGTCGTCTCAATCACCCAGGATCCAGTTCGACGTGGAACGCCAAGCCGGACGGACGCCGATGCTCACCGTCGATTACGGCCACGACCCCGTGCTGTGGGCCGAACAGAACCGTGAGGCGCTGCGCGCGGCGGTGGATGATCACGGCGCAGTACTGGTCCGCGGCTTGGGCCTGCGTGATCCAGCTGAAGTGGCCGAGGGCTTCCAGCGGCTGGTCTCAGGCGGCCTCATGCCGGACCGGGAGGCATTCGCCACCCGGCAGCCCTACCTGGACGGCGTGTACTCATCCCTCACCTGGCCCTCGAACCAGCCGATGTGCATGCACCAGGAGCTCAGCTATGCGCTCGAGTTCCCCGGACTGATGCTCTTCGCCTGCCTCCGGGCACCCAGCGTCGGTGGGGTGACCGGTGTGGCAGACGCCAGCGCCGTGCTCGACGCCATCCCTCCGGACATCGTTCGGCGCTTCGAAGACGAGGGGTGGCTGCTCGCCCGCAGCTACAACGAGGACATCGGAGCCACCTACGAGGAGGCATTCGGGGTCTCCGACCGCGCCGACGTCGAGAGCTACTGCCGCGCGCACGAGATCGAGTTCGAGTGGCAGCCAGACGGGGAGCTGCGCACCCGGCAACGGCGCCCTGCCGTGGTCCGGCATCCGGCGACCGGCCAACGCTGTTGGTTCAATCAGGTCGCGTTCCTGAACGAATGGACGATCGCTCCCGAGGTGCGGGAATACCTGGTGGACGTCTACGGTCCCGACGGTCTGCCGTTCAACACCCGGTTTGGCAACGGCGACCCGATTGGCGAGGACATCGTCGCCCTCCTGAACGAGATCTACGAGGCCCACACGCTTCGCACTCCCTGGGAACCCGGGGACCTGATGCTGGTCGACAACATCCGCATGGCCCACAGCCGCGAGGCGTACGAGGGACCGCGGGAGATCCTGGTCGGCATGGCCGAGCCGCGCAACGTATTCGATCTTGATACCCACACCTAGGACGGTGCACGATGACAGATATCGCTACTCCCCCAGCCGCATCGGCCACAGAGCCGAAGACGGTGCCGTCTTTCGCGGTCATTGCAGGCGCCCAGGTGCAGCAGGTGCTGCAGGGCCGGGAGAAACAGGTCGTCGAACTGGTCGAGCAAACCTATCGGGTGCATGCTGCCGGCGACTCAGTAAACCCACCCTCCTACTTCCTGCGCTTCGCCGACCGGCCCACCTCTCGCATCATCGCCTTGCCCGCCTCGGTTGGCGGTCAGGTGGAGGTTGACGGCATCAAGTGGGTCTCCAGCTTCCCGGACAACGTGGCATCGGGGATTCCACGTGCTTCGGCGGTACTCATCCTGAACGATCGGGCAACGGGATACCCGTTCGCATGCATGGAAAGCTCCATCATTAGCGCCTCCAGGACGGCTGCTTCGGCTGCCGCCGCTGCGGACTGGCTCAGCCGGGGACGCGGGCGCCCCCGCCGCATCGGCTTCTTCGGCGTCGGCCTCATCGCCCGCTACATCCACACCTTCCTGAACGCGACCGACTGGTCCTTCGACGAGATCGGGGTGTTCGACCTCTTGGGCGAAAGCGCGGAGGGTTTCAAAGGGTATCTGGAGCGCAGCGGCACCCAGGCCCGGGTGACCGTGCATGAGGGCCCCGAACAGCTGATCAGCAACAGCGACCTGATCGTGTTCGCCACTGTGGCCGGGGAGCCGCACGTGCACGACACCACGTGGTTCGCGCACAATCCGCTGGTGCTTCACGTATCCCTGCGTGATCTGGCCCCGGAGATCCTGCTGGCGTCGACCAACATCCTCGACGACGTGGATCATTGCCTCAAGGCCGGGACGTCGGCCCACCTCGCGGAGCAGGCGGTCGGCAACCGGGATTTCGTGGACGGAACGTTGGCCGATGTCATGGAGGGAAGGGTCTCGCTGCCGGACGACCGTCCCGTGGTGTTCTCTCCGTTCGGGTTGGGCGTGCTGGACCTGGCGGTGGGCAAGTACGTCTACGACGAACTTGCCGGCAGCGGGCAGCTCCGAGTGGTCGACGACTTCTTTTCCGAACTGCGTAGGTACGGCTGACCCGGCGGCCCACCACGTTTATCGAATCGCACCCACCGAGGAAGTGACACAATGCTCTCGTTAGCGCAGATGCTGGGGAATGTGTCCCAAGCACACGTCCAGTCCCCTGATGACTGGGCACAATCGGTTACGGACGTCCTGCGGGACGCCGCGATCTACCATCAGGCCAAAAACGGCTTCTATCGTGCCCAGTGCGACGCGCTGGGAGTCGATCCCGCCGCGATCAACGACATCGGCGACCTGCAGGAACTGCCCCTGTTGCCAGTCAGCATGTTCAAACGCCCCGACGCCCAAGTGCTGCTCACCTGCTCTCTGGCCGACGTCGAGACCGAGACCCGCTCCAGCGGAACCCACGGTATCCAGTCCGTCGCCCGCCGCAACAGCGAGACGATGACCCGCGCGCTGGTTGGCCTCATCGGGACCTATCGGGAATTCTTCAACTTGTCCGGCGGCGCGGGCCTGTTCTTGAACCCTACGGACTCCGAAGCCTCGGAAATGGGCCTGCTCAAGGACTTCAACATCCTGAACAGCGTCTTCGACCACCACGCCTACCTCGTTGACGATCAGGCGTTCGACGCCAGGGAGGCCATGGAGCACCTGCGCCGGTGGAAGGGTCACATGACCCGGCACATCGTCGGTCCGCCGTTCCTGATCAACCGGCTCCTCCGCTTCCTCGAGCAGGAGAAAGTCAATGTGCGCTTGGACCCTTACAGCATGATCATCACGCTCGGGGGCTGGAAGCGGCATACGGCCGAGGCCATCCCGGAGGAGGGCTTCCGGGACCGGTGCCACGACCTGCTCGGTGTGCGTCCGGCGAACGTGCGCGACATGTACGGCATGATCGAGTCGAACATGCTCGCCGTCGAATGCCACCTGCATCGCAAACACGTCCCGCCCTGGTGCTACATTTCCATCCGCGACCCTGGACAGGTCGGCAAGGAGCTCCCTTCGGGGGACACTGGCACCATTGCCATACTGGACGCGCTCAACACCAGCTACCCCGGTTTCCTCCTCACCGACGACGTGGGCAACGTGGAATCCGGCACCTGCGGCTGCGGGAGAACCGGCCAGGTCATCAACTTCCGCCGTCGAGGGCAGGGCAGCGGCCTTGGCAACTGCCCGGTCAGCATCGAGCGCTACCTCGACTCGCGCAACAGCGCCGCCGATGAGGCGCCGGCTCTGGTGAAGGTCTAACTCCGTAAGCGACTCAGCCGGCGCCCTCGGTGGCGGTGCCCGTCGCAAGGCCGTCTTCGATGCCGCCGAGCGAGACGGTCGCGCTGATCAGCGTTTCGGTCATCTGCTCCAGCACTGTCATGTCGACGTTCTCGATGGTGTCGCAGGCTTCGTGGTAGCACTCGTCGTACTGCTCCCCGGCCTGCCCGCCAAAGGTGAGCGCCTCGGCCTCGCTCTTGGTCCCCGCGTCGCCGGTGAACAGCCCTCCGGCCGGGATCCCGCCGCGCACGAACGCGTCGTAGTCCGAGTCCTCAATGAACCCGAACGGCAGCGCCTCGATCCCTTCGCCGCGCAGGATGTCCACGAAGACCTGTTCGACGGCGCCCGACCCCTCGGGCCCGGCCTCTCCCTCGCCGTCGGAGCCGTCGCCGTCGTAGACGAACACCACGCCGTTCGGGGAGCCCACCACGTCCACGTTCAGGTACGCCACGTGCGCGGCGGCCTCCGCGCCGGAGAGTTCCTCGACGTAGTGTTCCGAGCCGTGCAGTCCGTCCTCCTCGCCGCCCCAGAACGCGAACCGGATCCGGTCCCGCGGTACCGCGCCCTGCTCCGCGAGCCGCAACGCGACCTCGAGCACCGCTGCGACGCCGCTGCCGTTGTCGTTGAGCCCGGGCCCGTCCTCGACCGAATCCAGATGCGCGCCCAGCAGCAGCACGTTCCCGGAACTTCCGCCGGCGTCGGTGTCGGCCAGGATGTTGAACGCGTCCACCGGGTCGCTCCGGCCATAGCTGAACTCCTGCCGCCGCGGCTCGTATCCCGCCGCACGTAACTGCTCCTCAACGTATTCCGCGGACGCCTCGTAACCCCCGGTGGCGTCGGCCCGGTTCCCGCCGTTCGCGTCCGCCGCGGCCTGCAACGCCTCCAGATGCCGCCGCAGCGCACTGGGTTGCACCACCTCGCGTACTACCGACGGATCCGGTGGCGAATCCACCACCACCGGCGACCGCGGCTCCTCCGTACAGGCGGCAAGCCCGCAACCCAGGGCCGCGCACAGCGCAATGGTGCACAGCCGGGCACGGCTACTGGGATGGTACCGGAGACGCTGCGGAACGAATACTGCACGTGGCATGTCGGATTTCCCCAAGGATGCGTTCTGGGCGCTGCTGGGCACATCCTATGCCCCGTGGACCCGTGTGGGAAGGACTAGTTGCCGGCGGCAACGGCCGACCGGACAAGGGTGGCCCTCATCGCTTTGTCTGTGGGGTGTCGGCGCGGCCACTCCGGGTCCAACATCGCGGAAACCCCCGCACCTGAAAGGTACGGGGGTTTCCGTGAGTCAAGCGGCGGCGGAGGATGCCGCGCCGTTGACGCAGTTGTTACTGACCGGTCAGCTTCTCACGCAGTGCAGCCAGGGCTTCGTCGGAAGCCAGGGTGCCGCCGCTGGAGGCCGGAGCCGCCGGGGCGTCGGAGGAGTAGCTGGTCGGTGCGGCCTCGGACTCGCCCGGAGCCTGGGCTTCCTCGGCCAGCGAAGCAGCAACCTGCTTCTTGTGGGCTTCCCAGCGAGCCTGGGCGTCAGCGTACTGCTGCTCCCATGCGGCGCGCTGCGCTTCGTAGCCTTCGAGCCATTCGTTGGTCTCCGGGTCGAAGCCCTCCGGGTACTTGTAGTTGCCCTGCTCGTCGTACTCGGCAGCCATGCCGTACAGTGCCGGGTCGAACTCGGTGCCCTCGGGGTCCACGCCCTCGTTGGCCTGCTTCAGCGACAGCGAGATGCGGCGGCGCTCCAGGTCGATGTCGATGACCTTGACGAACACCTCGTCGTTGACGGAGACAACCTGCTCGGCAAGCTCCACGTGGCGCACGGCCAGCTCGGAGATGTGGACCAGGCCCTCGATGCCGTCTTCGACGCGGACGAACGCACCGAACGGTACCAGCTTGGTGACCTTGCCCGGGACAATCTGGCCCAGAGCATGGGTGCGGGCGAAGGTCTGCCACGGATCTTCCTGGGTAGCCTTCAGGGACAGGGAGACACGCTCGCGGTCCAGATCCACCTCGAGCACCTCGACGGTGACTTCCTGGCCAACCTCGACAACCTCGGAGGGGTGGTCGATGTGCTTCCAGGACAGCTCGGAGACGTGCACCAGGCCGTCGACGCCGCCCAGGTCCACGAAGGCACCGAAGTTGACGATCGAGGAGACGACGCCCGGGCGAACCTGGCCCTTCTCCAGCTTGTTGAGGAAGGTGGAGCGGACCTCGGACTGGGTCTGCTCGAGCCATGCACGGCGGGACAGCACCACGTTGTTGCGGTTCTTGTCCAGCTCGATGATCTTCGCTTCGATCTGCTGGCCGATGTACGGAGCCAGGTCGCGCACGCGGCGCATTTCAACCAGGGAGGCGGGCAGGAAGCCGCGCAGGCCGATGTCGAGGATCAGGCCGCCCTTGACAACCTCGATGACGGTGCCGGTAACAACGCCGTCCTCTTCCTTGACCTTCTCGATGTCGCCCCAGGCGCGCTCGTACTGAGCACGCTTCTTGGACAGGATGAGGCGGCCTTCCTTGTCTTCCTTGGTCAGCACCAGGGCTTCGACCTCGTCACCGACGGCGACAACTTCGCCCGGGTCGACGTCGTGCTTGATGGAAAGCTCGCGGGAGGGGATGACACCTTCGGTCTTGTAACCGATGTCGAGCAGAACTTCGTCGCGGTCAACCTTGACGACAGTGCCTTCGACCAGATCGCCATCGTTGAAGTACTTGATGGTCGCGTCGACGGCTGCGAGGAAGTCTTCAGCGGTACCGATGTCGTTGATCGCGACCTGCGGGGTACCGGGCTTCTCGGTGGAGGTGATGGTCATGTAGTAGGGGCTCCGATGTGGATAGTTTTCGAAAGTTCCGTGACTGCCCTGCTTCCCGGCACGCACCAGCACTCATACGCTGCTGCCCGGGGGATGCATTGCCGTTTACGGAAACGGACTGATGTATTTTGGTGAAGCTCATGGAGCCTGCCCTCCATGGGAAGGGGCTCTCCATACGCATTACGCGCCCAATAAGTCTAGCCGGTTACCCCAATTCCGGCAAAGCGTGCCGGCCCCGCGGCGCGCGCGCCCGGCGCCGAACCTGCCCTGGCCGCCCGCAGCCGGGCACCCCGCCGCCGTGCCGCCCGTCAGAAATGCGTGATGCAATAGGGCGCGGTATCCGTGGCGAACAGGCGGTCCAGCCGGGAAACCGCCTCAGCGGAGGCGCCGGAGAAATGCCCGGCCGCGGCCAGAGTCCGGGCGCGGACCCCGCCGAGGAAGAGGGAGCCGAGCGAATCCACCGGCACGACGGCGTCGGCATCGGCGTCCGCGGCCAGCTTCTCCACTGTTCCGCGGCCGGCTTCCACGGTGAGCCGATAAACGCCGCCGCAGATGTCCAACGGGTCGCTGATCCGCAGAGTGCAGGTGCCGTCATGAATGTACGGCCGGGTTTGCAGCACCGTCACCGGGTCCAGGACGCGCAGCCACAACACGTCTTCCACCGACTTCACCTCGTAGCCGCGGCTGTCCGTCAGGCCCCAGGCCAACGGATCCTGCTCCGGGCACAGTGGGAACTGGATTCGCTCCACCAGATCAAGTGATCCGAGGTATCGCCACAACTCCAGGTAGGCATCCGGTTCGGCGGCGACCAGATCCATCACTTTCACGGTGTAGGGCTTGGTGTCCCAGCCAGCGAAGCGATAACTGACATAGCCATCCGGGCGGCCATCGCCGTCGTAATGGACAGCCGTGCGAAGCGCCTTGTCCTCCGACGCTCCGTCCGGGCTCCAGCGCCCCGAGACGCGCAGGGCGTAGCTGGCTTGGCGCCCAATGGAGCCCGGGACCCGGGCATGGAACCGGTTGAACAGCTGAGGCGCCAGCTCCTGCAGCGAGGCAGGGTCAGCCAGCTCCATCGTTCCGGTGGCCGGGGCACGCAGTCCGAACCGCTCCCTGACGTCGATCTCCACTTCGCGGGTGAACGTTGCGGCACCGAAACCGAACCGGCCGTAGATGGTGGCCTCGGAAGCCGTCAGGGCCGCCATCGCCAGCCCGTGGCCGGCCGCCTGCTTCAGGTCCTCAGTGATCATCCGGCGCAGCAGGCCGCGGCGCCGGTGCGTTGCCCTGACCGTCACTGCAGTAATGAGGTGCGTGTCCATCTGCCGCCCGCCGCCCACGTTGAGCGTGTTGACCATGCTGGCATAGGTGGCGACCGGTATCTGCCGGTCCCAGACGCCGGGGCGCGGCGCATCGTCGTAGGCGCCCCAGAGGATCCGCCGGTCTGCGCCATAGGCCTTGGCGTAGGCGGCAACGTCGGACGGATCCGGCTTCTTGTCGTAAAAGCCGAAGCCGACAGCTTCAAACCAGCCGAGGGTCCGGGCATCCGGAGCTTCGCCGTCCAGCCCGGCAGAAAACCGGTCGATGCGCAGGTCCTGGCGGGTGTCCTGTGTGTGAGTGGTCACGGTGTTTGAGCCTAGCTGCACCTCCCCCCGGTCCGCCAGAGCACAGCGCGCCCTGGACGGCGACACGTTGCACAAGCCGCAGGTGCGAGACTGGGCTGGTGCCGGATCAATCGACGCTACTGAACACCGGTCCAGTTGTCTGGATTCTGCTGGTGGCACTGCTGGGCGTTGCCGCCTTGGTCGGACGGTCTGTGCTCGGGATACCGGTGAGGCAGGTGCTGCTGGCCGGAACGCGGGCACTCGCCCAGCTGGCCGTCGTCGCCGTCGTCATCTCCCAGCTAGGCAGGTCCGCGTGGCTGTCCGCCGCCTTCCTGATCCTGATGTTGGCCGTGGCCTCGTGGACAGCTGCGCGCCGCATCGGTGACACCGCCGTCTGGCGAGCAGCGGTCCCGATTGCCGCCGGGACCGTGCCGGTCGTCGGGTTGATGTTGCTGACCGGCGTCCTGCCGCTGCAGCCGCTGGCCTTGGCCGCGGTAGTGGGCCAGCTGATCGGCGGCTCGATGACTGCCACGAATCTGGCCGGTCGGCGGCTCCGCCAAGAACTTCAGCTACGGTCGGGCGAAGTGGAAGCCGGCCTTGCCCTCGGGCTGCCGGACCGCGCCGCCCGCTCGCTGGTGGCCCGGCCGGTAGCAGCCGAAGCTCTGCTGCCGGCCCTGGACCAAACGCGCACGGTTGGCACGGTCACGTTGCCCGGAGCCTTCGTCGGCCTGGTGCTCGGGGGCGCATCGCCCCTCGACGCCGGCCTCATCCAACTGGTGGTTCTGGTGTCACTGCTCGCGGCCGAAGCCATTGCGGTGTCCGTCACGGCGTATCTGGAAGAGGGCGGCCTGCTTGGCCGACCCGCCACCTCCGGATGACTCACCTGCTTCGCCGAAACCGGTGGGGGGTGAATGAGGTACCGGACACCGGCAGCCGGAACGAGGCCGTTGGCTAAGCCGCGCGGATGTCTGAGGCTGCTCCGGATGCGATAGCGGAAGCGGATGCGATCCGCCGGCCATCGAGTGGAGGATAGTTGCAGCGAGCGTCAGCGTGTCGCTGCAACTTTCCGCCACCCGATTGTCAACAACGGAGCCTGCGCCGGGCGTTGTCGGGCTACCGGTTTAGACCGGCGCCAACCGACCGGTTAGTGGCCGGCTTCCTGCCAGTTGGCGCCCACGCCCACCGAGACATCCAGCGGCACGGACAAGTCGGCGGCGCCGCCCATCTGGACCCGGACCAACTGCTCCACCTGCTCCCGCTCCCCCGGTGCCACTTCCAGCACCAGTTCATCGTGGACCTGCAGCAGCATCCGGGACTTCAGCCCCTGGCTTTCGAGTTCTTGGGCGACGCCGAGCATCGCCTTCTTGATGATGTCCGCGGCGGAGCCTTGGATCGGTGCGTTGAGGGCCGCCCGCTCGGCCATCTCGCGCAGCTGGCGGTTGTCGCTGGCCAGATCCGGCAGGTACCGGCGCCGGCCTTCGATCGTGGAGGTGAACCCGTCGACCCTGGCCTGGTCCACCACGCCGCGCAGGTAGTCGCGGACGGCGCCGAACCGGGCAAAGTAGTCCTTCATCAGCGTCCGCGCCTCATCCACGGAGATGTTCAGCTGCTTGGACAAACCGAACGAACTCAGACCGTAGACCAGGCCGTAGGACATGGCCTTGACCTTGGCCCGCATCTCGCTGGTCACGTCCTCCGGCGCCACCCCGAAAATGTGCGCGCCGACAAACCGATGCAGGTCCTCGCCGGCCCGGAAGGCCTGGATCAGGCCTTCGTCCCCGGACAAGTGCGCCATGATGCGCATTTCGATCTGTGAGTAATCCGCGGTCAGCAGCGTCTCGTAGCCCTCGCCGACGATGAACGCTTCGCGGATGCGCCGGCCGGCTTCCGAACGGACCGGAATGTTCTGCAGGTTCGGATTGATCGAGGAGAGCCGGCCGGTGGCGGCAACGGTCTGGGCATAGGTGGTGTGGATCCGCCCATCGTCCGCCACCGTCTTGCGCAGGCCTTCCACCGTCTGCCGCAGCTTGGTGGCATCGCGGTAGGCCAGCAGTTGCACCAGGAACTCATTGCCGGTCTTGGCGAAGAGATCGTTGAGGGCGTCGGCGTCGGTCGAATAGCCGGTCTTGATCTTCTTGGTTTTCGGCAGGCCCAGGTCCTCGAACAGCACGGCTTGCAGCTGCTTGGGCGAGCCCAGGTTGATTTCCTTGCCGATGATGCCGAAGGCTGCCGAGCTGGCGGCGTCGATAGTGACCGTGAAGTCATCCATCAGCCGGTCCAGCGCGCCGGCATCCATCGCAATGCCCGCCAGTTCCATCCGCGCCAGCACCAGCGACAGCGGCAGGTCAAGGCCGCCCATCAGCTGGTTGGCGCCGCGCTCCACCAGTTGCCCGGCGAAATGCTCGCTCAATTGCAGCGCGGCGAAGGCCTGGACTACGGCCGGGCCGGCCTTGTCATCCTCGGTCAGGCCAAGCTCCAGCTGGCCGCTCGCGGCCGTCTCGGGCGCCGTCACCGACATCTTCAAGTGGTACTGGGCCAGATCAGCCAGCTCGTAGCTGCGGCGGTCGGGCTGGATCAGGTAGGCCGAAATGGCGGTGTCATCCACCACGCCCAGCAACTCGAATCCTCGCCGCGAAAGAACCTTGTAGGCGTATTTGAAGTCGTGGACGATCTTGGGTGCGTCCAGGTCGGACAGCCAATGCGCCAACAGCTGCTCGGCCTCTGCGTCCAGCGAGGCCAGCGGCACGTAGGCCGCGTGCAAGTGCCGCACCAGAGCCAGCCCGACGGCGTCGTCCCCGCCTTCCGCGGTTTCCGTCACCAGCCGCAGCGCGACGTTCAGCTGGTTGCTCTCCGCCAGCCACTCTTTCAGCGCAGCCGCGTCGGAAACCACGTGGTGCGCCGGAGCGTTGACCTCCGTCTCGCGCACGGCGTCTTCCTCGCCGAAGAGGTCGAAGAGCCGCTTGCGCAGGGTGTTGAACTGCAGCGCATCGAAGAGTTCCTCGATGGCGGCGCGGTCCGGGTGCTGGAGGACCATGTTCTCCAGCTCCACCGGCAGTTCCAGATCCCGCAGCAAGTGGTTCAGCCGCCGGTTGCGCTTGACCGAGTCAACGTTGGCGCGCAGGGACTCACCGACCTTGCCGCCGATGGAATCCAGGTTCTCCAGGATGCCGTCCACCCCGCCGTACAGATTGATCCACTTGGCAGCGGTTTTCGGGCCCACGCCCGGCACGCCCGGCAAGTTGTCGGCCGTTTCGCCGACCAGCGCCGCCAGGTCGGAATACCGCTCCGGCCGGACGAAGTACTTAGCCTCCACCGCTGCGCTGTCCATCGGCGGGATGTCGCTGATGCCCTTCTTCGGGTAGAGCACGGTGACCTTGTCCGTGATCAGCTGGAAAGCGTCGCGGTCGCCGGACACCACCATGACCTCCCAGCCGGCTTCTTCGGCCTGGGTGCTCAGCGTGGCGATGATGTCATCGGCTTCGTAACCGTCGAGCGTGACGGTCGGGATCTGCATCGCCTCCATCACCTTGACGATCAGGTCCACCTGGCCGTGGAATTCCTCCGGCGTCTTGTTCCGCCCGCCCTTGTACTCGGCGTACTCCTGGGTGCGGAACGTGGGGGTGTCCAGGTCGAAGGCCACCGCAACATGGGTGGGCTCGCGCTGCTCGATCATCTTGATCAGCATGGAAGTGAAACCGTAAACCGCATTCGTGTGCTGGCCGGTATCGGTGGAGAAGTTCTCCACCGGCAGGGCATAGAAGGCGCGGAACGCCATGGAATGGCCATCGATCAGCAACAGGCGGTGGGGGCCGGAAGAATCGGCCTTCGCGTCGGCCAGCGGAGCCCCGTCGGCGTCCAAAGTGGCTGTCGCTGCATCCGGTTTGTTAGTTTCACTCACACCTGCCAGCCTAGTTCCCATGAGCGACAAATTCACACCCGACGGCGGTGTGCCCGAACACGTGCAGGCGTCCGCCGCGGCGACGATCGCTGAACTCGTCGATGCCGGCGTTCCCGAACACCTGCACCGGTGGCTCATCCATACCGGTGTCGGCCCGCTGGTGGTCAAGATGGGCATTGTTTTCAGCGAAATGGCCCCGCAGCGCATCGTCGCCAGCATGCCGGTGGAGGGGAATACCCAGGTGGCGGGCATCCTGCACGGCGGCGCGCACGTTGTGCTGGCCGAAACGCTGGGATCCTTTGCCGCGGCGCTGCACGCGGGACCCGGGCGCCACGCGGTCGGGATCGAGGTAGGCGCCAGCCATCACCGGTCTGTTTCCTCCGGGCTGGTGACCGGGACGGCGACGGCGGTCCAACTGGGCCGATCCCTCACCGTGCATGAAGTGGTGATGACCGACGACGACGGACGGCGCCTCTCCACGGCCCGGATCACCAATTTGATCCGCGACAACCGCTGACGAAGCACCCCCGGGAGTGCGCCGGGGAAGTCACTCCCCCGGGGCTCAACTGCCGGCCGGCGTGAGGTCGTAGTGCATCTCGACCAGGTCGCCCATGGCGCGGCTGGCACGAAGCCGGGCCGGCGCCGTCGTGCTTAAAACGGGCAATAGCGGCTGTCCGCCGCCCAGCGCGACCGGAACCAAGGTGAGGATCAGTTCATCCAAGAGCCCGGCGGACACGTACTGCGCCGCGAGCTGGCCGCCGCCCATCAGCCACACATCCCTGTCCCCGGCGTCCGCGCAGATGCTCTGGTGGAAGATGTCGACGTCGCCGCGCACAAAGGTGATGTCTGCACCCGGGATGCCGGGCAGTTCATGGTGCGTGAAAACCCACGTGGGTGTTGAGCCGTAGACCCAGGCCTCCGGCCCCTCCGCCAGCAGGAACTTATACGTCTCGGAGCCCATCACGATCGCGCCGACCCGCTGCAGGAACGTCTCGATGCTGTCCTGGACGCCGTCGTTGAACTGCATCAGCCAGTCAAGCTTGTTCCTGCGGTCGGCAATATACCCGTCCATCGAGCTGCCGACATAGTAGATAGTCCGGGCCATGGGCCCATGCTAGCCAGCGGGACCGACTAGTGAAAGGCGGGCACGATCAGGTAGATGCCGTAGCCCACGGCGACCGCTGCCACCGCGAAGCTCAGGTAGGCCAGACCGCGGTACGCCGGGCGACGGGTTTCAGGCGCATCCGCAGCCACCGCCAGCAGGCGCACGCCGAGGCCGTAGGAACCGACGACGAACAGCGCCGAGACGAGGGTCGCCACGGCGACAATCAGGAATGCCAGCCAGTCGATGTTCATCGTGCCGCCCCTTCGTCGGTGCCCTCGTGGTTCTTCGTTGCCCCTACCCGGGCGGTTTCTGCAGCGGCCGGCTCGGGGCCGTCCGCCGACAGCTCGGCCTGTTGCTTGGAGCGTTTCTTGGCGGTGGCTTTCCGCTTCTTCTTGCGCTTGATCTTGACGATCTCGCCGGCCTGGTCCACGTCGCTGATGGCGTTGTCATGACCGACCTGGTTGCGCTTGGAGACGATGTACATCAGGCCGATGACCGCTGCCCCGGCAACGGCGTCGATGACTACGCCCACCATTCCCAAGTGCGCAATGAGCGCAGCGAGGGCGCCGATGGCGCCGGCCGCCGGCAGGGTCAGCAGCCAACCGATGCCGATGCGCCCGGCGGTGTCCCAGCGGACCTTCGCTCCCTTGCGACCCAACCCGGAGCCAATCACCGAACCTGAGGCTACCTGGGTGGTCGACAGCGCGAAGCCCAGATGGGACGAGGCCAGGATGGCCGACGCCGTGGAGGACTCCGCGGAGAAACCCTGGGCGGGTTTGACCTCGGTCAGGCCCGACCCCATGGTGCGGATGATCCGCCAACCGCCGGAGTAGGTGCCGATGGCGATGGCCAGGGCACAGGACAGGATGACCCAGAACTCCGGACCGGTGCCTGCCGCCTGGAAACCGCCCGCGATCAGCACCAGGGTGATGACGCCCATGGTTTTCTGCGCGTCGTTGGTTCCGTGCGCCAGGGCCACGAGCGAGGAGGAGAAGATCTGGCCGTAGCGGAAACCGCCGCGTTTGGGGCTGGACGCACTCTCGTCCCGTTTGGTGATCCAGTAGGCCAGCTTGGTGGCCAGATACGCCACAGTTCCGGCAATCACCGGCGCCAGGATGGCCGGCAGCAGCACCTTGGACACCACCACGCCGTAGTCCACCGCTTGGAAGCCGGCGCCGACAATGGCAGCGCCAATCAGCCCGCCGAACAAGGCATGCGAGGAGCTGGACGGCAGGCCCAGCAGCCACGTGATCATGTTCCACACGATCGCCCCGATCAGCCCGGCAAAGATCATCAGCGGCGTGATCTGGATGCCACCCTCGCCCTCGCGGATGAGTCCGCCCGAAACGGTCTTGGCCACTTCCGTGGAAAGGAAGGCTCCCACGAGGTTCAACACGGCGGCCAATGCAACGGCGGTCTTGGGTTTGATCGCCCCGGTTGCAATCGGCGTCGCCATTGCATTCGCCGTGTCGTGGAAGCCGTTAGTGAAATCGAAGAACAGCGCCAGCACGACGACGAGCGCGACTATGAAGGTGAGATCCACCTAGTTACCCAATCTTGTTGGAAGAATTCATCCTAAGTTCACCGGGCTTGGGTTGTGAAAGCAACGTTCGGCAAACCGCCTTCCGATTGTAGAGCCCTGCCGGGCCCACGCAAACCACGCCGGACCCGCCGCAAGCACCCCGGAGGGAAAGGCGGGCGGGTTCGTCGGTGTGCGCTGGCCCTCGCTCCCCGGAACTACGGGCTTGCCCGCCCCGGAGTGCCGCAGTACAACGGTGGGATGGACGCGAAAACTGCGGCGTGGATCACGGCCTACCGGCAGGCGTGGGAGACCAATGACCCGGTCCGGATCGGGGCCTTGTTCACCGAGGACGCCGAGTACCGGCCCGATCCGTGGACGGCACCGTGGCGTGGCCGGGACAACATTGTCCGGGAATGGTTGGCGCGCAAGGATGAACCCGGCGCAGCCACGTTCGAGTGGCATCAGGTCGCGGTGGCGGACGGCGTTTCGGTGGTGGAGGGAACGACGGTGTATCGGGATGGGCCAACATATAGCAATCTGTGGGTGATCCGCCTGGACGACGAAGGCCGGGCAACCAGTTTCACGGAGTGGTGGATGGACCAGTCGGCCCCTTCCTGACCTCGGGCGGCTCAATCTGCGCCAGCTTGGGAGCGGCACGGTCTGCGACAGTTTCGCGACGGTTTGGTCTGCGGCCGCGGAATCGCCCAGCGGACGGGCCCGCTCATGGCTCAACCGGCGGCCGGGGCCGTAAGCTCAGGGCATGGCGAGATACTTCGACGTCCACCCGCAGAATCCCCAGCCGCGGTCGATCGGCCAGATCGTCGACCTTGTCCGGTCCGACGCGTTGATCGTGTACCCGACTGACTCCTGTTATGCGTTCGGCGCGCAGCTGGGCAACAGGGACGCCCTGGACCGGATCCGGACCATCCGCCAACTCGACGCCAAACACCACTTCACCCTCGTCTGCAAGGACTTTGCCCAGCTGGGGCAGTTCGTGCACATCGACAACAAGGTGTTCCGCAGCATCAAGGCAGCAACGCCCGGCAGCTACACCTTCATCCTGCCGGCCACCAAGGAAGTTCCCCGCCGGTTGCTGCATCCGAAGAAGAAGACGGTCGGTGTCCGCATTCCCGCCAACAACGTCGTCCAGGCGATCCTGACCGAACTGGGCGAACCGCTGCTCTCCAGCACGCTGCTGCTGCCGGACGAGGACGAACCGATGACCCAGGGGTGGGAGATCAAGGAGCGGCTGGACCACGTGGTGGATGCCGTGGTGGACGCCGGCGACTGCGGTTCCGAACCGTCCACCGTCGTGGACTTCTCCAGCGGCACCGCCGAGGTAGTCCGCCACGGCGCCGGCGACCCGTCCCGGTTCGAGTGATGCGGTTCGGGTAAAGGGCTGTGCCCACGGCCGCGGGTCTCCACGCGCTCGCTTGCGCTCGCTTGGTCGACCACCGGGGCGCTCGCTTGGTCGACCACCGGGGCGCTCGCTTGGTCGACCACCGGGGCGCTCGCTTGGTCGACCACCGGAGCGTTGTCGCGGTCAGTCCTTCTTGCGCGCCCTGCTGGGTTGGACCCGCGGCGGCTCGCCCGGCATCTTCGGGTAGTCCGGCGGGAACGGCATCTCACCCAGGCCTGCCGCGAGGTCGCGCTCCCACCATTGCAGCAGGACGTCGATTTTGCCCGGGTTTTCGTGCATCTTCGCCCAGGGGTCGCCGGTTGACTTCAGCCGGTCCGGCACGGTGGCAATGGTGAAGTTCTTCGGATCGGCAGTCTCCAGTTCGTCCCATTCGATCGGGCAGGAGACCGAGGCATGCGGCAAGGCGCGGGGGCTGTAGGCCCCGGCCATGGTGCGGTCGCGGTTGGCCTGGTTGAAGTCCACGAAAATCCGCTCCCCGCGCTCCTCCTTCCACCAGGAGGTCGTCACCTGTTTCGGCAACCGCCGCTCAATTTCCCGCGCGGCCGCTATGACGGCGTGGCGCACGTCCAGGAATTCGTGCGTGGGTTCAATCGGAGCGAACATATGCAGCCCACGATTTCCGGACGTTTTGATAAATGCCTCAAGCCCCGCCTCGGCCAGTACCGACCTCAGCTCGATGGCCACCGGGATGGCATCGTCGAAGGACGTTCCCGGCTGCGGATCGAGATCGATGCGCAGTTGGTCGGGGTTGTCGGAGTCCTCCGCCCGGGAAGGCCACGGGTGGAACACCACGGTGTTCATCTGGACCGCCCAGACCGCCGCGGCAGGCTCATCGAGCACCAGCTGCGGGTGCGAGCGGGCGCTCGGGTAGACCACCATTACCGAGCGCACAAAGTCAGGGGCGCCCTTGGGCGGATTCTTGGAGAAGAACTGCTCGCCGTCGATCCCGTCGGAGAACCGTTGCAGGGACACCGGGCGGTCGCCGTTGGCGCGGATGAACACCTCCCCCACTTCCGCGATATAGCGCGCCAGGTCCAGTTTGGTGATGCCCAGCTCGGGCCACATCACCCGGCTCGGGCTGGAGATGCGGATGTCACGTTCACCGTGCGGTCCATCGACCGTCAGCGTTGTTTGTTCGCTGGCCATGGGAACACCTAAACATACACATGTCGCTTCTGGCGAGGGCATGATGGGAGCATGCAAGTCAGCGAGATAGATGTGTCCATCGAGGTTGGCCAGGCCACCGTCTCCGGTGTCTACGCGCGGCCACCGGCCCCGGTGGCAACCGTGGTGGTGGCCCACGGGGCCGGTGCCGGCATGGACCACCCGTTCCTCTCGGGCTTCACCCGCGCGTTGAACGACGACGGCGTGGCCACCTTGCGCTTCAACTTCCCCTACCGGGAGGCCGGCAAGCGGTTCCCCGACCGACCGCCGGCCGCAATTGAGGCCTGGCGGGCGGCCATGCAGGAAGCTGATGCGCGCTCCGACGGCGAGCCGTTGTGGGCTGCCGGAAAGTCGTTTGGCGGCCGGATGGCGTCAATGGCCGTGGCCGAGGGCATGCCGGCCGCCGGCCTGGTGTACCTGGGCTATCCGCTGCACCCGCCGGGAAAGCCGGAAAAGCTGCGCGACGAACACCTCTATGGCCTGACGCTGCCAATGCTCTTCCTGCAGGGCACCCGTGACACCTTTGCCACCCCCGAGCTGCTCGAATCCGTCGTCGAGCGGATCGGGCCAAACGCAGTTCTGGACTGGCAGGAAGGCGGCGACCACTCGTTCGACGTCAAGGGCCAGAAACGCAGCGCGTCGGAGATCGGCGCCTCGCTCGCGATTCCCGTGTCGCGGTTCCTCCGCTCCAGCCGGATTGCCGCCTAGCAGGACACTCCGAGCGCGGCAGCCTGGACTTATGAACGCTGGACGATGGTTGCCGCGGGCCGTGGAGTGGTGATCGGGTCTGCATGGCGGTGCAGGACCTTCCACTGGTCGTCCTCCAGCCGGAAGATTGTGGTCACCCTCAGGGATACCGGCAAGGCTTCAGGGGATCCGTCGACCTTGGCATGGGTCCGCTCGATCTCCACCATGTAGGCCAGGTCCGGGCCGGTATAGCTGGAAAGCCGCTCGAACGTGTTGGGCTTGCCTTCGCGGAGATAGGAAGCCGCCCGGTCCATCACCTTTTCGATGTTGTGCCAGCCCCTGACCGGCGGGCCGAGAGGGTTCGCGAGGGTGACGTCGTCCCGCCGCGAGAACAGCTCCTTCTGGAGAGCGGGGTCCCCGCGGACAAACGCGTCCAACGCGTGGTGGTAGCGCTCGATCATGACATCAAGTTCGGTTCCCGGCATGATTTCCTCCCGCTGCCGCCGCCGACACGCCAACGCTGGCGAGCGGCCATACCGGTCAGGGTCCCACCGGCGGGCGGAGCCTGTCCATCACGTAGTGGTTTTCGCCCCCACCCTCTGCGAGCGCACCGCCAGGCAGGTCACCTAGCCGGGTCCCTGTCACGGGACTACGCTGGTCAGGCAGGGGGCTTGGGCGAAGGCGGGTCCCGTGCGCCGCGTTTCCGGAGGAAGGCTGCGATGACCGAGCAAAGGAGCGGACACACGCTGGAGTTGGAAGCCATGCTGGACGCACCCTGCGAGCAGGTCTTCCGCATGCTGACGGAACCGGCCGAGCTGGCGAAATGGTGGGGACCCGAAGGTTTCACCATGCCGGAGGCCCTGCTCGACCTGCAACCAGGCGGGAGCTACCGGCTGACCATGAAGCCGCCCGACGGCGAGGCATTCCATCTGGCCGGTGAGTTCCTTGTGATCGACCCACCGCGCCGCCTGGTCTACACCTTCCGGTGGGAGGAGCCCACTCCCGACGACAGGGAGACCACCGTTACGCTTTCACTCGACCCGCGGGAGGGCCGGACGTGGATCGCGCTGTCCCACGGCGAGTTTGCCACCGAGGAACGTCTGGGGCTGCACCGGGCCGGCTGGTCCGATTCCCTCGGGAAGCTCGCGCAGGTAGTCGGCTCCGGCGCTTAACCCCTGCCGGGACCGCCGTACCGCTGGCTATCGTTGCGCCTTCTCCCCCGCGCTGCCCGAGGGCACCGGGTCGTGGCGCAGGTAGTCGCGCTTGAAACGTCCGGTGCCGCCGGTCAGCGCCCGAAGCTCGATGGCGTAGCGCAGCAGTTCCTGTTCGGGAACTTCGGCGCTGATTTCGGTGCCCTCCCCGTCCGCCGAGTCGGATCCGGTCAGCCGGCCGCGCCGCGCGGACAGGTCGCTCATCACTGTTCCCACATAGTCGTCCGGAACCGTGATGGTCACGGCGGAGACCGGCTCGAGCAGCTGGATGCGCGCGGCCGCAGCCGCTTCCCGCAAAGCCAGCGCGCCGGCAGATTGGAAGGCCGCATCGGAAGAGTCAACGCTGTGCGTCTTGCCGCCCACCAGGGTCACGCGGATGTCGACGACGGGGAACCCGGCGGAGACGCCCTTTTCCATCTGCGACCGCACACCTTTTTCGACGGCGGCGATGTACGGGCCGGGGATCACTCCCCCGACGATCTTGTTCACGAACTCGAACCCGGCCCCCTGCCGGAGCGGTTCCACCTCGATGTCGCAGATGGCGAACTGGCCGTGCCCGCCTGATTGCTTGACGTAGCGTCCGTGCCCGGGTGCAGCTGCCGCGAAGGTTTCCCGCAGCGGCGTCACCACGTCAACCGTCTGGACCTTGACGCCCTGCCCGCGCAGCCGATCGAGCACCACCTCGGCGTGGGATTCGCCCATGCACCACAGGATGAGCTGGTGCGTCTCCGCATTCCGTTCCACCCGTAGCGTCGGATCACCCGCGGCCACCTTGGCCAGGCTCTTGGCCAAGGCCGCTTCATCGTTGCGAGTGGCAGCCTCCACTGCCACCGGCAGCAGCGGTTCCGGCATCTCCCAGGGTTGGATCAGCAACGGATGCTCTTTGCCCGAGACCGTGTCCCCCGTCTCGGCGGTGCCGATCTTGGTCAGCGCACAGATGTCGCCGGCGACGCAGAAGGATACCGAGCGCAGGGTCGAGCCGACCGGGGCGTGCAGATGCGTGACCCGTTCATCACTGTCGTGGTCGGCGTGGCCTCGGTCGGCGAGCCCATGCCCGGAGACGTGGATGGCCGCATCATCGCGCAAAGTTCCGGAGAAAACCCGCACCAGCGATACCCGGCCCAGAAATGGATCCGTGCTCGTCCGGACGATCTCTCCGGCGAGCGGCCCGTCGGGATCACAGCGCAGGGGGACGGTCGGCGAACCGTAAAGGCCCGTCACCTCCGGCAGCGGACGCTCCAGCGGGGACGGGAATGCCCGCCGGAGCATCTCCAGCAGTTCAGTAACACCGAGCCCGGTTTCCGCGGAGGTGGCCAGCACCGGGTAGAACGAGCCCCGGGCTACGGCGGTCTCCAGATCGGACAGGAGAACGTCTAGCCCAATATCCTCGCCGCCGAGATAGCGGTCCATCAGGGACTCGTCTTCGCTCTCCGCGATGATGCCTTCAATCAGCGCACTGCGGGCGTCCTCGACGCCGGCCGATTCCGCCGCATCCGCGGGGCGGACCACGGGGTGACGTTCTCCGGCCTGGTACACCGACACGGTGCCGGAGAGCAGTCCGTGCAATCCGGTCAGCTCGGTCCCGCTCCGCACTGGCAGGTACAGCGGTTGCACCGACTCGCCAAACGCAGCGCGGCAGTTCGCCAGCGCTGCGTCGAAGTTGGCCCGCGGGTGGTCCAGCCGGCTGATGGTCACCGCCCTGGGCATCCCGATGCTGGAGCATTCCTCCCAGAGCGCGATGGTTGCCGCATCGATGCCGTCGACGGCGGACACCACGAACAGGGCCGCGTCAGCGGCGCGGAGACCGGCCCGCAGTTCGCCGGTGAAGTCCGAATAGCCCGGGGTGTCGAAGAGGTTGATTTTGACGTCGTCGTACATAAAAGGGAGAACGGACAGCACCACCGAACGCTGCTGGTGAATCTCCGAGGGATCCGAATCGCTGACGGTGGTTCCCTCCAGGATGGAACCCATGCGGTTGGTGGTGCCCGTCGCCAGGAGCATGGCCTCGGCGAGCATCGTCTTGCCGGCCCCCGAGTGCCCTACCAAAACCACATTGCGGAATTGCTCGGGGCGGGAGCCGCCGGCCGCAGCAGAAGCCTCCGCCCGCCGCGGATCGGTGCCCCGTCCCGACCCCTTCGCCAAGCCGTTGGCGGATTTCCCCGACATGAGCGCCTCCTGGCGTCGTAGGCATCCTCGTCCCCTGCACACGCTGGTGCTGTTAACAGATTCGACACCAAGAAGGGGTGAAGCGGCAAGGGTTGAACCGCTTCATTGTGGAAACAGGTGGTCTCGGAGGCCCGCTGCACGCTGGCCGCGGAGGCCCCGGTGCGAGGCTCCTGCCGCCCAGGCCGGACCGCCGGTGCGAGGCTCCTGCCGGCTAGGTCGGACCGACGGGCCCGCCGGCACCGCCCGGCATGCCGGCCTTGATCAGCTCCATGACGGACGAGTCCGCCAAGGTGGTGACATCCCCGATCGGGCGGTCCTGCGCTACATCCTTGAGCAGCCGCCGCATGATCTTGCCGGAACGGGTCTTCGGCAGCTCCGCGACCACCATGATCTGCCGCGGCCGGGCGATTTTGCCGATTTCCTTGGCCACGTGATCCCGCAGCTCCTGCACCACCTCAGGTCCGCCGTCGCCCGCTTCGCTGCGCAAGATGACGAAGGCGACGATGGCCTGTCCGGTGGTCTCGTCCGTGGCGCCGACGACGGCGGCTTCGGCGACTTTGGGGTGGGCGACCAGCGCCGATTCGATTTCGGTCGTCGACAGCCGGTGCCCGGACACGTTCATCACGTCGTCCACGCGGCCGAGCAGCCAGATATCCCCGTCCTCGTCTTTCTTCGCGCCGTCGCCGGCAAAATAGAGCCCCGGGAAGCGGGACCAGTAGGTCTCCACGTATCGGTCGTTGTCGCCCCAGATAGTGCGCAGCATGGAGGGCCAGGGTTCCTTCAGGACCAAGTAGCCGCCGGAGCCGTTCTCAACCGGCGTGCCGGCGTCATCGACCACGTCGGCCACGACCCCCGGCAAGGCCTTCATGGCGGCGCCGGGTTTACCTGCCGTCACCCCGGGGAGCGGGCTGATCATGATGGCCCCGGTCTCGGTCTGCCACCAGGTGTCCACTACTGGTGTCCGGTTGTGCCCGATGTGCTCCCGGTACCAAATGTAGGCAGCCGGGTTGATCGGTTCGCCCACCGTACCGATCAACCGCAGGCTGTCCAGGCCGTACTGGGCCGGTATCTCGGCACCCCACTTCATGAATGTCCGGATGGCGGTTGGAGCGCAGTACAGAATGGAGACCTTGTATTTGTCGATGATTTCCCACCAGCGGCCTTGGTGCGGGGTGTCCGGCGTGCCCTCGTACAACACGGAGGTAGCGCCGTTGGCCAAGGGCCCGTACACGATGTAGCTGTGTCCGGTGACCCAGCCGATGTCCGCGGCGGTCCAGTAGATGTCGGACTCGGCTTTGAGGTCGAACACTGCCCAGTGGGTGTAGGCGCACGCGGTGAGGTAGCCGCCGGTGGTGTGCAGGATCCCCTTCGGCTTGCCGGTGGTGCCCGAGGTGTACATCACGTAGAGGGGATGTTCCGCGTCGAAGGCTTCGGCGTGGTGGTCGGCCGCAGCCAGCTCCACCGACTCATGCCACCAGATGTCGCGGCCTGGCGTCCAGTCGATCTCCTGGCCGGTGCGCCGGACCACCAGGACGTTGCGGACGTCCGGGCAGTCCAAGAGGGCTTCGTCGACGGCGGACTTCAATCCGTTGGCCTTGCCGCGGCGGTAGGCGCCGTCGGAGGTGATGACAATCCGTGCATCGCAATCGTGGATCCTGGTCCGGAGCGCGTCCGCGGAGAATCCGCCGAACACGACCGTGTGCGGTGCTCCGATCCTCGCGCAGGCGAGCATCGCCACCACGGTTTCCGGGATCATCGGCAGGTAGATGGCGACCCGGTCTCCCGGCTTCACGCCTAGAGCGGTCAGGGTGTTCGCTGCCTGGCAGACCATGCGGGTGAGCTGGGCATAGGTGATCGTGCGCGTGTCACCTGCTTCGCCTTCAAAGTAGTAGGCGACTTTGTCGCCGCGGCCCGCGGCTACATGCCGGTCCAAGCAGTTGTAGGCGGCGTTGAGTTTGCCCCCGACGAACCATGAGGCGAAAGGCGCGTTGGTCCAGTCCAGGACTTCGCTCCATGGTTGGGACCAGTCGAGGCGTCCGGCCTGCCGCGCCCAGAACGCCAGCCTGTCGTGGTCGGCTTCGTCATAGCCCGACGACGTGGCGTTGGCTTGGGCGGAAAAGCCGGCCTCAGGGGGAAAGCGCCGCTGTTCGTGCAATAGGTTTGCGAGGGTCTCGTCCGATGCTGTTGAGTCTGCTGCCATGGTCTCTCACCGTCGCCCCACCGGGAGCACAGCCCGTTTGAAGGTGGAGTTCGCGACCACCGCGCAGGAGCAGTACCAGGCGATGAGCGCCGTCAGGATGCCCAGCCAGCCGCCCAGCGCGGTTAGTCCGGCAGCCCCGGAGAACGCACCGAGAAACAGCGCGATGAAGGTCAACGTCAGGAACACGAAAACGGCAAAGACGCCCATGCTGACCCGCCAGGCGGATATCGTCATGTAGGCGGTAAAGATGGCCCAGGCCAAAAGATACAGGCCGACGGCTTTGCCGGCCTCCGCCGGCGGAAGGCTGCCTGCGCTGAACTGGCTCAGGTACCAGAAGGACAGCCAGAAGGCTCCGTATGAGCAAAAGGCTGTCGCGCCGAAGACGTTGCGGTTGGCAAATTCCCAGATTCCCGCGGCGAACTGGGCCATACCGCCATAGAACAGGGCAAGTCCCAGTACTACCGGTTCGTCCGCCTTGGGAATCATGCCGGCGTTGATGACACTCAGCACAAACGTGGTCATCGCGAAGGCGCCCAGCCCTAAGGCCGCCGGATCGGCAAAGAGGGGGCCGGTGTGCGCCTGGGGTGCTCCAACGTTGCCTTGCGCTGGTAGGGGATTTTCAGCCCTGCGACCATTTCCAGTCGGGACGGTTCCCGCCGCGGAGCTTGATTCGATACTCATGGTTCGACTCCTTGGTCAGCACCAGCCTTGGTGCTTATATCAGGCTACACCTAAACGTGCAAGCCCAATCTCGAACCATCTTGTGGCCTGCCTCACACCAAAGAGTGAGGCGCGTCACATAGTGCGTTGAAGCGCAAGGAGCGGGATTCCCCGCACCGGGCGCCGCCGTCGTACTCCCTGCCCGCCGGTCAGTATTCGCCCTTGATCACGAAGAAGGAGCCGCGGATGACGCCGGCGAGCTTGGATTTCTGCCGGGCGAACTTGAATCGTGAGGCCAGCTCCTCCGGAACCTCCATGCCGTCGGCCAGTTTGAATCCGACGGCGCGCTTTCCGCCGTCCTCGATGCTGTACATGACGTTGATCGAGAGCCCGGACTCGTAGAAGACGTAATCCATCCGCAGACCGTCGACTTCGAAGGCTGTGGCCTCGAGGGGGCGGGAGCCGATGACGATGTCGCGTTCCTCCTTGAGGATGCGGCTAACCCGGTCGATCACCTCCGGGGCATCGTTTGCCGGGCTGACCGTGAAGACGTGGTCGTACTTATTGCGGAAGTAGCGCGCTTCGTTGGCGCGCAATCCTGCAAGCGCCTCGGCGACCGGAGAGGATTCCAGGCCGACGGTAGAAACGTCCTTGAAGTCGACAACGTACGGCATGGCTCCCCCTGGTGAGATCTGTTTGGACCAACAAACGTCCTGCGATTGAACCACGGTACAACCCCGCAGCGCGTAGACCGCCCCAGGAAACGCTGTCGGACCGGCGCTTTACCCCGGGCGCTGAGTCAGTGGCCGGGTCCGGTGACGATCTTGTTCCGTTCGGATTCGTGCGCGCCTCCCTTTTTCGCCAGCGTGGAGCAGGCCTCTTCGATGTCGCGGGCGAGCGTGTCGACGTGCTCACGGCTCAGTGTCTCCTTGACCAGGGCCCGCATGATCGTCACGTCCTGCGCGTTCGGCGGCATGGTGTAGGCCGGCACCATCCAGCTGCGCTCGGCCGCGAGCTGCCAGGCAATGTCGAACTCGTCGTACCCGGTGTCGGCGGCGAGCCGGAAGGCGACCAGGGGAAGTTGCTCCTGGTTGGGGCCAATGATCTCGAACCGGCCCATGGCTTCCAGCTTCTCGGCGAGCACCCGGGCGTTGGTCTGCATGTTCTGCATGATGTAGCTGTAACCGGCGCGGCCATACCGCACGAAGTTGTAGTACTGGGCGAGGACCATGGACGAGCCGGTGGAGAAGTTCAGCGTGAAGGTCGAGTCCGTCTTGCCGAGGTAGTTCTCCTCGAAGACGAGGTCCTTGGCCAGGTCGGCCTTCTCCCGGAAGATCAGCCATCCGATGCCGGGATAGACCAGGCCGAACTTGTGCCCGGAGACATTGATCGATCGGACCTGCTCAAGCCGGAAGTCCCATTCCGAGTCCGGATAGAGGAAAGGCCAGACGAACCCGCCGCTGGCCCCGTCCACGTGTAGCGGAATATCGAGGTCTCGCTCGCTCTTGATCCGGAGCAGCAGGTCGTTGATGCCGACGATGTCGTCCTTGTGCCCGGTGAACGTCGTACCCAACACGGCTGCGACGCCGATGGTGTTCTCATCGATGTGGTCCTGCACGTCGTCCGGGCCGATGATGTACTTCCCCGGTTGCAGGGGGACGATCCGCGGCTCGACGTCGAAGTACCGGCAGAATTTCTCCCACACCACGTGCACGTCGCCGCCAAACACCAGATTTGGGCTCGACGTCGAGGCGCCGGCCGCCTCGCGTCGCTTGCGCCAGTTCCACTTCAAGGAAAGGCCGCCGAGCATGATCGCCTCGGATGATCCCTGGGTCCGGGCTCCCGTCGTCTCGCCAGGTGCGTGGAAGAGATCGGCGAGCATCCGAATGCAGCGCTGCTCGATCTCGGCCGTGCGGGGATATTCGGCGTGGTCAATGAAATTGCGATGCAGGTTCGCGGCGATGATCTGCTGGGCCTGCGGCTCCATCCACGTCGTGACGAAGGTCGCCAGGTTCCGGGCTGGATCACCTTCCAACGCCAGGTCCTCCGACACCAGGCGCAGGGCATCCTGGGCAGGCATGCCGGCCTCCGGGAATTCCCGGCTCGGAACTTCTTGGGTGACGAACCTGTTGCCGAACAGCGCCGCGGCGGCATCCGACTGGAAATTTACTGACATCGCTACTCCTTCAGGGGTGTTGAAACGCGATTACGGTGGGGTTCTCCCGGCCGCAGGGATCGAGGCGCCGGCGGGCTCCGGATTCAGCATCAGGATCGCGCCGGCGAGGAAGCACAGTGCCCCCACGAACGTGCCGAGATTGGACAGTTGGGCGTTCCAGAGATCGCCGCTTGACGGTATGACGAAGGCGGCGACGGCCGAGACGCCAAACGCAACGGACCCGGCCAGGTTCAGAACGGCGATCGTCCACGTTCGGCTCTTGGGCCGGTTGGCTGTGGCGGCGCGGTTGGCGTCCCGCAAGGCCACGGCGCTGGCAATGAGGAAGGCTGCTGAACCCAGGGCATCGGGTCGCCACACCCGCTGATCGGTCAGCGCCGCCGTGAGGTTGTCCTGCAGAGCGTTTCCTGTGCTCCAGTTGAACCACAGCGTGCCGGCAAGCTGGACAGCGGCAGCGAGCCAGCCGAGATTCTGCGGCGCCCACACCCACAAGGAACGGCGTTGCGCAGCTCCCGGCCCCGGAAGCCCGTCAACGGCTTCGCGGTACTGCAGGAACGCCGCCGAGGTGAAGAACAGCGAACCCACGAAGAAGGTGACGGCGCAGGCGCGCAATCCTACGGCTTGGGCGTATAGCGGCAGGGCGCCCAAGGCGAACAGGCCGGAGCCGATGATGAACAACCACGCGGTCCACCGGCCCCGCGCGGGCAAACGGCCCGCGCCCGGAATCCCTGTTGTCGGTGCGGCCCTTGAAGCCGCTGCGTGTTGGGTGCTGTTGGGATCGCCGGGCGCCGCGGGCATCCTCGGGCCCGGAACCGGCAGGATGTTGGTCATCAAGAAGGCCATCGCCACCGCCACCACCACTTGGGGTGTGACGGCTACGCCGTCGACTCCCAGCAGCAGGGTGGCCAGCAGCGTGGACGTCAATGGCAGCCGCAGCATGGCTGAACTCATGGCTCCAATGCCCATGGCGATCGCTGCCGCGGGGTCCATCCCAGGCAACCCACTTGCGGCGAGCCCGAGCGCGGCACCGATGAACATCGCGGGGAAAACCGGCCCCCCGCGAAAGGCGCTCAGTGAGAACCCGTAAGCCAAGGCTTTACAAACAATCAGCAAGACCAGCACAGCAAGTGGGTAACCCGCGGCGTTTTCGACCAGTTCCGGGAGGGCGTCTTGCCCGGAGAACAACACCTGCGTGAAGCTGCGCCCGGAAATCAACTGGTACGCCATCGCGGTCAGACCGATGAGCAAGCCCAGCACAGACGTGACCAACACCCTGTTCAGATGCACGACCGGACGAAGTGCTAGCGCCAGCCATCGGATCGTCCAGCCCAGGAGCGCGCCGACCGCGCCCATAACGACCGCCCATCCCAACGACGCCAACGTCGGCGGCACCGCAGGCGGCACGACGGGAAGCGCCAGCGAGAAGCTGCCCAGGCCGGTCCATCCGTCCAGGCCGACGAAAACCAGCGCCCCGATGCCAGAGGCCAGCAGCCCGGGCAGGGCCATCAGGCTCAGCGTCATTCCCCCGATTCCGGCGGCCTCCATGATCAGGAAGGCACCGAGCACCGGAGACCCAAGCAGGGTACTGATGGCGGCGAAGCTGCCGGCCGATGCCATGATTGTCGATGCCATCGGTGGAGCGTCCTTCTTCGCCAGGTGCACCGCCAGCGCCCCGAGACCGCCACCGAGCGCGATCAGCGGGGCTTCGGGCCCAAGCACCGCACCCAGGCTGAGGGTGGTCAATGCCGCGAGCAGGATGCCGACGAGTTCCCGCCCGCTGGGCGGACGGCCGCCCGTCGTGAATCCGAAAGCCGGTGAGTGGCCGCCGGTTCCCGGCAGATACCGGATGGTCAGCGCCGTCAACAGCCCACACAGCACCAGCCACGGAACCGGCCACCAGGCTGGGGTGGGCCCCCCGAAGACTTGATTCGGGAGCCCGACGAAAACGTACTGCTGGATCGCTGCGACCAAAGCGAGGAAACCGTACGCAATGGCGGAGATGGGAACGCCCAGCACCGCTGCCAGCACGAGCGCAGCAATGTACGACCTGGAACGGATCACAGCCATCGGGTCCAGACCGGGTGGCGACGCGGCAGGCTGGCTTACTCCTGACATCCTGACGCGCCTGTCATGATGCTGATCCCCCTAAACGCCCTTCCTCCCGGTCAGGTCGCAGTGCGACGCTGGCGCCGAGGAGGGAGGATGCGTCTTCGGTGTGCTCCGGGAAACGGTTGAGCATCGCTTCTCCTTCTGCTGGCAGTCCACTAGACGACAAGGAGCCGTCAGGCAGCATTCACGCGCGATAGAAGCTGGTCAGTTGCATGGTCGCCAAGCTAGCGCTTCAAGCGGGGGCTGCCTTCACCCGATGCGGGTGAAATCGGAGGGAAAGCACGGAAACATCCACGGACGTGGAACGAGGTGAGGACCAGCCCGGCAAGGAGATAGGCGGCTACGACGGCCGGCGGCACGAAAAAAGGGGCCCGCAGAGGACCCCTAAACACCATTCGTGCCTTCGGTAGAGGCTTACAAGCCTCTACCGAAGGCAAACCAAGTGCCCGAGGTGGGATTCGAACCCACACGGGTCTCCCCGCCGCATTTTGAGTGCGGTGCGTCTGCCGTTCCGCCACTCGGGCCGGCACCGGTTACAGGCTGGTCATCCACACTGTGAAAACCGTCATGCTGCTTGGTGCGCGAATCTACTCTACATGCCGATAGGCTATTTCACGGAACCGACGCCATGGAGAATGGCAACGAAACAGTCTAGGAGCACCAGTGCCTGAACAAACCGAGTCTGCCCCTGCTCGCCGCGTCGTCGTAGCGGAGGATGAGACGCTGATCCGCTTGGACATCGTCGAGATCCTCCGCGGTGAGGGCTACGACGTCGTAGCCGAAGCCGACAACGGCGAACGGGCAGTCGAACTGGCCCAGGAACTGAAGCCGGACTTGGTCCTGATGGACGTGAAGATGCCCGTAATGGACGGGATTACGGCCGCAGAGCAGATCGTCAAGGCGCGAATTGCCCCGGTGGTGCTGCTGACCGCGTTCAGCCAGAAGGAACTCGTGGAGCGTGCCCGTGACGCCGGCGCGATGGCCTATGTGGTGAAGCCCTTCACCCCGGCGGACCTCATTCCCGCCATTGAAATCGCGCTGTCCCGCCACGACGAAATCACGGCGCTGGAATCCGAGGTCTCCGATCTGCAGGAGCAGTTCGAGACGCGGAAGCTGGTGGAGCGTGCCAAGAGCCTGCTGATCACCAAGATGGGCCTGACCGAGCCGGAGGCATTCCGGTGGATTCAGAAGACGTCGATGGACCGCCGGCTGAGCATGCGTGAAGTCGCCGAGACGATTATCAATCAGGTGAACTAGGCGGGTCTGCGCGCGGGCGGGTCAGCGCGCGGGCGGGTCTGCGCACAGGCTTGGTCTCCACGCGGGGGGTCTGCGCGCGGCGGGTCTCCACGCGCTCGCTGGCGCTCGCTTGGTCGACCACCGGGGGGCTTGGTCGACCACCGGGGGGGCTTGGTCGACCGCCGAGGGGAAAAGAACGGGCTCCGGAAATTCTTCCGGAGCCCGTTTCTTGATTTTGCGGCTAGGAGACCGGCCAGGGGCCGACCTTTTCGGGCCGCGGGTGGGAATGCCCGTTGAGCACTTCACCGGCGTCGGCCAGGTCCCCCACGCGATGGACCTTGAGCGAATTGGTGGAACCGGCCTTGCCGGGAGGCGAACCGGCGGCGATAACCACCAGGTCGTCAATGTCCACCAGGCCTCGTTCGTAAAGGATCCTGTCCACCTGCGCGGTCATTTGATCGGTGTGCTCGACGAATTCGACCACGAGCGGCTGGATCCCCCACGTCAGGGAGAGCACGTTCAGCGTGGACTGCAGCGGCGTGAAGGCGTAGACCGGACGGCCAGGACGCAGCCGGCTGAGCCGCCTGGCCGAGTCGCCGGACTGGGTAAAGGTGCAGATGTACTTGGCATCAAGCTGGTCGGCGATCTGCACCGCTGCCCTGGTGATGGCGCCGCCGCGGGTCTTCGGCTGGCTGCCCAGCGGCGGAACGCGGTCCAGGCCGTGCTGCTCGGTAGACTCGATGATCCGCGCCATGGTCTGGACCGTTTCCAGCGGGTACTTGCCCACGCTGGTCTCGCCGGAAAGCATGACGGCGTCGGCCCCGTCGAGTACGGCGTTGGCGCAGTCCGACGCTTCCGCCCGGGTGGGCCGGGGGTTGTCGATCATCGATTCGAGCACCTGGGTGGCTACAATCACCGGCTTGGCCCAGCGGCGGGCGAGTTCAATCGCGCGCTTCTGCACCAGCGGCACGTCTTCCAGCGGCAGTTCCACGCCCAAGTCACCGCGGGCCACCATGATGGCATCGAACGCGTCGATGATCTCCTCGATCGCATCCACCGCCTGCGGCTTCTCGATCTTGGCGATCACCGGAACCCGCCGGCCCTCTTCGTCCATGATCTCGTGGACCCGCTGGACGTCGGCAGCGTTGCGCACAAAAGACAGCGCCACCATGTCGACGCCGGTCTTGAGCGACCAGCGCAGATCCTCCTCGTCCTTCTCGCTCAGGGCGGGGACGTTGACGGCCACGCCGGGCAGGTTGATGCCCTTGTTGTTGGACACCGCTCCCGCCACCGTCACCTCGGTGACCACTTTGACGTCGTCCACTTCCAGCGCCTTGAGCGCCACCTTGCCGTCGTCAATCAGCAGGGAGTCCCCCACGTTGACGTCGCCGGGCAGGCCCTTGTGCGTCGTCGAGCAGATCTCAGCGGTGCCTTCCACGTCCTCGATGGTGATGGTGAACCGGTCCCCCACCGCCAGGTGGTGGGGGCCGTCAACGAACCTGCCGAGCCGGATTTTGGGGCCCTGCAGGTCCGCGAAGATCCCCACCGGCCTGCCCAGCTCGGCGGATGCCTTGCGGACGTTGTCGTAGGTCTGCTGATGCACGCCGTAGTCGCCGTGGCTCATGTTCATCCGGGCCACGTCCACCCCGGCCTTCAGGACGGCCAGGGTGCTCTCATAGCTGGCGATGGCAGGGCCGAAGGTTGCAACGATTTTTGCGCGTCTCATATCCCTACCCTAATCAAGATACGGCGGGCGCGCAGACAGCCCCGCACTAAGGCAGCACCGCAATGGGACGGTCTTCCGGAGCCACCGGGGCGGGCAGCCGGGTGGTGCCGGTCAACCACTCGTCCACGGCTGCGGCGCAGGCTCGTCCTTCGGCAATGGCCCAGACGATCAGCGACTGTCCGCGGCCTGCGTCGCCGGCTACAAAGATGCCCTCGGCACTGGTCATGTAGCTGCCGTCCCGGCCGACATTTCCGCGCTGGTCGAAGGCCGTGTCGACCTGCTCGCCCAGCCCGGCCGGCTCCGGCCCGGTGAAGCCCAGCGCCAGGAGCACCAGGTCTGCCGGGATTTCGTGCTCCGTGCCGGGTTTGGGCACACGCCCGCCGTCCACGTACTCCGTTTCGGCCACCTTCAGGGCCGTGACTGCGCCGTTCTCGCCCACGTATTCAACGGTGGAAGCAAGGTAGGTCCGTTCGCCGCCCTCTTCGTGCGCGCTCTCGACTTCAAAGAGCGTGGGGAACGTCGGCCACGGCTGATGCGCGGCACGCTCGGCCGGCGGCTGCTTGCCGATGGCCAGCGTTGTCACCGAGGCGGCCTGCTGCCGGTGCGCTGTGCCCAGGCAGTCCGCGCCGGTGTCTCCGCCGCCGAGGATCACCACGTGCTTGCCGCGGGCGTCGATTTGATCCGGAACAGACTCGCCGGCGACCACCCGGTTGGCCTGCACCAGGTAATCCATGGCGAAATGCACGCCGGACAGCTCACGCCCGGGCAGCGGCAGGTCGCGCGGCACGGTGGCGCCGGTGGCGATCACCACGGCGTCGTAACGGCGGCGCAGCTGATCCCAGCTGATGTCCTTGCCCGCTTCGATTCCGGTACGGAAGCGCGTGCCTTCGGCGCGCATCTGGTCCAGCCGGCGGTCCAGAAACTGTTTCTCCATCTTGAAGTCCGGAATGCCGTAACGCAGCAAGCCGCCGACATTGTCGTCCCGCTCGTAGACGGCCACGGTGTGCCCGGCCCGGGTCAATTGCTGCGCGGCAGCCAGCCCTGCGGGTCCGGATCCGATCACGGCGATCGTGTGGCCGGTCAAGCGCTCCGGAGCGTGCGGTGTCACCCAGCCCTGCTCGAAGGCTTCCTCAATCACGGAGACTTCCACCTGCTTGATCGTCACTGCCGGCTGGTTGATGCCCAGCACGCAGGACGCCTCGCAGGGTGCCGGGCACAGCCGGCCGGTGAATTCCGGGAAGTTGTTGGTGGCGTGCAGCCGTTCGATCGCTTCCTGGCCCATGCCGCGCCAGGTCAGGTCGTTCCATTCCGGGATCAGGTTGCCCAGCGGGCAGCCCTGGTGGCAGAACGGAATGCCACAGTCCATGCAGCGGCCTGCCTGGCTGCGGAGCACGCCCTTCTCCTGCGCCTCATAAACTTCCTTCCAGTCCATGATGCGCACGGGGACCGGGCGGCGCGGCTGCGTCTTCCGCTCACGTTCATTCAAAAATCCGCGTGGATCAGCCACCGGTTACCTCCAGAATTCGGGTCCAGACAACGTCGCCGTCGGGGTCAAGCCCCTCGGCCTCGGCGTTCGCCCGGGCTTGCAGCACCGCCGCGTAATCGCGCGGCAGCACCTTGGTGATGCGGGTCAGGGTGTCTTGGAGGTTCTCCAACAGCTGGGCAGCCAGCTCGGACCCGGTCTCCTCTGCATGCTTCTTGAGCAGCGCAGCGATGGACTGTTCGTCCACGGCGTCCGGCCGCAGCAGTTGCAGTTCTCCGCTGTCCACGCCCTGGGTGTTCAACCGTGCGGGATCCAAATCCAGCACGTAGGCCACGCCGCCGGACATGCCCGCACCGAAGTTGCGGCCGGTCGGGCCCAGTATCAGGGCCAAGCCGCCGGTCATGTACTCGCAACCGTGGTCGCCGATTCCCTCGACGACGGCGGTGGCGCCCGAGTTCCGCACGAGGAACCGTTCGCCCACCTGGCCGCGCAGGAACATTTCCCCGCTGGTGGCACCGTAACCGATGACGTTGCCGGCAATCACGTTGCGCTCCGACGCGAACTGGTTGTCCCGGTCCGGTCGCACAATGATCCGGCCGCCGGAAAGCCCCTTGCCCACGTAGTCGTTCGAGTCACCGAGCAACCGCAAGGTAACACCGGCCGGCAAGAAGGCGCCCAGCGACTGACCGGCCTGGCCGGCCAGCGTCACGTCAATGGTGTCGTCGGCCAGGGCATGGACGCCGAAGCGCTTGGTCACCTCGTGGCCCAGCATGGTGCCCACGGACCGGTCCGTGTTGATCACATCCAGGCTGATCCGGACCGGCTCGCGCTTGGTCAGCGCGTCGGCGCTCATCGCAATCAGCTGGTTGTCGAAGTGCTTGTCCAGCTCATGGTTCTGCGACGTCAGGTTGCGCAGCGGCACATCGGCATCGGCTCCGTAGCCGCGCAGGATCGGCGCCAGGTCCAGCCCGTCGGCCTTCCAGTGGTCGACCGCTTCGCGGGTATCCAGCAGCTCTGCGTGGCCGATGGCTTCTTCCAGGCTGCGGAAACCCAGTTCGGCCAGCAGTTCGCGCACTTCCTCCGCGATGAACTCGAAGAAGTTCACCACGAACTCGGGCTTGCCGGTGAAACGCCGGCGCAGCTCGGGATTCTGCGTGGCAACACCCACCGGGCAGGTATCCAGGTGGCAGACACGCATCATGATGCAGCCGGACACCACCAGCGGTGCGGTGGCGAAACCGAACTCTTCGCCGCCCAGCAGGGCCGCGATCATGACGTCCCGGCCGGTCTTCAGCTGGCCGTCCACCTGGACCACCACGCGGTCCCGGAGCCCGTTGAGCATCAGGGTCTGCTGCGTCTCGGCCAGGCCCAGCTCCCATGGGGCGCCGGCATGCTTGAGCGAGTTCAGCGGGCTGGCACCGGTTCCGCCGTCGTGCCCTGAAACAAGCACGACGTCGGCCTTCGCCTTGGTCACGCCGGCAGCCACGGTGCCGATCCCGACTTCCGAGACCAGCTTCACGTGCACGCGTGCCGAAGGGTTCGACCGCTTCAGGTCGTAGATCAGCTGCGCCAAGTCCTCGATCGAGTAAATGTCGTGGTGCGGCGGTGGGGAGATGAGGCCCACCCCGGGCGTCGAGTGCCGGGTCCGGGCCACCCAGGGGTAGACCTTCTGGCTCATCAGCTGGCCGCCCTCGCCGGGCTTGGCGCCCTGGGCCATCTTGATCTGGATGTCCGTGGCGTTCGTGAGGTACAGGCTGGTGACGCCGAACCGGCCGGAGGCCACCTGCTTGATCGCCGACCGGCGCTCCGGGTCCAGCAGCCGTTCCACGTCTTCGCCGCCCTCGCCGGTGTTCGACTTGGCGCCGAGCCGGTTCATCGCGATGGCCAGCGTCTCGTGTGCTTCCTGCGAGATGGAGCCGTAGCTCATCGCCCCGGTGGAGAAGCGTTTGACGATGCTGGAAACCGGCTCGACCTCCTCCAGCGGAACTGGCGGGCGGCTGCCGGATTTGAAGTTCAGCAGTCCGCGCAGCGTCATCAGTTCCTTGGACTGGTCGTCCACGCCGCGGGTGTAGGCCTTGAAGACGTCGTAGCGGCGTTCCCGGGTGGAATGCTGGAGCCGGAACACCGTCTCCGGGTTGAACAGGTGCGGCGGTCCTTCGCGGCGCCACTGGTACTCGCCGCCGGTCTCCAGGGTCCGGTGCGGGTCCTCGATGCCGTCAGAGGGGTAGGCCTGGGCATGCCGGGCCGCGGCTTCTGCGGCGATGACGTCCAGGCCGACGCCGCCGAGCTGGGACTGCGTTCCGGCGAAGTACTGGTCCACCAGCGCCTGGGACAGCCCGATCGCTTCGAACGTCTGGGCGCCGCAGTAGGAGGAGACGGTGGAGATGCCCATCTTGGACATGATCTTCAGCACGCCCTTGCCCAGGCCCTTGATCAGGTTCTGCACGGCCTGTGCTTCGGTGACGCCCTGCAGGTGGCCGTTGCGGACCAGTTCCTCGCAGCTTTCCATAGCCAGGTACGGGTTTACCGCCGAGGCGCCGAACCCGATCAGCGCGGCAACGTGGTGGACTTCGCGCACGTCGCCGGCTTCCACCAGCAGCGAGATCTTGGTCCGGTTGGCGCTCTTGAGCAGATGGTGGTGCACCGCACTGGTCAGCAGCAGGGTCGGGATCGGTGCCCACTGGGCATTTGAGTCCCGGTCGGAGAGCACAATGAATTTCACACCGCGGTTAACCGCGCCGGAAACCTTTTCACAGATCTCCTGCAGCCTTGCCGCCAGTTCCGAAGCGCCGCCGTCGGGCCGGTAGAGGCCACGCACCTTCAGGGTGACGCGGTTGCCCTCTTCGTCTTCCATCGCGGCGATCTTGGCCAGTTCATCGTTATTGACCACCGGGAACTTCAAGGCCACCTGGCTGGTGCGGACCTGCCCGGTCGCCAGGAGGTTGCCGTCCGGGCCGATCGACGAACGCAGCGACGTCACCAGTTCCTCGCGGATGGCGTCCAGCGGCGGGTTGGTCACCTGGGCGAATGACTGCACGAAGTAGTCGAACAGCAGCCGGGGCCGCTTGGACAGCACTGCGATCGGCGTGTCGGTGCCCATGGCGCCGAGCGGCTCGGCGCCGGTGCGGGCCATCGGGCCCAACAGGATCCGCAGCTCTTCTTGTGTGTAGCCGAACGTCTGCTGGCGCCGGTTGACCGAGGCCGTGGTGTGCACCACGTGCTCGCGCTCCGGCAGGTCCTCCAGCCGGATCATGTTCTGCTTGAGCCATTCACCCCACGGGTTGGCCTGCGCGACCTCGGCCTTGACTTCCTCGTCTTCGATTAGGCGTCCTGCCTCGGTGTCCACCAGGAACATCTTGCCCGGCGAGACCCGGCCCTTCTTGACCACCTTGGCGGGCTCGATGTTGACCACGCCAACCTCGGAGGCCAGGACAACCAGCCCGTCCTCGGTGACCCAGTAGCGGGCCGGGCGGAGGCCGTTGCGGTCCAGCACCGCTCCGACGAGCTTGCCGTCAGTGAAGGACACGGCAGCGGGGCCGTCCCATGGCTCCATCAGCATGGAGTGGTACTGGTAGAACGCGCGCCGCTCGGGATCCATCGAGGCGTGGTTTTCCCATGCCTCGGGGATCATCATCATGATGGCGTGCGTGATCGGCCGGCCGGAGAGCATCAGCAGTTCCGCGACTTCATCGAAAGACGCGGAGTCGGAGGCACCGGGGGTGCAGATCGGGAAAAGCTCTTCCGGTGTCTCGCCCAGCAGCGGGCTCTTCAGCTGCGACTGCCGGGCCCGCATCCAGTTGCGGTTGCCTTTGACCGTGTTGATCTCGCCGTTGTGCGCGATGGTCCGGAACGGCTGTGCCAGCGGCCAGGAGGGGAAAGTGTTGGTGGAGAAGCGGGAGTGGACAATGCCGAGCTTGGTCTTGAACCGGGGGTCGGAGAGGTCCGGGTAGAAAGGTTCCAGCTGCGCGGTGGTCAGCATCCCCTTGTAGACGATGGTCTGCGAGGACAGCGACGGGAAGTACACGCCGTATTTGTTTTGTGCCCGCTTGCGGACGCGGAAAACGCGGGCGTCCAAATCGTTTCCGCCGGAGTGGCCGGCGTCGAGGGCAAGGAACACCTGGACAAAGTGGGGCATGCAGGACCGGGCCATGGCGCCGACCAATTCGGCGGCCACCGGTACTTCGCGCCAGCCGAGTACGGTGAGGCCTTCGGAGGCAGCCAGGGATTCCACGCCGTCCCGTGCGACCGTGGCTTCGGCTCCGTCGCTGGGCAGGAAGGCGGTTCCGGCCGCGTAGTGGCCGGGCGCGGGCAGTTCGAAGTCCACCACTGCCCGGAAGAATTCATCGGGGATTTGGGTGAGCAGCCCGGCGCCGTCACCGGTTCCTTCATCGGCGCCGACCGCGCCGCGGTGTTCCAGATTGCGCAGCGCCGTCAGCGCTGCATCAACGATGTCGTGCCCAGGTTCGCCCCTGAGGGTGGCGATCACGGCGAGGCCGCAGGCATCCTTTTCGTTGGCAGGATCGTACAGCCCGGTCTGTTCCGGGTAGGCGGCGAAACGACTGAACGGCGACTGCACTGTAGTGTGCGGGTGCCCGTGTCCGCCGCCGATGCTGCGCGGGGTACTCGACCCCTTGAATGGAGGAGTCATCTGAACTTCCTTCTCCTAGATGTACGTGAGAAGGGGACGGCACTGGCCCCGTCCGGTTCAGCTTGCGGACAAGCCGGCCCGTGATGCACTGGGAATACCGTGGCATGCTCCCCCGGGGCAGCGCATTCGATGCACAGGGTTCGGATGGTGCCGCAGGGATTAGAGTTGCGGTCGATCAGCCACGACCGCCGGAACCGCACTAGTGGTGCGCCTGGCCGGCGGATTATCCACGTCAGTGTGGTCGGCACGCTGCATATTCTGCCCCCAGTCGGTAGTCCGGGATGGTGCGTACCGGTTCGTTCCGGTCTGCCGATGAGGGCCGACCGATGCGCAGAACTTGTCCGTTCTACGGTAGAGAGACGATAGCACGGCGGGCGCCGTGTAACCCAGAATTTTCAGGATTTTTAACGCGCGTTTTCCAGATTGTTAACACCGGATTTTGAGCAGCGAGTGGTCACAACAAAGCCGCCGGAACAAACGTGGGTACGTTCGTTCCGGCGGCTTTACAAGGCTGCTAGTCCTGGGTGCGGTTCTTTTCTGCCCCTTCGGCCCTCAACGGGTCGCCGGGGGCCTCGCTGGCGGAGGGCTCCTCGGTGTCCAAGCCGGGCCCTGCCGTGGACGCTTCACTGCCCTTCTCCCCCGCTGCCGGGGAAGATCCCGCGTCGCGCGGGGATGCCGCGGCCGGAGACGACCCTGCCTCGCCTCGGGAGGCGGCGCCGTCGTCGGCAGCGGGACCCTCTTGGCCCGGCTCGGCCGTTTCGGCTGCCGGTTCCGCGTCCTCCGCTCCCTTGGCTTCCTCCGCCGGCTCCTGCACGGGCGCCCGGCCCGGCAGGTACACCGAGTCGGTCTCCGCGGTGCGCGGTTGCCGGGCGAGCACGATGAAGATCGCCACCGCAACAACCAGCAGCAGCACTGATGTCCACACGTTCAGGCGCTGGGTGATGCCGAGGATGGTGATCATCTCGGCATCGTCGATGCGCAGCATCTCGATCCAGACCCGGCCGAGCGTGTAGAACGCGACGTACAGCCAGAACAGCATGCCGCGGCGGAACTTGAAACGCTTGTCCAGCAGCAGCAACAGGGCCACGCCGGCCAGGTTCCACAGCGACTCGTAGAGGAAGGTGGGGTGGAACAACGTTCCCGGGGCAGCGTCGGCCGGGAAGTTGGGGCTGTCCGCGTCAATCTGCAGGCCCCAGGGCAGCGTGGTGGGCGCGCCGAACAGCTCCTGGTTGAACCAGTTGCCCCACCGTCCGATGGCTTGGGCCAGCAACAAACCGGGGGCGGCCGCGTCCATGAAGGCTGGCAGTTTGATGCCGGCCCGGCGGCACGCGATCCAGGCGCCGAGCAGGCCGAAGGCCACCGCACCCCAAATGCCCAGCCCGCCACGCCAGATCTGCGGGATAAGGGCCAGGTCGCCGTTCGGCCCGAAGTAGGCATCGGGCGAGGAGAAGACGTGGTACAGGCGTCCGCCGATGATGCCGAACGGGATGGCCCAGATGGCCGCATCCCAAATGAACTCGTCGGGTCCGCCGCGGGCCTTCCAGCGCCGGCTGGTGAGCCAGAGCGCCGCCACGATGCCCAGCAGGATGCACAGCGCGTAGGCGTGGATCGTGAGCGGGCCGATGCTGAACCCGGACCAGCCGGGGCTGGGGATGGAAGCCGGGACGGCCATTGCCATAGTCGTGCTGTACACCAGATTCGTCCTCTAGGCCGAAGTTTGCAGGTTAAGGCGCGGCCGCGGGCGAACCGCTGACCCACCGGTCATTCTGTCAGGCCCGGGCTGTGCCTTCGCTCAGCCGCGCCGCCAGTTTGCCCAGTGCTTCCACACCGGAGTGGCCGAGTTCGGCAACCAGTGCCGTGCCCACGATGGCGCCTTCGGCATAGGCGCCGATCTCCCGAACGTGCTCCGCGTTGGAGACGCCCAGGCCGACGCATACCCGTTCAGCGCCGGCCTCGTGGGCGGCCTGGACCACTCGCTCGGCGGCACTGGAAACATTCTCGCGCGCGCCGGTGACGCCCATGATCGAGACCGCGTAGACAAACCCTCGGCTGGCCTTGACCGTCATGGCCATCCGTGCCGGCGAGGACGAGGGAGCGACCAGGAATACCCGGTCCAATCCGTATTTGTCCGATGCCTCGAACCATTCGGCGGCCTCGTCCGGAATCAGGTCCGGTGTGATGAGTCCGGCGCCGCCGGCTTCTGCCAGCCGGCGGGAGAATTCGTCCACTCCCATCCGCATCACCGGATTCCAGTACGTCATCACCAGCACGGCCGCATCGCAACGGGCGGTGATCCCGGCGACGATGTCGAACACCTGGCTGACCCGGAAACCGTCCTTCAACGCCTGCACCGTGGCGGCCTGGATGACCGAACCGTCCATCACGGGGTCGGAGTAGGGAATGCCGATCTCAATGACGTCGGTGCCGTTCTCCGCCAGCGCGACGGCGGCATCAATGGTGGTCTGGACGTCCGGGTAGCCCGCGGGCAGGTAGCCGACCAGCGCGGTGCGGCCCTCGGCCAGGGCGCGGTCGATGGCGGCCGCCGACTTGCTGGCGGTAGCGGTATTGTTCACAGCTGCTCTCCTTCGGAGCCGATTCCAGCCTCGGGTGATTCCTGCGGGAGCAGGCCGAACCACTCGGCGGCGGTGGCGACGTCCTTGTCGCCCCGGCCGGAGAGGTTCACCACAATGATGACGTCCTGCGGATTGTCTTTGCCCTCGGTCAGGCGCTTCCCCACCCGCAAGGCACCGGCCAGTGCGTGGGACGATTCGATCGCGGGGATGATCCCCTCGGTGCGGCAGAGTAGCCGGAAGGCGTCCATGGCTTCGGTGTCGGTGACCGGTTCGTACGTGGCCCGACCGATGTCCGCCAGGTAGGAGTGCTCGGGTCCCACGCCGGGGTAGTCCAGTCCCGCCGAGATCGAATGCGACTCGATGGTCTGGCCGTCCTCGTCCTGCATCAGGTAGGAGCGTGCACCGTGCAGCACACCGGGCCGACCCAGCGTGATGGTTGCGGCATGCCGGCCGGTGTCCACGCCGTCGCCGCCGGCTTCGAAGCCGTACAGCGCCACGTTGCGGTCATCCAGGAAGCCGTGGAAGATGCCGATAGCGTTCGAGCCGCCGCCGATGCAGGCACAGACGGCATCCGGCAGGCGGCCGGTCTGGTCCAGGATCTGCGCGCGGGCTTCTTCGCCAATGACCTCATGGAAGTAGCGGACGAGCGCAGGGAAGGGGTGGGCCCCGGCTGCAGTGCCCAGCAGGTAGTGCGTGTTGTGAACGTTCGCCACCCAGTCGCGGAGGGCTTCGTTGATCGCGTCCTTGAGTGTCTGCGATCCGGCGGTGACCGGCACCACGGTGGCTCCGAGCAGTTCCATCCGGGCCACGTTCAGGGCCTGCCGGCGGGTGTCTTCGGCCCCCATGTAGACCACGCATTCCATGCCGAGCAGGGCGGCAGCGGTGGCGCTGGCTACGCCGTGCTGGCCGGCTCCGGTCTCCGCGATGATCCGGGTCTTGCCCATCCGCTGGGCCAGCAGGGCCTGGCCCAGCACGTTGTTGATCTTGTGGGAGCCGGTGTGGTTCAGGTCCTCGCGCTTGAGGAAGATCCGGGCGCCGCCGGCATGCTGGGAGAAGCGCTTGGCTTCGGTCAGCAGCGAGGGCCGGCCGGAGTAGTTCTTGTTCAGTTCGGCGACCTGGGCAATGAACTCGGGGTCGGCTTTGGCCTTTTCGAAGGTGTCTTCCAGTTCGTCCAAGGCCGCAATCAGCGATTCAGGCATCCAGCGCCCGCCGAAGGCGCCGAAGTACGGACCGGGGGCATGGCGAAGGCTGCTTCCGGCCAGGAAAGCGTCGGCTGCTTCCTGCGGTTTTCCGGACTCTGCCGGGGTGTCGGGGCTCTGCGTCATGGCGGTCCTGTCTAGTGCTGGGGGCAGGCGGCGGAGCCAAGGAGGTCCGCTGCCTGCCCCTGGAAGATTCTTACCTGGTACGGGCCGTTGCCTCAGCGGCGGGAGGCAACGGCTTCGGAGCCGGCCGCGCCGAATTCGGCAACGGTCGCCTCCGGATCACCCATCGTGACCAGCGCTTCGCCGACCAGGACGGCGTTGGCGCCCTGGCTGGCGTAGTCGCGGACATCGGCTACCGTGCGAACACCGGATTCGGCCACCACTACGGCGCCGGCCGGGATCCTGCCCGCGAGCTCCGCGAACAACGAACGGTCCACGTCAAGGGTCTTGAGGTTGCGGACATTCACCCCGATGATGCGCGCGCCGATGGCCACGGCCCGGTCGATTTCCTCGGCGGTGTGCGTTTCGACCAGGGCGTTCATGCCCAGGTCGTGCGTGAGGGCCAACAGGGCCTTCAGCTCGCTATCGTCCAATGCAGCCACGATCAACAGGACCAAGTCCGCGCCGTGGGCGCGGGCCTCGAAGATCTGGTATTCCTCAACGGTGAAGTCCTTGCGCAGCAGCGGCAGGTCCACCGCGGCGCGCACGGCGTCGAAATCGGCCAGCGAGCCGTTGAACCTGCGCTGCTCCGTCAGCACGCTGATGACGGCTGCGCCGCCGCGTTCGTAGGCAGCACCGAGTTCGGCCGGATCGGCGATGGCGGCGAGCTCTCCCTTGGAGGGGCTCTTGCGCTTGACCTCGGCGATCACCTTCAGCGCGGCGCGGGGGGAATCGTTGCCGCCCAGGGCAGCGTAGGCATCACGGGCCGCGGGTGCATCAGCGGCCAGTCGCTTGATCTCCTCAAGCGGTACCTGGGCGCGCCGGGATTCGAGGTCTTCCCGGACCCCAGCGATGATGTCGTCGAGAACGGTCACGCTTAGTGTCCGCTCCCTTGGATCTTGCTGCCGTCCACGCCGTAGCCGGCCTTCTTCATGATCCAGCCAACGATCAGGCCGATAAGGATGACCACCACGCCGGCCCAGAACACCACGTTAGAGGCCATCACGAAACCGATGCCGGACACGATGGAGCCCGCGATCATGATGAACACGCAGGTCCAGGCGGCGGGGCTGTTGCCGTGGCCGATGACTTCGTCGTGGATGCTGCCTGCCGGATCCGTCTTCATTGCGGTTTCGGTGGCGGTGGCGTGGTTGGCCATGATGTTTCTCCCTCTCAACGGTTCTGCTATTCATTCTGCCATTGTTTGGCTCTACGGCAGGCCAGTGTGACACGCTGGCCGGCGGCCCGGCCTCGCGTCCTGAGCCGGTACAGGCGGTTCAGTCGGTCGGATCCTCGCCGCGGCTGAGCTGGTCCCAGCTGTCGATTTCGTCGACGTTGCCGGCCCGGTCGGAGGGCATGCCGTCGGCCTGCCGCTCGGCGGCCGGTACGTACTTCTTCGACGCGGCCCACGACCGGCCGGCCAGTACCAGCCAGATGGCCGTCGCCGACAGCAGGATCCCGGCCGCGGCCGCGAGGTATGGAAAGGCAGTGACGACGACGGCGGCCTCTCCCCCGATCTGTCCGGTTGCCTCGCCGATGGCGGCGGAGGCGGCGGCCACGGGGTTGGCGATCACGGCAACGCTGGCGGCGGTGATGCCGATCCCGGCGGCTGCCAGCAGCACGGCGATGACGATGCGCGCAATCCGGCCGGCAATGGAAGCGGCCAGGGCTGCAGCCAGCGCCACCAGGGCGAGGGCAGTCACGGCGGTGGCGGCGTCGCTGCCGGCCACGCTGACGTCCGGGGTCTGGACCCTGGTTCCCGGGAGGTGCGCGGTGAGCCACGTCTGCGTCGTCGTGCCAAAGGCGGCCAGGGCGACCGCCACCGCGGCGAGGACCACTATGCCTTTGCGCTGCCACCGCGCCGCGCCGGTCTTGCGCGGTGCCTGCTCGCCCTTGGCCGGCGTTGCCTTATCCTCGCTCATGATTGTCCCTTGACCGGCACGTGCGCCGGGTTGGCTTGGTGCAGCCGGGCCGCCAACGTCACCGCCCGCAGCGGAGCTGCCGCCTTATTCACGGTCTCGAGCGCCTCGGCCTCCGGCTGGGAGTCGGCCACGATCCCGCCCCCGGACTGGACGTAGGCGGTCCCGCCGCGCAACAGCGCGGACCGGATGGCGATGGCCATGTCCATGTCCCCGGCAAAGTCCAGATAGCCCACCACGCCGCCGTAGATGCCCCGCCGGTGTGGTTCCAGTTCGTCCAGCAGGCGCAGCGCGCGCGGTTTGGGGGCGCCGGAGAGCGTCCCGGCCGGGAAGGTCGCGGCCAGCACGTCGTAGGCGGTCTTGTCCGGGGACAGCCGGCCCACCACGGTGGAGACCAGGTGCATGATGTGGCTGAACTTTTCCACTTCCATGAACTGCGTGACATCAACACTGCCGGGTTCGCAGACCTTGGAGATATCGTTGCGGGCCAGGTCCACCAGCATCAGGTGCTCGGCCCTCTCCTTCTTGTCCGCTAGCAGTTCCTCGGCCAGCTCCTTGTCGTGTTCCACGCTGTGCCCGCGCGGCCGGGATCCCGCGATCGGATGGGTGATGACTTCATCGCCGGTCACGGTGACGAGCGCTTCCGGCGAAGATCCCACGATCGAGTAGCCCACGCCGTCGGCGTCTTCCAGGCTGAACAGGTACATGTAGGGGCTGGGGTTAAGGTTCCGCAGCACCCGGTAGACGTCGAGCGCCGGGGCCGCACACTCTGCCTCGAACCGGCGCGAGATCACCACCTGGAACACCTCGCCGTCGACAATTGCTTCCTTGCCGCGGTCCACAGCTGCCAGATACTTCTCCCGGGCCCAGCGGTGGGTCACGCTGTTCATCAGGTCATCGGTGGCCAGCGAGGCATCTTCCAGCACGGAAACCTGCTGCGCCAGTGGTTCGGCCAGTTGGGCCAGCATGTGCTTGGCCCGCTTCACAGCGTCGAGCCAGGCCTCGTCGACGCGCTCATCCCGGTTGTCGAAGTTGATGGCGTTGGCGATCAGCGTGACCGTGCCCTCGGCGTTGTCGTGCACCGCCAGATCGGTGACCAGGTTCATGGCGAGTTCGGGCAGGTTCAGATCGTCCTGGGGCGGGGAGGTCAGCTTTTCCCAGTGCCGCACGGCCTCCCAGCCGACGAAGCCGACCAGCCCGGACGTCAGCGGCGGCAGCGATTCAAAGCGCTCGGTGCGCAACGCCTCAACGGTGGCGCGCAGTGCCTCCACCGGGTTGCCGTCGCGCGGCACGCCCACCGGCGGTTCGCCCAGCCAGTGGGCCTGTCCGTCCTTGGTGGTCAGCGTTGCGCGGGAATGGGCGCCGATAAAGGAGTAGCGCGACCAGACGCCTCCCACCGCAGCGGATTCCAGCAGGAAGGTGCCCGGCCGCGCGTCTGCGAGTTTGCGGTAGATCGAAATCGGGGTCTGGTCATCGGCCAGAACCTTGATGGACACCGGGATCACCCGTCGGTCCCGCGCCAAGGTGCGGAATTCTTCCAAGCTGGGGCTGATGACTCCGAGGTCCTGCATGCGTTATCCGTCTTTCACTTCAGTCGCTGATCAAGTTGGGGAGGGGGGCCGGCAGCTGTTTCAGCTGTCCAGCGCTTGTCCGTTGTCCGGGGTCGGCCGCCGGCCGGCGACAGCGCCAAGGTCGCGGCCGTCAAAGCAGGTGCGGGTGCCGGTGTGGCAGGCTGCGCCCACTTGGTCCACCTGGACCAAGAGGGCATCGCCGTCGCAATCCAGTGAAACCGACTTGACGAACTGCACGTGCCCCGAAGTATCGCCCTTGCGCCAATATTCCTGCCGGGAGCGTGAATAGAAGGTCACGCGGCCACTGGTTAGCGTGCGGTGCAGCGCCTCGTCGTCCATCCAGCCGAGCATCAGCACCTCGCCGGAATCGAACTGTTGGACCACAGCGGCCACCAGGCCGGCGGAGTCGCGTTTGAGCCGCTCGGCGATCGCCGGATCAAGGGCGGCGTGACCGGCGGCAAGCGGCGGAGTGTTCGGGGAATCAGGCTGGGACGACATCCCTACAAGTCTAGTGCCAAGTCCCCATCGCCCCTGCCCGCGCCGGCCCACCCCGCACGGGCGTGATCTACGGCCCGAAACTGGCGGCTTCGTGCTAGGTTCAGGAGTGATGCATTACGTTAATCCGTCCCGTGAAGTCCTGGCCGAGACCTTGCTGGCTGCCGGGCCGGATTCGCCTACCCTGTGCGAGGGATGGAAGACGGCGGAGCTCGCCGCTCACCTGTACATCCGGGAACACCGGGTGGGGGCCGCGTTGGGGCTGGCGTTCAAGCCGCTCGCCAAAGTTTCCGACGACGCCACCCGGAAGACGGCGGACAAGGCCCGTGCCACGGCCGGCTACGCCAAACTGGTGGAGGCCTTCCGCGCCGGTCCACCGGCCATCTCGCCGTTCAAGGTTCCGGCCGTGGACAACGTGGCCAATCTGGTGGAGTTCTTTGTCCACACCGAGGATGTGCGCCGAGCGACCGACCGCTGGGCTCCGCGCGCCCTCGACGAGGACTACTCGACCGCACTGTGGGACGATCTGGTCAAGCGCGCCGCGCTGTTGTACCGCGGCGTGGACCTGGGCATTGTGCTGGTACGTCCGGATGGGCCGCGGCACGTGGCCAAGCGCGCCCCGGTTTCGGTAGCGATCGTCGGAGAACCCGGCGAACTGCTGATGCATGCCTTCGGCCGCACTAAGCATGCCCTCGTCACCTTTGAGGGCCAACCCGATGCCCTGGCCCTGCTGGAAAGCGCCGACATCGGCCTCTGAGGCACCTCCTCTGAGACCCGGCCCCTGAGGCACCGCTTGTGAGACCCGGTCTCTGACGCACCGCTGATGAAACTGGGCTCCAGACGCTCGTGCCGGCCGGTCCCCGCTGTGTCCTGGACCGGCCGGGCAGCGGATCAGCGGACCGGGTAGCCCGCTTCGCGGATGGCCTGCTTAACCTGGGCGATGGCGTCGTCGGGACCAAAGTGGAACACCGAAGCGGCCAGCACGGCGTCGGCGCCGGCGGCGACGGCCGGCGGGAAATGTTCCGGCTTGCCGGCACCGCCCGACGCGATCAGCGGAACTTTCACGGCGGCCCGGACGGCGCGGATCATTTCCAGGTCGAAGCCGTCCTTCGTACCGTCGGCGTCGATCGAGTTGAGCAGCAACTCCCCCACGCCGCGGTCCGCAGCTTCCTTCGCCCACTGCACCGCGTCGATCCCGGTGCCTTTGCGGCCGCCGTGCGTGGTGACTTCGAAGCCGGAGGCCACCGAGGGGTCGGCAGTGCGGCGGGCGTCGAGCGAAAGCACCAGCACCTGGGAGCCAAAATGCCGGGTGATTTCGTCGATCACGTCGGGCCGGGCAACCGCGGCGGTATTGATCGCGGCCTTGTCCGCCCCGAACCGCAGCAGCTTGTCGACGTCGGCTACTTCCCGCACGCCGCCGCCCACGGTCAGCGGGATGAAGACTTCCTCGGCGGTGCGGGCCACGACGTCGAACGTCGTTTCGCGGTTGCCGGACGAAGCGGTGACATCCAGGAAGGTCAGCTCGTCGGCGCCGGCACGATCGTACCGGTGGGCCAGTTCCACCGGGTCACCGGCGTCGCGCAGGCCTTCGAAATTTACTCCCTTGACCACACGTCCGGCGTCGACGTCGAGGCAGGGGATAACACGGATGGCAACAGTCATGGCTTACTCCGGAGCTCAGATGCGGCAGGCGTGGATGGTGCTGACCAGGATGGCCCGGGCACCGAGATCGTAGAGCTCGTCCATGATCCGGTTGGTCTGGGTCCGGCGGACCATCGAGCGCACGGCTACCCAGCCGCTGTCGCGCAGCGGCGAGACCGTCGGCGATTCCAGGCCGGGCGTCAGCGTCGCGGCGGCGTCGACCAAATCCTTGCGGATGTCGTAGTCCATCATCACGTATTCGCGGGCCACGATGACGCCGCGCAGCCGGCGCATCAGCACGTCCAGTCCAGGCGGAGGGTTCTCCCCCGAGCGGCCAATCAGCACGGCCTCGGACTTCAGGATGGGTTCGCCGAAAATCTCCATGCCTGCGGCGCGCAGCGTGTTGCCGGTCTCCACAACATCGGCGATGGCATCGGCGACACCCAGCCGCACGGAGGATTCAACCGCGCCGTCCAGCCGGACGACGGAGGCTTCGATGCCGCGCTCGGACAGGTAGCTGCGCAGCAGCCCGTCATAGCTGGTGGCCAGCCGCTTGCCGTTCAGTTGCTCGGCGCGGGAGAACTCCCCCACCGGGCCGGCGAAGCGGAAGGTGGATGACCCGAAGCCGAGGTTCATCAGCTCCACGGCCTCCACCTGCGCATCCAGGAACAGGTCGCGGCCGGTGATGCCGACGTCCAGGGTGCCTGACCCCACATAGACGGCTATGTCGCGCGGGCGGAGGAAGAAGAACTCAATATCGTTGTCCGGGTCGGTCATGACCAGTTCGCGGCTGTCGCGGCGCTGGCGGTAACCGGCTTCCCCCAGCATGGCGGAGGCGGCCTCGGACAGGGATCCCTTGTTGGGAACAGCTACACGGAGCATGTGAAAGACTTTCTGGAATCGGCTCGGCCGCAGCGCGGCCTTCAAGGATGGATTCGGCCTGGGTCCGGGCGGGGCGCCGACGAGGGCGGCGTCCCGCTACAGATGCTTGTAGACGTCCTCCAGCTGCAGCCCCTTGGCAATCATCAGGACCTGCAGGTGGTACAGCAGCTGGGAGATCTCCTCAGCGGCGGCTTCGTCAGATTCGTATTCGGCTGCCATCCAGACTTCAGCGGCCTCTTCGACGACCTTCTTGCCGATCCCGTGGATGCCGGAATCCAGCTCGGCTACCGTACGGGAGCCCTCCGGACGCTGCTGCGCCTTATCGCTCAGTTCCGCAAACAGGGATTCGAAGGATTTCACGCCCTTTAGCCTACGTCAGGAGCGCGGGACGGCGGCAAACCGCCGTCCCCATTGTGACGAACCCCTCCGCGCTGCCAGCTACCCGGCTCAAACGCCGAGGCCCCTGAGCGTGGCCGCGGTGGCCAGGGCCGCGGTCACCGCTTCGTGCCCCTTGTCCTCCGTAGAGTCCGCCAAGCCGGCGCGGTCCAGGCCTTGCTGCTCCGTATCGCAGGTCAGCACACCGAAGCCCACCGGCTTGCCGGTCTGCACACTGACATTGGTCAGTCCGTCGGTGGCGGCCTGGCACACGTACTCAAAGTGCGGCGTGCCCCCGCGGATCACCACGCCGAGCGCCACCACTGCGTCGTAGTGCGGGGCCAGGCGGGCGGCTGCCACCGGCAGCTCGAAGGCACCGGGCACGCGGACCAAGGCAGCGTCGTCGATCCCTGCCTCGGCGGCCGCCCGCAGCGCGCCGTCCACCAGCCCATCCATGATCTGGGTGTGCCAGCTGGCGGCGACGATGGCCAGCTTTAGCCCGCCGGTCGCCTCCTGCAGGCCGCTGATGTCAATAACCGGGGCTCCGTGTCCGCTCATGTTCTTCCTTCGTGAATGTCTTTGTCAGTTATGGATGGTGTGGCCGGGGCGCAGGCGTCAGCTCTGCTGCACCGGGGTGGTCTGGAGGACGGCCAGCCGGTGGTCCATGCGGTCCCGCTTGGTCTCCAGATAGCGGCGGTTCTGCTCGCGGTAGGGGACTTCGGCGGTCACCATGTCGACCACCTCGATGCCCAGTGCCGCCAGCATCCCGCTCTTCGCCGGATTGTTGCTCAGCAGCCGGATGGCGCCGAAACCCATGGCGCGCAGGATAGCCGCGGCAGCCGAATAGTCGCGCGCGTCCACCGGCAGCCCCAGCTGCTCATTGGCTTCCACCGTGTCTGCGCCGGCTTCCTGCAGCGCATAAGCCCGCATCTTGTTGGCCAGCCCAATGCCGCGCCCCTCCTGACCGCGCAGGTAGAGGACGGTGCCGCCTTGCTCACCGATCAGTGCCAGTGCCTGTTCCAGTTGTTCGCCGCAGTCGCAGCGGTAGGAGGCGAACACATCCCCGGTCAGGCATTCGGAATGCAGCCGGACCAGTGGCTCGGCCGCCGGCTGGACCGGTGAGGTGATGCTCAAGTGCTCCACGCCGGTGGCGGCGTCGGTCCAGGCTTGGGCCATGAAGTTGCCGAAGGCAGTGGGCAGCTGCACCGACGGCCCGCCCTCGACCGTGGCGGCCGGCGCCTTTTCGCGGATGCCGTCGCGGATGTCGTCAGTGGCCACGGTCCGCCACCTCCGGGAGGGAGGCCGGTTCTCCCCCGGCCAGATGGTTCGCGAGGTCCTCGATGGAGACCAGCGGGCAGTTGTGCTCGTCCGCGAACGCGCGCAGCGCCGGCAACCGCATCATGTCCCCCTCGTCATGCACCAACTCAGCGATGACACCGACCGGCGCACGCCCGCCCAGCCGGCACAGGTCCACGGCCGCCTCGGTGTGCCCGCGCCGTGCCAGCACCCCGCCGTCGACCGCACGCAACGGGAAGATGTGGCCGGGCCGGGTCAAGTCCGCGGCGGTGCTGTCCGCCGCGGCGAGCACCGCTGCGGTGCGCGCCCGGTCCGCGGAACTAATCCCCGTGCTCACGCCGACGGCGGCGTCGCAGGACACCGTGTAGGCCGTGCCCTTGGCATCCTGGTTGACTACAACCATCGGCGGCAGTCCCAGTTCGTCCGCGCGGGACGCCGGGAGCGGCACGCAAATGACACCCGAGGTATGGCGGATGGTCCAGCCCATCAGCTCGGGGGTCGCGGCGTCCGCTGCGAAGATGATGTCGCCTTCGTTCTCCCGGTCCTCGTCATCAACAACGACGACGGCGCGGCCCGCGGCGATCGCGGCCACCGCGGCTTCGATGGTGTCCAGCGCGATCCGGTGCTCCACCGCGGCGCTCATGACCGCGCCCCGGGGGTGAAGGCGAGCAGCCGCTCGGCATATTTGGCCAGCACGTCCACTTCCAGGTTCACCGTGTCTCCTGGCTGTTTTGCACCCAGGCCGGTGTCGGCCAGCGTGGTGGGTATCAGGCCGACTTCGAAAAACTGCGTTGCTGCTGCTGCATCGCTGACGGAGGTGACTGTCAAGGAGACACCGTCCACGGCAATGGACCCTTTCTCCGCGACGTAGCGGGCCAGCTCCTGGGGAACGGTGAAACGCAGGCGTTCCCAGTCGCCCAAATCCTCGCGCTCAGTCAGCGTGCCCACGCCGTCCACATGCCCTTGGACCACGTGCCCGTCCAGCCGGCCGCCGGCCGGCACGCAGCGTTCCAGGTTGACGGTCTGCCCCGGTTGGAGCGACCCGGTGGTGGTGCGGGTGAGCGTCTCCCCCATCACGTCAACACTGACCCGGCTGCCATCCAGCGCCACGGCGGTGAGGCACACCCCGTTGACCGCGATCGAGCCACCAAGTCCAAGGCCGGATGCGGTTTGCGGCGCGGTGAAGGTCAGCACGGCGCTGTCGGTGGCTGGATTCAGGTCCAGGGATTCAACCCGCCCTTGTTCGGCGATGATTCCGGTAAACATTCACTTGCCTTTCTGGGTGCCGTGGAACGGCAGGGGTTCAAGGTGCAGGCGCAGGTCCGCGCCCAGGGTGCGGGCATGGCCGCCGGTGCTGTCCCAGCGCCACCGGCCTGCCTCCGCCAGTGTCCCGATGCCAAGGTCGGCCACCGCGCGGGTGCCGGCACCGAGCATCAGCGGCGCCAGGTAGAGGATCAGTTCATCGACCAGGTCGGCGCGCAAGAAGGCCGAGGCGATGGTGGCTCCGCCTTCGATCATGGCGTGGCTTACGCCGCGGCCGGCCAGTTCGGCCAGTACTTCAGCGGGATCATGGGTAGCCAGTTGCAGGAAGCGACCATCGGTGCCGCGGACTGCCGCGTCTGCGGGCACCTTCCGGCGCCCCATCACAACGCGCAGCGGCTGGTCCGGCGTTTCGGTTCCGGTCCGGTCGCGGGCGGTCAGCCGGGGGTTGTCGGTGGCGATGGTTCCGGTGCCGGCGATGATCGCGTCCGCGCGGGAGCGGATGCCGTGGCTGTCCGCCCGGGCTTCCTCCCCGGTGATCCATTGGCTGGTGCCGTCTGCCGCAGCGATCAGCCCGTCCATTGTCTGGGCGATGTGCAGCGTGGTGAACGGCCGGTGTTCCCGCCGGGCCTGGAACCAGCGGTGGTTCAGTTCCTGGGCCTGCAGCGACATCAGTCCGGTGCGCACAGCTACTCCGGCCTCCGCCAGCCGCTGCGCTCCGCCGGCCGCCTGGTCGGTGGGGTCGGCCGTAGCGTAGATGAGCGAACCGATGCCCGCTGCCAGGATGGCTCCCGAGCAGGGGCCTGTCCGGCCAGAGTGATTGCACGGCTCCAGCGTCACCAGCATGGTGCAGTCCGCAAGCTCCGCCGCACGTCCCGACGGAACGTTGGCCAGCGCATCCACTTCGGCGTGCGGCGTGCCGGCGCCCCGGTGGTATCCGGTGCTGACCACGTCGCCGCGCGGATCGATGATGACCGCTCCCACCATGGGGTTCGCGCCGCGCACACCCTGTCCCGCCGCTGCCAGCGCCAACTCCATGCCGTGCTGCTCCGCCGTCGAAAATCCCTGGCCGGAGCCGGGGGCTGGCTGGCTCATCGCGCCGGCACCGTCTCGTCGCCGCTGTCAGCCCGGGCCGGCTGCCCGATCCGCGGATCGGGGTGCAGCGTCTCGACCTCGGGCTTGGCCTGTGCGTTGGCCCGCCACCAGACGAAGAACCCGACCAGTGTGAAGCCTCCGTAGAAGAGGTACATAAAGGCGCTGGCGTAGTAGCCGGCGCTGAACAGCAGCGGCACGCCCACAATGTCCACGGCAACCCAGATCAGCCAGAATTCAACCCAGCCGCGGGCCATGCCATAGGTGGCTAACAGCGACCCGACGAAGGTCCAGGCGTCGGCCCATACCGGCTCATAAGAACCCAGCGCAGCGAAGACCGGGGTCAGGGCTACAGTGCCCAGGAGCAAGGCAGCCACCAGGCCAACCCGCGCCTTGCCGCCGGCCCACTGCGGGGTGATGGCGCGGCCGCTGCCGTTGCGGGCGGAGCGCCAGCGGTTCCAGCCGTAAACGGCCACCGCGATGAACATGATCTGGCGGCCTGCCTGTCCCAGCAGGTTGGCCGTGCTGGCGGAGCCGAACAACGAGCCAAGGAAGACCGTCAGCAGGAGGAGGTTGCCGATAATGCCTACCGGCCAGGCCCACACTTTCCGGCGCATGCCGCCGAGGGCGCTGAGGAGTCCAAAAACGTTTCCCAGAACTTCGCGCAGCAGCAGTGAGCTGCCGGCAACGGGAATCTGAGCTTCAAAGAGCCACCGCAGAAAATCCATGCCGTTCCTTTCGAGCCGCGGCGGCTCCGGGGGAACGACAGTGCGGTAGGTCCGGGCACCCGGGTTAACTGGCCAGTGGCCGTACCCGGTGGCCCATTGCTGCCACCTGTACGTGCTTCTCCCATCCAGACTTTAACTGTCGGTACCGGAATTCCACCGGTTCAACCGTGGCCTCGGGTTCCGGGTGGAACTCTCGGCAACGGGTCGCGGACTATAACCGCCGGTTCGGACTTACACCGACCCCGGAGCACGTTGTGTTTGCGTAACTATGCTCTCACAACTGCTGCAGGGGGTCCCGCATTCCCGTCACATCGTGTAACAGCAGTCACAGGACCTTGGCAGCGGCCCGCAGCGAGGCGATGGCTTGCTCCGGGTCCGCCTGGCCGTAGACGGCCGAGCCGGCGACGAAAACCGTGGCGCCGGCCTCGGCGGCCCGCACTATCGTCTCTTCGGTGACGCCACCGTCCACTTGGATGGCCACTGGCAGTCCGGAACCCGCCACCGCGTTCGCCGCCTTGCGGATCTTGGGCAGCGTCACGTCCAGGAACGACTGGCCGCCGAACCCGGGTTCAACGGTCATGATCAGCAGCAGGTCCATCTCGGGGAGCAGATCGAGATACGGTTCGACGGCGGTGGCCGGCTTGAGCGCCATTCCCGCCTTGGCTCCAACGGACCTCAGTTCCCTGGCCAGCCGCACCGGGGCCTTCGCCGCTTCCACATGGAAGGTCACCGACTCGATGCCGGCCTCGGCATAGGCCGGCGCCCAACGGTCGGGGTCGGCAATCATCAGGTGCGCGTCCAGCGGCAGGCTGCTGACTTCCTGGATCCGCTGCACCACCGGCAGCCCGATCGTCAGGTTCGGCACGAAGTGGTTGTCCATCACGTCCACATGCACCGCGTCCGCGGTGCTGATGCGCTGCAGTTCGGCTTCGAGGTTGACGAAATCAGCCGAGAGGATGCTGGGGTTGATGCAGCAGTGTGCCATCGGGTGCTTGCCTGCCTGTCTAGGTGTTGTAGGAGTGGGCGAACTTGGGCCGGTTGCCCCGGTGCGGGTCAGCTGCTCCGTCGCAGCAGGGCCATGAACATGGCATCGGTGCCGTGGCGGTGCGGCCAGAGTTGCGTGGTTGTCCCGCCGGCCCGGCCAAGCGTGTCCCCGCCCGGTTGTCCTGCGTCCAGATGGCCCGGCAGGCTGACGCCGTCGAGGACCGCGGACGTGTCCAGCAGGTCCAGGCCGGGGTGCCGGCGGAGCAGGTCGGCGACCACTGCGGTCGTCTCTGCCGGGTGCGGCGAGCACGTCACGTAGGCGATCAGGCCGCCCGGCTTCGCGGCCGCGAGGGCGGCTTCGAGCAGGTCGCGCTGCAGCGGACCCAGTTGCGCAACGTCGGAGGGCTTCCGGCGCCAACGGGATTCCGGTCGGCGCCGGAGCGCTCCCAATCCCGTGCAGGGCGCGTCCACCATGATGCGGTCGAACTGGCCGGCGTACTGGTCGCCGACCTCGCGGCCGTCTCCGGTACGGACCTCCCAGACGTCCGCCGGGACCGGCGCCAGCGCCTTGCGGACCAACTCTGCCCGGTGTTCGGCTACCTCATTGGCCAGCAGCGTGGCGCCCTGTTCGGCGGCCAGCGCGGCCAGCAGCGCCGCCTTGCCGCCGGGGCCGGCGCACAGATCAAGCCACCGCTCTCCGGGAGAGGACGGTGCGGCGGCGGCCAGGGCACGGGCCACCAGTTGCGAGCCGGCGTCCTGCACGCGGGTGGTTCCGGCCCGGACGCTGGCCAGCCGGCCGACGTCGCCGCCGGCATACAGGGCCGAACCCTCCACCAGTTCGCCGGGCTCGGCGCCTGCTTCGACCGCCTCGTCCAACGAACCCAGCCCGGGCAATGCCACCAGGTTCACCACCGGCGCGGCGTTGTCGGCAGCCAATAGCTCTTCCACTTCGTCCACGCTACGGCCATGTCCGGCCAACGACTGCCGCAGGGCCCGCACGATCCACTCCGGGTGGCTGTGTTCCAGGGCTGCTGCCTTGATCGGGTCGGTCTCCCCCGCGGTCAGCTCGGCGGTCCAGCCGTTGAGGTCATGCGCCGTCACCTTGCGCAGCACGGCATTGATCAGCGAACCCGGCCCGGCACCGATCACCGCGCGGGCCAGGCTGACCGTCTGGTCCAAGGCGGCGTGGGCCGGCACCCGCATGGCCAGCAACTGGTGGGCGCCGAGGCGCAAGGCGTCAAGGATCGCCGGGTCCAACTGATCCAGGGGCCGGTCGACACAGCGGGCGAGGATGGCATCGTAGGTGCCCAGGCCGCGCAACGCGCCGTAGGTCAGCTCCGTGGCGAAACCGGCGTCCCGCTTGTCCAGACGGTGTTTGCGAATGCTCGCCGGCAGCACCAGGTTCGCGTACGCGTCGTCCCGTTCCACCGCGCGCAGCACCTCGAAGGCCGCCAGCCGGGCAGGATCTGCCGTCCTGGACCGCTGCGACGGTGCCGATTGCGAGTAGTGCCGGGTGCCGCCGCGGTTGCGCTCACGACCGGCAGCATCGCGTCGACCGCTTCCCTGGCCCCTGCCGCCCTGGCGTCCGCGCCCTTCATTGTTGCCGCGGCCGCTGTTCCGGCCGCCTTCGTTCCGGCCGCTCATTCGAAGTGCACATCCTCACGCTGCCCAAGCCCGCGGGCCCAGTCTGCAGCATCCATCATCTTTTTACCTGCCGGCTGGACCTTGTCCAGCTCGACTGCATGCGAGCCGGTACCCACCAGTGCGGACGCGGACGATCCGCCGGGCAGCCTGACGGCGCCCGGCGGCAAGTCCCGGGTCTCCGGCCGCGGCCGTACCGGTCCCAGCTTGAATCGCTGCCCCGCCAGCATGGTCCAAGCACCCGGCTCGGGCGTCACACCGTTGATGCGGCGGCGGATGGCGAGTGCCGGCTGCTGCCAGTCGATATGCCCGTCCTCCAAGGACAGCTTCGGCGCCAGGCTGACATCGCCGGTTTGTGCCACCGCAGCGGCTTTGCCTGCGCCGACGGCCGCCAGGGTTTGGGACAGCAGCACGGCGCCGCTGCGGGACAGCCGTTCCAGCACGTCGCCGCTGGTGTCCTCCGGGCGCAGCGCCTCGGTCAGGGTGCCGTAGACCGGGCCGGTGTCCAGGCCCTTTTCCAGCAGGAAGGTGGAAGCACCGGTGACATCGTCGCCGTTGATGACGGCATGCTGCACCGGCGCGGCACCGCGCCACGCGGGCAACAGCGAAAAGTGCAGGTTGATCCAGCCGTGTTGCGGGATCCCCAAGGCTGTTTCCGGGACCAAACCGCCGTAGGCCACAATGGCGGCCACGTCCGGAGCGGCCGCCCGGATGGCCTCCATCGCGTTCTGGTCGATCCGGTTGGCCCGGATCACCGGGACGCCCAGTTCACCGGCACGGGCAGCCACCGGAGAGGGAGTCAGGATCCGTTTCCTGCCGACCGGCGCATCCTCCCGGGTGAGCACTGCCACGATCTCGAAACCGTCCTGAACCAGCCGGTCGAGGGACGGTACCGCCACCGCAGGCGTGCCGGCGAATAGAACTCGCAAGCCGCTGCCGCCGTCCGTCATGCCAGCGGCTGCCCGAAGGAACCGGTCTGTGCCGGTGCCGCTGCGCGGCTGAAGCCTGAACCGACGTGGGCTGCACGCTTGGCCTGGGTTTCGCCGGCTACTTCGTTATAACCGGCGTTGCGGATGGACCGCAGCGCGTTTTTGCGGTCCTCGCCGGTCAGGTGGTCGATGTAGAGGATGCCGTCCAGGTGGTCGGTCTCATGCTGGAAGCAGCGAGCCAGCATGCCTTCGCCTTCGTACTCCACCGGGTTGCCGTGCACATCCTGGCCCGTGACCCGGGTCCAGCGGCGCCGGCGGACCGGATAGCCCAGCCCGGGGATAGACAGGCAGCCTTCGGCCACGTCTTCTTGGAAGTCTTCGCTGAGCCCAAGCACGGGATTGACCACGTGGCCCCTTTGTCCGCCTACCCGGAACGTAAAAACCCGCAGGCTGACGCCGATTTGCGGGGCGGCCAGCCCGGCGCCGTCGACGTCCTCCATGGTTTCGTCCATGTCCGCTACCAGCTTGGCCAGTTCCGGCCCGAACTCGGTCACCGGTTCCGCCTTGGTCCGCAGGACGGGGTCGCCGATAATCCGGATGCTCAGGATCGCCATGTAGTTCTTGTCCTCACTGCTGCCGCGTTGACGGCGCTGAAAGTGGTTGGGTTCCGGTCCAGTTTAGTGGGCCTGTTGGGCTGCCTGCAGTGCCGGCGACGGCGGTGCGATCGGCAGCAGAGCGCGGCCGGCTTCCGACACCTGAAGATGCGTCTCCCAGGCACGCCGCAACGAGCAGAACCGGTACCAGTGCCAGCGGAGCACCTCCGGGTTGGCCCGCATGGGGCGGACTTCCGTCTCTCCGATCGCCACGCCCAGCAGCAGCGGGTCGTCGCCGTGCGCCCACGGCTCCCAGCTTCCCGCGGCGCCGTCCACCAGCGATTCCTGGGCCTTCATGCCCGCAACCAACTGCATGACCACTTTGTCATTGAGCGCCTTGACCTGGCCGTTGCGGTCCGTCCCCTTGGTCTTGAAGTCGATCAGGCAGGTACGACCGCCGATCCGGGCCACCAGGTCCAGGGTGCCGGCGTAGCCTACTTCCTGGTTCCAGACCGTGATCTCCGGTGCAATCGGCTCGACAGAGTAGAGCTGCCACCATTCATCGAACCTGTCGGCGAAAGCTTCTTCCCCGTTTGCCTTGAGGGCCTCCCGTGCACCGGCGACATCATGGTCCTTACCCAGCGCCCGCAGCGCCACCTGTTCGCAATATCCGTGGACCCGGTCGCCGCGCAGCGCCGCCGCGTCCCGGTAGCGGTCGGCCGCCAGCGTGGCTTCTTTGGCCAGCGTCCGCAGCCGCCCCGGATTTCCGGCGGCTTCGGCCAACCGGGCATCCGAGGCCAACGAGGTGGCGGCCATGTGCGCGAACCAGCCGTCCAGCGTGGTCGGCTCCTGCGCGATCACGGTGGTGATGGAAGGGACCGACGGCGGCTCCGAGGTGGAGCGCGCGTACATCCGGCCGTTGGCGGTGGCATGCGCAAGGAGTGGTGCAGTCATATAGAGATCTTCTCAGGTTCCACTGACGGTTCCGGTCCGCAGTCCACCGTTGCCGGCCACCTGCTGCCACCGGCACCCTTTGGTGTCCTTGGCATCCCACAACAAAAATCCCGGCCGGGCTGCTGCCTGGCGGGGATGTTGTGAAGTGGTGGGCGATACTGGGTTCGAACCAGTGACCTCTTCGGTGTGAACGAAGCGCGCTACCACTGCGCCAATCGCCCCAACATGTTGCCGATGCGCCGAACGCTTTCTGCAACGTGTAGAAATGCTAGCCCACAGGTCCGGAGAATCAAAAATCGGCGGGACGTGCTGCCTGCATGTCGGCTGATGCGGTCGTACTGGAGGTCGCAGCAGAGGCACGACGGCCGCCCTGGGGAGTACCGACGTCGGGCCCTTGGACACGCCGGTTTCACCGGCGTTTCAGTCGCTGGAGATCCCGATTGGACGAAGCGCGAAACGTCCTATAGAGTTTTTACTCGTTGGAAATCACAACGACGCCGCGAGCGGTTCCACTAACGGTTCGCGGTTACAGTGATGGATAACTTCTGCGGACGTAGCTCAGCTGGCTAGAGCACCACCTTGCCAAGGTGGATGTCGCGGGTTCGAATCCCGTCGTCCGCTCGCAAGTCACTGTTTAGTGCCAGCGTCGCTGGCCGGTCCTAGGGCATTAGCCCATAGGCGCGGTGGGGTGGCCGAGAGGCGAGGCAGCGGCCTGCAAAGCCGTATACGCGGGTTCGAATCCCGTCCCCACCTCGTGCGGTGGCACGGCAAGCAGGCACACATCTCGTGAGAGATCACGGGCGATTGGCGCAGCGGTAGCGCGCTTCCCTGACACGGAAGAGGTCACTGGTTCGATCCCAGTATCGCCCACTGAAACAGACCGGAGTAATCCGGGACGTTTCGCGCGGACGTAGCTCAGCTGGCTAGAGCACCACCTTGCCAAGGTGGATGTCGCGGGTTCGAATCCCGTCGTCCGCTCCAGTTTTTTCTTCAGTTCCTCCATCGCCCGCCTCGGGCAGACCGGGGCGATTGGCGCAGCGGTAGCGCGCTTCCCTGACACGGAAGAGGTCACTGGTTCGATCCCAGTATCGCCCACCATCGGATGGCTCCCCTTCGCGGGAGCCTTTGTTGTTTAAACTATTGAGCACCCGCTGCGAAGTGCCTACGATGGAATGGCAGGGGCGAAAGGCCCCCCGTCGGAAAGGAGGTGCCAGTGTCGTTATTTGACGAGCTCAAGGGCAGGGCAGGAGCACTCAAGGACAAGGCAGCCGGTCTCGTGGGAGAAAACTCTGACACGATCAAGGGTGCCGTCGGCAACGTCGGTGGATACATCGACACCAAGACCGGCGGTAAGTATTCCGAGCAGGTAGACGGCCTGCAGGCCAAGGCATCCGGCTTCGTCGATTCGTTCGGCGGCACGGGTGGCCAGGCGCCGTCCGACGGGAAGCCCTCGTCCAACTAGTCCTTAGCACGCCAAGGAGGGTGCCGGACCGCCGGGAGGCGGCGCCGGCGCCCTTCTTCATTAAGCCAGCGCCGCTCTTCCTTCATTAAGGAAGCGCCGCTCTTCGTTGAAGAGCGGCGCTGTTTCGTTCAGGTGCGGTGCTTGCCTGGGAACGGCCGGGACCTACACCGCCGCTTCGCCGGTCTGGCCTTCTCGGGCCAGCGCGGTCAAACGGGAGACGGCCCGGAAGTACTTCTTCATGTAGCCGCCGGACATCATTTCCGGTGTGAACAGTTGGTCGAACGGCACACCGCTGGCGATGATCGGCACATCCTTGTCGTACAGGCGGTCGGCCAGCACCACGAACCGCAAAGCCAGGGCCTGTTCGGAAATGGTGTGGACGTTGTGCCAGGCCACCGCATCCACGCCGTCGAGGAACTGCCGGTAGCGGCTGGGATGCACGCCTTCCAGATGATTGACCAGGTCGGAGAATTCGTCGGCGGCCACCACCTTGCCGTCGAAGTCGTGCAAGCGGCGCTTGAGGTCATGGTTGCTGAGCGGTTCCGGAGCGGCGGGTAGCCCGCGGTGCCGGTAGTCTTCGCCGTCCACCCGGATGACGTCGAACTGGTCGGACAGCACCTGGATCTCGCGCTGGAAGTCGACGGCGGCAAAGCGGCCCTCCCCCAGCGAACCGGGCAGGGTATTGGACGTGGCGGCAAGCTTGACCCCGGCGTCGGCCAGCTCGCGCATCAGCCGCGACATCAGCACCGTGTCGCCTGGATCATCCAGTTCGAACTCGTCGATGCAAACCAGGCGGTAGCTGCTCAGGGCTTCCACCGTCTTGCGGAAGGACAGTGCACCCACCAGGTTGGTGTACTCGACGAAGGTACCGAAGGCCTTCGGCCCGTCCACTGCGTGCCAGAGCGAGGCGAGCAGGTGCGTCTTGCCGACGCCGAACCCGCCGTCCAGGTAGATGCCGGCCCGGCTTTCCGGCTTGCCGCCGCCAAACAGCTTCTTCAGGCCCTTCGGCTTGGGCCGGTCCACGGCAGCGGCAAAGTGCTGCAGTGCCTTGACCGCGGCGGCCTGGGACGGCTGGGCCGGGTCCGGCCGGTAACTGGCAAAGGACACCTCACCGAAGCGCGGCGACGGGTGCAGGCCCGCCAGCAGTTCGTCCACGGACACTCTGGGGGTCCGGCGTGAAAGCTGTTCAATCTTGGGCACGTGAAGCTTACCGCTGCTTTCCTGACATGGGGTTCAAAGACATAGCGGACGGAATGCCGCCAGCAAAACGATACGCTACCCGCGCCAATCAGCGGCAGTTGGTGTCGGTCCGGCCACCTCGAGAACCCGGCCACGCCACACAGAGGACCCGGCCCGGCATCGGCAATTCGACCCGGCCTCATAGAGAACCCGGCCCGGCCACGGCAACCCGGCCCGACCACATCGGGAACGGATTCCGTGTGGCGCTGGTGACGAATATGGCTCGGCGTGAACACCCGGAAGCATTTGCCGGCTGCGGTGGTTAGGCTAAACAGGAGTCCCGCGCCGTGATCGACGGCCCCTGCACGCTACAGAAAGGTCCTGCCATGCCCATTGCCGCTGAGCAGAACGAAAAGTTCGCCGCCTATGCCAACCCCGACCGCTTGGTCTCCACGCAGTGGTTGGCCGACAACCTGGGCACAGACGGCCTGGTGGTCGTGGAGTCCGACGAAGACATTCTGCTGTATGAAACCGGGCACATCCCGTCAGCGGTGAAAATCGACTGGCACACCGACCTGAATGATCCGGATACCCGCGACTACGTGGACGGGGAAGGCTTCGCGGCGCTGCTCGGTTCCAAGGGCATCAGCCGCGACACCACGGTGGTGCTCTACGGAGACAAGAGCAACTGGTGGGCAGCCTATGCCCTGTGGGTGTTCACCTTGTTCGGCCACGAGGACGTGCGCTTGCTGGACGGCGGCCGGGACAAGTGGATCGCGGAAGGCCGCGAGCTGACCACCGAGGTGCCGCAGCCGGCCCCGGTGGACTACCCCGTCATCGAACGCCATGACGCGCCGATCCGCGCGTTCCTCAGCGATGTGCTGGACCACTTCGGCAAGCCGCTGGTGGACGTGCGCTCCCCCGAGGAATACTCCGGCCAGCGCACCACCATGCCGGCCTACCCGGAGGAAGGTGCGCTGCGCGGCGGCCACATCCCGACGGCGGCGTCCGTCCCGTGGGCGCGGGCCGCGGCCGAGGACGGCACTTTCCGCACGCGCGATGAGCTCGAAGCCATCTACCTGGGCGAAGCCGGCCTGCAGCCGGGCGACGACGTGGTGGCCTACTGCCGGATTGGCGAACGCTCCAGCCACACCTGGTTCGTGCTCAAGCACCTGCTGGGCTTCGACACGGTGCGGAACTATGACGGCTCGTGGACCGAGTGGGGCAACGCGGTACGCGTGCCGATCGTCAAGGGCGACCAACCCGGCCAGCTGCCGGCCTCAGCCCGCTGAGGAATAGCCCTTCGGCGCAGGACGTTAACCCAGCGAACCGAAAACCCGCCCTAGAGAGAGCCCAAGAAGACTGAAGATGAGCGCGTCGCCCCAGACCATTCCCGCCCCGCTGGCCGAGATTATTGATGATTTCCAGGCGGTCACCGAGGCCGAGAGGCTGCAGCTACTGCTGGAATTCTCCCGCGAACTGCCGGAGCTGCCGGAACGCTTCGCCGGGCATCCGGAACTGCTGGAGCAAGTGGTGGAGTGCCAGTCGCCGCTCTTCCTGACCCTTGAGCTGGGCGATGACCCGGACCAGGACGTGCAGATCTATTTCTCTGCACCGCCGGAAGCTCCGACCACCCGGGGCTTCGCCTCCGTGCTGCATGAGGGGCTGAACGGGCTTCCGGCACAGCAGATCCTGGCTGTTCCGGACGACATCGCCGAGCATCTGGGCCTGACACGTGCGATCACGCCGCTGCGAATCCGCGGCATGTCCGCCATGCTGTTCCGGATCAAGCGCCTGATCTCCGAGGCCCGGCAGCTCCGCGCAGCCTCGGCCTGAGCATGGCCAAGCACAAACCTTCCGCCGGAACCCCCGCCACCACGCTGCTGCAGCGGGCGGGGGTTCCGCATCTGCTGCATAGTTATTCTCACGATCCCTCGGCGCCCAGTTTCGGCTTGGAGGCCGCCGAGGCGCTGGGCATGGATCCGGACCGTGTGTTCAAAACCCTGATGGCCACGCTGGACGGAACGCTGGCGGTCGCCATCGTGCCGGTCAGTTCCAGCCTGGACCTGAAGAAGTTCGCCGCAGCCCTGGGCGGTAAGAAAGCTGCCATGGCCGACCCTCAGGTGGCCCAGCGGCGCACAGGCTATGTGTTGGGCGGCATCTCGCCGCTCGGACAAAAGCAGGCCAGCCCCACGGTGTTGGATTCCACCGCCCCGGGCTTCGACACCATCCTGGTCTCCGGCGGGCGCCGCGGCCTGGACATTGAAATTGCGCCGGACGATCTGGTCGCCCTGACGCAGGCTGCGCTTGCCCCGATCAAGTCGGGCTAGCGCTGACCCGCCGGGTTCAACACGCGGCCCAGGAAGGACGTGACCACGCGCTCCCAGCGTTCGGGGTCCACGTTCCATTCCCGGGTATGCCCGGCTCCGCTGAATCGCTCGAAGGTGACCAGCGGGTTCTTCTCGGCCAGCGCCGCGGACGGCCCGTAGGGCACGAAGTCGTCGTTCTCGCTGTGCACGATCAGTGTCGGCACCTGCAGTTCGTCGGCCCGGGCCACCCAGTTCATCATCTTCAGGTCCAGCGGGGCGGCCAGTCCGGTCAGCAGCCGACCCGCCTTGTTCGAAATCAACCACTGCGAGAACTGCCCGACGGCATCCGGAATCCGATTCAGTTTTGCCTGGTGCGCCAGCACATCGGTCCAGTCAATCACCGGGGCGTCCAGGACCAGCGCCCGGATCCGGCTCCGGTAGAGCGACTGGTCTGCGGCCTGCAGGCTGATCGCCCCGCCCATCGACCAGCCGACCAAAACAACATCCTGCGCGCCGTTCGCCAGCGCATACCGGATCGCCGCCTCGACGTCGCGCCATTCGGTCATGCCCAGCCCATAGCGGCGGTCCGGTGCGGAGGGTGCTTCGCCGTCGTTCCGGTAGGAAATCAGCAGCGACGTCAGTCCCAGTTCACGGACCGCCCGCACCGCGCGCACGCCTTCCGCCCGGGACGCGCCACGGCCGTGCACCATAATCGCCCAGGTGGTGGCCTCCGATTCGGCGCGGACCAGCCAGGCGGGCGCAATGCCGCCCTCCACCTCGATCTGCACCTCTTCATTGGCCAGCCCGACGGCGGCCGGATCCGGGTAGGCGGCACCGCCCCACCAGCCGCGCCTGGCTGCGGCGAGGTCGCCGGTGTACACCTGCTCGACCGTGCGCTGGACGGTGCCTTCCCGCGGCGAGTACGACGTCACCTCGCCCACCCGCGCCACGCCGCGGCCGCCGTCGAAATAGACGCTGTAGACGCCCGGCGCAGTCGTGTCCACGGTGGCCGGCAGGATGATTTCCTGCTCCGGCCAGGTTCCGACGACGGCCAGGATCTCCAGGTCCTGGACATGCTCGCGCACCGGAGTCAGCACCTGGCGGGCAAAGTAGGAGGCCAGTCCGGACGTCGCGCCGGCCAGGACGGATCCCGCGGTGGCTCCGGCCACTGCCCCGAGCAACAGCCAGCGCGCCCTGGGCAGGGTGCCGGCACCATTGCCATTGCCGGCGGTAACGGTCCCGGACCGGGAAGAACGTTCGAACAGAGCCATGGGTCCATTCTTGCCGGTGCCGCCGTGGACCGCTAACCGGCGCGGCCGTCGGCGTGCCGGTTTTGTTGTGGGCGGTTGGGCTGCTGATTAGGCTGGGCCCATGACGGAAACCATCGTGGTGCTGACCGAGGAACCGCTGAACGAGTCCGACCTGCAGAACCTGGGCTGGCTGGCGGGTGAGCAGACCGTCGCCGAGCAGACCACCTTCCGGGTGCTGATTCCGGAGGACACCAAGCGGAACCTGCTGCTGGATTTCCTGGAACGGCTCAGCATGCTGGAGGTCGGCACCGCGTTCCGCGAACTGGCCCAAGGCCAGCCGGATCCGGACGAGGCCCGGCACGAGGCAGCCGAGGCCAAGCGGCTCTCGGTGAAGCTGCTGGAAGAAGGCGGCTTCAAGGCCACGGTGGACATTGTGGAGGACGACGGCGTGTCCGCCCTGGTGGCGTACGTTGACACCCATGCGGCGGACCGCGCGGTGGTCATCACACGTCCGCACGCCATATCCGATACCTTCCACACCGACTGGGCCAACCGGGCGCAGGAGAAGCTGGGCATTCCCGTGCTGCACCTGTACTCGGGCTCGGGATACATTGGCGACTCGTGAGCGTTGGAGAGAATATGAGCAACACTGAAACCGGACAGTTCCCGGTGACCAAGAGCGACGACGAGTGGCGTCGCGAGCTAAGCCCGGAGGAATACCACGTTCTCCGCGAGGCCGGAACCGAACGTCCGTACACCGGAGAGTACTGGGACAGCCACACCGAAGGCACCTACAGTTGCCGCGCCTGCGGAGCGGAGCTGTTCACCAGCAAGGAAAAATTTGATTCCCACTGCGGCTGGCCGTCCTTCTGGGCGCCGCTGGCGGAGGGGACCGTCCGCTACCTGCGGGACGGCACGCTTGGCATGGAGCGGATTGAGGTCCGCTGCGCCAACTGCAATTCACATCTGGGCCATGTGTTCGAGGGCGAAGGCTACGCGACGCCTACCGACCAGCGCTACTGCATCAACTCGGTATCGCTGAAGCTGAAGAGCACAGACTGACCCCTGAGCCAATGAGGCCGGGACACGCTAGTTCGTTTCCCGGCCGTGATCAAGCCCGGCCAGCGCGAGCCGGGCTTCTTCATGTGGCCCGCTTCCGGAGCCGAGCATTACAGTTGCTTACCTGTCGCCTGTTTTGAAATAAGTATGGCTGTTGCGTTGCTACGCTCACTACATACTTCAACAGCTCGCCGGGACGTGCCCGGCCGACGGAAAGGCGAGGCAACGATGACCATCACCCCCACTCGCGCCACCTCCCGCAACGCACTGCAGGGCAACCCGGCACAGCACCCCGCCTGGCTGCGGCTCAAGCAGGCCGCCACCGAACTGCGCGGGCTCCAAGTCCGCGACGGCTCCGTTCCGGACGACGGCAACAAGGCGGCGGCGGCCCGGCACACGGACGCCATCATCGAAGCCGTCGAGCAACTGGCGCCGCTGTTCGAACACGACGCCGAGTACCTGGACAAGCTGGCCACGGACTTCCGCCGCTGGCGCGACGGCGGTTTCGGGGTCCCGGACTTCCTCGACTCGCTGCTGGCCTTCCAGCCGCAGCAGCACCGGATCAACGGGCTGCAGCATCTGGTGGTCTTCCCGATGTACACGCAAAACGGCAGCAGCGACCGACTGGTCGAGGCCGTGCTGATCGAAGTCATCTGGCCGGATTTCATCGGCGAGCTGGAGGCCGGCGCGTACTCCAACAAGCTGTTCGTGCCCATTCGGTTCCTGGACTTTACGGCCGGCTACGACACCAACTCCGCGGTGCTCTTCCCGGAGACCGTGGCCGTGCGCGAAACCCCGGCCTTCACCTGGGGCGCCATCTTCGCCGACCGCGAGGCAGCGCGTTTCCGCACCGTGGTCCGCGCCGCCGCCGAAATCACCTCGCTCCACCTGCCGGAGGACGCGGCCGCCTTGCTGGACGACCAGCGGCTGACGCAGGAAACTTTCGTGATGTGGGATCTGATCCACGACCGGACGCACATGCGCGGCGATCTGCCGTTCGACCCGTTCATGATCAAGCAGCGGATGCCGTACTTCCTCTACTCGCTGGAGGAGCTGCGCTGCGACCTGACCGCCTTCCGCGAGTCCGTGCGCCTGTCCCAGGACGCCACAGCCTCCGACGAGGTCCGGAAGCACGCCCAGCTGGTGCAGTACGCGGTGATCTTCGACCGGATCTTCCGCTTCGCCATCACCGGCAACCGGGTGCGTAACTACGACGGCCTGGGCGGCCAGTTGCTGTTCGCCTGGCTTCACCAACACCGGGTGCTGCACTGGACGGACGGCAAGCTCTCCATTGACTGGGAGAACGTGGCGGACGCCGTGGTGGCCCTGGGCCACGAAATCGAGGAACTCTACTGGCGTTCCATCGATCGGCCCAAGGTGGCGCACTGGCTGGCCGCCTACGAGATGCTGACCAAGACGCTGACCCCGCATCCGGCCTCGGTGTGGGCCAAGGGCCCCGACGCCCTCCCGCTGACCGGCCTCCCGCGCGAGGTGACCGACCAGGTGATGGACGACGAGTTCCCGCTGTCCATGTTCTACGAGGCCCTGTCGCGGAAGATGAAGCCGGTGATCGAGTCCACGTCCGGAATTACCGGAGAGGCGGCCTGACTTGGCCGGCGGCCCGCAGGCCGGCACCGGCGCGTCGCCGGTCAGCTCCGACCAACTGCTGGGCGCCGCACCCGGTCCCGGCGGGCTGACGGGCCTGAAAGTGGTGGTGGCCGGAGCGTCCGGCGCTTCCGGCCAGGCCGTCACCGCTGCCCTGACCGGAGCGGGTGCCACCGTGTTGGCGGTGGGCAGCAACCGGGACCGGCTGACCGCCGCCTACGGAGAGAACGACGCCGTTGCCTCCTTCGAGTGCGACCTCGCCGACCGCGCGGCGGTTGAGGAGCTGGCCGGTTCGATCGCCGCCCAGCACGGCGGCGCCGACGGCCTGGTCCACTTGGTCGGCGGCTGGCGTGGCGGCAAGGGCCTGACCGGGCAGTCGGACGAAGACTGGGACTTCCTGCACGCACAGCTGATCACCACGTTGCGGAACACCACCCGCGCCTTCTACCCGCAGCTCGAGGCGTCCGGATCGGGCCGGGCCGCCATTGTCTCGGCCACCGCGACGGAGTCCCCTACCGCGTCCGGCGCCAACTACGCAGCTGCCAAGGCGGCCGCGGAGAGCTGGATGCTCTCGGTGGCCGATGGCTTCCGCCGGAGCCAATCCGGACGCAAGGAGGATCCCGTCCCCCAGCGCTCCGCCGCCGTCGTTCTGGCGGTCAAGGCGCTGGTGGATGATGCGATGCGCCGGGCCGATCCGGCCAAGGAGTTCCCCGGCTTTACCTATGTGGCGGACCTGGGCCGTGCGGCGGCCGCACTGTTCGCCCTGGACGCGGCCCTGCTCAACGGTGCGCACATCCGGCTGGCCTGATCTGCGCCCGCTGTGACCGCAACCACCAATTAAGGAATACTGAAACACGTGACTGATTCCCCCCTGCTTTCCGGCTCCCTGCACGACACCGACCTGCGCGGCTTTGCCTCCGACAATTACTCCGGCGTCCACCCGGAGATCCTGACGGCGCTGGCCCACGCAAACACCGGGCACCAAGTCGCCTACGGCGAGGACGCGTACACCGCACGGCTGCAGCAGGTGATCGCCGGGCATTTCGGCGAAGCCGCCCAGGCGTTCCCGGTCTTCAACGGCACCGGCGCCAACGTGTTGTCGCTGCAGTCGCTGCTGCCGCGGTGGGGCGCCGTCATTTGCGCTGCTACCGCCCACATCAACGTGGACGAAAACGGCGCACCCGAACGCGTCGGCGGAATCAAGCTGCTGTCCGTGCCGACCGACGACGGCAAGCTCACCACGGAGCTGATCGACCGGGAGGCCTGGGGCTGGGGCGACGAACACCGTGCACAGCCGCTGGCCGTGTCCATCACGCAGAGCACCGAACTCGGCACGCTCTACAGCATCGAGGAAATCCGCGCGATTGCCGACCACGTGCACGAGCGCGGCATGAAACTGCACATGGACGGGGCACGGCTCTCCAACGCCGCCGCCGCACTGGGCACCGACCTGCGCAGCTTCACCACCGACGCCGGTGTGGACATCCTCTCGCTCGGCGGCACCAAGAACGGCATGCTCTACGGCGAATGCGTGGTGGTCCTGAATCCTGACGCGGCCCACGGCCTGCCCTACCTGCGCAAGATGAATATGCAGCTGGCCTCGAAGATGCGGTTCATCTCGGCCCAGTTCATCGCGCTGTTCGACGGCGACCTGTGGCTGCGGTCGGCGTCCCATGCCAATGCCATGGCCGCCCGGCTGCGCGCCGCGGTCGAGGGCACTACCGGCCTGTCCTTGACCCAGCCCACCCAGTCCAACGCGGTGTTTGCCGCGCTGCCGCCGGGCGTGGCCGACCGGTTGCGGCAGAAGTTCCGCTTCTACGACTGGGACGAATCCCGCGGCGAGGTCCGCTGGATGTGCTCTTTCGACACCACCGAAGAGGACATCGACGCCTTCGCCGCGGCCATTCGGAGCGAGCTTTCCTAGCCAACTTTCCGGCAGTGCCCGGTTCCCCCGGCTTTTCCGGCGCGCCTGCCTGACGTCCGGCGGCGACAGGCCTAATCTGGCACTGTGAGTGCGATTGATCTCTCAGCAGTGCCGCCTGAGTTCATGCGGGCGCTGTCGGCTTTGCGCCAAGCGCAATGCCGGAACGAACTGAAACTGGAGGAAATCCCGGCTCCCTCGCGGCTGGCCCCGTTCGCTGTCGCCCTCGGCGCCGAGGTGACTGCCCTGCCCGGCCCCCGGCCGCTGCACGGCCCCGCGGTCACTCCGCTGCAGGGCACCGAAGCCCAGGAACTGGCGACCGGGCGCTTCATCCTGCTGTACGACCCGGAAGGCTCCCCGGTTTGGGACGGTACCTTCCGGATTGTCACCTACATCCGCGCCGAACTGGATGCGGACATGGGCAACGACACCATGCTCGGCTCGGTCGCCTGGGACTGGCTGGTGGAAGCCTTGGAGAACCACAACGCGCCGTATCGCAACGCCGGTGGGACGGCCACTCGCATCCTGTCCGAGAGCTACGGCACGCTCAGCGGCCGGCAGGACTCCATCGACATCGAGCTGCGGGCTTCCTGGACGCCAGCCTCCGCCGACATCCGCTCCCATTTGGAGGCCTGGAGCGACATGGTCTGCACCTACGCCGGCCTGCCGCCGCTCCCGGACGGGGTGGCAGCCCTGCCGAACCGCCGCCGCAACTAGCGGCCCGTACCAACCACCGGCGGACCGGCGAAACCAGCGTCCGGCCGGCAACACGAGTGCTTTCGGCATCATATATTCGGCCCTGCGCATACTGCTGGCCTAAACTGAACGGATCATGAGCTCCTTGACTTCGGACGCGTCCGGGCACACCGGCCCTGACCAGAGCACTTCCAACGACGCCGCAGAACCCCAGGAGCAGGCTCCCGAGCTGATCCACCTCGACGCGCCGCGCGAAGGCGTCCCCTTGGTCATCGCCACTGAATCAGGGCTGCAACGTGCTGCCGACGCCCTGGCAGCGGGGACCGGGCCGGTGGCCATCGACGCCGAGCGGGCCTCCGGCTTCCGCTATGGCCAGCGCGCTTTCTTGGTCCAGCTGCGGCGCGAAGGCGCCGGCACCTGGTTGATCGACCCCGAGCCGTTCGGCGACCTGAAACTGCTCAATGACTCGCTGCGCGGCGCCGAGTGGATCCTGCACGCCGCTACCCAGGACCTGCCCTGCCTGTCCGAACTCGGCATGTGGCCGGACAAACTCTTCGACACCGAACTTGCCGCCCGGCTCGCCGGGATGCCCCGGGTGGGTCTGGCAGCGGTCATCGAATCGTTGCTCGGCTTCACGCTGGCCAAGGAGCATTCCGCCGCCGACTGGTCCACGCGGCCCCTGCCGGAGCCATGGCTGCGCTATGCAGCCCTCGACGTTGAGGTCCTGATCGAACTCCGCGAGGCGCTGATCGCCAAGCTGACGGAGGCCGGAAAGCTCGAGTACGCGCTGGAAGAGTTCGAGGCCGTCCGCACCGCACCGCCGTCGGCGCCGCGCGTCGACCCGTGGCGCCGGACTTCCGGCTTGCACCAGATCCGCGACCGCCGGCAGCTGGCCGCCGTGCGCGAGCTCTGGAACGAACGCGAAGCCCTGGCTGCCAAGCGCGACGTCGCGCCCGGCAGACTGATTCCGGACTCCGCTGTTGTCGCCGCCGCCAAGGCCATGCCCGCTACCGTCCCGCAGCTGTTGGAGACCCATGGTTTCCATGGCCGGGCCGCCCAGCGCGAAGCTCCGCGCTGGCTGCGGTGCATTGCCGCGGCCCGGAGCGAGACGGATCTGCCTCCGCTGCACCTGCCCACCAATGCTCCCCCGCCGCCGCGCTCGTGGGCGGACAAGGACCCGGCCGCCGCGGCCCGGCTGCAAACCGTCCGGCCCCGCCTTGCCAGCCTGGCCGAGCAGCTGGACATGCCGGTGGAGAACCTGCTCACCCCGGATTACCTGCGCCGCACCGCGTGGCGCCCGCCCGAGCCGATCACGGAACAGACCGTGGACGCCGCGTTGGAAGAGCTCGGCGCACGGCGCTGGCAGCGTCAGCTCACCGCCGGCCTGCTGGCCGATGCCTACGCCCATCCGGAGCCCCTGGTCGCCAAGGAGAGCCAGGACAAGCCGGACGGATCCGGCAACGACGACGGCGCCCGGGCCTCCGTGCGCAGGCGGGCCGGTGCCGGCGTCGCCGGCGCTGCAGCGTCCGCCGGTGCTGCAGCGTCCGCCGGTGCCGCCGCCAGTACCGCGGCGGCCGCAACGTCCGCCGCTGCCGCTGTCGGGTCCATCCGACGACGCCGACGTGAACGGCGCTCCCCCGCCTGACCTGGACGGCCGGCAGCACGTTCCGGGTCAGGCTCGGCCCGGCCCCGCGGGTCCCGTCCCGCCCGGCCTCTCCCGGTCCCTCGACACGGCGAATCCCCGGGCGGAAGCCGCAGCGTTGCTGAGGACAATCAGCCCCATGCCGATCCATTCGTTGGGCTGAAGGGCCTGGTGGAGCACTATCCAGCCGGCAAGTGCCGCCCAGACCGGGTTGATGCTGGTGAAGGTGCCGAACAGCTGGGCCGGTACCCGACGCAGCGCCAGCATGTCCGTCGCGTACGGCACGATCGAGGCCATCAACCCGCAGACAGCAGCAAGCGCCAGGGCTGCGGCGGTGGGCGGGTGCACAGCGAACCAAGCCGCCGTGATCGGTGTCCAGGCAGCAGCGGTCAGGACACTGGCCGCAGCGGTTCCCTGGAGGCCGGGCAGGCGTTGGCCGAGAGTGCGGTTGAGCAGGATATAGCAGCCCCACGCCGCCGCGGCGAGCAGGGCCAGCCCGATGCCGATGATGTCGCTGGTGCCGGAACCGGGATCGGTCAGCACCACCACTCCGGCGCCGGCCACGACGGCACAGGCGATGTCGAGCACGCGCCGCGAGCTGGCGATCGCCACGGCGAGCGGGCCGAGGAATTCCAAGGTAACCGCCAGACCGATCCCGATGCGCTCGACGGCTGCATACAGGCAGAGGTTCATCACGCTGAAGACGAGCACCAGTCCGAGCAGCGGCCACCACTCCCCCTTGCCCAGACTCCGGAACTTTGGGCGCACGATCGGTGCCAGGACCAAAGCGGTCACGATCTGGCGGACCGCCACCACGCCGACCGGGCCGATCACCGGGAATGCCAAGGCGCCCAGGGCTGCCCCGGTCTGGTTCGACGCCGAACTGGCCAGCATCATCCCGATGCCGGCGTGGCGCTGGCGCGCGGTCGCAGTCGCGGCAGAGAGCTGCTGACCGCCGTCGGCAACCATGATGCCGCGGGCGGTGCTACCGGGTGTCTCCATGCGGCCACGGTAAGCTCCCGCCAATGCATCAACCTAGTGCATGTTTTGTCGCAGCCATACGCTTGGGTTATGGAATGGAGCCTGCGGGAACTGCGATTTTTCCTGACCGCCGCCGAAGCGGGATCGTTTACCGAGGCAGCGGCGCAGTTGCATGTCTCGCAGGCGGCTGTCTCGCGCACCATCGCGGCCCTGGAGAAGACCGCCGGGGACAGGCTGCTGCGGCGCGTGCCACGCGGTTGCGAGCTGACAAGCACCGGACAACAACTCCTGCCGCAGGCACGCCGGGTACTGTCCGAGGCCGACCGGTTCAGCGAGTTCCTCACCTCCCGCCACAGAATCCTCCGGCTGGGATATGCCTGGGCGGCCCTCGGGCGGCACACCACGCGCCTGCAACGGGATTGGGCCAAGCAGCACGATTCCATCGACTTGGACCTGGTCCGGCACAACTCACCGACCGCAGGCCTGGCCGAAGGACTGTGCGATGTGGCGATCGTCCGGCGGCCGGCCGATGAGAAGCGCTTCGACTCCCTCGTGGTGGGACTGGAACGCCGGCTGGTTGCCTTTGCTTCCGACGACCCGCACTGGTCGCGACGACGCCAGCTGAGCATGGCCGAGATAGCCGACCGCACCGTGATCATCGATCCGCGGGTCGGGACGACCAGCGGCGAGCTCTGGACCGGCGCCGACCATCCGCCCCGGTTTCTGGAATCCACCGACGTCGACAACTGGCTCGACGCGATTGCCGCCGGGCGCGGCGTGGGCACTACCGCCGAGGCCACCGCCCACCACCATGTCCGCCCCGGCGTGTCCTACCGGCCCATCAAAGACGGTCCCCGCATCGCCGTCAGGCTCGCCTGGCGGCGGGATGACCGGCCCAACGGGCTGGAGGACCTGGTGGATGCCGTCACCCGGCTCTACGCGACCGCTTAGCTGCACCCCCCAGGCTCGCCGCCGCCCGGCGCAGCCACCGGCACTCGACCACCCGCTGTCACCCGCCGTCGGCGTCCGGGCATGGTCAGGACTGCCAAGCTGGCGATGACCAGAAGGATACCGCTCCAGCCCTGCAGGGGCAGGCGTTCGCCCACCACCAGCACCGCCAGCACGGCGGCCACCACCGGCTCGGCGAGGGACAGCGTGGTGGCGGTGCTTGCGCGCACCCGTGCGAGGCCAAGGCCGAACAGCACGTAGCCTGCGAACATCGGCACCAAGGCCATGTAGCCCCCCACGGCGGCGTTGCTCCAGGACGCCAGCAGCGGAGCCCCGGTGGCCAGCAGCACCGGCATCAGCAGCAGCCCGCCGACCCCGAACATCGCCCCCATGGCGGCACGGGCCGGCACGCCGCCGCCGATGATGCGGTGGGCAGCCCAGGAATAGAGGGCATACGTCAGTCCGGCCACCAGGCCCAGGCCGATCCCGGCCAGCGTGCCGCCCCCTCCCGGGTCTCCGGCACCGGCGGCGGAATGGCCGCCGCTTCGCGCAGCGGCGAAGCAGAGCAGCGCGGTGCCGGAAAGTCCCAGCAGCGCGGCACCGCCCCAACGCATACTCAACCGATGCCGGTCGAAGGCACGCTCAATCAGGGCAGAAGCCAGCGGTGCCGAGCCGATGCTCACCACCGTGCCCACGGCCACGCCGGCCAGATGCATCGAACTGTAGAAGGCCAGCGGGTACACCGCCACAGCCATCGCCCCCAGCAGCACCAGTTTCCATTTCCCTTGGAGCTGCAGACGGGCGCGGCCCATGGGGCGCAGCGCAGTCAGCGCTTGGAGCAGCCCGCCCACGCCCATCGCCACGGCGCCGATGGCCAGCGGCCCGGCGTCGGGCGCAAAGGTGGCGGCCGTACCGGTGGTTCCCCAGAGCACGGAGGCCGCCAGCACCAGGAGCGCACCGGAGACCGCGCCGGGATGCGCCCGTACCTGCCGGTGCGGCTGCTGTAGGTCCATTGCTCCTCGCCGGGTTGCCACTAGGGCCAGCCTATACGCGGCACCTCACAGCGCTGCGGCCAGGTGCCGCTTGCTGGGCATGTTACCCACGGGTAACATGTGGCTGGTACTGTGTCCCGCATCTCATGGAGGTTCCAGGTGAGCCCAGCATCCGCGCCCCGTGCCCTGCGTGATGTCGTCTTCGTCGACGGCGTGCGCACCCCGTTCGGCAAAGCGGGTGAGAAGGGCATTCATGCCGGCACCCGGGCGGACGACCTGGTGGTCAAATGCGTCCGCGAACTGCTGCGCCGCAACCCGTCGCTGCCGCCCGAACGCATCGACGACGTGGCCATCGCCGCCACCACCCAGACCGGCGACCAAGGCCTGACCCTTGGGCGCACCGCGGCGTTGCTGGCCGGGCTGCCCCGCTCGGTGCCCGGCTTCGCGATCGACAGGATGTGCGCCGGTGCCATGACTGCGGTGACGACGACGGCAGGCGGCATCGCGTTCGGCGCGTACGACGTGGTGGTGGCCGGCGGCGTCGAACACATGGGCAACCATCCGATGGGCCAGGGCGTGGACCCGAATCCGCGGTTTGCCAGCGAGCGGTTGGTGGACCCCGCCGCGCTGAATATGGGCAACACCGCGGAGAACCTGCACGACCGTTTTCCCGACATCACCAAGGAACGCGCGGACGCCTACGCCGCCGCCAGCCAGGCGAAGCTCGCAGCTGCCTACCAGGACGGCAAGATCCAGCCGGATCTGGTGCCGGTCGCCGGCCGCAAGCCAGGCGAGGGGTGGTCGCTGCACAGCGCCGACGAACCGCCGCGTCCGGGCACCACGCGTGAGGACCTGGCTGGTCTCCGCACTCCCTTCCGTCCGCACGGCCGCGTCACCGCCGGCAATGCCGCGGGACTGAACGACGGAGCCACTGCTTCGCTGCTCGCCTCCGCCGACGCCGCTGCAGAGCTGGGCCTGCCCGTGAAGATGCGCCTGGTCTCCTACGCCTTCGCTGGGGTGGAGCCCGAAGTGATGGGCATTGGGCCGGTCCCTGCCACGGAGAAGGCGCTGAAAATGGCCGGCCTGGACATCGCGGACATCGGTTTGTTCGAGATCAACGAGGCCTTCGCGGTCCAGGTCCTCTCCTTCTTGGACCACTACAACATTGCCGACGACGATCCGCGGGTTAACCGCTATGGTGGGGCCATCCCCGTCGGGCATCCATTGGCCGCCTCCGGGGTGCGGCTGATGACCCAACTGGCCCGCCAGTTCGAAGACGATCCGTCGGTCCGCTACGGGCTGACCACCATGTGCATCGGGCTGGGCATGGGCGGGACTGTGATCTGGGAAAACCCGCACCATCAGGACTATTCGGGCCGCAGCCAGCACACTGCTGCCGCAAGCGCTGCCGTATCCGCAGGAGAGGACGACCACGCATGACCGCCGCAGACTTCACCGCCTTGGCCGCCAAGTTCCCGGACGAGACCGTTACCCACTCCTACGTCCGGGATGTGGAGCTGCCGGGGGCCGGGACCGTGGCCCTGCTGACCTTGGACAACGACCTGGACCACCGCAAGCCCACCACGCTCGGACCTAACACCTTGGTGGAACTGGGCACGGCACTCGAACGGCTCAAGGCCCGGGCGGCGGCGGGCGAGATTTCCGCGGTCGCCGTCACCGGCAAGCCCTACTACTTGGTGGCCGGCGCGGATTTGAGCTCGGTAGGAAAGCTGACCGATCCGGAAGACGGACGGGCCATGGCGCGGCTGGGCCATGACGCCTATGCCACGCTCGCGGCCATGGGCGTGCCGACGTTCGCGTTCATTAACGGCGCGGCGATGGGCGGCGGGCTGGAGATCGCGCTGGCCGCCGATTACCGCACGGTCTCCGCCGGCGCCAACGGCATCTCGCTGCCGGAAGCCTTCCTGGGCCTGATCCCCGGCTGGGGCGGCGTGTACCGGCTGCCGCGGCTGATCGGCCCGGCCAACGCGGTCAAGGTAATGATCGAGAACCCGCTGAGCAACAACAAGATGCTCAACGGCCGGGCCGCCCACCAGCTGGGCATCGCCGACGCGCTGTTCGAACCGGCGGACTTCCTCGAACAGTCGCTGGCCTGGGCCGCACAAATCCTGGCCGACGACGACGCCCGCCGTCAGCTGGCCGTTCGCCGCGCGGAGCACTCCACCGCAACCGAAGCCGACTGGGACCAGGCCATCGCCGCCGGCCGCGCCTTCATCGACGCCAAGACCGCCAACGCCGCGCCCGCACCGGCCAAAGTGCTGGACGTGATGGAAGCCGGCCGCGGCAAAAGCCAGCAGCAGTCCGCCGACCTGGAAGTGGAGGCGCTCGCCGAACTGATGCAGACCCCGCAGTTCCGGGACACCGTGTACGCGTTCCTGGAGCTGGTGCAGAAGCGCTCCAAGCGTCCGGCCGGCGCGCCGGACCCGCAGCTGGCCCGGCCGGTCACCAAGGTGGGCGTGGTCGGCGCCGGCCTGATGGCCAGCCAGCTGGCCCTGCTGTTCGCCCGCCAGCTGAAGGTGCCGGTGGTCATGACGGACATCGACCAGGCCCGGGTGGACAAAGGCGTGGGCTACGTCCACGCCGAAGTGGACAAGCTGCTGGCCAAACACCGCATCTCGGCCGATGCCGCCAACCGCACCAAGGCCCTGGTCACCGGTTCGGCCTCCAAGGAAGCCTTCGCGGACGCCGACTTCGTGATCGAGGCCGTGTTCGAGGAACTGTCAGTGAAGAAGCAGGTCTTCGCCGAAGTGGAGGCCGTGGTCTCCGAGGACTGCATCCTGGCCACCAACACCTCCTCGCTCTCCGTCACCGAGATGGCAGCGGACCTGCTGCACCCCGAACGCGTGGTCGGCTTCCACTTCTTCAACCCGGTGGCCGTCATGCCGCTGCTGGAAATCGTGCGGGCACCGAAGACCAGCGACGCGGTCCTCTCCACCGCCTTCGTGCTCGGCAAGGCGCTGAAGAAGACCACCGTGCTGGTCCAGGATGCCGCAGCCTTCGTGGTCAACCGCGTCCTGCTGAGGCTGATGGGCGAAGTGGCGAACGCCTTCGACGAAGGCACCCCCGCCCAAGTGGCCGACACCGCCCTCAAGCCGATGGGCCTGCCGATGACGCCGTTCACCCTGCTGGCCATGGTCGGCATCCCGGTGGCCCAGCACGTCACCGAGTCCCTGCACGCCGCGTTCGGCGAACGCTTCCGCGTCTCCGCCAACCAGCAGCGGCTCATCGACCACGGCATCAAGTCCCTGTGGACCACTGACGAGGACGGCCGGCAGGCCATCCCCGAAGCCACGCTGGCGCTGCTGGAATTCGGCGACTCCCCCAGCACCGCCGAGCAACTGCTCCGCCGCACCCAGGACGCCCTCGCCGAGGAAATCGGCCTCATGCTCGACGAAGGCGTGGTCACCGCACCCGAGGACATTGACCTGTGCATGATCATGGGCGCCGGCTGGCCGCTGCATCTGGGCGGCATCACCCCCTATCTGGACCGCGTCGGAGCCTCCGAACGGGTCAACGGCCGCAAGTTCCACGCTGACCGGTAGGAGACGTCAGTAGGGCAACTGGCGGGACTGTCTGCCGCTGCGCCGCCGTCGTCGTCCTTTCGCAGAGGACGACGACGGCGGGCAGCCGGGAGACGCCACAACTCGCCGCCGGCACGCTGCCGGCAGCGAGTTGTCGCGGCGTGTTGGGTCAGGCGCGGGCCGGGCGCTGGATGGCCATGGCGCATCCCATCGAGACCAGCACCGCGACGACTGCCAGCAGCAGCATCCCGCCGAACCCGCCGCCGGCGGACTCGATCAGCATGCCGCTGACCACCGGCCCGATGGCGAAGCCGGTACCGATCATCAGGTTGGTGGAGTTCATCACGTGGCTGCCGCCGATGTCGGACAGGGATGCGAGCAGGTACGGAAGGATGAAGGTCCAGGCGAACTTGAAGACCAGGGCGGCGAGCGCGAAACGAATGAGCCCGGGTGCACCGAACAGCAGCGCCACGCTGCCGCCCAGCGCCAGGTAGCCGATCAGCAGGAACCATTTGCGCTTCGGGCTGTCGCCCAGGAAGGTTGCCACCAGCGGTGCCGCGATGCCCGGAATGGTGGCAATGGCCAGCACCAGGCTGGACGTTGCCAGGTCGATGCCGGCGCCGCCGGAAATCTGTGCCATGAAGGACCACACCCCGCTGAGGCCGATGTAGAACAGCAGCACGGCGGCCAGGCCGATCACGAACTTAACCCTGGAAGCCGCCGGCGCGGGGCTCTGCTCTGCTGCAGGGACATCCGCTGTGGCCAGGACATTTGATGCCTCTCTGGGACGGCGCAGCAGGTCGCCGTCGATCATCCGCACCACCGGCAGGCAGCAGGCCGTGAGCGCGGCCATGGTCCAGTAGATGGCGGAAACGTCGGCATCGGCGTACAGCGCCGGGAACGCGAACAGGATGACTGCGCCCATCAGCAGTTGGAACACCACGAAGACGCCGAAACCGCGGCTGGGGTTGGCCGTTTTCCCACTCAGCGTCAGGATGATCACCGTAATGGATCCGGCCGCCAGGGACGTCACCACGCGTACCAGTACCAGAAGCGCGAAACTGTCCAGGAAGCCGGAAACCAGGTTTCCGGCAATCGCGACAGCGGTGCACACGTAGGTGACCGTCCTGAGGTTCAGTCGATTCAGCCAGAGGTAGGCCGGAACCGTGGCCAGGCTGAACGCGCCCAATTCGAGCGAGAACAGCATGCCCAGCTCAGTGGGCGTCAGGCTGTACTGTGCGATCAGCTTGCCGGCGATCACCGGGGCGATCAGCAGCACCATGTAGAGGACCGCACTATAGACGGCGATGTAGGTGTAGATTCCGCGGTCGGTGCCGGTGGCAGGCCGCGCGGAAGTCAGCGTAACGGACATCAGTGTCCTTTCGGATTGGAGGAAAGGTCCGGTGGCTCCGGCCGGCAGGCCCAGCCGAAGCCACCAGGGTGATTCGGAGGTTTGGCGAAACGCAGTGGTCAGGCGTTGGCCTTTTCCACCTCCGTCGCAGCGCTTTCGGCTGCTGCGGCGTCGTAGACCTTGCGTCCGGCAAACCAGGTCTGCCGGGCGCTGATGTTGCGCACTTCTTCGATGGGGACGTCGTAGGGATTGTTGCTGAGCACGATGAAATCAGCGGACTTCCCGGGGACGAGCGAGCCGGTGACGTCATCAAGGCCCATCGCGTCGGCCCCGGCCGTGGTGTAGGTCCGGACGGCCTCATACAAAGTGATGGCTTGCTCTGGCCACAGCGTTCCCGGGAATTGGCCGGTGGGGTCCTGCCGGGTCACCAGACCGTAAATGCCTTCCCACGCGTTCGGCGAGACGCTGACCGGCCAGTCCGAACCGCCGGCGATCCGGGCACCTGCGTCGAGCAGGCTTCTGTTCGGCTGCATCTTCGACGCGCGGTCCGGGGGCAGCACGGCAGCGATGGCCTCGGAGATCACGCCGGGGAACCAGAGCGATGGCGAAATATCGGCCGTCACGTCCAGCCGGGCAAAGCGTCCGATATCGTCCGGATGCACGAACTGACCATGCGCAATGTGGTACTTCGGCTCGGTGTAACCCGCAGCCCGCACCTTCTCGACGGTGTCCAGGACCAGGCGGACTGAGGCGTCGCCGGTGCAGTGGATCTTGGCGGAAATTCCGCGCGAGGCTGTACTCATCAGCCATTCCTCCAACTCCGCCGGATCCATGGTGGTGCCGCCGCAGTGGCATTCCGGGAAGCCGGCCACCGGCAGATACGGCTCGATGAAAGCTGCCGTGCCGGCCGGCGGAACGCCGTCGAGGAAGATCTTGATGAAGTCCGGCCGGTGGTGGCGCGACCGCGTCTCTTCACGGTGGGCAATAATGCCTTCGCCCAAGGGCTGGGTGCCGAAAATGAAATCATTCGCCTGCATGGAGGTGACGACCCAGGCGTGCAGTTCGCCGTCGTCATCCAGTTGCTTGAGCGCACGCATGAGCGGGAGCGACGCCGCTGCGTCTTGGAACCCGGTGACACCGTAGGAATGCAGGATTTCGATGCCGCGCGCAGCAGCCTGGGCCAACTGCCCGGTGCTTACCGGCTGCAATGTGGCCAGTGTCTGCTCCACTAGCACACCGCCGGCCTCGATCAGTACTCCGGTGGCGGCTCCGGACCCATCCCGCAGGATCTGCCCGCCATCGGGATCGGGTGTAGCGGCCCCAATCCCGGCCAGCTCCATGGCCCGGGAATTGGCCCACCGGTTGTGCTTTGAATCGTCCTTGAGCAAGGCAGGACGGCCACTTGTTGCCGCATCCAGCCGTGCCAGCGCGTCCGGCGAGTTCATCTCGGTCATCAAGCCGGACCCCCAGCTACCACCGACAACCCACTCGTCCGGTCCAAGTCCCTCCGCATAGGAGGCAATTGCTGCCAGAAAGCCGTCCAGGTCAAGCGTAGGCGGCGCGTCCAGTTCAAACAGATCCATCTGACCGGCGATCATGTGGTGGTTGTGGACATCCATCAGGCCCGGCATGACGAAGGCGCCCGCCAGGTCCACGGTGAGGGTCTCCGGCCCGCGCAGTTCCTCGGCCCGTTGCCCGATCGCTTGAATCAGGCCACCGCAGACCGCCATCGCCGTGGTGCGGGGCACGTCCGCATCGAGGGTCTCAATCGTGCCGTTGACCAGCACCACATCCGCAAACTCTTGGGCCACGCCTTGCTCCTCGTTGTTGAATCGTTTCGGTCGGTCGAGCATCAGAGTATGTGTGACCGGAGCCATTCGGCTTGACTCTCAGAGCATGACGTTTGATTTCTACTGCAGGAGAATTACACGCCCGGAGCTTGATCGAACGGTACCTTCCGGCAGAAGGTACCTGACGTGAACCTTCCGGTCGATGCAGGCGTCTCTATGAATGACGGCGGGTACACCGGGGGCCGAGGCACCTTCACACACTGTCCTGTTCAGCAGCACAGCCTGATCTCCCGGAACACCCGCCGTCATCAGGTTTCCGCCAGCTCCGTTGGGGAAGGTCAGCCCATGAGTCTCGATGCCGGTCCAAGCAGACGCACGCTCCTAGGGGTTTCCGCGGCGGCCTGTTCCGCCTGCGTCCTGGCAGCCTGTGCCCCCTCGGGAAGCGGCAGCGGCGAATCCGCGACGGGCGGCGGCGGCCAAGGGTCCACGGCGCCCAGTGCCGCCAGCGGCACACCGGTGCAGGTCCTGAAGCTTGCGGACGTTGCAGTCGGGGACAGCTCGAGCGGTGAGGCCAACGGGCAGAAACTGCTGGTCTACCGACCGGATCAGGAGACGGTGGAAGCCTTCAGCGCCATCTGCACGCACCAGGGCTGCACGGTGGCGCCGGCGGGTGCCGAGTTCCATTGCCCCTGTCACGGCTCTGTCTACAGTGCCCAGGACGGCACGGTGCTGGACGGACCGGCACCGAAACCGCTGCCGCGCTATACCGCCGCCATCGACGGCGACTGGATCACCGTCACGCTGTGAATCCGCCACCTGTTCCACCGGCTCCCGCGGTTCGGTTAGAAAGATGCAAGGAAGATCCGGAACAATAATCGACATGACTTCCCCGCAGCCATCCCGCAGAGCCGTCCTGACTGTCACCACTGCCGCCGGTTCGGTGGGCGCGCTCACCGCGTGCTCGCCGTTCCAGGACTTCACCGGCGCGCAGGGCGCTGCCCCATCGCCCGTCGCCACCGATGGGACGCCGGTACGCGTCGGCAAGCTCAGCGACGTGCCGGTCGGCGGCAGCGCCAGCGGTGAAGCGAATGGGCAGAAGATCCTCGTCTACCGCCCTGATGAGACTACGGTGCTTGCCTACAGCGCGGTGTGCACCCACCAAGGCTGCGCCGTGACCGCCACGGACAGCGAGTTCGCCTGTCCGTGCCACAACTCCACCTTCGCGCTCGAGGACGGCACGGTGACGGGTGGTCCGGCACCGGCGCCGCTCCCCCGTTACGCGGCTGCCATCGACGGCGACTGGATCACCGTCACGGCCTGACGTTCGCTTCGGGTCCCGGATTCGGGCTCTGGCTCACGTCCTGGACCACCTCATTATGGCGAAGAAACCAGGGCTTAAACGGCGGATCGAACCGGGCAAACCGAGGCGGACCCGAGGCCTTCATACCTGCCCCGGCGATGGCTTCCTGAAGTTCACGGTTGCGCTTGGCGAAGGCAGCCCTGGACCCGCCGCCGGAAAAGCCAAGTACGGCTGCGGTGGAGCCAGCCACGGTCCGGATCCTGATCCTCGGGTCAACCGGAACGGGGGCCGTGTCTGCAGTCATTCCGGCTGGGAGCACGAAGGCCACCGTGTACTGCGACACCCCTGTTTCGCCGCTGCCGATGGAGTCGCCGCCTAACGGGCCGCTCTGCAGTACGGGCGCTGTCATCTGCACTTTTTGGGATGGAAGCTTCCGGGGCTCCTCACCGCTCTGGATAACAGGAGCGGTCATCGCCAGGGACTCCCGGGCCGTGTTTTTGCCGCTGATGTAGTTGAAAAGGTGGCGGAAGGCGGCATTCCCCGCGCGATCAAAGGACGCAGCAACTTCCATTTCTGCCACTGTATGTGCCGGGTATCGCCGCAACTCGAAGTCTGCGTACCGCCTGACAAGCTCGTAGGGCTGGCGTTCAGTCATGGTCTTACAGACGATACGCCCGATAAACGGCAAGGATAAGGGCTCCGACGAGGCTCGCGTTCAAAGAGAAATTCCTGCGTCGCTAGTTGCCTCAGGTGGTCGCGGAGGGTCGGACGAAAGGAAAGCTCAGCACGTCGCGGATGTCCGTCCCGGTCAGCAGCATGGCCAACCGGTCTACGCCCAAACCCATCCCGCCGGCCGGGGGCATACCGGTTTCGAGGGCGTAGAGGAAATCTTCGTCGACGTCCATGGCCTCCATGTCTCCGGCCGCTGCCTTCAGCGATTGTTCCGCCAGACGGCGCCGCTGCTCCAACGGATCCGTCAATTCGGAGTAGCCGGTGCCGAGTTCCATCCCGTTGATGACCAAGTCCCAGCGTTCCGTCAGCCCTGGGCTGCTGCGATGCGGGGCTGCCAGCGGCGAGGTTTCCACCGGGAAGTCGCAATAGAAGCTGGGCAGGACGGTGGCAGGTTCTACCAGCTTGCCGTAGAGAGCTTCCAGCACGGCACCGGGCCGCCTGTCCGGACCGGCCGCTACGCCGTGGACCTGCGCCAGTCGGAGCAGTTCGGCGATGTCGGTCTGCACGGAGACCCGCTGCCCGACGGCGGCCGAGACCGCGTCCGTGACGGGAACCATCGGCCACCGGGCAGAGACATCGACCGGCGCGGATCTGTCGCGCAGCACCACGTGCGGCACCCCATGGACCCGGACAGCGGCCGCTTTGATCAGCCGTTCGGCCAGTTCCTTCATCTCCTTGTAGTCCGCGAACGGCCGGTAGGCCTCCAGGGAGGTGAACTCCGGGTTGTGAGTCGAGTCGGCCCCCTCGTTTCGGAAGTTGCGTCCGATTTCGAAGATGGGTCCGGCCCCAGCCACCAGTAGGCGCTTCAGTTGCAGCTCGGGGGCAACCCTCAGGGTCATTTCCAGCCCATAGGCCTTGCTGTGGGTGCGGAAGGGCCGGGCGTTGGCTCCGCCGTGCATGGTGTTGAGGATGGGTGTCTCCACCTCGCGGTAGCCTTCCTGCTCGAGCACCCCACGCAGGGCCGACACGATCTGCGAGCGCTCACGGAGCAGCGACATCGCCGCAGGTCGGGCAAGGAGGTCTGACGAGCGCTGCGGCACTCGGCGGACAGGATCGCCGAAGCGAGGGTAGGGCACAGGATGCAGGGCCTTCGCGGCCAGCACGAGGTCTTGGACCAGCAGGGAGGGGGTGCCGGTCCGCGAATGGCCGGGCAGTGCCGTGACGACCACCAGGTCACCGGTGTCCAGTGTCTGGTCAAGCAGGCGAAAGAGGTCCGTGCCGAGCGCGTGGCGCTCCAGGATGGCCTGCACCGTGTGTCCGCCGTCGACCAGGTCGGCGAAGAGCACTCCCCCGTGATGGCGCAGGGCGCGGATCCGGCCGGCAAGCCGCACCGGCCCGGAATCGGAACCTGGACCCGTCACAGCGAACTCAAATTCTGCCACCGAGGCCGGCACCGGCATTCCGACCGGGGACGGGTCCAGCCCCGCCTCAAGTAGCACGCTTCTGTGCCGGAGCCGGTGCCGGGCCTGAACGGACGACGGCCGAGGTGGCGCCGTCGGCTGCGGTGGGGCGACCGCCAATTGCCGGATCCGCTCCACTTGTGCCTCGTCCAAGCGGCGCTCCGGGCCGTGTCGGCGCAGCAGGAATGGCAGGAAACCTTCAGCCTGCCCGGCGGCTACAGCCACCCGCGGCAGGGTCAGTAGACCGTCGAAGCAGAAGTAGCGTGGCACCCACTCGGGCTGGTACTTGGCGTTGGAGCGGTAGAGGCGCTCCAACTGAAAGAAACGCTCGAAGAAACCGAGAACCGATGTGTTCAGGCGGGTTACTGCACCGGCGCCAAGCCGCTCAACATCGGCGAAAAGTCGACGAAACATGGCGAAGTTCAGGGACACCTCGTGTATGCCCAGCCGTTGGGCCTGGTCCATGAGGGAAGCGACCATCAATTCGGTGGTGCCGCTGGGCGATGACGGGGCCCGGCGCATGACATCCAAAGACACCCCGCGACGGCCCCAAGGGACGAACGAGAGCAGGCCGACGACGGCATCCTCCTCTGAGTGGGCGGTGACCACCACGCATTGGGCGTCGGCAGGGTCCCCCCACCGGCTCAGGGCCATCGAAAAGCCGCGGTCCGGTTCGCCTCCGCGCCATTTGTCGGCCAGTTCGCCCAGGGCTGCCAATTCGGCGGGCGGCAACTCAGCGTGCCGCCGTACCCGCACCGTTAGCCCTGCCCTGCGAGCACGCCGCACTTCCCGGTTGACGGCAGCCATAGACCGACTTGAGAGCGAGAACCGGTCCGGGTAAAGTACCGCCTCGTCACCCAGAACCAGGACGCCGAGTCCGGCCGCGGCGTAGGCGCGGGCGCCCGCTTCAGAGGCCCCGACCACCCCTGGCGTCCAGCCATAGCGGCGGGCGTGCTGCGTCCACGCGCGCGCGGCTGCATTCCACGCTACTGGGTCGCCGACAGGGTCATCCGCCGCCAGGCACACCGAACCGATCACCCGATAGGTGACGGCAGCACGCCGGTCTGGGGCGAACAGGGCCTCCTTGTCGCGTCGGGTGGCGAAGTATCCCAGCGAGTCGTGTCCGCCGTGGTCGGCCAGCAGGCCGCGCAGAGCCAGCTCCTGCTCCCCCGACCACGCCCCCGGGCGCCGGCCGGATCGGAGGAACACAAAGACGGTGAGGATGATGGTCGCCGCGAGCAGGAAGGAAGCTATCAAAGGGATGCCCGGCGGAACGTGCCGGTGGTAGTATAGCGACTCGCCGCGGAGCCCGACGGCGCGCAGCAATGCCGAACCGAGCACGGGCCAGTCATCGACGGCGGTCTTCGTGCTGGCCAGCAGCAGCAAATGCGTCAGGCCAGCGGAGAGCACTATCCCCGCGGCCAGGGTCAGGATTGCGGCCCGCACGGCGCCGGCACGGGTGCGGGCCGGGAAGGCAGGGCGCACCCACCAGACCAGCCACAAGGTGGCCAACGAGACGAGGATCCCGGTGACTTCCAGCACAGTGCCCCAGCCCTGTTCGGCCTCCGGCCCCCTAATGGGAAATGGCTCCCACCATTCCGCGAGAACCGCCACCGAGGCGAGCAGGCCGAGGACGGCGAAGACGGCCAGTAGCCAGATGGCCACTCGCAGCCGGCGCAGCAGCGCGCCGGTGACCAGGGCCAGCACCACTACAGAGACCAGCGACGGGGTCAGCGGAACGTTCAGGGCACCGAATACCACCACCGGCACCTGGGTGCCCCGGCCAGCCAGCCGGGCCAACCACAGCACCGCCGCGACGGCGGTGGCGGAGGCGTACAGCCAGGTCAGCATGCGAGCCCAGTGCTCCTGGGCCGGGCTGGCGAGTGCAGGATCCGGGCGGCGCCGGCCTGTCCGCTGAGTACGGCTGCCGCGAGACCGTGCCAGACTCATCCGCCTCCCGTCCTGTTCCTCAGCCGTGGTTTCAGTCCTTTTTTGGCGTCCAACCGGCGGTCTAAGATGGCCCGCACCGCCCCTTTCGTGCGAGGTCTGGCGGTGCCCTATCTGCAAGTTCTACGAGCCCGCCGCCCGGCCGTGTTGAGTCTTATCCCTGGTGCTGCTGGCCAGCGCGGTGCAGTTGAGGGCCGCCAGCACTGCAGCCGCCAGGCCGGTGCATTCGACCAGCACCGGACCCTGGTCCGGGGTCGGCTCGGAAATCTCGCGGCCGCAAGGACCCCTCTTCTCCGAGGGTGAGAGTTAACGCCTGCATGATCTCTCCTGAAGCGGAAGGCATTATCCGGCCAGTCTGGCCCACTGGTTGCGGCCGGCGCAATGGATAGCTGGAGCGTCTGCTCTAGCGGCTGGAACGCCGCCGGAGCAGACGCTCCAGACCCACCGGCTCCCCTCAGTGCCCCTTGAACGCTTCGGCCAGCCACCAGGAGCCGCCGTCGGAGGCGATCTTGGCGTCAATGACCAAGGGGCGGGTGGGCGATGACGCCAGCCAGCCGGAAACACCGGCGAGGTCGTCGAGGGTCCGCACGGTGATGCCGTCGGCGCCGAAGCCGCGGGCCATCGCGGCGATGTCGGTGTCGGGGAAGGTGACCGTTGACAGGTCGACGGGAGCACCGCCGTCGTTGTTGCCGAAGTGGTGCACCTCGGCACTGTAGGCGGCGTCGTTATAGACGATGACCACCAGCGGAAGGCCGAGCCGGACGGCGGTCTCCAGCTCCGCAATCGACATCAGGAACCCGCCGTCGCCGGTGCCGAGGACGGGCAGCCGGTCCGGACGGGCCAGCGCGGCGCCGATCGAGGTGGCCAGGCCCAGGCCGATGGACTGGAAAGCCTGGGTGAAACAGAATCCGAACTCGTCGGGTACGTCCAGGTACTGGCTGGGGTAGCCCATGAAGTTGCCGGAGTCGATGGACACTATCCGGTCGGCCGGCAGCAGTTGGTCCAGCCGACCGGTCAACAGCCGCGGATCGATCCGGTCCCCGGTCGACAGGTCCTCGACCGGGACATCCTGCCACCGGACGCCGGTGCTGATGCGGTCCCGGACCGGTCCGGTCCGGTACTTGGTGGCGGCGGGGCCCCGTCCGCGCAGGATGTCCAGCACCGCCCCGGCCGTCTGTCCGCTGTCGCCCAGCACGCCGAGATCCACCGGCCGGTTGGCGCCGAGTGCGGAGTCCTCCACGTCCACCTGCGCCACCTTGGCCCCGGGACCGATCAAGGCGCCCTGGCGCATGGTCCACATGTTCAGCGTGCAGCCGAATCCGACAATCAGGTCCGCATCCGAGATCAGCTCCGCGGCCACCGGCGAAGAGAAGCCGCCGGAAATGCCCAACGAGAACGGCTCGCCGTTGAACAGGCCCTTGGCCACCGCCGACGTGGCCAAGAGCGCGCCGGCCTGGGCGGCCAAGGCGCGCAGCTGGTCGCCGGCATCGCGCGCCCCGCGGCCGGCCACGAAGACCGGACGATCCGCGGCGGCGATCAGGTCAGCGAGCGCTTCAGCGGCGGAGTCCGCCGGCCTGACCGGCAACGGTGCGGAGACCGTGGCGGCGGGGCCGTTCTCCGTCCCTTCGGGGGCCGGCTGGGCCTGCACGTCCAGCGGCAGGTTGAGCACCACGGTGCGGCGTTCATTCATCGCCGTGCGGTAGGCCCGGACCGTGTCAGCAACTGCACTGGCCGCGGAATGCACCCGCTCGGATACTGCGCCCACGCTGCGGGCGAAGCCCGGCTGGTCCATCGCGAAATTGGACCGGACCGCTGAGCCCGCGGTCTCGGCGGCCAACACCAGCATGGGCGTCCGGGACTTGGCCGCCTCGCCGATCCCGGTAGCGGCGTTGGTCAGCCCGCAGCCCTGATGCACGGAAACGACGCCGAGCCGGCCGGACATCCTGGCGTACGCATCCGCCATGGTGGCCGCTCCGCCTTCATGCCGGCTGGCAGTGAAGGGCACGCCGGCGGCCTTCAGCGCATTCGTGACCGCGAAATTTCCGCTGCCCACCACACCGAAGGCGCGTCCGGCGCCGAGCCCGGCCAAAGTCTGGCCGACTAGTTCGGCGATGGTGCGGGGCGCGTGCATGCGGCACTCTCTTTCACGATGAAGCTTCACGGTGTGTGAAGCTGAAGGCGGAAGGTGGGCTGGCCGACGTGCGGCAGCGCCGGCTTTAGCGCTCCACCATGGCGAAGATCCGGGCCGGGCTGCCCGTGCCGCCGACAATCGGCAGCGGCGCCACCACGATGACCGCGCCCGTGGTGGGCAGCTGCGCCAGATTCTGCAGCGAGGTGATGCCGTACTTGTTGTTGCCCATCAGGTAGTGGTGCATCGGGAAGATCGGGTCCAGCGCACCGGCGTTGCCGGCGTCGATGCCGACCGTCTCCACGCCGACTCCGGAAATTTTCGTCTCCTCGGCCAGCCACCGCGCGCACTCAACGGTGAAGCCCGGCGTGTGGGAACCGGCGTCGTCCGCGTTAAGGAACTTCTCTTGGTCCTGGGCGTACGCATCCCAGCCGGTGCGGAAGAGCACCCACGCGTTCTCCGGGATGGGGCCGTGATGCTCTTCCCAGGCCCGGACATGGTGGACGTCCAGCAGGAAATCCGGGTCCGCGGCCGCTTCGGCGGAGAAATCCAGCACGACGGCGGGGCCCACCAACCGCGGCAACGGCAACTCGGCGACGTCGTCGCCGTCACGGCCGGTGGCCCAGTGGATGGGCGCATCAATGTGCGTGCCGATGTGCTCGCCGGTGTGGATGTTCTGGTGCTTCCACATCGGGCCGCGATCGTCATAGGCCGCGATCTCTTCGAGGCTGAAGTCGATCAGGTTGGCGAACGGGTCCGGCAGCCGCAGCGTGGGCGTCTGGGCGGACAGCTTGTTGGTCAGGTCGATCAGCTCGATCCGCCCGGTGGACAGCGAGGAGAGCAGGTCAGTCAGTTGGCTCATGGACGTCACTTTCGTCACGGCAGACCACCTCCAACGCACAATGGCTGCTGGGTGCGAGGAACGGAAGGTCAAGCGGCGGTAGGTCGGCGCCCGCGACTTTGCGGCCGCCCATGGCTATATCTTGCCCCTCCCGGGGCGTCGGTGCTTGTGTTACGCCCGTCATCCCGCGGCGGGCGTAACACCAGGAGACATCAAAGGCCTGGATCCAGGCCCGCGCTCCGGCTGCTCCCGCTGGCCTGGATATTAGAACAGGGCCGTCTTGGGCACAGCAGGGAAGATCCCGTCCAGCTCGGCCAGGTCATCGTCCGTCGGCCGCCAGCCTGCCGATTCGGCGTTCTGCCGGATCTGCTCAGGCTTGGTGGCGCCGGCGATCACCGATGCCACGGAGGGCCGGGATGCCAGCCAAGAGAACGCCACCTCAATCTCCTGCAGGCCACGGTCGGCGGCGAAGCGGGAAAACGCGCCCAACTGTTCCCAATCCGCGTCCTTCAGCAGGTTGGACCGCGAGTGCGTCAACCGGCTGCCCTCCGGCGCCTTCCCGTCCCTGTACTTACCCGTCAGCAGCCCGTTGGCCAACGGGAAGTACGGCAACACGCCCAGCCCGTAGGCTTCGGCGGCGGGCGTGACTTCGAGTTCCGCCCGCCGGTCCAGCAGGTTGTAGTGGTTCTGGCTGGAAATGAACGGCGTGTAACCGCCCATGCGCGCGGTGAATTCGGCCTCGGCGATCTGCCAGCCGGCCCGATTGGAATGGCCGATATAACGCACCTTGCCGGCCCGGACCAGATCGTCCAAGGCGGACAGGGTCTCCTCGATCGGCGTCAGCGGGTCAGGCGTGTGGAACTGGTACAGGTCGATCCAGTCGGTGCCGAGCCGGCGCAGCGACGCTTCGGCGGCCTTGACGATGTAGCGCCGCGAGCCGCGTGCACCGAAGTCCTCGCCGTTGGCACCCTGCATGTCCATGCCGAACTTCGTGGCGACCACCACGTCGTCGCGGCGGCTGCCAAGCGCCTTGCCCAAGAACTCCTCGCTCAGCCCCGGGGTCTTCCCATAGGTGTCGGCGACATCGAAGAGGGTCACGCCGGCGTCGAGCGCAGCCCTGACCACGGCATCCGTGCCCTCCTGGCTCTCCGTGGGAGTGTTCGAGCGGCCCAAGTTGTTGCAGCCAAGCCCTACGGCGGAGACTGTCAGTCCGGACTTGCCAAGGCGGCGGTATTCCATCGATACATCCTTCTCGCTTGAGGTTTGTGGCCCGCCTCAAATCCTACCGGGGCGGTCCCGCCGGTGATTTTCGGCACGTCACGCAGGGGCCGTCGGCGTTGCCGCTTCTGCCTTTAGGCACCGCTGCACATATGATCGAACCCATGGCCAAAGTTCTGACTTCCCTTCCCGTCGGCGAACGCGTCGGCATCGCCTTCTCTGGAGGACTCGACACGTCCGTTGCGGTTGCGTGGATGCGCGACGGCGGAGCCGTGCCCTGCACCTACACGGCCGACCTCGGCCAGTACGACGAGCCTGACATTGACGCGGTGCCCGGCCGTGCCGCCGAATACGGCGCCGAGATCTCCCGCCTTGTGGACTGCAAGCCGGCCCTGGTGGAGGAAGGCTTGGCCGCGCTGGCCTGCGGCGCCTTCCACATCCGCAGCGGCGGACGTTCCTACTTCAACACCACCCCGCTGGGCCGTGCCGTGACCGGCACCCTGCTGGTACGTGCCATGCGCGAAGACGGCGTGGACATCTGGGGCGACGGCTCCACCTACAAGGGCAACGACATCGAGCGCTTCTACCGCTATGGCCTGCTGGCCCATCCGCGGCTGCGCATCTACAAGCCGTGGCTGGACCCGCGCTTCGTCTCCGAACTGGGCGGCCGCCAGGAAATGTCCGAGTGGCTGACCGCGCACAACTTCCCGTACCGCGACTCCGCTGAAAAGGCGTACAGCACCGACGCGAACATCTGGGGCGCCACCCACGAGGCCAAGACCCTGGAGCATCTGGGCACCAGCCTGGAAGCGGTTGAGCCGATCATGGGTGTGGCCTTCTGGCGCGAGGACGTCGAGATCGCCACCGAAGACGTTTCCATCCGCTTCGAGGCCGGCCGCCCGGTGGCCATCAACGGCACCGAGTTCGCCGACGCCGTCGCCCTGGTCAACGAGGCCAACGCCATCGGCGGCCGGCACGGCCTGGGTATGTCCGACCAGATCGAGAACCGGATCATCGAGGCCAAGTCTCGCGGCATCTATGAAGCTCCGGGCATGGCGCTGCTGCACATCGCCTACGAGCGACTGCTCAACGCCATCCACAACGAAGACACCGTGGCGAACTACCATGCCGAGGGCCGCCGCCTGGGCCGCCTGATGTACGAAGGCCGCTGGCTGGACCCGCAGTCGCTGATGCTGCGCGAATCGCTGCAGAAGTGGGTCGGTTCCGCTGTCACCGGTGAGGTCACGCTGCGTCTGCGCCGCGGCGAGGATTACACCATCCTGGACACCACCGGACCGGCGCTCAGCTACCACCCGGACAAGCTCTCCATGGAGCGCGTGGGCGACGCCGCCTTCGGTCCGCTGGACCGCATTGGCCAGCTGACCATGCGCAACCTGGACATCGCCGACTCCCGCTCGCGGCTGGAGCAGTACGCCACGCTGGGACTGGTGGGCGGCCCGACTGCCGAACTGGTCGGCGCACTGGAAGCCGGCGGGGCCACCGAGATTGCAGATACCGCGGCGCTGGACCCGGCAGACCGTGCAGCCGACGAGGCGCTGGACCGCGCCGCGTTCGACGCCGGAACCGACTGATCCGTCCGGTCCGACGCGAGAACGTCGCGAGGACCACAGCTAAGGCCCGGCGCCCCCAGGGTGCCGGGCCTTTCGCGTGCATGCCGCCGATTCGCCGGGTGGGCAGCCGGTCCTCCAGCGGCCGGCTGTCAAGAGCCGGGCACCGACCGCCTAAACTGGTCGGGTGCCACTTCGCTCTCCCTATCAGCTCGTTGCTACTCCTCCCACCGTCGATGACTACATCAGAGTCAGGACAGGCAGCGGACTTTCGCACAGGACTCCGGAGCAGGCGGCAGCGGCGATCGCGGGTTCATGGTCATTCCGGCAGGTGCTGGGTCCGGACGGCCAGGCTGTCGGGATGGGCCGCATCATCGGAGATGGCGGCTGGTACTTCCTGATCGCCGATATGACCACCCTGCCGGAACACCAACGCTGCGGTATTGGCGGTGCTGTGCTCGACAGCTTGTTGGACGATATCCGCACCCGCGCGCCGCGCGGAGCTTACGTCAGCCTCACGGCAGACCCACCCGGCCGCAGGCTCTACGAATCACGGGGTTTCACCGACCTCGGAGCATCCGCCGACGCCATGCTCCTCTACACCTGACGCGGAGGTACCGGCCGGTTGCTCGGCCAGGTGCCGGCAGCGCAAGCGGCAACGGACCGGCCGCACGTTAAGGGGCCGGCAGCGCTGTACGGCCCTGTGCCACGACCGCGTGGCACAGTGGTGGGGTGGCTTTCTCCCGGACCGAACTGCTCAGCTTCCAGAACGCACTTGTGCCCGACCTGCTGGGCCCGGGCCTGCGCCTGCTGTTCGTCGGCATCAATCCCGGCCTGTGGTCGGCTGCCACCGGTTCGCATTTCGCCCGGCCCGGCAACCGGTTCTATCCCGCCCTGGCAGCCGCCGGCATCACCGAATACCCGATCCGCGCCGGCGACGGGATGGCGGAGGAGGACCGGAACCACCTGATCGCGCGCGGCGTCGGCATCACCAATATCGTCCCGCGGGCCACGGCCAGGGCGGACGAATTGGAAGCCGACGAGCTGCGGACCGGAGCCCGGCGGCTCGAGGGGATGATCGAAGAGCTGGGTCCGCGGGTAGTGGCGGTGGCAGGAGTGACGGCCTACCGGGTGGGCTTTGGGCAACCGAAGGCGCAGCTGGGCCGCCAGCCGGAGCGGATCACCGGGGCCGAGCTCTGGGCGGTGCCGAATCCGAGCGGCCTCAACGCCCACCACAACGTGGCGACGCTGGCCGCGGTGTACCGCGAAGCTGCCCTCGCCGCCGGCATTGTTCCGGCAACGCCGGCGTAGCGCCCCGCTGCGAGCTGCCGGCACCAGTGACGCGTGCCGATGTCAGCGCGGCAGTGTCAATCACAGTGCCGGGTATCTGGGCCAGCCTAGGCTGAAGGCTGCCTTGGCCGGCAGAGGATGCTTTTGCTTCACGGCGGCGAGATTGTCGTGCGGGGCAACCCCGATGCTGAGCTTGGTGTAGTCCAGTTTGGCTTCGCGGAGGCAGACCTTCAGGCCCGCCACGGCTTTGGCCGCGTCCGGAGCCATCACGTAGATGTTGAGCTTGTGCGGGACAAACTCGGTCTTCTCCACGGTGCCGAGCCCGCGCCAGGCGAAGTACTCGGTAATGGTGCGTTTGGCCTTGTCTTCCAGGTAGCGGTCGCGTTCGCTGCCGGCGGCCGTCTTCAACGCGTACTGGGCCACCACCCAGGACTGCTCCCCCGGCGTCAGCTCCGCATAACCGTCCTGGGTGCATTGGGCAGCAAAGGCGTCCATCAGCGACTCGGCGCCCTCCGTCGTGACATTCTTGCTGTCCTGTGCGGTGCTCTGGTGGCCGACCGTTCCGTGGTTGACCACGAACTGTCCGTAGTCTTCGTCGAACCACGCCTCGCGAAAGACCAGCGCGCCGTCGTCGTTCTTCTTGTAGACCCGAAGAAAACTCATGTCCGTCCTTTGTTCAACCACGTCAGCGCCGTTCCATCGAACGGCGCGGCCTCTGCCAAAACCTGCTCGTAAAGCGCGCGGCAGCTGGCCTGTATCTGTTCGGCCAGCGCTTCCGGATAGTCCATCGACACGCGATGCTCGGCGAACTCGTCCTCGTCGTCAACGTATACGCGGCCCGTGACCGAGCGGATCACGTCCAGGTCCATGTCCGTGACCTGGACTTCCCATCCGGCCGGCAGCAGCGGGTCCACCCGGATGCCGGTAGCCAGGTCAATGTAGATGCGAAAGTCCCCGGGATAGGTATCGTCGTAGAACGTCGCCACAAAGTCGCCCTCGCGGGGCAGCAACTGCACGGCATCGGATTCGGCGAAGAAAGCGACGCCTGGCCGGGCCACCAAGGAGCCGGCTGGCTGGAAAATCCAGTCGCCGTACGAGTCCGATCCCAGGTAAGTCCCGGGCACCAGCCAGTGCGCACTGCGGTTGTATTTCCAGTTGCGGAACACCACCATGTCGCCCGGCTGAGCCTGGGCCGGGATGCGCCTGCTCACTGGATCTTGGGTATCTGGCCGGTCGGCAATTCCTGGCCCGGCAGCGGGCGGGCGAACGGCACCTTGGTGCCCAGCACCTGCGCGACCGTGTCTTGGGCCACCTGCTGTGCGGTCAGGCCAACTCGTTCCAGCACTTCGGCCCGCGTTCCGTGGGCCAGGAACTCGACAGGGAGCCCCACCTCGTTCAGCGCGGTGTCCACTCCGGCGGCGCGCATCTCCTGGCGGATCCGTGATCCCACGCCGCCAGCCTTGACGCCGTCCTCAATCACGACGACGATCCGGTGCCGCGCCGCGAGCCCTACCAGCGACGGCGCCACCGGCAGCACCCAGCGCGGGTCCACCACGGTGGAGCTGATGCCCTGGGCGCCCAGGCGGTCGGAAACGTCCAGCGCCAACTCGCTCATCGCACCTACGCTGACGATCAGCACGTCGTTTTCCATCGGCATGGTTCCGCCCGATGGCCGGCGGGCGAGAACGTCCACCCCGTCCTTGAGCCGCTCGATGGCCTCGACGTCCGGCCCCACGGATCCCTTGGAGAAGCGGACCACAGTGGGCGCGTCGCTGACGGCTACCGCCTCGCGCAGCTCTTCCTTCAGCCGGGCGGCATCCCGCGGTGCAGCCAGGTGCAGGCCCGGCACAACCTGGAGCAGCGCCATGTCCCACATGCCATGGTGGCTGGGGCCGTCCGGCCCGGTCACCCCGGCACGGTCCAGCACCACAGTGACGCCGGCCTTGTGCAGGGCGACGTCCATCAGCAGCTGGTCGAAGGCACGGTTCAGGAAGGTGGCATAGAGGGCCACCACCGGGTGCAGCCCACCGTAGGCCATTCCGGCGGCGCTGGTCAGGGCATGCTGCTCCGCGATCCCGACGTCGAAGACCCGCTCCGGATGCTTGGACGCGAACTTCTGCAGACCCACCGGAATCAGCATGGCACCGGTGATACCGACAATGTCCCGGCGTTCGTCGGCAATATCGGCAATCTCGTCCGCGAAGACGGAGGTCCAGGACTTCCGGCCACCGGACTCCACCGGCTCGCCGGTCTCCGGATCGATCACGCCCACGGCGTGGAACTGGTCCGCTTCATGGGCACGGGCGGGCGCGTAGCCTCGGCCCTTCTCGGTCATCGCGTGGACAATCACCGGCCCGCTGTAGTTCTTGGCCTGGGACAGCGCCGCTTCGACCGCTTCCAGGTCGTGCCCGTCGATCGGGCCGATGTACTTCATGCCGAGGTCTTCGAACAGGCCCTGCGGCGCCCACCAGTCCTTGATGCCCTTCTTGGTGGCGTGCAGGCTCTTGTAGGCGAATTGGCCCAGCGGCCCGCCCGACTGCAGCTTTCGTTTCCACCAGTCGAGGGTGCCTTCGTAGGCACGGTGGGTGCGGACCCGGTCGATGGTGGTCCGGCGCAGCGCAGCCAGTTGGTCGGCCAGTCCGCCGATGGTCGGCGCATACGAGCGCCCGTTGTCGTTGACCACGATCACCACGCGCCGATCCCGGTCCGCGGCGATGTTGTTGACGGCTTCCCAGGCCATGCCGCCGGTCAGGGCGCCGTCGCCCACCACGGCGACGACGTAGCGGTCGCCTTCGCCGGTCAGCTGGCGGGCACGGGAAATTCCGTCGGCCCAGGACAACGACGACGACGCGTGCGAACTTTCCACGATGTCGTGCACCGATTCGGCGCGGTCCGGGTAGCCCGCCAGGCCGTCCTGCTGCCGGAGCGTTGCGAAGTCCTGCCGTCCGGTGACCAATTTATGCACGTAGGACTGGTGGCCGGTGTCAAAAACGATGCTGTCGTGTGGGGAGTCAAACACCCGGTGGATGCCCAGAGTCAGTTCGACAACGCCCAGGTTGGGGCCCAGATGGCCGCCGGTCTGTGCGACGTTGGTGATCAGGAACTGGCGGATCTCCTGGGCCAGGCCCTGCATCTGGACCATGTCGATCCGGCGGAGGTCGCGCGGCTCGCGGATGGTCTCAAGCAATCCCACAGAGCAGGTCCTTTCCTTCACAAAGCGTCGGTTAATCCTACCGCCATCCATCCTGCACCTCCCGTTCAGCCGATGCGAGGGTGCACACACAACCGCCGACCCGTCCCCGGCTGTCCGTGCAGGCCGGGCTTGGGTCGCACGAGATCCCAGGAGACGGGCCGGGATGCGCCAAGGGCGGGCGTCCGGATTCCCGAACGCCCGCCCTTGTGCTCACGCACTCAGCGGTGCTTAGCTGGCCGAAATCTGGCGCAGCACGTACTGCAGAATGCCACCGTTGCGGTAGTAGTCGGCTTCGCCTGGAGTGTCGATGCGCACGACGGCGTCGAAGCTCTTGGCGGCGCCGCTCTCGTCGGTGGCGGTGACCTTCAGCGTCTTCGGCGTGGTGCCGTCGTTCAGGGCGGTCACACCCTCGATGGAGAAGGTCTCCGTGCCGGTGAGGCCCAGCGACGTGGCGGATTCGCCGGCAGGGAACTGCAGCGGGAGCACGCCCATGCCAATCAGGTTCGAGCGGTGGATGCGCTCGAAGCTTTCGGCGATGACGGCCTTGACGCCCAGCAGCGCGGTGCCCTTGGCCGCCCAGTCGCGGGACGAGCCGGAGCCGTACTCCTTGCCTGCCAGAACCACCAGCGGAGTGCCGGCTGCCTGGTAGTTCATCGCCGCATCGTAGATGTAGGCCTGCGGGCCACCGGTCTGGGTGAAGTCGCGGGTAAAGCCGCCCTCCACGTTGTCCAGCAGCTGGTTGCGCAGTCGGATGTTCGCGAAGGTTCCGCGGATCATCACCTCGTGGTTGCCACGGCGGGAACCGTAGGAGTTGAAGTCCTTGCGCTGCACGCCGTTCTCCAACAGGTAGCGACCTGCCGGGCTGTCCGACTTGAAGGAACCGGCCGGGGAGATGTGGTCGGTGGTGACCGAGTCGCCCAGCTTCGCCAGCACGCGGGCGCCGCTGATGTCCGTAACCGGCTCCGGCTGCGCGCTCATGCCCTCGAAGTACGGTGGCTTCCGCACGTAGGTGGATTTCGGATCCCAAGCGAAGGTGTCACCCTCGGGGGTCTCCAGTGCCTTCCAGCGCTCGTCGCCCTCGAAGACACCTTCGTAGCCCTTGGCGAACATCTCCTTGTTGATCGAGGAGTCGATGACTTCCTGGACTTCGACCGGGTTCGGCCAGATGTCCTTCAGGAACACATCGTTGCCCTCCGGGTCCTGACCCAGCGGCTGCTTCTCGAAGTCGAAGTCCATGGTGCCGGCCAGAGCGTAAGCGACCACCAGCGGCGGCGACGCCAGGTAGTTCATCTTGACGTCCGGGTTGATCCGGCCTTCGAAGTTGCGGTTGCCGGACAGGACCGAGGTGATGGAGAGGTCGTTGTCCTGGATAGCCTGCGAGATCTCCGGCTCCAGCGGGCCGGAGTTGCCGATGCAGGTGGCGCAGCCGTAGCCGACCACGAAGAAGCCGAGCTTCTCCAGGTACGGGATCAGGCCGGACTGTTCGTAGTAGTCGGTGACGACCTTGGAACCCGGGGCGATGGAGGTCTTGACCCAGGGCTTGGAGGCCAGGCCCTTCTCCACCGCGTTGCGGGCCAGCACGGCCGCAGCCAGCATCACCGAGGGGTTGGAGGTGTTCGTGCAGGAGGTGATCGATGCGATCGAGACCGCACCGTGGTCCAGCTCGAACTCACGTCCGTCTTCCATGCTGACGTGAACGCGCTTGGTGGGGCGGCCGTCGCTGGGCAGTGCAACGTGGCGTCCCTGGGCGGCCGAACCGCCGGTGGGGCGGTCGCCGGCCTGCGCGGCGGCTTGAGCGGCAGCAGCGTGGCGGACGGTGGACGTCATAGCCGGTACGTCCGATGCCGGGAAGGACTCCTCGAGGGCCTCGTCCAGCGCGTCCTCGTCGCCCGAGCCGACGTAGTTCTGCAGATCCTTGCGGAACTGGTTCTTGGCCGTGGTCAGCTCGATCCGGTCCTGCGGGCGCTTCGGTCCGGCGATGGAGGGAACCACGGTGGACAGGTCCAGCTCGAGGTACTCGGAGAACTTCAGCTCGCGGGACGGGTCGTGCCAGAGGCCCTGTTCCTTGGTGTAGGCCTCGACCAGGGCGACGTTCTCCTCGGAGCGGCCGGTCAGGCGCAGGTACTCGAGGGTCACGTCGTCGATCGGGAACATCGCGGCGGTGGAGCCGAATTCCGGGCTCATGTTGCCGATGGTGGCACGGTTGGCCAGCGGCACAGCGGCCACGCCTTCACCGTAGAACTCGACGAACTTGCCGACCACGCCGTGCTTGCGCAGCATTTCGGTGATGGTCAGCACCACGTCGGTGGCGGTAGCGCCCGCCGGGATGGAGCCGGTGAGCTTGAAGCCGACAACGCGCGGAATCAGCATGGAGACCGGCTGGCCCAGCATGGCGGCCTCGGCCTCGATGCCGCCCACGCCCCAGCCGAGCACGCCCAAGCCGTTGACCATGGTGGTGTGCGAGTCGGTGCCAACCAGGGTGTCCGGGTAGGCGCGCAGTTTGCCGTCGACCTCGCGGGTCATCACGGTGCGGGCCAGGTACTCGATGTTGACCTGGTGCACGATGCCGGTTCCCGGCGGGACGACCTTGAAGTCTTCGAACGCGGTCTGGCCCCAGCGCAGGAACTGGTAGCGCTCACCATTGCGCTGGTACTCGATCTCCATGTTGCGTTCCAGCGCGCTGGCGTTGCCGAACACATCGATCTGCACAGAGTGGTCGATGACCAGCTCGGCCGGAGCCAGCGGGTTCACTCGCTTCGGATCGCCGCCAAGGTCCTTGACGGCCTCGCGCATGGTGGCCAGGTCCACAACACAGGGAACACCGGTGAAGTCCTGCATGATCACGCGGGCGGGGGTGAACTGGATTTCGGTGTCCGGCTGCGCGTCGGGGTTCCAACCGGCCAGGGCGCGGACGTGGTCCGCGGTGATGTTCGCACCATCTTCGGTGCGGAGCAGGTTCTCCAGCAGGACCTTGAGGCTGAACGGAAGGCTCTCGGCACCTTCTACTGAACTCAGCCGGAAAATTTCGTATTCGGAACCGGCGACATTCAAGACGCCTTTGGAACCGAAGCTGTCCACATTACTCATAACAGGACTCCTCTCGCCACACTTTATCTTTGTCCGGGCGGCAACCACCCGCTAGTTAGGCGTCCCTAAGTGTGAAGGGGCCGCTGCGGGGTTCGGCCTCTGGTCCGCTTGCACGCCGAAGCCCGCAAAATCTGCAGGGCAGGGACACTAGGCACCGTCCGGAACCGCTGTTCCCATCCTAGCCGGTAGCAGGTTTACCGGAACCGGAGCGCCGTTCGAGGCCTGCGTCACAGTCAGGATCCACATGCCCGCCGCACCGACCAGCGGCCGCACCGCCGTCGCTGCGCCTTCGGCTGCGTCTTGGGCTGCGCCTTGGGATGTGTCTTGGGCTGCGTCCGGTCGGCGCTTGGGCTGCGGTCAGTCGCCGGGCGTGAGCACCGCGAACGACTCCATGTGGTGGGTGTGCGGGTACAGGTCGAAGACCCGCAGCGAATCCAGATTCCAGCCCAGCTGCCGGAAGTAGCCAAGGTCGCGGGCGAAGGACGCCGGATCGCACGCAACGTACCCGACCACGCGGGGTTTGCGGGAAGCCACCGCCTGGACCACCGCCTTGCCGGCGCCGGCACGCGGCGGATCAAGCACGACGGCGTCCAGCACCCTGGCCTGCGAGCGCAGCACGCGCTCCACCTTGCCCTGGACGATCTCGATCTGGCCGAAGCCGTGCAGGTTTTTCCGCGCGTCCTTGCTGGCGGCCGGCGATCCCTCCACCGAGAGCACGTTGCCGGTGACGCCGACCGCGTCGGCCAACGGCGCCGTAAACAGTCCGGCCCCAGCGTACAGGTCGGCCACCCGCTCCCCCGCGCGCGGCGCGACGCCGTCCATCACGGCAGACGTCAGGGTGGCAGGTGCCAGCCGGTGGATCTGCCAGAAGCCGTCGCCGGTCACCCGGTACTGGTGCGGGCCGTTGGTCTCGGCCACCCAGGTCCGTCCGCGCAGCCGGGTGAGCCTTCCAGGTTCGGGTTCCCAGGCCGCCACCGATACGCCGGGCTCGATCCGTTCCGCCAGCTTCGCCAGCCGCCTGGGCGTGGTCCCTGCGGCTGGCACCAACAGCACCAGCGGGGTGCTGCCGTCCTGCGGTGCGGCCACTTCTACCCGCTCCAGTCCGGTCAGGTCCAGATCCCAGAGCCGCAGGTCGTTGACGGCGTCCACCGCCAGCGGCATGTCCTGAACCGGAATCAGCTCCTCAGAGCGGTGTGCATGCATGGCCAGGCGCCCATCCGGCCCCACACCAAAGGCGGCACGCGTGCGCCAGCCGAGTCCGTCGTCGTACTCCCCCTCCGGAGCTTCCACGATCACCTCGCGTTCCAGCTTGGCCAGCCGCTGCAGCTGCTCCGCGAAGATCTGGCCTTTCAGCCGGCGCTGTGCGGTGAGCGCGATGTGGCCGAATTCGGCTCCGCCCACCGCGGGCCGTCCGGCTTTCGCGGCGGCCAGCGCATCGGCTGGCGCCCAGGGATGCGCCACCCGGTCGGCGGACGCCTCCGAGACCTCCACGGTGTCCGCCCTCCAGAACCCTGCGTCAGCTCCGCCGTCGGTCACCCGGGCCAGCACGCGTTCACCCGGAAGTGCATGGCGGACGAAGACCACCCGGCCCTCGTGCCGGGCGACGAAGTGGCCTCCGTGCGCGGGGGCACCCACGGTGAGTTCGATCAACTGCGGCGCGGGTTGGGTCGCAGCGTGCGGCACGGGTTCGCTCATGGAAGCTCCTGGTAACGGCGGGCGGAATCGGAGGAGGCCAGCTGCCACGGCACGCTGGCCACCATGACCCCCGGCTCAAAGTGCAGGCGGGCCTTGATCCTCAGCGCGGTCTGGTTATGGACAAGCTGTTCCCACCAGCGTCCCACGACGTACTCCGGGATGTAGACCACCACCAGTTCGCGCGGGGAATCCCGTCGGATGCTCTTGATGTAGTCGATGATCGGCGTGGTGGTTTCCCGGTACGGGGAGGCGAGCACGGTGATCGGGACCGGAACGTTGAGTTTCTCCCAGTCGCTCAGGGTCCGCTCGGTCTGTTCGGGGTCCAAATCCACCACCACTGCGTCGAGCCGCGATGGCCGCGATGCCCGGGCGAAGGCGAGCGCCCGGACCGTCGGCTTGCGCACATGCGAGACCAGGATCACGGCGTGCACGCGTGAGGGCAGCGCAGTGGTCGGCTCGTCCGGATCGAGCGCGAGTTCCTGCGCCACCTGGACGTAGTGGCGGTTAATGCTGTGCATGATCAGCCAGAGCACCACGATGCCCAGCACGGCCAGCCAGGCCCCGAAGATGAACTTGCTGACCAGCACCACCACCAGCACGGTGACGGTCAGGAGAAAGCCCACCAGGTTGATCAGCCGCGAACGCACCATCCGGCGGCGCACCGGCCGGTGCGGCGTGGCCCGGATTTCTCGCGACCAGTGCCGGATCATGCCCAGTTGGCTGCAGGTGAACGAGACGATGACGCCGATCACGTAAAGCGGGATCAGCCGGGTGACGTCCGCATTGAAGATCAGCACCAGCACCACGGCCGCGGCCGCCAGCGCCAGCACGCCGTTGCTATAGCTGAGCCGGTCGCCGCGGGTGCGCAACTGGCGCGGCAGGAACCCGTCGGTGGCGAGGATGGACGCCAGCTGCGGGAAGGCGTTGAACGCCGAATGGCTGGCCAGCACCAGGATGGCGGCGGTGGCCGCTACCGTCAGGTAGAAGAGCAGGGCGCCGCCGCCGAAAACCGTCTCCGCCAATTGGCTCAGTACCGGGGACTGGAAATAGCCGGCCGGCAGTGCCTCGCCGTTCAGCCGCAGTTGCTCGGCCGGAACCTGTACCACCTGTACCTGCGTTGCCCGGGCCAGGTACATCACGGCCATGGTGATCACCGTCGCGGACAGGCCCAGCATCAGCAGCGCGAATCCGGCGTTCTTGGCCCGCGGCTTCTCGAAGGCGGGCACGTTGCTGGCCGGGGTCTCCACCCCCGTTAGTGCCGCGGCACCGGTGGAAAAGGCCCGCAGCACCAGCAGCGCGCCGGCCACGCCCATCAGGCCGGCCTCCATGCCGGGTTCCGGGACGACTTCGAAGGCGGCGCTGGGTGCCTCGCCCAGATTTCCGGCGAGGTCCAGGACAAACCCCATCAGGCACATCAGCAGCACGGTGCCCACAAAGACGTAGGTGGCAATCGCCACGGTACGCCGCCCGCGGGCCAACCCGCGCAGATGCAGCAGGGCCAGCACCGCAATACCGGCCACGGCTATCCCCGGCTGCCAGCCGTTCAGAGCGGGGAGGGCGGACACCAGATACTGCGCCGCGGAGGACATGGACACGGCCACGGTCAGCACATAGTCCAGCATCAGGGCGGAGCCCACCGTGATGCCCGCGGACTTGCCCAGGTTCTTGGTGGCGATCTCGTAGTCGCCGCCGACCGGATAGGCGTGGATGCTTTGGCGGTAGGAGGCCACCAGCACCAGCAGCACCACCATCACCGCCAGCCCCACCCAGGGCGCAAGAGCGATGGCTGCCACACCGGCCAAGGCCAGCGTGAGCAGGATTTCGTCGGGCGCATAGGCCACCGAGGAGAGCGCGTTCGCGGAGAACACCGGCACCGCGTACCGGCGCGGCAGCGCCTCCTGCTTCAACCGATCGGTGCGGAATGGCTTGCCCACCAAGACCCGCTTGAGGGCATCGAAAAATGTCAACACGCTTCGCTCGATGCGACAGGCAACAACATGAGCCAATTCTTCACGGCTCCGAGTCTATGCCAGCGGAGGCATCCTGCCGGGGCGGACTCCGGCGGGGCTGTGGAAACTCCGCCCTCCGATTTCATAGCCACGGAACCTCCGCTGGGGTTAGCATGTGCGTGACAATGTGCACTGGCTCACACCAGCGTCCGGGGCCGTTGCAGCCCGGACTGCTTGCAAAGGAGTCTTGATGGGCAACGCAGCCGCCGTGATGACCGGCCTGAACAGCATCGAGATTCAGGAGCGCCCGATGCCCGAGCCGCTGCCGGGCCAGGCCGTGATCCGGGTGGAAGCAGTGGGAGTCTGCGGCTCTGACGTTGCCTATTACCGCTACGGGAAGATCGGCCCGTTCGTGGTTGACGGTCCGTTCATCCTGGGCCACGAGGTCTCCGGCGAAGTGGTCGCTGTCGGCGACGGGGTGGACAACGTCCAAGTCGGCGACCGGGTGGCCGTCGAGCCCGGCACGCCGGACCGCAGCTGCGAAGAATGCCGGGCGGGACGCTATCACCTCTGCCCCAACCTGGAGTTCCTGGCCACCCCGCCCTACGACGGCGCGCTGCTCCAGTATCTTGCGATGGACGCCCGCTGCTACTTTCCGATACCGGATTCGATGAGCTACGAGGACGGCGCGCTGCTTGAGCCCCTGTCGGTGGGGCTCTGGGGTTGCCAACGGGCGAACCTGCAGGCCGGCGACGACGTGCTGATCACGGGCGCCGGGCCGGTTGGCCTGCTGGCAGCGGAAGCGGCACGGGCGCTCGGCGCGGGAAGCGTCACGCTCACGGACATCTCCGACTTCCGGCTTGGCGTGGCCCGCGACCACGGATTCGCGGTGGAGAAAAGCGACGCACCGACCTCACGGACCTTTGACGTGCTGCTGGAATGTTCCGGCGCCAACGGCGTTCTCGCCGCCGGGCTGGGCCGGTTGCACGAGGCAGGGCGGGCCGCCGTCATCGGCTTGGCCAAAACCGAAGAAGTCCCGCTGCCGCTGTCCACGCTCAATTGGAAAGAGATCACCATCTCGATGGTGAACCGGTACAAAGACACCTGGCCACTGGGCATCGCCCTGGTTTCCTCTGGCCGGATCAACCTGGAAGGACTGGTGACGCACAGCTTTTCACTGCCGCAAACCGCGGCCGCGCTGGAAAACACGTCCACCGAGCCTGAATCGCTCAAGGCGATGATCTACCCCCAGCGGCTCTGACCGCGGCTGCCGGAAACAGAACGAACGCAACGCGGCACACCATCAGTACAAGGAGTTCCGATGAAGAAGTACACGCGGGGAATCCTAGGCTTTACCACCGCCCTGTTTCTGGCAGCCGGCATGACCGCTTGCGGCGGCGGCGGAGGCGGTGGGGGCGGCGGCGAAACGGGCGGGGGCGGCCAGACCGAAGGAAAGATCGCCTTCCTGATGCCGGACCGCGCCTCCACCCGGTACGAGCAGCAGGACAGCCCGCTGTTCAAGGCCAAGGTCATGGAGTTGTGCAGCGGCTGTGAGGTGCTGTACCAGAACGCGGACGGCAACGCTGACAAGCAGCAGCAACAGGCCAATGCCATGATCACGCAGGGCGTCAAGGTGCTGGTGTTGGACGCGGTGGACAGCACCGCGGCCGCCTCGCTGGTCAGCACCGCGAAGAGCCAGGGGATTAAGGTCGTCACCTACGACCGGCCGGTCCCGGACACGCCGGCAGACTTCTACGTTTCCTTCGACAACAAGAAGATCGGCAACCTGATCGCCACCGACTTGGTTGAGAAACTCGACTCCGGGGGCGACAAGACCGGCGGCGTGCTGATGGTCAACGGCTCCCCCACCGACAGGGCGGCGCAGCTGATCAAGGAAGGCGCGCAGGAAGCCGTCGATGCCAGCGACCACAAGGTGCTGGCCTCCTACGACACGCCGGAATGGCAACCGTCGAAGGCCCAGGACTGGGTCGCCGGCCAGATCACCCAGTTCGGTGACAAGATCACCGGCATCGTCGCCGCCAACGACGGCACGGCAGGCGGCTCGATCGCGGCCCTGAAGGCTGCCGGGGTGTCGCCCATCCCGCCGGTCACCGGCAACGACGCCGAAATAGCCGCGATCCAGCGGATCATCAGCGGCGACCAATACAACACCATCTCCAAGCCCATCAAGATCGTGGCGGAGAAGGCGGCCGAGGTCTCAGTCCAGCTGCTCAACGGCGAAACCCCGAAACCCGATGCGACGCTCTTCGACACTCCATCGGCCCTGTTCGTGCCGACGGTGGTCACCAAGGAAAACGTCAAGGAAGTGATTTTCGACGGCGGCATCTACAAGCCTGAGGAAGTCTGCACCGGCGAGTACAAGTCAGGCTGTGACGAACTCGGCATCAAGTAGCCCAGCGGCGGCCGGCGGTGCCGCGGCCCAGCGGTGCCGCCGTCGTAATGGAAGGGGAAGGCAGTGTCCACTGTGTCAGCGGAGCGGACGGAGACAGCCGCACCAGTGCTGTCCATGCGGGGCGTGAGCAAGCACTTCGGTGCGGTCGCCGCCCTAACGGACATCGCCTTGGACGTCCATGCCGGAGAGGTTGTTGCCTTGGTCGGCGACAACGGCGCCGGAAAGTCCACCTTGGTCAAGATCCTCGCGGGCGTGCACCCGCAGGACGCCGGAACCGTGAACTTCGACGGCAAGGACGTGACCATCCACACGCCGGTGGATTCCATTCAGCTGGGCATCGCCACGGTGTTCCAGGACCTCGCCCTCTGCGACAACCTCACCGTGGTGGACAACCTCTTCCTCGGCCGGGAGTTGGGGCCGTGGCGGCTGAACGAAGTCGAGATGGAAGTCCAGTCGTGGAAGCTCTTGCGGCAGCTCTCGGCGAAGATCCCCTCGGTCCGCATCGCCGTCGCTTCCCTCTCCGGTGGGCAGCGGCAGACCGTCGCGATTGCACGGTCGCTGCTGGGCAGCCCGAAGCTCATCATCCTCGACGAGCCGACGGCCGCCCTCGGCGTGGCGCAGACCGCCGAAGTGCTGAATCTGGTGGAGCGGCTGCGTGAAAACGGACTCGCCGTGATCATGATCAGCCACAACATGCAGGACGTGCAGGCCGTCGCGGACCGGGTTGCGGTGCTGCGACTGGGGAAGAACAACGGCACGTTCCGGATGAAGGACGTTTCCACCGATGACCTGATCGCCGCCATCACCGGCGCCACCGACAACGTGGTGACCCAGCGCGCTGCCCAGTCCGGTGCCGCGGCCGCGGCAAGCACGGCCGGTACGGCAGGTCCAGACGGAACGGCAGGTCCGGACGGGACGACACGTGCCTCCGAGGGAGCGGCCGAACCGGGTGCTGCCGACGGGCCGGCCGGGCCGGCGGGGATGGGCGGTCCGGGCGGCGGATCAATGCCGCCCGGCCAGCCCGACGGAAACGCTGACCAACCGGGATCCGGGGCAGTGCCGGAAGAAGGGAACGTACCATGACAACGAACCCCACCACCCCAGTCGTCCCGCTGGCCACCGACCTGCAGGATGAACGGCTGATCCGGACCGAGGGCTTCAAGGGAGCCATCAAGGTCGGCGTCAACCGGGTCCGCGGTGGCGACCTTGGCGTGCTGCCGATCATTGTCGGGCTGCTGGTGATCTGGACCATATTCCAGGCCCTCAACCCGTTCTTCCTCTCCAGCGCCAACCTGGTCAACCTGCTGCTGGAAAGCGCCGCCGTCGGCGTTATTGCGCTCGGCATCGTCTGCGTCCTGCTGGTTGGCGAGATCGATCTGTCCGTCGGCTCCGTCAGCGGCCTGTCGGCAGCGATCGTCGGCGTGAGCTTTATCAAGCTGGGCTGGCCGATCGGGCTGGCGGTCCTGACCGCTCTGGCCGCCGGCGCTCTCATCGGCCTGGTCTATTCGCTGGTGTACACCAAGTTCGGGGTGCCGTCCTTCGTGATCACGCTGGCCGGCCTGCTCGGCTTCCTCGGCGTGCAGCTGTTCGTACTCGGCGTCGAGGGCACCATCAACCTGCCGTTCGACTCTTTCCTGGTCTGGTTCGGCCAGCAGGCCTTCGTGCCGGCCTGGCTGTCCTATGTGCTGGCGGCGCTCGGTGTGGCCGGCTTCTTCCTCAGCCAACTCACGCTCTCCCGCCAGCGGGTCAAGAACGGTCTGTCCGGCCGGCCGATGCGGCTGGTGGTGATCCAGACAGTGGTGCTGGCGGTGATCCTGTTCTTCGCGGTGTGGTACCTGAACCAAACCCGCGGCGTCGGCTGGATGTTCGTCTTCTTCGCCGCACTGGTACTGGTGATGCACTACGCCTTCACCCGGACCCAGTGGGGCCGCTCCGTCTACGCCGTCGGCGGCAACCGGGAAGCGGCACGCCGGGCCGGCATCAGCGTCAACCGCATCTATGTGTCCATCTTCGTCCTGTGCTCGACCTTCGCGGCCATCGGCGGCATGCTGGCCGCCGGCCGACTGGCCGCCTCGGCACAGAGCAGCGGCACCGGCGACGTGAACCTGAACGCCATTGCCGCCGCGGTGATCGGCGGGACCAGCCTGTTCGGCGGCCGCGGCTCGGCGTTCTCCGCCCTGCTGGGCATCCTGGTCATCCAGTCCATCTCCAGCGGCCTGACCCTGCTCAACCTTGAGTCCTCGTTCCGCTACATGATCACCGGCCTGGTGCTGTTGCTGGCCGTGATCCTCGACGCCGTATCGCGCAAGTCCCGTACCTCCCACGGCCGCGCCTAGTGGCCGGCCGGTGGGGCGATATGTTCCTGGGCATCGATATCGGCACGGGCAGCAGCAAGGCCGTGCTGACCAACGCCGACGGCGAGGTCCTGGACAGCGCCACGGTGATGCACGACGTCTCCTACCCGCGGCCGGGCTGGGCGGAGTTCGACGCCGAGGGCGGGGCGTGGGCAGAGGTGGTCCGGCTCTGCCAGGAGCTTTTCTCCAGGAACGACGCCGGTGCGCTCGCCGGCGTGTGCGTCAGCGCGATGGGGCCCTGCCTGGTCGTGACGGACGAAGACCTGACCCCGCTGCGTCCGGCGATCCTGTACGGGATCGACGCGCGCGCCGTCGTCGAAATCCGCGAACTGACCGAGGAATTCGGCGCCGAGGCGATCTTTCGCGATGCGGGGAAGGTCCTCTCATCCCAGGCCGTCGGGCCGAAGCTCCGCTGGCTGCGCAACCGGGAACCGGAGGTCTTCGCCCGCGCCCGGAACTGGCACAGCCTGAACTCCTTCATCCTGGCCAAGCTGACCGGCGAACTGGTGGTGGACCACCACACCGCCAGCCAATGCGACCCGCTCTACGACCTGCACGCCAACCGGTGGCACCTGGAACGGTACAACGCCGTCGCCGCCCACCTGCCGCAGCCCCGGCTGGCGTGGCCGGCCGATGTCAGCGGCCACGTTCATCGCCAGGCGGCCGAGGCGACGGGGCTGCCGGAAGGCGTGCCGGTCTGCGCGGGCACCGTGGATGCCTGGGCCGAGGCATTCAGCGCCGGCGTCCGGCAGCCGGGCGACCTGATGCTGATGTACGGCTCCACCATGTTCTTCGTCCAGGTCCTCGGGGAGTTCCGCGCCGAGCCCAAGCTCTGGACCACGGCCGGGGTGGACCCGGGATCCCTGACGCTGGCCGCCGGGATGTCCACCTCCGGAAGCCTGACCACCTGGCTGCAGCGGCTGTTTGGCGACGTCCCCTTCGAGCAGCTCGTCACCGAAGCCGCCGCGGCTCCCCCGGGGGCCGACGGGCTGCTGCTGCTGCCCTACTTTGCCGGCGAGCGCACACCCGTCTTCGACCCCGACGCCCGCGGCCTGATCACCGGTTTGTCGCTGCGCCATGGCCGCGGCCACCTGTTCCGTGCGGCGTACGAAGGCATTGGCTTCGGCATCCGGCAAATCCTGGAGTACCTCGAAAACTCCGGCGAACCGATCCGGCGCGTTGCCGCCGTCGGCGGAGGCACCAAGGCCAGGCTCTGGACGGAGATCGTCAGCAACATCACCGGGCGCGACCAACTGGTTCCGGAACAGACCATCGGGGCCAGCTACGGGGATGCGCTGCTTGCCGCCATCGGAACCGGCGCGGTGCCTGCCGGCACCAACTGGGCCCGTACAGCGGCCACGGTGAAGCCTGATCCGGCCACCGCCCCGCTCTACGAAAAGCTCTACAGCACCTACGGGCTGCTCTACCCGTCGAACCGGGAACACATGCATGTGCTCGCCGCCCTGCAGGAGCCGGCGGACGACTAAGAGGCCCGGGCAAGCGCATGAGAATCCTGGTCACCGGTTCCACGGACGGCCTCGGGCGGGCAGCAGCAGATGCCCTGCTGTCCGCAGGCCACGTCGTCGTCGTGCATGCCCGCCATCAGGACCGCGCCGCCGCCGTCGCCCCACTCGTCGAGCGCGGCGCGGACCTTGTGCTGGGCGATTTCAGCAACCGAGACGCGGTGCGCCAGGTTGCCGCGGAACTCAACGACCGGGACCCGCTCGATGCGGTGATTCACAACGCGGGTGTCTGGAGCGGCCGAGCCGTGATGCCGGTCAACATCATCGCCCCCTACCTGCTCACCGCGCTCCTCGAAGGACCACAGCGGCACGTGTACGTGAGCAGCGGTTCGCACTACGCAGGGCGACCAACGCTTGCCGGGGTCGACTGGCAGGGCCGAACGCCCGGAACGTACGCGGACAGCAAGCTGTTCGTCACCACGCTGTCCGCCGCGCTCGCCCGCCGGCACCCGGAACTGCTCAGCAACGCCGTGGATCCCGGCTGGGTCCCGACCAAGATGGGCGGACCCGGTGCTCCCGACGACCTCGACCTCGGGCACCAAACCCAGGAATGGCTCGCAACCAGCAACCAAGCCCAGGCGCTCACCAGCGGCGGGTACTGGTACCACCGGCAGCGGCAGCAACCCCACCGAGCAGTCAACGACCGGGGCTTTCAAGACCGACTGCTCCACGCGCTCGCCGAAGAAACCGGAGTGACTCTCTGAGGGGCTTCAGCCGCCGGGCCAGATGGTGACCAGACTTCGGAAGAACGCACCGGCCGCAAGCGCGGTGGTCCGCGTGGCTGCACTGACCGGCACGGCATTCCATCGTTGCCCTCACCGCAGCACCCGGTCAGCTCCGATGTTCCCCTGGACAAACTTCCGACCGGCTCCGGGTTAGGCTTCTGCTTGGCCCGTGTGCGGCACGATGAAGAGCCCTCACGCGATATGAAATAAATCGATGCCCGGCATCTAATTATTGAAAAATATTGTGGCCGCGCAGCCCGGATGGCAGCATCTTTCCAACATCCTGAGCGGCACATACCCAGCTGTGCCGGCTGACCTAAGAAGAAAGCAGGGGGACCATGATCCAGCACCTGAACGGGTGGGGCCGGGCTGCGGCCAGCATCGCCATGATTGCATTGTTGACGACCACCGCAGGGTGCGGACGCTCCACAGCCCCGGCTGCCAGCGGCGAGACTGGTGCCGCAACGACCGCCGCCGAGGGCTCCAGTGCCGAGAGCCTGGTACCCGCTGACCTGAAGGAAAAAGGGGTCCTCAAGGTCGCCACAGCCGAGGGATACCCTCCCATGGAGATGTATAAGGAAGGGACTACTGAGCTGATCGGTGTGGACCCGGAACTCGCTGAGCTCATCGCCGGCCAACTGGGCCTTGAGTTCCAGATCTCCAACGCGTCCTTCCCCGGCCTGATTCCGGGGCTTCAGTCCAAGCAGTGGGACCTTGCCATCTCCTCGATGAGCGACACCGAAGAGCGCCGGCAGGCGGTCAACTTCATCGACTACTTCGTTGCCGGCGGAGCCGTCATGGTGAACAAGGGCAATCCCGAAGGAATCTCCGGAATTGCCGACCTGTGCGGCAAGAACGTCGTCGGAGCCAAGGGCTCGTCTAATCTGGCCATCCTGCAGGACTACTCCGAGCAGGAATGCAGCACCCCCATGAAGATCTCCGAATCCGAAGACGCACCAACCGGGCTGCTCCAACTGGACACCGGCCGGGCCATCGCCACCATGGTCGACTACCCCGTGGCGATAGAACTGGCGACTAAATCCGGCAAGTACGAGGTCCTCGAGGACCAGTACGAGGCCGGGCCCTGGGGCATGGCCGTGGACAAGACGAACCAAGAGTTGACGACCGCAGTGCAGGTCGCCCTCCAAGAACTGATCGACACCGGGGACTACCAGGCCGTGCTCGAGAAGTATGGAGTAACCGACGCAGCCGTCGAGAGCGCGGAAATCAATGCCGGCCAGTAGCGCCGGCACCTCCCAAGTCGGCGACAAGCAGGCGCCGGAGCTTCCGCTCAACGCGAGACGACCGCCGGCGTGGGGTCGCTGGATCGGCGGTACAGCGGCTGGAATCTTCGGGGTATGGGTCCTCTACATACTGGTGGTGACGCCAAACATCCACTGGGATGTGGTGGCCGCGTACATCGCTTCCGGGCCCATCCTCGAGGGTCTCTGGATCACGATCGCCCTCAGCGTCATCTCGATGGCAGCCGGAACCGTCATCGGCTTGGTAGTTGCCATCATGCAGTTGTCCCAAAATCCGGTACTGCGCATTGTTGCCGGGGGGTTTTCCTGGTTCTTCCGCGGCACTCCCCTGCTGGTTCAGCTGCTGTTCTGGTTCAATCTGGGCGTCATCTTTCCCCGCCTGGAATTCGGCATCCCCTTCGGCGGACCCAAATTGTTTGGCGTCGAGGCCTCCATCATCACCCCGTTCATTGCCGGGCTCTTGGGACTGGCGATCAACGAGGGCGCCTACATGTCGCAAATCATCCGTGCAGGCATCCTCTCGGTAGACAACGGCCAGCGGGAAGCGGCCGAGGCGATGGGCATGTCACGCGCCGGCATCATGGGACGCATCATCCTGCCCCAAGCGATGCGTTTCATCCTCCCGCCAACCGGCAACCAGTTCATTTCCATGCTCAAGACGTCGTCGCTGGTATCCATCATCGCCGGGTCGGATCTCATGACTGTGGTGCAGCGGATTTACCTCGGCAACTTCGAGGTCATCTCAATGCTGATCGTCGCTTCGATCTGGTATTTGATCCTGACGAGCGTGGCCACCGTTGGGCAGCACTTCCTCGAGAAGAAGTACTCGAAGGGCTTCGACGGCAGGACCTCCGTCCGCAGCAAGGTGCTGTCCAACCTCGCTCCTATCTCACGACGAAAGCCAGGATTCGATGACTGACGCCGTTGTCCGTGCCCGGTCCATCCGGAAAAGTTTCGGGGACAATGAAATCCTCAAGGGGATAAATCTGGACATTTCCACCGGCGACGTTGTGTGCGTCATCGGGCCGTCTGGATCTGGGAAAACGACGCTGCTGCGCTGCCTCAACCGGCTGGAAGCCATTGATTCGGGCCGAATATGGATTGACGGAGAGTTGCTCGGATATGTGGAGCAGGCCGACGGACGTTTGCTGGAACGCCGGTACGAGGACCTGCGGCGCCAGCGCCAAAACATTGGCATGGTTTTCCAGAGATTCAACCTGTTCCCGCACCTGACCGCCCTGGAGAATGTCGCCGAAGGGCCCTGGAAGATCAAGGGCCAGTCGAGGGCCTCTGCGGTAGCAAGCGCTGAGGATCTCCTCTCCAGTGTCGGCCTTGGCGATCGAATGAACTTCTACCCGGCACAGCTTTCAGGCGGCCAGCAGCAGAGGGTGGCGATTGCGCGGGCCCTGGCCATGGAGCCGAAACTCATGCTTTTCGACGAGCCCACCTCCGCCCTTGACCCGGAACTCGTGGGCGAGGTGCTCGCCGTCATGAAGGACCTGGCCAGCACAGGGATGACCATGGTGGTGGTGACCCACGAAATGTCTTTCGCCCGAGAGGTGGCCGACCACGTGATCTTTATGGCCGACGGCGCGATCGTGGAAGCAGGAAGCCCTGAACAAGTACTCGGCAACCCCCAGCACCGACGCACCGCCGATTTCCTCGCCAGGGTCGGGTAGCGTGTCCGGCGATTACCTGCTGCGCGGCGGCCACGTGGTTGACGGCAGCGGGTCGGTTCCCGTGCGGGCAGACCTCGCCATGGCGAATGGCCGGATCGTTCATCCCGGGGATGTCGACGTGCAGCAAGCAACCGTTCTTGATGTCACCGGGATGGTCGTCAGCCCCGGATTCATCGACGTGCACACGCACTCTGACGCCACGGCGCTGGATGCGAGCGCCGCAGATCCGTCCCCGGATTTAGCGGCCGCAGCCGCGCGGCAGGGGGTAACGACGGAGATAGCCGGGAACTGTGGGTACTCGCTGTTCCCTGCCGCGACGGAGCCTGCCCACACCGCCGGTCTGCGCGAATTCTGCGTTGCATTGCTCGGCCCCGCTGCCGATCCGCTGCCATCGATGGAGGCCTTCGCGGCACGCCACGGCGCGGTCGGACGGATCAACAACATCGCCTCGCTGTTGGGCCATTCCAGCTTGCGAGCAGCCGTCATGGGTTTCGCCCAGCGTCGGGCATCGGAATCGGAAACGGCGCAGCTGTGCTCGCTTCTGGACGAGGCCTTGGCCGCAGGGGCAGCGGGGTGGTCCTCCGGATTGATTTACCCGCCCGGAACCTATGCAGACACGGCCGAGCTAGTCGCTTTGGGGAAGGTCTCGAAAAGGCACGGCGCACCGTATGTCACCCACCTGCGTGATGAGATGAGCAAAGTGGAGCAGGCCTTGGAGGAGGCGCTGGAGATTGCACGGCGGTCCGGCACTGCCCTGCACGTATCGCACCATAAGACGGCGGGTAGGTACGCCATCGGCAGGTCCACTGCCACACTGGCCATGATGGATGAGGCGCGCTCCCACGGCCTTGACGTCAGCTGCGATGTTTATCCCTATGTGGCTGCAAGCACCTCACTTCATGCCATGCTCCCGCCATGGGCTGCAGACGGCGGCTTCGGAGCCTTGTTGGCCCGGCTCAGGGAACCAGGCCAACGGGACCGGATGCGTGCCTCGATCTCCCATGGTGAACCGGACTGGGAAAACACCGTGGGGAATGGCGGATGGGACCGCATAGATATCGCGAGTGCACCGCGCCATCCTCACAGCGAAGGACACAACATCGCCCGACTGGCCGCACAAGCGAGTCAAGACCCGCTGGACTACGTGGCGGACCTGCTGCTGGCTGAATCCGGTGCCGTCACCATCATTTCCCATTCCATGGATGAGGCGGACATGCAGCGGGTGCTGGCGCATCCGGGCACCATGATCGGATCGGACGGCGTGCCCAAGGAAGGCAAACCCCATCCCCGCTGGGCTGGTACCTTCGCTCGAATCCTCGGCCGTTATGTCCGCGACCTTGGTCTGCTGTCGCTGGAAGATGCCATCCACAGAATGACGGCGCTTCCGGCGCGGAGGTTTGGCCTGGCAGGGAGGGGCCTGCTGGCCCCGGGGTCAGTCGCTGACGTGGCCGTGTTTGACCCAACCGCGGTAACTGATAACGCGACCTTTACGGACCCGTTGCTGCCGCCGACGGGCATTGAGCATGTGTTCGTCTCTGGCAGGCAGGTCCTGCGCGGTGGCCGTCTGTTGAAGGCGCGGCCGGGCATGGCGGTGCGGCGGGATTCACGGGCTGAACAGCGCTGAAGCACGCCGGGTGCTAGCCGGCGGACGCTGAATCGACGGCGGCGATCAGGCGTTCGACTTCTTCACGGATACGACTGGCAGTGTTGTGAAGATGCGTCAAGAACGCCGGAACGAGCGGATTGGGGTTGTCCCCACGAGTCGCGGCCCGGATGTGCCTGGCAGACGGGTGGGGCGTGGACAGCCGGCGGAGGGGGACGCGCCGTCGTTCAGCTACAGGGCCAAGGCTGAGAGCAGGTATCAACGCAAAGCCGAGTCCAGCGGACACCATACCGAGGGTGATGTCGTAGTAGTCCGTCCGGCAACGAACGTTCGGCGCATAACCCTCCGCGGCACAGACTCTGTCGACTAGCGCTACCTCGTTGTCCATACCCTCTGTGGCAATCCACTGCTCGCTGGCCAGATCCGCGATCCGTACCGGTCCACTGGCCCGCTGCCGGTACCCGGGCGGCACGGCAAGGAAGTGGGGATCGACGAGCAGCGGATGGTAGGCGACGCTCGAAGTCCTGCCGTGGGTAACGGCGGAAGGCGCTGCAGCCGAATAGTCGAAGACCACGGCGACGTCGAGTTCGGTGCTCAGCAATCGGGGCAGCAGTTCATGAGGCTGGCCGGGAATGAGATTCAGGTCCACACGGGGACGCTCTGCCATGAACGTGGACAGGGCGGTGGGCACCAAGTGAAGACCGGCCGAGGCAAAGAAGCCCAAACTCAGGGTGCCACGCTCCCCGCCACCCAGTTCCCGGGTTTCCTGCTCCGCCCGTTCCATCAGGTCGGCGATGGACTCACTGTATTCGGCAAGGCGCCCGCCTGCAGCGGTGAGCCAGACGCCTCGTGTGCCCCGCTCGATCAGCTTGGTCTCCAGTTCCCGCTCCAATGTCGAAATCTGGTGCGAGACGGCGGAGGGGGTCAGCTGAAGCTTTTTGGCCGCAGCCGAAATGCTGCCCGTCCTGGACACTTCGAGGAGGGCACGCAGGCGGCCGGAGGAGAGCATGTGAGCCATTATTCCGCTACCAGCCCCGCCCATGAGAGCATTTCGAACATGCCCGTGTCTTCCCCCTACACCGACGGTGTTCCAACTGTTTCTCACCTGGCTGTGGATTACGTCGGCCGCGTTCTGGCATCACGCCAGCCGGACGCCATCGTCTACTCTGCCAGCACGATCAAACTCGCCGTTCTCATCGCCGCCATGCGGCAGGTCGACGCCGGCCTCCTCAGCCTTGACCAGTCGGTGACCGTCAAGGAGCAATTCCGAAGCCGGGTCGCCGACGCCGGCGCCTTCAGCTTCGAGGCGGACGAGGTAGACCGAGGGATGCCGCCATCGGGCAGCACCGTCACGTTGGACGAGGCGTTGGGGCGGATGGTCTATGCCTCGTCCAACTCCGGAACGAATATGGTGCTGGAACTGACCGGCATGGATGCCGTAGCCGACGCACTGGACCTCTGCGGAGCGAAGTCGTCGAAGCTGGAGCGGCTCATTAGTGACCATGCTGCCCGGGATGCAGGTTTTACCCACCAGACGACCGCCGGGGATCTGGTGCGGATCATGCAGGCGATCACTACCGGATCAGTGGCTAAGCCACAGAGCACCGAGTTCATGCTGACGCAGCTTCGTCGACAGGAGCATCCCGTGATCGGGGCGGAACTGCCGTCGGCAACAGACTGGGGCAGCAAGTCCGGGTGGGTTGACGGGATCCATCATGATGTCGCGTTCGTTGGCAGGCCTGACGCTCCGGGCTCCTACCTTCTAGCCGTCTGCACGCAAGGCTATGAGCAGGGGCAGGCAGTGGAAGTGATCAAATCAGTAACAGCTGCAGTTCATGCATACTCAGGAAACCCCTTGGGGCACACTGGCTCCTGACCCAGAACAGTGGCATGATCTCTTTCCCGCGGGGCCTCCCCCGGCACCGCCACTGAGCGGTCATCCCCGTATACTCAAAAGCATGCTGATGACCTGCTTCAACCGGGGCCTCAATGCCCAGCAGTCCGCCGTCGAGCAGCGCCGGGGCGAATGGTGAGCGGCGGTCTCGTCGCGCTGCTGGACGACGTCGCAGCCCTGGCCCGGATAGCGGCCGCGTCGCTGGATGATGTCGCAGCCGGGGCCGCCACAGCGGGCACCAAGGCGGCCGGCGTGGTGATCGACGACGCCGCCGTCACCCCGCAATATGTGTCCGGGGCAGACCCGTCCCGCGAACTGCCGATGATCAAGCGGATCTTCTGGGGTTCGCTCCGGAACAAGCTGTTGATCATCCTGCCCGCCCTGCTGCTCATCAGCGCCTTCATCCCTGCGGTCATCCCGTTCATCCTCATGCTGGGCGGCACCTACCTCTGCTACGAGGGCGCCGAGAAGGTGTGGCACAAGGTCCGGGGCCACCACGACGCCGAAAAGGCCCCCGCCGTCGAACGCGGCCCGGCGGCGGAGGCCAAGGTCACCAAGGGCGCTATCACCACCGACTTCATCCTGTCCTGCGAGATCATGGTCATCGCGATGAACGAGGTAGCGGACCAGTCGCTGTGGGTGCGGGCGCTCATCCTGGTGGTGGTGGCGATCGCGATCACGGTGCTCGTGTACGGCGCCGTCGCTCTCATCGTCAAGATGGACGACATCGGCCTGCATCTGACCACGAAGGACTCCGCAGGCTCGAAGCGTTTTGGCGAACTGCTGGTTAAGGGGATGCCCGCCGTGCTGGCCGCGATCACGTTCGTCGGGACGATCGCCATGCTCTGGGTCGGTGGCCACATCATGCTCCAGGGGGCACACGACCTCGGCTGGCACGCCCCCTATGACGTGGTCCACCTTCTCGAGTCCCCGTTCAGCGGGATCGCAGTGGTCGGCGGCTTTCTGGCTTGGCTCGTGAACACTCTCTGCTCCGCCGTCCTCGGACTGGTCTGGGGGCTTGTGGTCATGGCCGTCCTGCATCCGCTGCTGAAGGTGCTGCCATTCGGCAAGAAGAAGGGCGAACACGAAGAGGGCGACGCCCGCGCCGCCGTCGCCGGCCATCAGCCGCCCGGTGGCGACTCCGAGCCCAAGTCCTAGCTCCTACCCCGACCGGCCGCCTTCCTGCTTGGCCCTGGGGCAGCTTTGCCGTCCGCGTCAACTTTGGGAAGCCCCGCACCGCGGGTGCTGGCCTCAGTGCCCCTTCGCTTGTCGTGGCGGGGATGCGGTCCGTTCGGCGTTATGGTTGCAGTAGATTTGTATCCGCTGTTTCAGGCCGGTGCCGGAAGGACGTTGATGGCGCATTTTGTGATCATGGGTTGCGGACGCGTGGGCGTCACGCTGGCCCATACCCTGGTTGATTCGGGGCACAGCGTGGCCATCATCGACCAGGACGACCGCGCCTTCCGCCGGCTGCGTTCCGGCTTCACCGGGCGCAAGGTTACCGGGGTTGGATTTGACCGGGACACGCTGCGGCAGGCCGATATCGAGAACGCCTACGCTTTCGCCGCAGTCTCCAGCGGCGACAACTCCAATATCCTGGCCACCCGTGTGGCGCGTGAAACCTTCCACGTACCGCACGTGGTGGCGAGAATCTACGATCCCGGCCGCGCGGAAATCTACCAGCGGCTGGGCATCCCCACGGTGGCCGCCGTGCGCTGGAGCGCTGACCAGGTGCTGCGGCGGATCCTGCCGGAGCAGAGTATCAAGGGCGACTTCCGCGAAGCCTCCGGACGGCTGATCCTGGGCGAAGTGCAGCTGGACGACGGCTGGGTAGGCCGGCAACTGACCGAGATCGAAGCCGCCTCCGGCGCCCGGGTGGCCTATCTGACGCGCTTTGGTGAAGGAATCCTGCCCGGCCCGGGCACCCGCTATCAGAAGGGCGACATCGTGCACGCCATGATGAGCGTAGATTCAACCTTCGAGATCGACCGGATTCTGTCCAAGCCGCCGGTGGAGGAGTCCGAATGAGAGTCGTCATTGCAGGTGCCGGCAGCGTCGGGTCGTCGATTGCGCGCGAGCTGCTCTCGAACAACCACGACATCTTGCTGATCGACCCGAAACCGGAGGTGATCGGCCGCAGCGGGCTCAAGGGTGCACGCTGGCTCATCGGTGACGCCTGCGAGATCACCACCCTGCGCGAAGCCCGGCTTGAGGATGCCGACGTAGTGGTCTCGGCCACCGGCGACGACAAGGTGAACCTGGTGGTCTCGCTGCTGGCCAAGAGCGAATTCGGCGTGGGCCGCACCGTAGGACGGGTGAACAACCCAAAAAACGACTGGATGTTCGACGACTCGTGGGGCGTAGACGTGGCGGTAAACACGCCGCGCCTGATGACGGCGTTGGTGGAAGAAGCCGTGGAAATCGGCGATCTGGTCCGCCTGCTGACGCTCCACACCGGTATTTCCTCGATGGTGGAGTTTACTGTTCCCACCGATTCGGCGTTGATCGGCCGCAGGATCGGTTCCATCGACTGGCCCCAGGACGTCACGGTGGTGGCCATCTTGCGCGACGACGCTCCGATCACACCCAGCCCGGATGACGTGGTGGAAGCCAGCGACGAGCTGTTCTTCATCACCACCATCGCCGCGGAGGACGACCTGCGGGCGGTCCTGACGGGGCGGCCGGCCGCCGGAGATTGATTCAGTCGGCCCGCGTGGCCTCGACGGCTGCCGGGCGGGAGACCAGCCAGGCCAACCACAGGCCCAGTGCGTAGAGCGGAACGCCCATGATCAGGCGGGTCGTGCCCAGTGCCACCAGCCCCTCATCACCCATGAGGTACAGCGGAACCTGCACCGCCAGCCGCAGGAACAACACCGCGGTGAGGATCCAGGTGGCGAGGGTGTAGGCCTTGAGCCGCTGCGGTTGCTTCCGCCAGGCGGTCCCCTCGTTGCGAATCAACCCGAAAATGAGTCCCAACGCCGGCCATTTGACGGCAATGGTCACCAGCATGGCCACAATGTAGGCCGCATTGGTGAAGAAACCCCAAACGTAAAAATCCTCGGCGCGCCCCGTGCTGTTGGCGACAAACGCGCAGATGGCAACCCCCACCAAGCCGGAGAAGGCCTGGGTTACGGTGCCCCGCTGCACCAATCGCAGCACGGTGAAGATGGCCGCGGCCGCCAGTGCGCCGATCAGCGCAGGGCCGAGCTCCTGGCCGATGGTGAAGACCACCAGGAAGATCACGCCGGGCAGGATGCTCTCGGCCAGCCCGCGGACACCGCCCACGGTCTTCAAAACGTCAATCTGCCCATCGGCGCTGCGCTGGACCCCGGCCCGTGCGGCATAGTTGCTGGCGAATGCTTCGGCAGCGTCCGGCCTCCCCTTGGCTGGTTCTTCGGCGGGGGCGGGGTTGGGCTCGGCCTTCTGCCCTGCGTCATCCGGATGACCGCTGTGCTGCGGACCGGAGTCCGGCTGCTGATCTGTCATAAGTCAATTCTCCAACGGACTGAGGATCTCGTAGCGGGGGTTGTAGATAGTGGCCAGCCCGTCCACGTGGAACAGCATGCCCTCGAACGACAGCCGGATGCCAGCCACGATCCCCGGGACACGGTGCTGTCCCAACCAGACCAGCCTGACTCGTGGGTGTCCGCCGTCGCGGGACTTTCCGGGTAGCTGCTGGCCTGCATCGGTAACGACGGCGGCAAAACGCGGCGGCCGGCCTGGCGGCTCGATGGTGATGGCCTCCACCAGGCCGGTGCCGGCAACATGGCCGCGCGCCGGCAGTTGGGCCATCGGACTGGCCCCGGAGACGGGCGGACGCTCGGGCAAATCAGCGAATCTCGGTAATTTCCGGGCCACGTTCCGGGACGGATAGTCCGGGCTGCGGCGCGGCGGCCTGTTGCTCGGCGGCGCCCTTGGGCATCTTCAGCTGGAGCAGGTCCTTGGGCGGTAGCGGTTGTGTGCCGCGAACCACAATGGTGGAGCGGAACAATTCCTCGAGGTCGGCGGCCTTGGCGCGGTCGAGCGCGGCGGGACCACCGATGACGCCGCGCAAGAACCAGCGGGGCCCGTCAATGCCGAGGAACCGGGCTACCCGGTAGCCCTTCTGGCCATCGGAACTCTGCGCCGGCAGCTTGGCCACGACTTCGGTACCCATCGGGCCCTCAAACTCCTGGACGGTGCCGCCCTGGGATCCCACGGAGCTGGCGATCTGGGTGCGGATTTCGTCCCACAGGCCCTCGGATTTCGGCGCGGCAAATGCCTGGAGCTGCAGGTTGGATCCGCCAAAGTCCAGCGTCACGGCGACAACCCGCTGAGACTTTTCCTCGATCTCGAGCCGCAGCTGCAGGCCTTCACGGGGGCGGATTTTCAGGGCGCCCAGATCCAGGTAATCGGTTCCGGCGTCCTGTTCGGAGTCGTCGAAGGGTCCGTTGCGGCGGGGACCGCTCTCCGGCGCCTGCTGCGTGGTTTCCTCACTCAGGACGGACGCCTCGGTAGCCGGCTCTCCGCCGTCGTTCTGGTTCTTCTTTTTGGAACGCCCAAATGCCATAACCTGAGTTTCCTCTTCCTCCGGTGCTGCACCGGGTTGCTCTCTATCTGCGCGGCGTTGCCGCCGCCTGCTGCAGGTAACCGCCGCCCTGCTGGCGGGCTTTCCCGCCACCTGGCCCCGCGTCTACTGCGCGCCGAACCCTCCGGTGGACCCGAATCCCCCGGCGCCCCGGACGGAGTCCGGAAGCTCTGTGACGAGCTCGAATGCGGCTGTCTCCACCTTCTGGATGACCAGTTGCGCGATCCTGTCGCCCCGCTTGAACGACAGCGTCTCGCTGGCATCGGTATTGAGCAGGGTGACCGAGATTTCGCCCCGGTATCCGGCATCCACGGTGCCGGGGGCATTCACGATGGTCAGTCCGTGCTTGGTGGCCAGGCCGGACCGCGGATGCACCAGCGCAACATAGCCGTGCGGCAGCGCCAGCGCCACGCCCGTCGGGACCAAAATGCGCTCCCCTGGACCGATCCGGAAATCAATCCGGGTCCGCAGGTCTGCGCCGGCGTCTCCCGGGTGGGCGTAGGAGGGCGCTTCAAGGCCGTCGTCGAGCATTTTCAGCTGAACGGTCAGTGTTTCAATTGTCTGCTGCACTCGTGATCGTCTGTCCTTGAGAGGGGCGAAGGTGCGGGCTGTTTTCCAGCGTTCCAAAGGCACGCCCGCTGAGATATTCCGCACAACACTCTAGCGCGTTTTCAGCCCTCCCGCCCGCCGACGGGGCTGGTTCCGCCACGGCGGCGGCGGCAAGGTGAAATGGCTGCCAAAAGGTGAAAAGCTGAGTCCATGACACAACCCGCGACCCCTGCAGGCAGCTCCGGTCCCGCCGGCGGTCCTTCCTCCGTGCCCCACTACGATGAGCGGCTCTGGCCCAACTTCTGGGTCTGGCTGATTGCCGCCGGCACCGCCGCCGCCGTCGTCGTGATGCTGGCCCCGATCAGCATGGCCGCCGGCATCATCGGCGCCATCGTTGCCGCCATCCTGCTGGCCGTCCTGCTGATCGTGTCCACCCCGCGGATCCTGGTTACCGACACCATGCTTCACGTGGGCCGCGCCCAAATCGAGCGGCGCTACGTGGGCCGCGTGGAGGCATTCACCGGGGAGGCTGCCACCGAGCAGCGCGGTCCCAAGCTGAACGGGACCGCCTACATGTGCATGCGCGGCTGGATTGATCCGGTGGTCACCATCGAGATCACCGACGAAACCGACCTGACACCGTACTGGATCGCCTCGACGCGCCGCCCGCAGCAACTCCTCGCGGCCTTGGACCGTCCGGCCCAGCGCGAGGACTAGCCCGGCTGCGCCTGCCATCAGGACCGCTGCCACGAGGACGGTGCCGAGGGCAGACGCTACAAGGGCTGGCGCTGTGCAGCTGGCCTGCACAGCACGCAGCTAGCCCTCACAGTCCGTGCAATAGAGCAGTCCGTCCTTTTCCTTGGCCACCTGCGACCGGTGGCGCACCAGGAAACAGGAAGCGCAGGTGAATTCATCCTGCTGCGCCGGCAGCACACGCACCAGCAACTCCTCGCCGGACAGGTCGGCGCCGGGCAGTTCAAATCCTTCCGCTGCCTCGGCCTCGTCCTCGTCGACGACGGAAGACTGCTTGTCCGTCCGCCGATGCGACTTCAGCTCCTCAATGGACTCCTCGCTGGTCTCTTCGTCCGGCTTCCGAGGGGCATCGTAGTCAGTGGCCATTGCTGTTCGTTCACTCCCTTCCGTTTCCAGGTTCATCAAGGCAGGATCCCCCGCCCCGGGACTGGTGTCCCGCGCCTGACGAGCCGCTCACACGTCAACGTATTCGCCACCGGATTTGTGCCCGTGACGCGAAGATTCTTGCCTATGTAGCGTACGCGTGACAAACTTCCCCGCCACCGGGCGCTCGTTCCTGGCTCAAGCCCAGCCGCAAACGACGGCGACCTTGGCCACAAACTCCACGCCACACCTGCAAAAACAATAGGAAAAGCACCGTATCGGTGGCAGAGTTTCAGGCAGAAAGTGTCGTCTGGTGGAGGGTTTTCATGCAGGATCTACGGCTGGTGGGTGTCCATGAGGATGGCGAACATCTGCTGTTGAGCGCAGGTGGAGACGACTACCGTCTGGCAATAGACGAGGCCCTGCGGACAGCGGTATTCCGACCTACAACCACCCGGGCTCCCGGCGCCGGCGAGCCAACGGAAGCTGGCCTGTCCCCGCGCGAGATCCAGGCGCGCATCCGTGCAGGCGCCACCGCCGAGGAGGTTGCGGCCGAATCCGGCCTCGGCCTCGACCGCATCCGACGCTACGAAAGCCCGGTGCTGGCCGAGCGCCACTACATCGTTGAGCAGGCCCGCAAGGTAGAGGTAGCCGGTCCGTTGCCGGGCCACGACGGCTACCGTTCGGCCTTCGGCGATGAGCCGGCCACCCTGGGTGGAATGGTGGACCACCGGATCCATGCCTTCGGCATCGAACCGGAATCGATGAAGTGGGATTCCTGGCGGCGCAGCGACGGCACTTGGGAGATCGTGGCCTCGTTCACCGTCCCGGCCGCACCGGCCACCGATTCGATCGGAGAAGAGCCACCGGCCAGGTGGATCTTCCACGCTTCCCGCCGCACCATCCAGAATGCCAACCGTTGGGCGCAGCAATTGAGCGAGCTCGAGACGGTGGAGGGCCCTGTGCCCGGACGCCGGTTGAAGGCAGTGACCGACCACGTCTTCGACTTCGAGGCCGACACAGAGACAGACCTCGGCCCCAACGACGAGCAGGACGAGGAGCAGTCCGCCGAGTCGGAAGAGCTGCTGGAAGTGCTGCGCGCGCGCCGCGGGCAGCGGCTGGGCGTCGATGAGGACGCCGATGACGCGCTGGCCCTGATGCTCACCCAGGGTCCGGTGCCCGCCGCCCATCCCCGGGAGCCGTTTGACGAAGCAGACGAAGATCACGACGACGATGCCCCGGTTCTTCGTCCGCGGGCCGGGTTCCCGCTGACGCTGGCTCCGGCCTATGACGACGGGGCCTTCTCCTCCTTGGAGTTGGAGCACGGCATCAGCACCATTACGCACGAAATCACGCTCTCCGGAGCACCCGAATTCCTCAGGGACTCGCCCGGCGAGGACGCTGCCGGCGATGATCCGGACCCGTTTGGCGACGATACCGACGAGGACGACGTCGAAACGACCGATGACGCGCAGGCTTCCCCCTCCCCTGCCGCCGAGCCGGCCGAGGAGGCCCGGCCTTCCACCGCGCCGGTCAAGACCGTCGCCCAGGACAGCACCCTCTGGGCCAGCAACCGGGCCGAACAGACCGGGTCCCAGGCGACAGAAGCCGCACCAGCGACCGAAGCCGACGGCTCGGATGTAGTGGACTCGACGCCGGAACCGCCCAAGCGGACCATCAAGCCCAAGCGGTCCAGCGTCCCCAGCTGGGACGAAATCGTTTTCGGCACCAAACACGACTGACGGCTGCCGGCCGCGATCGGCCGCAGCAGTGGGCGCACATCTCCGGGACCGTGCTTCCGGGAAAGCGCGTCCCAAACAGCGGATTTCTAGCGGCGTTTGCCCGGGGCGGCCAGCGTCAGCAGGGGAACTTCCCGCTCGGCCTTGGTGAGCGAGCCGTGCTGGCCGACCACCGACATCGCGGTTTCCGGGACCCGGCGCATGTCATAGAAAGCCACAGGTTCGCGCGCGGCCACCATCAAGTCGCCGATGCGCGGCAGCACCCTGGGATCCACGTGGCCGAAGAAACCGTGGCTGATGGCGTCCTCGCGGGTGAAGATCCAGGCCTGGTTTCCGTAGGCGGCGCGCCAGGCTGCAGCCGTCTGTTCGCGGTGCGCGGCAGTGGCATCCGGCTCAAAGTAGAGGTGGACCAACCGGGGCTCGCCCGCGGTGTGCCGGACGCCGGCCACCAGCGCCGGATCGGCCGAGTAATCGAAACGGAATTCTTCGGCCACATCCAACATGCCGTGGTCGGCGGTCAGCAGCAGCAGCGTATCTGCCGGCAGCTGACGGGTAAGGCGGCGCATGTCCGCATCGAGTTCTTCCAGTTCGCTGCCCCACTGGGCCGAGGCGGCGCCAAACCGGTGGCCGGCTTTGTCCAGTTCGTTGAAGTACAGGTAGACCAGGGCGCGGTCGCTGGCCGCCAGGGCTTCGGCCGCCGCAAGGGTGCGGGCATGACTGCTTGCCCCCGGCCGGAAGGAGCTCCCGCGCAGCGCCGCCCGAGTCATCCCGGAGTCGGCGAAGCGGGGCAGACTGACAGTGGTGACCGGCAGGTGTTCCGCCACTTGTTCGAACACGGTTGGATGCGGCTGCCAAACCTGCGGATCAACCTTGGCGTCCCAGCCGCCAAGCTGGTTGACCACCTTGTCCTGGGCCGGGTCCAGGACGTCGTAGCCGACCATGCCGTGCAGGCCCGGCGCCAGTCCGGTCCCCAAGCTGGCGAGGGACGCCGCCGTCGTGGAGGGAAAAGCGCTGCCCAGGGTGCGCGAGTTCTCCATGGCCTGGCGCAGGAACGGTGCGTGTCCGCCGCGCTGCTTCAGCAGCGCCTTGCCCAGCCCGTCCACCATGACTACGCAGACACGCCTGGCCTGCGGCAGTTGCAGGACATTGTTGAAGCCATCGGCGCCCAGGGCTGCGGCGGCACTGGTCATGACCTCGGCCAGGGAGTTGCGGCCGTAGCCCGGGGCGGCCGGAAGCGGTTCGTGTGTCAGCGTCACTCAGTCAGTCCCGCGGATCAGCGGCCGTGGTGTCCGCGAACCAGACGGTTGCCGATCCGCGGCCGCGGCTGCACCGGGCCCGGCGCGGCGGGTTCGGGGTGGCTGGTGCTGACCTTGCGCAGCGCCCGGGCGAAATCCTTGGCGTTCTGCACCGCTTGCAGTCCGTCGGCCTCCGCACTGACTCGCAGCACGATGTCCTCCTGGACAATGTTGCCGGTATAGCCGTGGTCGGCATCGCACTGCGGGTCGCCGCAGCCGGCCGGGCCCATGTCCAGGCGCTGGCCACCGGACCATGCGATGGCCAGGGTCAACTCGCGGGCCTGGTCGGCGGAGGTGTAGTTCTGCGGCTGGGCGTAGACGTAGCTGAGCACTACCGAACGAATCTGGCTGACCGGCACGGATTCGGTGGAGATCTGCGCCACCATCTGCTCGCCCTCGTCGTCCAGCTGCTGGTCGTCCACGTGGGTGATCACCAGCATGTCCTCGGTGAGCACCAGCACGGTGATGTGGCGGTGCACCTCGTTGCGGTCGAAGTGTGTCTCCAGGTGGACCAAATGGGACAGCGGCTCGCGCTGGTCCAGGGCGTCGTGGACCACATCGGAAACCAGCAGCGGGTAGAAGCCTGCCCGGTTGAGGGCGTCGTCGAGACTGCGGCGTTCGGCCGTCGAAAGGTGGCTCATATAGTCCATAATCCCCTACCCTGCGGCCAGATGGCCAACGCGGGCTCAGTCACGCATGGCGCGCCGCGCGCTGTCCGTGCGGTGCGCGTGGTTGCCGAGCCTGATTTCGGCGTTCAGCACGGCGAGGCCGTGGTCGGAGAGCTGGACCGGATTGAGCTCCAGCAGCGCCACCTCGGGGTGCTCATCCTTCAGTTGCGCGACCCGGGCAATCAGGTCCTCCAGCGCCGGAACGTCCACGGCAGGCAGGCCCTGATACCCGAAGAGCTTGCTGGCGGCGCGCGGCCCGCGGACCAAATCCGCCACGTCCACGGTGGTCAAGGGCGGGATCCGGTGCGACCAGTCTCCCAACAGGTTCACGGCGTCGCCAGCCAGTCCGAAGGACACCACTGGGCCGAGCAGCGGATCTTCGATGGCCCGGATGGTGCAGGCCTGCCCCGCCGGCACCATGGACTGGACCTCCAGCGGGATGTCGCCGAACTGGGCCAGGCTGGCCCGCATGTGCGCAATGTTGGCCCGGAGCGTGGCGGCGTCGGTGATGTTCAAGCGGACGCCGCCCAGGTCAAGCCGCTGCCGCAGCCGGGCATCGGTGGTCTTCAGGGCCACGGGCCAGCCAAGCCGCTCGGCCGCCGCCACCGCCTCGTCATCGCTGGTGAATGCGGCGGACTCATGCACGGTGATGCCGTAGCAGCCCAGCAGCCCGGCGGCCTGCGCGCGGGTGGGTGAGAGCAGGTCGGTACCGGTCACCCCGGCCAGCAGGGCGTCGATCTGCTGTTGGGACGCGGCAGGGTCGCAGCCGGTCGGTTCGGTGTATTCGCCTTTGTCGCGGGCCTTCCATTCGGCATAGCGGACCACGGCTGCCAGCGCGTTCACAGCGCTTCCCGGGCTGGCGAAACACGGCAGCGCCCGCTGCAGTCCGCCCGCCGCGGATTCCGGATCGGCTGCGGGTGTTGAATCGGCCACGGGTTGATCGCCGGCAGCCAGCAAACCGTCGGTCCGTTCGGCCAGATCGAGCACACCGGTAAAGGAGGCCACCAGTGGTTTGCCCGCCTCTTCGGCGCACTCGCGGAGCACTTCGGCCAGCACTGAGGTCGGGATTCCCGTCGCCGGCAGAAGGGTGACGACGGCGGCGTGCACCTCAGGTGCCGACAGCGCCTGCCGCACGCGCTGGCGAAGCACCGGCAGCGCCTTGGACTGGCCGGTGTTCAAGTCCATCCCGGTTTCCAACCGGACCACGTCCAGCTGGTGGGCCTTGGCTGCATCGGCCACCACGTTGCCCAGGGCCAAGGAGTTGCTGAAAACGGCCAGATTCGCTCCGGCCGGGAGCGGCTGGCTGACCAGGATCTGCGCCACGTCCATCAGCTCTTCGTTGGTCTCCACGCGGATCACGCCGGATTGGCGGAACATCGCGTCCAGCGCGCCCATCGGCGCCTGGGTGGTCCGCACCGCGTGGCCCGGCGGCAGCTGCAGTCCCATCACGTCGGACTTGGCCACGATCACGGGTTTGCTGAGCGAGAGCCGGCGGGCGATCCGGGAGAACTTACGCGGGTTGCCGATGGACTCCAGGTACAGCCCCACCGCATTGGTGGCCGCGTCATCTTCCCAGTACTGCATCACGTCATTGCCGGAGACGTCGGCCCGGTTGCCGCCGGACACCATGGAGGACAGGCCGAGCCCGCGCCGGCTGGCCGCGGTGTAGAGCAGCACGCCGATCGCTGCCGACTGGCTGAACAGCCCCAGCGGTCCGCGCGGCGGCATGGCAGGGGCCATGGACGCATTCAGCGACACCGCCGGATTGGTGTTCAGCAGTCCCAGCGAACCCGGGCCGATCACGCGCATCCCGTGGGCTCGGGCTTTGCGGACCAGCTCGCGCTGCCGCTGCAGCCCTTCGGCACCGGCCTGCGAGAAGCCGTCGCTGGCCACCAGGATTCCCTTGACCCCGGCAGCGGCACATTCGCGCGCCACCTTGGATACCTCGTCATACGGCACGGCTACCACAGCCAGTTCCACCGGCTCCGGGACCTCGGCGATGGCACCGTAGGAGATCATGCCATTGAGTTCAAAAGCCTGCGGGTTGATGGCATAGACGGGGCCGGTGAATCCGCCCTCGATGATGTTTTCCAGCAGCGAGTAGCCGACGCTGCCCCAGTCCCGGCTGGCGCCGATCACCGCCACGGAACGCGGCGCCAGCAAGGCGGCAACGCTCTTGGCCTCGGCACGGTGTTCGCGGGAGGCCATGACCGCACGGGACCGTTCGGTGGGATCGAGATCGAACTCCAAGGCGACCACACCGTCGTCGAAATGGCGCCGCACCTCATAGCCGGCGTCGTTGAACACCGTGATCATCTTGCGGTTCTCCGGCAGCACCTCGGCGGAAAATTTGCTGATGCTGTTTTCCCGGGCAGCCGCCGCCAGATGCTCCAGCAGGATGGAGCCCAGTCCGCGGCCCTGGTGGACGTCCGAAATGTTGAAGGCCACTTCGGCCTCGGCGGGATTGTCCAGCCGGTCGTAGCGGCCGATGCCGATGATCTCGTCGCCGATGGTGATCACGAAGGCCACGCGGTTTACATAGTCAACGTTGGTGAAACGGGCCAGTTCGCGTGCACTGAGCTTGGCCTTGAAGGTGAAAAAGCGCAGGTAGATGGAGCTTTCCGACTGGCCCACATGGAAGGCTTGAAGCGCCTCGGCGTCGGCAGGGACTATCGGGCGCAGGTGCGCCGTCCCGCCGTCGCGCAGCACGACATCAGCTTCCCAATAATCCGGATAATCCGGGGAATCCGCCTCTTGCGCCATAAACTCACTGTATCCGCATCTTTTAACTAAGGACCGAAGCACTACCCATGCCCCGTCGCCAGACTCCCGCCCCCGAAGAGGACTTCACAGAGAACATCGTCGATATTGACGTGACTTCCGAGATGGAAGAATCCTTCCTCGAATACGCCTACTCGGTCATCTACTCGCGCGCTCTGCCCGATGCCCGCGACGGGTTGAAGCCGGTACAGCGCCGGATTCTGTACATGATGACCCAGATGGGGCTGCGGCCGGACCGGGGGCATGTGAAGTCCGCCCGCGTGGTCGGCGAAGTGATGGGCAAGCTTCACCCGCACGGCGATGCCGCCATTTACGACGCCATGGTGCGCATGGCGCAGTCGTTCTCGCTGCGGATGCCGCTGATCGACGGGCACGGCAACTTCGGCTCGCTCGACGACGGCCCGGCGGCCCCGCGGTACACCGAAGCGCGGCTGGCTGCCCCGGCGCTGGCGCTGACGGACCATCTGGACGAAGACGTGGTGGACTTCGTCCCGAACTACGACAACCAGCTGATGCAGCCGGAAGTCCTCCCGGCCGCCTTCCCGAACCTGCTGGTCAACGGTTCTTCCGGCATCGCCGTGGGCATGGCCACCAACATGGCTCCGCACAACATGGGCGAAGTAATTGCTGCGGCCCAGCACCTGATCGCCCATCCGGAGGCGACGCTTGAGGACATCATGCGGTTTGTCCCGGGCCCGGACCTGCCGTCGGGCGGCAAGATCGTCGGACTGGACGGCATCCGGGACGCCTACGCCACCGGACGCGGCTCGTTCAAGACCCGCGCCAAGGTGGAGGTGGAGAAGCTCACCGCCCGCCGCACCGGCCTGGTGGTCACGGAACTGCCCTACGGCGTCGGCCCGGAAAAGGTGATCGAAAAGATCAAGGACGCGGTCACGTCCAAAAAGCTGCAGGGCATCAGCGACATTGTGGACCTGACCGACCGGCAACACGGGCTGCGCCTGGTCATTGAGCTGAAGAACGGCTTCAATCCGAACGCCGTGCTCGCCCAGCTGTACCGCTATTCGCCGATGGAGGATTCCTTCGGCATCAACAACGTCACGCTGGTGGACGGGCAGCCGCGCACCCTGGGCCTGCTGGAGCTGCTGCAGGTCTATGTGGACCACCGGATCGGCGTGGTCCGCCGGCGCACGGCCTTCCGGCTGGGCAAGAAGAAGGACCGGCTGCACCTAGTCGAAGGCCTGTTGATTGCCATCGTGGACATCGACGAGGTCATCCAGATCATCCGTTCCTCGGACGAGGCAGCTGCCGCCCGCGAACGGCTGATGGCCATCTACGACCTGTCCGAAATCCAGGCCAACTACATCCTGGAACTGCGGCTCCGCCAGCTGACCAAGTACTCGCGGATCGAGCTGGAGAAGGAGCAGGACGAACTGCGCCGCGAGATCGCGGAGCTGGAGGAAATCCTGGCCAACGAGTCCACGCTGCGCCAGCTGGTCTCCACCGAGCTGGGCGAAGTCTCCGCGCTCTACGCCACGCCGCGCCGGACCGTACTGCTCGAATCGGAAGCTGCTGCCCCGCTGCGCGGCACCGCGCTGCCGGCACCCGCCGCTACAGGCAAGAACGCCAAGGCGGCGCTGCCGCTGCAGATTGCCGACGACCCGTGCTGGGTATTGCTCTCCGCTTCCGGCCAGCTGGCCCGCACGGTGGACCAGGAGCCGTTGGCGGACGGCCAGCGGATCCGGCACGATGCCCTGCTGTCCGTGGTGCAGACCACGGCACGGGCCGAGATCGGAGCCGTCACCTCGCTGGGCCGGATGCTGCGGCTTCCGGTAATGGACATGCCGGTCCTGGCCGGGTCGGCCGGCTCGCCGAACCTGGCCGGCGGTGTTCCGGTCAAGGAGTTCATCACGCTGGCGAAGGGCGAATCCCTGGTGGCGTTGGCGCCGCTGGACAAGGTCCTGGCCATCGGCACCGCGCAGGGCGTGGTCAAGCGCGTCACCCCGGACTACCCGCTGAACCGGGAGGACTGGGAGATCATCGCGCTCAAGCCCAAGGACTACATTGTGGGCCTGGGTGTACCGGCCGACGAGGACGAACTGGTCTTCATTACGCGCCAGGCCCAACTGCTGCACTTCCCGGCCTCCACGGTGCGGGCCCAGGGGCGCACCGCCGGCGGTGTGGCCGGAATCAAGCTGGCCGCCGACGACTTGGTAACGTTCTTCGGCCCGGTCGCTGCCGGCGATGCGGACGCCGTCGTCGTCACCGTGGCATCGACTCAGGAAGCCCTGCCGGGCACCTCCCCCGGATCCGTCAAGGTCACCCCGTTTGCCGAGTACCCGGCGAAGGGCCGGGCCACCGGCGGCGTCCGCGCGCACCGCTTCCTGAAGGGCGAAGACGTGCTCTCGCTGGCGTGGGCCGGCCACGGTCCGGCGAAGGCGAGTTCTGCCAATGGTGCTTCGCGGGCGTTGCCCACCGAGCACGGCCGCCGCGATGGTTCGGGCATCCCGCTGTCCCAATCGGTGGATGCCGTCGGTCCGTCCTTGTCGCAGCAGTCGCAGCCCTCGCAACAGGCGGCAGCAGACTCGTAGGCTGGCAGCATGCCGATCACTCCCGATACCAAAGACTGGACCTGGGTCACCGAACGGCCCTGCCCTGAATGCGGCTTCGATCCGGCCGGCATCACGCCGGACCGGATCGGCCCTGCGGTGCTGGCGACCGTGCCGCGCTGGCAGGCCGCCCTCGCGGAACCCGGCGTCAGCATCCGTCCGGACAGCAGCACCTGGTCAGTCCTGGAGTATGCCGCCCACGTGCGCGACGTCTGCCGTGTCTTCGAAACCCGATTGCAGCTGATGCTCGACCACGACAATCCGGGCTTCCCAAACTGGGACCAAGACGCCGCAGCGGTCGAGGGACAGTACGCCAGTTTGGATCCGCGCGCCGTGGCCGAAGAGCTGGCCGCGGCCGCAGCCGATGTGGCCGCCGGTTTCAATGCGGTGACTCCGGCCGAGTGGGACCGAACCGGCCTGCGCAGCAACGGCTCGGCCTTCACGGTCACCACGCTGGGCAGCTATTTCCTGCACGATGTCACGCACCACCTGCACGACGTCGGCGCCTAGCTACGTTGCGGATCCCCCAGTAGCGACGGCGGTGCCAAATTACCTTGCGGATCCGCCCGCTACTAACGACAGCGGCGCTCAGCTACCCCACGGACTGCCCGCCACCAACGACGGTGGCGCCCGAGCCAGGCCAAGCCAGGCCAGGCCAAGTCACGTCAAGGGCAGTTCGTAGTCCAGGTAGCGTTTGGTCGGCAGGTAGCCCATCCGCGTGTACAACGCCAGCGCGCCGCTGGGATTCTCGGTGTCCACGCCCAGCCCGGCATGGGCCATCCCGCCGGTCTTGAACCGGCGCATCGCTTCGGCCAGCAGCGACTGGGCGAGCCCGCGGCCGCGCCAGGGCCGGCGGACGCCCAGCAGATTGGTGAACCCTTCGTCGTAGCCCGACTGCAGCACGAAAGCGGGGTCAAAGCTGGCCACCTGGTACGCCACCGTCTCGCCGGACGCGGCCTCCACTACCGACATACTCCATTCCGGCTTGGTCTCCGGGTGCTGCACCAGGGTCTTCCACCGTCGCTCGTCCCTCGGCTCGCTGCCCCAGTGGTCCGCGAACGCCTCGTTGTGGGCCAGCCGCACGGCGTCGCTGTCCCCCGGGTCCAGGTCCACAAAGGCGAAGCCCCGCGGCAGCGGTGCGTCCGGGATCTCTTCCAGCGGCCGGGTCATTTCGGTGAAGTAACGCACCACCGTGGCGCCCACCGCCGCCATCAAAGCGTTGTGCGCCGGATCTTGTTCCTCCGTGCTGGTCCGCAGGACGCCGCCGTCCATGCCGGCAGCCTTGAACCGGCGGCGCTGGCAGTCGGCCTGCCATCCATAAAGTGCCCTCCCGATACCGCGGCGGCGCCAGTCCGGATCCACCCCGCCCCAGGTGTGGGCCACCGGTGAGCCGGCGTTGGCGTAGACCCGACCCACGGCACGCACGGTCCCGTCGGCATCCAGCCCGACTGCGGTGGACTCCGCCGGGTCGTTGGCGGGGTCGTCGAAAGCCTCGGCCAAGTCCGCCGTCGTCTCGGTCCAGACCGGTTTGTCCACCGCGGCCATCCGTTGAATCAACCGGTGCCAGCCATCGATGTCTGCCCCCGTCATGGCCCGCCACTGCAGGCTGCCGCTGGGATCGACCGGGAGATCGGGAATCGTCATTGCCTCAGCCTAAGGCAGCAGCGTACCTGCCGGTAGACATCTGCAAGCGGTGCTCACACCACGCCGCCTGGCGCTCGTCATGGGTCACCATGACCACTGCCTTACCCGCGAGCGCCCGCCGCAGATCCAGCAGCAGGGCGTCCGCCGCCTCGCGGTCCAAATGCGCGGTGGGTTCGTCCAGCAGCACCACGTCCGCGTCGGCCAGCAGCGCCCGCGCCACGGCCAACCGCTGCCGCTGGCCACCGGACAGGAAGTGCCCGCCCGGACCGATCCGGGTCTGCAGGCCATCCGGGAGTCCGGCCAGGAAGTCGCCAAGCCCCACGGCGGCCAGCGCCGAGCGCAGCTGCTCCTCGGTGGGCGCCTCTTCCGGCGGTCGGGCCAGCAGCAGGTTGGCCCGGACCGTGGAGTTGAACAGGTGCGCTTCCTGCGGCATCCAAGCAATAGCGGAGCGCGGTGCCACGCTGGCCGCACCGTTGACCAAATACTGTCCGCTGGCCAGCGGCAGGAATCCCAGCAGCACGCCCAGCAGCGTGGACTTTCCGCTGCCCGAAGGCCCGGTCACGGCGAGCCATTGCCCGCGCTGCACCCGCAGATCCACTCCGGCGAAGGCGTCCTGGGCCGCGCCGGGATACCGGTAGGACGCGTCCCGCAGCTCCAGCTCGTCGACGGCGGCCCGAGCGGCCACCGCTTCGTCGGCCGGAAGCGCCGTGCTGCCCAGATCCGGCGCCACCCGCGCCCCGGCAGCACGCCACGCACCCCACTGCTGCACCGCGGTGTTGACTGCCATGAACGGCTCCACCAGCGCCAACTGCATGAGGACGACGACGGCGGCCACCCCAGGTGCGGTGCCGTCAGCTGCTCCAATCATCACCACCGCTGCCAGCGAGCACGCCAGCGCGGTCAGTCCGTGGCCCAATCCCTGGGCCCACGCGCTGCGCTGCACTGCCGCTGTGGACTGCCGGTCCAACCGCCGGGCCCGCTGCAGCAGCGGACGGGCAGCCGTGTTGGCGGCCAGATCGGAGGCTGCAGCCAGCAGCCGCGTCACGGCGTTCAGCGACGTACCCTTGAGCTGCACGTTGGTAGCCTGCGCGTGGCGATCGGCCCAGCGGGTCACGGCCGGCGCCAACAGCACACAGACCGCCGAAAGCAGCAGCTGCCAGCCGAGGGCGGCCGGCATCAACAGCGCCGTGGCCACGCAGGAGGCGACGGCCACCAGCAGCCCGACCAGCGGGGCAAAGGCGGCCCGCGGAGCGATATCGCGCAGTTCGTCCACATCTCCGACCAGCCGTTCCAGCGCGCCGCCGCCGCGCGCCAGCCGCCGCCACGCTGCCGGCCGCTGCAGCAGCCCGTTCCACAACCGGAGCCGCAGCCGGTCGGTGCTGTCGAAGACCGCGTCGTGCAGCTTCAGCCGCTCCTGGTACCGCAGCACCGAACGACCGATGCCGAAGAACCGGACACCGACGATGGACGTCATCAGGTGCAGGATCGGCGGTTGCTCGCTGGCGTAGACAATCAGCCAGCCGGACAATCCGGCCAGCGAGACTGCGAAGAGCGCCGCGCCCAGGCCGAAGCACAGCGCTGCCAGGAAGCTCGGGCTCCACGGCCGCAGCAGGGCAGCTTGCCGCCAGAGGCCAGGTCCGGCAGTGGGGATTCCGGCACTGGCGAGTCCGGCATCGGGCGTGTTGGTGTGTTGGCGCTCGGCCGTAGCCTCGGTGTGCTCCGGGTCCGGTCCCGCTGTCGATGCGACGCGGCCGGATGAGAGCGCGGGGGCGGCTCCCCCGCCGGACGGGGCTACCGGCACCACATGGTCGGCGAGCGCCGCGGTGTCCGGGTCGTGGGCCACCAGCACGGTGGTCACGCGGCCGCGAAGCCCGGCGAGCGCTGCCTCAATGGCGCGCGCACTCTGATCGTCCACATGGGCCGTGGGTTCATCGGCGAGCAGTACGTCCACCCCCGGGACGTGCTCGATCCGGGCCAATGCCCGGGCCACGGCCACTCGCCGCAGTTCGCCGGGGCTGAGGTCGCCAGTGTCGGCGTCCGCCAGTCCGGCAGCGTTCACTGTGGACAGTGCTACCCGCGCTGCTGCCTGCCCGGCCGCTCCGGCCAGGCCCGCATACAGTGCCACCTCGTCGGCCACCGTCGCTTCCGAGGGGACCGGATGTTGCGGGATCCAGGCGATCCGGCCGCGGTGGATGCCGGCTACCTCTCCGGTCAGCCGGATGCCCGCACCGTCGCGGCGCAGGCCCGCCAATACTTCCAGCACTGTGCTCTTGCCGCCGCCGCTCGGTCCGGACAGGGCAGTGATGCGGCCCGCCGGGGCGGTGAAATCCAGCCCGGCCAGCACTTGCCCCCGTCCGGGGTACGTTGCGGACAGTCCGGACACCCGCACTTCCGGTGCTCCCCCGCTTGCCGGCACCGGGTCGGCAGACACCGGAGCGTCGGGCACCAGCGCCCGTCCGGCCGGTGCATCCAGCACGGCCTTGCTGCGCTTGAGCGATTCCATTCCGTCTTCGCTGGCATGGTGCGCCGAGCCGAGGTCGCGCAGCGGCTGGAAACAGTCCGGCGCCAGGATCAGCGCGAGCAAGCCGGCTTCCAGTTCCATTCCGCCGTACACCAGCCGGATGCCGACGAACACAGCCACCACGGCCACCGAAATGGTGGCGATCAGTTCCAGCGCCAACGAGGAGAGGAAGGCGACCCGCAACGTGGCCATAGTCCGTTCGCGGTAGGCACGGGCAACGTCGCGCAGCGCCTTAGTCTGGGCCGCAGCCCGGCCCAGACCAACCAGGACCGGAAGACCGCGGGCCAGTTCCAGCAGATGGTCCGAGAGCCGGTCCAAGGCCGCGGCGGCTTGTTCCGTCCGGTCTTCCGTGTGCTTGCCGATCAGGATCATAAACACCGGCACCAGCGGCAGCGTGAGCACCACAATCAGCGCGCTCACCCAGTCCGCGGCCAAGATCCGCAGCCCCACCAGCAGAGGCACCACGGCACAGGTCACCAGCGCCGGCAGGTACTTGGTGTAGTAGTCGTCCAGATTGTCCAGGCCCCGGGTGGCCAGCACGCTCAGGGCGCCGTCGCCAGTGGATCCGGCGCCGCCGGCCGGAGCACCTCCGTCTTCCAGGATCCGCTCGGCCAGACGGGCACGCAGGTCCTGCTTGACTCCCGCAGCCGCCCGCTGAGCCGCGACGTCCTGGCCCCAGGCCGCCGCCGCCCGAAGCAGGGCACCGATGACCCCGGGCAGCAGCACCCCGTCCCAGCTAAAGGTCCCGGCCGCCAGGCCGGCCACTCCGGCAGCCACCGCCGAGGCGAGCAGCACCAATCCGGCGGCCTTGACGGCAGCGGCGAGCCCCAGCAAGTACAGCGCGCGTTTGCCGGCGGCGCCCACCGGCGGCATGGGCTTCACTGCGCTTCCTTCACGGGGACTTCCTTCACTGCACTGTCTTCACTACTTGGTCTTCGCCGCTTGGTCATAACGGCGTTGTCTTCACGGCCCGGTTCAGGCTTGGCTTGTTTGCCTTCACTGCACGACGACGGCGTGCGCAGCGGGGATCGCGGACGAACTCACCCGTTTGCGGAACACCCAGTAGGTGTAGCCCTGGTAGACCAGGACGGCCGGGATGCCGAACAGGGCCACCACGCTCATGACGCCCAACGTGTAATCGGACGAGGAAGCGGAATCCACCGTCAGGTTGAAGGCCTCGTTGATCGTGGAGGGCAGCACCGTGGGGAATACCGCGGTGAAGATCGTTACCGTCCCGGCAACCAGGAAAATGCCAAGCCCGGTGAAAGAGAGCCCGTCCCTGCCTGCCTTGGCCAGCAGCCAGGCGGCCACCGCGCCAATAGCGGCGATCAGCAGTGTCACCACCGTGACCGCCTTGCCGTTGCGCAGCACCAGCACCGCGGCCCAGGCAGCCATCGGCAGCAGCGCCACCGGCAGCCAGCGCAGCACCACGGCCTTGGCACGCAACCTGATCTCGCCGTCGGACTTCAGCATCAGGAACGCTGCTGCATGCACCAGGCAGAAGCACACGACGGCCAGCCCGCCCAGTACGGCGTAGCCGTTGAACCAGGCGAACGCGCCGCCCACCCGGTCGCCGTTGGCGTTAAGCGGCAGGCCGGTGGTGGTCAGGCCCAGCATTGCGCCGACCCCGAAGGCCGCGACCAGGGAGCCCAACGCGATCGCCCAGTCCCAGCCGGCCCGCCAGCGGTCGGAGTCCACCTTGCCGCGGTATTCGATGCCGACGGCGCGGAAAATCAGGGCCAGCAGCACCAGCACCAGCGGCAGGTAGAGGCCGGAGAACAGCGCGGCATACCACTGCGGGAAGGCCGCAAAGGTGGCGGCCCCCGCGGTGATGAGCCAGACTTCGTTGCCGTCCCAGACCGGCCCGATGGTGTTGAGCAGCACGCGGCGCTCGGTGTTGTTCCGGGCGAAGCCACGCATCATCATCCCGACGCCGAGATCGAATCCCTCCAGGAACAGGTAGCCGGTCCAGAAGAAGGCGATGACGACGAACCAGACAGTGGGCAGGGTTTCCATGTAGTCCTCTTATCGTTCCGTGGGAGCCGTCAGTAGGCGAAGGAGAGCACGTCGTCAGCACCGCTGTCCTTGCCGCGGCCGCCGGTGCCGTCGCCGCCGTCCGGGCCGCCGTCGTCGTCCTTCTTTGCACTTTCCGTGGACGGTTCGTGCAGCAGTTCAGGCATGGCCGCGGGCACACCGCCGCGGCAGTAGGCGGCCAGCAGCTTCACTTCCACCACCAGCAACGTGCCGTAGACCAGGGTGAAGGCGCTCAGCGAGAAGATCAGTTCTCCCAGCGAGACACCCGGCGAGACCGCGGCGGCGGTGAACATGAACACGTTGTCGATGCCGTCGGGATCCGGGTTGGGCGCGACGACGAACGGTTGGCGGCCCATTTCGGTGAAGATCCAGCCGGCCGAGTTCGCGCCGAACGGTGCCAGGATGCCGAACACGGCCAGCCGCATCAGCCATTTTGATTCCGGCACGGTGCCCTTGCGCACCACCCACAGGGCGACGGCGGCGGCCGCAGCGGCCAGCATGCCGAAGGTGATCATGATGCGGAAGCCCCAGTAGGTGACCTCCATGACCGGCACGTAGTCGATCTCGGTGCCGGCACGCTCGCCGTAGATCGGGTCGTCCGGCAGGTGCGTGCCAAAGCGTTCCTGGTACTCCGGCAGCAGGGTGTTGATGCCCCGGATGTCGGTGTCGAAGTCTCCGTTGGCCAGGAAAGAGAGCATCCCGGGCAGCTCCACCACGGCCACCATGTCGGCGCAGTCGTTCGAGCCGAGGTCGCCGACCGAGAGAATGGAGAAGCCGGTGCCGTCGTGGCAGGCAGCCTCGGCAGCCGCCATCTTCATGGGCTGCTGGTCAAACATGAGCTTGGCCTGCAGGTCACCGGTGAGGGACACGCCGGCAAAGGAGACCACCGCGACGACGGCGCCGATCCGCAGCGAGCGGAGCCAGACCTTATGGTCCGCCGCGTCCCGGCCGCGGGAAGGCTCCGAACCGACGATCACTTTGCCGTCCGCACCGACGGTATCGATGCCGTCGCGGCGCCGCTTCCACAGGTGGTACCAGCTGATGCCCAGCAGGAACCCGCCGGCCACCGAGATCGCGCCGAAGATGGTGTGCGGGAAGGCCACCAGCAGGGTGTTGTTCGTCAGCACGGCCCAGACGTCGACCATGACGGGCCGTCCGTCGATCATTTCGACGCCGACCGGGTGCTGCATCCAGGAGTTTGCGGCCAGAATGAAGTAGGCCGAACAGATGGTGGCCAGCGAGGCACACCAAATGCTCAGCAGGTGGACGGCCTTGGGCAGCCGGCCCCAGCCGAAAATCCACAGGCCCAGGAAGATGGACTCCACGAAAAACGCCAGCAGTGCTTCCATTGCCAGCGGCGCGCCGAAGACGTCGCCGACGAAGCGGCTGTATTCGCTCCATGCCATGCCAAATTGGAACTCCTGGACCAGGCCGGTGGCCACGCCCATGATGAAGTTGATCAGGAACAGCTTGCCCCAGAACTTGGTCATCCGCAGGTACTGGTCCTTGCCGGTGCGGTACCAAGCCGTGTGCATGATCGCGACCAGCAGCCCCAGGCCAATGGTCAAGGGCACCATCAGGAAGTGGTAGACGGTGGTGATGCCGAACTGCCACCGTGCGATTTCCAGTGCTTCCAACCCGCTGCCTCCCGGACTGACGTGGCTCCCGGATGACCCCGGGAAAACCTTTTCTACAAGCCGTAGAACTTAATCTTCTACGTACTGTAGAACATTTGCGCGAAAGACGGTAAATTAGAGACCAAGAGCACGGTCGCGGGAAGATACCGCGGGCCGTTGCTTCGACGTTAAGAGACGAAAAGGAACCAAATGGCTACTCTCGGAGATCTGGAACGGGCAGTCATGGACGTGCTGTGGTCCCAGAACGCCGCCGATCCCGACGAAAGCGGGCTCACGGCCAACGAACTGCGCGACCTGCTGGCCCAGGCCACCGCCGACGGAGCGGACGGCAAGGAACTGGCCGTCACGACGGTTCTGACAGTCCTGTCCCGGTTGGAAAAGAAGGGGCTGGTCCAGCGCGGCCGGGACATCCGTCCGCACCGCTACCGGGCGGTGACCAGCCGCGAAGAGCACACCGTGGAACTGATGCACGAAGTCCTGGGCTCGGCGCCGGACCGCGAGGCCGTCCTGGCCCGCTTCATCGGTACGGTCACGGAGCAAGAGGCCGAGGCGCTGCGCAAGATCCTCTCCAGCTAAAGCCGAATGTTCCTGGCCTCCTACCTGCTGGCCGCCTTGGCGGTTATTTTGGCATGGCCGGCACCCATCCTGCTCTCACGGGCACGCTGGACGGCGCGGAGCCCGGAGAGCGCGCTGGTGCTGTGGCAGGCCATTGCCTTGGCCGGCGGGTTGTCCATGATCGGGGCCATGCTGACCTGGGGGCTGGAACCACTGGGGGACAACCTGCTGCAGGGCCTCCGGGGCCTGACCTCGCTGCTGCTGGACGGCAGCCCAGACGCCGGACTCGACCTCATCCATGTGTTCGCCCTGAGTGCGGCTCTGCTGCTGACCGTCCATTTGGTCTTCACCTTGCTGCTGACCTACTACAAGATCCGCAAACAGCGCAGCCGGCACCGCGATCTGCTGAACTTGCTCAGTTCCCCGTCCGCCGACTCGCCGCGGACCCTGGTGATCAACCATCCGGCACCGGTCGCCTATTGCCTGCCGGGCGGCGGCGGTTCAGTGACGGTGCTTTCCAACGGGTTGCTGGAACTGCTCTCCCCCGATGAGCTGCAGGCCGTGATGACGCACGAAAAGGCGCATCTGGACCAGCGCCACGATCTGCTTTTGTGGGCCTTCGCCGCCTGGCGGTCGGCCCTGCCGTGGCTCCCCACGTCGAAGCTGGCCCGGACTGCGGTCAACGAGCTGACCGAAATGCTCGCCGACGACCACGCGCTGAAGACCTCGGACCGCGAGACCCTCGTGCGGGCGATCGCCGTGGTCGCGGCGGGCGAACGGCCCGAGGCGGGGGCCGCGGTGACCGCCGGCGTCGGTGATCCGGCGAAGGCCTTGCTCGGCGCGGCCGAGACCGAAACCTTCGTCACCGCGCACCGCCTGCGGCGGCTGCTCTCCCCCGTTCCGGCCCTCGGCCGGGCGGCGCAATCGGCGGTGCTGCTGGGGTCGGCACTGTTGCTGGCCGTGCCGACCGTGCTGCTGGTGGCGCCCGGCCTGGCGTCCTAGGCGTCGATCCGTTCGCGGTCCAGCATCGAGGCTCCGGCAACGATGAACTCCTTGCGCGGCGCCACGTCCGAGCCCATCAAGAGGTCGAAGGCGCGCTCGGCCGCTTCGGCGTCCTCGATCCGCACCCTGCGCAACGTCCGGTGCCTGGGTTCCATCGTGGTTTCCGCCAACTGGTCGGCGTCCATCTCGCCCAGCCCCTTGTAGCGCTGGATCGGTTCCTTGTACTTCCTGCCGTCCTGCTCCAAGGTGGCGAGCAGCTTGTGCAGCTCGTTCTCCGAATAGGTGTACACCACTTCGTTGGCCTTCGAGCCGGCGTTGATGATCTCCACCCGGTGCAGCGGCGGCACCGCGGCATACACCCGGCCGGCATCCACCAGCGGGCGCATGTAGCGGAAGAACAGCGTCAACAGCAGTGTGCGGATGTGTGCGCCGTCGACGTCGGCGTCGGTCATCAGGACCACCTTGCCGTAGCGGGCGGCGTCCAGCTGGAAACTGCGGCCCGACCCGGCCCCCACCACCTGGATGATGGCGGCGCATTCGGCGTTGGACAGCATGTCGCCCACCGAGGCCTTCTGCACATTGAGGATCTTGCCGCGGATCGGCAGCAGCGCCTGATGGTCGGACGAGCGGGCCAGCCGTGCGGTACCCAGGGCGCTGTCGCCCTCGACGATGAACAGTTCGGACCGTTCCACTTCGTTGGTGCGGCAGTCGATCAGTTTGGCCGGCATGGTGGAGGTCTCCAGCGCATTCTTCCGCCGCTGCGTCTCCTTGTGGACGCGGGCCGAGATGCGGGATTTCATCTCGCTGACGACCTTCTCCAGCAGCAGCGCGGACTGCGCCTTGTCTCCTCTATTCGAAGAACCCAGCTTCGCTGCCAGCTCCTTCTCCACCACGCGCGAGACGATGGCACGGACGGCCGAGGTGCCGAGGATTTCCTTGGTCTGGCCTTCGAACTGCGGCTCGGCCAGGCGGACGGTGAGCACTGCGGTCAGGCCGGCGAAGACGTCGTCCTTCTCGATCTTGTCGTTGCCCGCCTTGAGCTTGCGTGCGTTGGCTTCGATCACCTTGCGGAAGGTCTTCAGCAGCGCCTGTTCGAAGCCGCTCTGGTGCGTTCCGCCCTTCGGCGTGGCGATGATGTTCACGAACGAACGCACCGTGGTGTCATAGCCGATGCCCCAGCGCAGCGCCACGTCCACCTCGCAGTCGCGGTCGACCTCGGCGATCTTGCTGTGCCCGTTCTCGTCGAGCACCGGAACGGTTTCTTTGAACTTGCCCGAGCCGTGGAAGCGCCAGACATCTGTGACGGCACTGTCGTTGGCCAGGTAGTCGACGAACTCGCCGATGCCGCCGTCGTGGTGGAACACTTCCTCGAACGGACCCTCTTCGCCGGGGGTTCCGGGCAGCCGGCGCTCGTCGCTCAGTGTGATCTTCAGCCCGGGAACCAAGAAGGAGGTCTGCCGGGCCCTGTTCTGCAATTCTTCATAGGAGAACCTGGCGTCCGGGGTGAAGATCTGCCGGTCTCCCCAGTAGCGGATGCGTGTGCCGGTCACGCCGCGCTTGGCGGTGCCAACCACTTCCAGCTTGGACCCCGTGACGAACGGCTCGAACGGGGACTCCGGGCCCGGGCCCTTGGCCGGGTCGATGAATTTGCCCGGTTCGCCGCGGCGGAAGGACATCTGGTAGGTCTTGCCGCCGCGGTCCACCTGGACATCCAGCCGGGAAGACAGCGCGTTGACCACGCTGGCGCCCACGCCGTGCAGGCCGCCGGAGGCAGTATAGGAGCCGCCGCCGAATTTGCCGCCGGCATGCAGTTTGGTGAACACCACTTCAACACCGCTCAAGCCGGTCTTGGGCTCGATGTCCACCGGGATGCCCCGGCCGTCGTCGTGGATCTCCACCGCGCCATCCGGGTGCAGGGTGATCTTGATGCTCTGCCCGTAGCCCGCCAGGGCCTCGTCCACCGAGTTGTCGATGATTTCCCACAGGCAATGCATTAGCCCGCGGGAATCGGTTGAACCGATGTACATGCCCGGCCGTTTGCGGACGGCTTCCAGTCCTTCCAGAACGGAAAGATGGCGTGCTGTGTACTCAGACTTCGTTGGCGCCACGTGTACAGGTGCTCCTTGGCAAGACAGAACGGCGGTTCCTGGCCGCGGCCCGCCGCGAATAACGGACCGTTACTAGGCTAGTCCCCTTTACCCGCGCGCTTGTGCACCGCGCCGCACCGATCAACCGCATGTGACGCAGCTCCCGCTGTAATGCAGCTGTGATACGCGGTGAGCGAAAGTGACCTTAAGATGCGAAGTTTTGCGAGGTCCGGATGGTTGTATGGGTAGACGCACTCGTAAGGAGGTCATCATGACAACAGCAGTAGCCCCCCGTGAACTGACCGCAATGGACCGTTGCGACCGTTGTGGCGCCCAGGCCTATGTACGGGTGGTCCTGGCCTCCTCCGGCGGCGAGCTCCTCTTCTGCGGGCACCATGCCCGGCAGCACGAGCCGCAGCTTCGCTCGAAAGCCTCGGAGTGGCAGGACGAAACCGGCCGCCTGACCGAAAAGGCCGGCGCCAGCGCCGAATAGACCCATGCCGGAGAGCTGCCCGCGCAGCTCCCTGTGGCATGGCCCGGCAGGCCCCCACGTTGAAGGGCGCCGTTCCCCGCAAAGGGAACGGCGCCCTTCGCTTTATCCGGCGGACGTCGGCTGTCCGTGTCCAGCGCCAGGCAACCGACGGACTCTGGCCGCACCCCGCTCCGTCCAGAGCTGCTGCGGCACCGCCGCGGTCATAAAACCAGGCTTAACGGCAGCAGGGCCGGTCCCCTCTCCGGGGTGCCGGCCCTGCTGCTGCGTTGTGGGATCAGTCCAGGTAGTCCCGCAGTACCTGCGACCGCGACGGGTGCCGCAGCTTGGACATGGTCTTCGATTCGATCTGGCGGATGCGCTCACGGGTGACGCCGTAGACCTTGCCGATTTCGTCTAAAGTCTTCGGCTGGCCGTCGGTGAGGCCGAAGCGCATCGCCACCACGCCGGCTTCGCGCTCCGACAGCGTGTCCAGCACGGAGTGGAGCTGCTCCTGCAGCAGGGTGAAGCTGACCGCGTCGGCGGGAACCACAGCTTCGGAGTCTTCGATCAAGTCGCCGAACTCCGAGTCGCCGTCCTCGCCCAGCGGCGTGTGCAGCGAGATCGGCTCGCGGCCGTACTTCTGGACTTCGACGACCTTTTCGGGCGTCATGTCCAGTTCCTTGGCCAGCTCTTCGGGCGTAGGCTCTCGGCCCAGGTCCTGGAGCATCTGGCGCTGCACGCGGGCCAGCTTGTTGATGACTTCCACCATGTGCACCGGGATGCGGATGGTGCGGGCCTGGTCCGCCATGGCGCGGGTGATGGCCTGCCGGATCCACCAGGTTGCATAGGTGGAGAACTTGAAGCCCTTGGTGTAGTCGAATTTCTCGACCGCGCGGATCAGGCCCAAGTTGCCTTCCTGGATCAGGTCCAGGAACAGCATGCCGCGGCCGGTGTAGCGCTTGGCCAGCGAGACCACCAGGCGGAGGTTGGCTTCGAGCAGGTGGTTCTTGGCCCGCTTGCCGTCGTGGACAATCTGCTCCAGGTCACGGCGCAGCCGCGTTTCCATGGTGCCGTCATCCTTGGCCAGCTTCTCTTCGGCGAAAAGCCCGGCCTCGATCCGGAGGGCAAGGTCGACTTCCTGCTCAGCGTTCAGCAGGGCGACCTTGCCGATCTGCTTCAGGTAATCCTTGACGGGGTCCGCGGTAGCACCCGCGGAGACTACTTGCTGGGCCGGTGCGTCATCGTCGTCAGCATCGGAGTAGACGAAGCCGGAACCGGTTTCGCCGTCCTTACCCTTCTTGCCGCTGGCTTCCTCGACGGCTTCAACGTCTTCGTCCGCGGGTTCGGGCTCAACGTCTGCATCCTCGTCGACTTCTTCTGTGGCCGGATCGGCAGTGTCCGCGTCCTTCTTGGCGGCAGCACCCGGCTTCCGGCCGCGCCGCTTGGGTGCGGCATCAGCCGTTGCCGCTGACTGGGCGCCGGTGCGCTTGGCAGTCGCGGACTTCTTCGGAGCGGAGGCAGCAGTCTCCTCATCGGGAGCTGCAACAGTCTTCTTGTCCGGTGACACAGAGAACCTTTCGTACGGCGGTCTGTGACGCTACCTGCGGGCAACACCACTATGACCCTGTCAAGTCCGTGTTTGATTTCAAACCAAGTCACGGACGCAGGGTCTGCATCGCATAACCTGATCCGCGGCTGCGGTATTCCCGAGGGAAGTACCGCTGTTTGAAACACGAACCCAACCGGGTCTCGGTTCCCATTGTCTCACGATTCAGCCAACCGGAAGAACCGGATTTGACTCCCCCTCTGCCCGGCTAAGCAGCCAAATGCCTCGGACCGGGCCACGCGGTCTCGCGCCGGCGTGCCCAAAGCGGCAACATCCCGCTGTCTGCCAGTTCCCGGACGAGCTCGGCGAGCCGGTACCCGGGGTGCTCGCGCAGGCAGCCTTCGGCGCGCTGGTGCGCATGCGAGCCGCGGCCCCGTGCCCATTCGATCCATGCATGCAGAGCACCGGCAGCGGCCCGGGAGCGTCCGGTGCCCACGGAGTGAAGCTGCCCGAGCAACTGCGCCGTGGCATCCACACGCTCCCAGTCCGGGGCCCCGGGCGAGTCACCGACCAGGATCCTGGACAAGTTCCGGGCTGCCGCAGGATCATCGGCCTCCGGCAACGACGCGACGTCCGGATCCACATCCGCTCCAGGATCGGGTCCCTCGAGGAGTCCAGCCGCGCCGGCCCACAGGAAAGCGGCCTCAAGTCCGTTGCAGGCGAAGATTGCAATGGCGTCCCGAACCGCGTTGTCGGTCAAGCTCGCGAGCAGGAAGGCCTGCGCTTGGGCCGTGATGGTGCCGGACTGGTTCGCTGTCAGGGCATGCTCCCACCGGCGCAGCGTAGCGTAGTAAAAAACCGGATGTGTCCAGCTCCCGGCAAGTCCGTCGGCCAGTTGGTCGGCTTCCCGTTGGATGGCGCTCGACGTCGCGGATGCCGGCGGCGCTGCCACACCGGGCGGCGCTTCTGACCCCCGGGCCTCAAGTGCGGACCCGGCAGCAGGGTGTTCTCCACGGGGAGCGGCAGGGAATGGATCGACTGCGGCCTCCGCCGCCGACGCAGCATAGGTACTGCCGTTGTAGACAAGTTCGGCGTTCAACGCGCTGTCCCGGATCTGCGATACCGGCCGTCCAGGCAAAGGGCAGCAACTGGCATCGGCGCAGTAGAGCTCCCGCCAATGCTCGGTGCCAACCGCCCAGCCGCCGCGGACCGGCAGTCCCGCGGCCGCCAGGGACCGGCCAAGGGCTGCCACGAGTTCAGGGTGTGGCGGCCGGTCTGCTGCGCGCCACGCGTGCTGCGTGTAGAGGATCAGCAGCGATGAGTCGGCCTCCTCGTCAGAGCGCAGGTAGTCAGCCGCGGTGTCGGCAAACAGCTCCAACTGGCGGTTGTTGCCGGTTCTGGGAAGGTCCAAGCGCAACGTGGCCCCGAGACGGCCGCCGGAAAGGGACAACAGGACCACGCTCTCGGCGGGCAGGAATCCCAGCGTGTGCGGCACGAAGCCCAGGACGTCGGCGGACTGGCGGGCCGTGAATCGCTTCTTCTCCATGGCAGGAGCTTGCTGCTGCAGTGGCCGCGGCGGCCATCCGGCCGGGCGATCCTGTGGACAGGATCGCCCGTGACGGGCCCTGTGGAGGGCAACAAGTCAGCCTCGCCGGCTTCCGCCGTTCTCCCGGCGTTCCCTGATGCGCTCGCGCCGCCGGCGCCGGTCCCGTGCCAGCGCATCCCGCAACGGGGGGACAATGACTCCTCCGTGGGACATCCTCGTGCGCACGCGCTTGCGTACAGCCAAAATGGCCAGCGTGCCGCCGATCAGGAAGACGAACTGGAGGCTGAAGGCCAGCTTGAACGAGTCCAGCGCATACAGTTCACCCTGCGAGAAACCGCTGGCCAGCAGGGCGTCCAGGACAACGCCCATGCCGAACATCACCAGCAGCGCAGAGATGAAACCGCCGACGTTCACGATGCCGGTTGCTGTGCCGGCGCGGCTCAGCGGGTTGAACGTCCGCGCGAAATCGAAGCCGATCATCGATCCCGGGCCGCCAATGGAAACCGCCATCACCAGCAGCAGAAGCAGCCAGAACGGCGCAGGGCCGGGATAGAGCAAGACAGCCAGCCAGGCGGTCGACATGACGCCAATGATCAGCAGGACCATCGTGGAGCGCCGTAAAGGATGCCGGCCCACCCAGCCGCCCAGCAACGGACCCGCAACGAAAGAGGTCAGTACCGCTACGGTCATCAGCACCGAGGCCACGGCCGGCGCCAGCCCTTGGGCGGAGACGAGGAACGGGTAGCCCCACATCAGCATGAACACGTTGGCCGGGAACTGGACCGTGAAATGGGTCCACAGCCCCAGCCTGGTGCCCGGTTCCCGCCAGGCCTCGGCCAGCGAGGAGCCGGTCTGGCGCAGCGTCGGCGGCAACGGCTTCTGGTGTTGGGCCGGCTCGTTGCGGACCACCGCGAGCGCCAGCACAAAGGCGATCGCGGAGAGCGCGGCGACCGAGAGGAACGCGGGTGTCCAGCCCGCAAGGTTCAGGATCGCCACGAAGGGGATGACGCTGATCAATTGGCCGATTTGGCCCAGTTGTCCGGTCAGCTGGGTCAGCAGCGGGATGCGCTTCGCACTGAACCAACTGGGCAACAACCTCAGCACGGACACGAACGTCATGGCGTCGCCGGCACCTACCAGGACGCGGCCGACCAGTCCTTCCGGAACGGACGACGCAAAGGCCAAGGCGGTTTGCCCGGCCAGCATCAGCAGGGCTCCGCCGGCAACCATGACCCGGGGACCGTACTTGTCCACCATCAGCCCGACGGGAATCTGCAACCCTGCGTACACCACCAGTTGGACCACGGTGAAGGTCGACAGGGCAGCGGCGGTGGCATCGAAGCGCTCGGTGGCCTGCAGGCCGGCTACGCCGAACGAGGTGCGCTGGGTGATCGCGACCAGATAGGCGAAGATTCCGCTTCCCCATACCCACCATGCACGCCGCGAATCCATTGCTCCAATATTGCCCGCTTCCCGCGGTGCAAAGCTAATCGGAGGTTCCGGGCTCGGCCGAGGGCCCCTTGCCTCCGTCGCTGTCGCCGGCGGGTTGCGTGGCGAGGAACGCTTCTACCGCGGCACCGAGCTCGTCGGCGTCGGGCAGTTCTTCGTTGTCTTTGACCAGCAGCGAACGGCGCTCTTCGTGCCCGGCATATTCGTCGTAGCGCTCTTCGAGACGGACGACGACGCGCTGCACCTCGGCGGAGTCCTGTACCTGCCGGTCAATCTGCCCTTCGACGTCGCGCCCGTTCTCGCGCAGCCGGTCGGTCGGAAGCACCAGCGAGGTAGCGGCGCCAAGGTACTCCAAGGCGGCGACGGCGGCAGGAGGGTACTGCGCGTCGGCCAGGTAGTGCGGCACATGGATGGAATAGCCGACGACGTCCCGGCCGGCCTCGGCCAGCCGCACTTCCAGCAGCGGCCCGATGCCCGCTTGCAATTCTGCCTGAGGCTTCCACGTGGTGATGCCGTTGATCAGATCCGGCCGGGACCCGTGGACAGTGACGCCGATGGGCCGGGTGTGCGGCACCGGCATCGGCAGCGACTGCACCCATGCCACCAGGCGCGTCTCGAGCCGGTTCGCCAGCCAGACGACCGCAGCCGAGAAACGCTCCCACTGGTAGTCGGGTTCGGGGCCGGTCAGCAGCAGGAACGGCGTGCCCAGCCCATCGACCACTCGGTAGAGCTCGATGGCGGGTGCTTCGTAGTCGGTGAAGTGATCCCCCGCAAACGTGATTTTGGGCCGCCGGCTGCGGTAGTCCACCAACTGGTCGGCGTCGAAGGCAGCAACCAGCTCGGCGTCCAGCTCATCGAGCAGTTCATCGCCGATCTGCTCCATCACGTGACCTGCTTCGGCTGCTCCGGTGAACCCCATGATCAGGTCAAGCCCGCGCAGCGCCGGTGAATCGAACAGCTCTGCGTTCGTCGACATCAGCGACCGTGGATCCAACAATGTTCCCTCCGTCCGGGCATCTTCTTCCCTGCCGTATATGGCCCTCTGTCATGACAGCGCAGACGCGGGCGGAAAAATTCCGCGGCTGCGGACCCCGGTAGGGCGTGAAGAAACAGCGCATCCGTGTGGGAGAGACTACGATCGACAGGTGCAGGCCCTGTTCCGGCGAACGCCTGAAACGGGTTTTTCCTGCTGGAACTACTGTAAACACAACGGTATGCAACCGGTGAGCGGCGGCCACACCCGATCCGCGCTGGCCGGCTGAAGGAGAAGTTAGGACAGATCTGCGTGATCCCCACGACCGAGCTTAAGCTCAGCGCCATTGCCAAGGATGTCAGAAAAGCCAAGTCCGATGCCCTCGTCATCGCGGTCGGGCAGGGCGGCAACGGCCCGGTTCTGCTGGAGAATCCGTTATCCGCCAAGTCCGCCAAGGCCCTGGCGGACACCCTTCCGCTGCTCGGCGTCACCGGCGCCGCCGACGAGATTCACCGGCTGCCGGGGCTGCCGGAGTCCGGTACGGATGTGCTGGTGCTGGCCGGCGTCGGGAAGCTGGGGCCGGACCGTGCCGTAACCGTCGAGACCCTGCGCCGCGCTGCCGGTTCGGCAGTGCGGCAATTGGCCGGGGTGCAGTCGGTGGCCCTGGGCCTGCCAGCGGCCACGGTGGCCGAGGCCGCAGCGGTGGCCGAAGGCGCAGCGCTCGGCGCGTATGCCTTCAACGAACACCGCAGCCGCGGAAACGATGGCCGCGGTCCGGTCGCCGAAGCCACCGTGCTCACACCGGTTGCCGGCGACAAGCAGCTGGCCAAGGCGCTCAAACGGGCCGCCGTGCTGGGCCGCGCCGTGAATGCGACGCGCTCCCTGGTCAATCAGCCGCCGAGCCACCTCTACCCTGCCTCGTTCGCCGACACCGCGGCACAGATGGCCAAGGGCCTGCCGGTCAAGGTCACCGTGCTGGACGAGGACAAGCTGGAGAAGGACGGCTACGGCGGCTTGACCGGCGTCGGCAAGGGATCCACGCGGCCGCCGCGGTTGGTCAAGGTTGAATATGCCCCGGTCCGGGCCAAGGCGAAACTCGCCTTCGTCGGCAAGGGCATCACCTTCGACTCCGGCGGCCTGTCGCTCAAGCCGGCCGCCGGAATGATGACCATGAAGTGCGACATGGCGGGTGCCGCCGTCGTGCTCAACGCAGTTTTGGCCATCGCCGAGCTCGGCTTGCCGGTAAAGGCCACCGCGTGGCTTTGCCTGGCCGAGAACATGCCCTCGGGCACCGCCTCGCGCCCCTCCGACGTACTGACCATGTACGGCGGCAAGACAGTGGAAGTACTCAATACCGACGCCGAGGGCCGGCTGGTGATGGCCGACGGCCTGGCGGCCGCCAGCGAGGAACACCCCGATGTGTTGCTCGACGTCGCCACCTTGACCGGCGCGCAGATGGTTGCGCTGGGAAGCCGGGTGGGCGCAGTCATGGGCGAAGAACCCGTGCGCGATGCGGTTAAGGCTGCCGCTGACCGGGCGGGCGAACTGTTCTGGCCGATGCCGCTGCCGGACGAACTGCGCTCCGGCCTGGATTCCCAGGTGGCCGACCTGTCCAACATGGGCGACAAGTACGGCGGCATGCTGACCGCCGCGATCTTCCTGCGCGAATTCGTGGGCGAGTCGGACGGCGTGCGGATTCCGTGGGCGCACCTGGATATTGCCGGCCCGGCCTTCAACGAGGGTTCGCCGCACGGCTACACCCCGAAGGAAGGCACCGGCGTCGCAGTCCGCACGCTGGTGGCCTACGCGGAGGATGTGGTTGCCCGCAGCGCCTGAGGACCGTATCCCGGCCCACCCACCGGCGTGAATCCGCCCACAATCCGCACTCTTGGTGCTGTCACCAAGTAGATGATGGTATGCGGGACCGCTAAGGTGAAACCCAAACCAACTCCGATCTTTAACCCCAATCAACTCATCGACGTGTCACCACACGTTACGAACACGCGAGGGAGCGTTCACGTGGCCGATTCGGCAACAGCGCAAGAATTCGACATCCTGGTCCTCGGCGCCGGCAGCGGCGGTTATGCCGCGGCCCTGCGCGCCGTGCAGCTGGGCTTCACCGTCGGCCTGGTCGAGAAGGCCAAGCTCGGCGGCACCTGCCTGCATAACGGCTGCATCCCCACCAAGGCTCTGCTGCATTCGGCCGAGCTGGCCGACCACGCCCGGGACGCTTCGAAGTACGGCGTGAACCTGAGCCTGGATTCGATCGACATGGCTGCCGTGAACGCTTACAAGGACGGCATCATCGCGGGCAAGTTCAAGGGCCTCACCGGCCTGATCAAGTCCAAGGGCATCACCGTCATCGAAGGTGAAGGCAAGCTCGTCGGAACCGACACGGTCGAGGTCGGCGGCACCGCGTACAAGGGCAAGAACATCGTCCTGGCCACCGGCTCCTACTCGAAGACGCTTCCCGGCCTTGAAATCGGCGGCAAGGTCATCACCTCGGACCACGCCCTGCAGATGGACACGCTGCCCAAGAGCGCGGTGATCCTGGGCGGCGGCGTGATCGGCGTCGAGTTCGCCTCGGTATGGAAGTCCTTCGGCGTGGACGTCACCATTGTCGAGGGCCTGCCCTCGCTGGTCCCCAACGAGGACCCGGCCATCATCAAGCAGCTGGAGCGCGCGTTCAAGAAGCGCGGCATCAAGTTCAACACCGGCGTGTTCTTCGACAAGGTGGAGCAGAACGACGACGGCGTCGTGGTCACGCTGGCTGACGGCAAGACCTTCGAGGCCGACCTGCTGCTCGTTGCCGTCGGCCGCGGTCCGAGCACTGCCGGGCTGGGCTTCGAGGAGGCCGGCGTCACGGTGGACCGCGGCTTCGTGATTACCGATGAGCGTCTGCACACCGGCGTCGGCAACATCTACGCCGTCGGCGACATCGTTCCGGGCGTCCAGCTGGCGCACCGCGGCTTCCAGCAGGGCATCTTCGTGGCCGAGGAAATCGCCGGCAACAAGCCAGCCGTGATCGAGGACATCAACGTCCCGAAGGTCACCTACTGCGAACCGGAGATCGCTTCGGTCGGCCTGAACCAGCCGCAGGCCGAAGAGAAGTACGGCAAGGACAACGTGGAGACGGTTGAGTACAACCTGGCCGGCAACGGCAAGAGCTCCATCCTGGGCACCAGCGGCATCATCAAGATGGTCCGCGAGAAGGACGGCCCGATCGTGGGCATGCACATGATCGGCGGCCGCATCGGCGAGCAGATCGGCGAAGCGCAGCTGATCGTCAGCTGGGAAGCGTACCCGGAGGACGTCGCAGCCCTCATCCACGCGCACCCGACCCAGAACGAGGCGCTCGGCGAAGCCGCCATGGCCCTGGCCGGCCGTCCGCTGCACGGATAACAAGCTTCACCTAGTGCACCCGTCCTCGCCGGACGGGTGCACTAGGCTCAAGAGTAAGACTCGATGTACCGGCCAGGCCGGAAAATAGACTCAAAGGAGAACGGGGACGACATGTCTGAAACCGTGAACTTGCCCGCCCTCGGTGAAAGCGTCACCGAAGGCACTGTGACCCGCTGGCTGAAGCAAGTCGGCGACCGGGTCGAAGTCGACGAACCGCTGCTCGAGGTTTCCACCGACAAGGTTGACACCGAAATCCCCTCTCCCGTAGCCGGTGTGATTGAAGAGATCCTGGTGGCTGAGGACGAGACCGCCGACGTCGGGGCCCCGCTGGTGCGCATCGGCGACGGTTCCGGTTCCGGCCAGGCGGCCGAAGAGGCTCCGGCCGAGGAAGCCCCGGCCGAAGAGCCGCAGCAGGAGGCCGCGCCGGAAGCCCCGCAGCAGGAAGAGCCCCAGCAGGAAGCCCCTGCCGAGGAAGCTCCGGCCGCCGGCTCCGGCGAAGGCACCGAAGTCACGCTCCCGGCCCTGGGCGAGAGCGTCACCGAAGGAACCGTCACCCGCTGGCTGAAGCAGGTCGGCGACACGGTCGAGGTTGATGAGCCGCTGCTCGAGGTCTCCACCGACAAGGTCGACACCGAAATCCCGTCCCCCGTGGCCGGCACGGTCCAGGAGATCAAGGTCGCCGAGGACGAGACCGCCGAGGTCGGTTCGGTGCTGGCCATCATCGGCACCGGTGCCGGTCCCGCCAAGGCGGAGCCGAAGGAAGCCGAGCCGGTGGCCGCCGCCCCGGCCCAGGACCGCGAGGCCCCGGTGAAGGAGCCCGCAAAGGCCGCGCAGCCCGCCGCCGAAGCTCCGAAGGCCGAAGCCCCCAAGGCTGAGGCGCCTGCTGCAGAAGCCCCGAAGGCAGCGCCTGCGCCCGCCGAGGCTGCCGCAGTCTCCGACGCCGGCTACGTCACTCCGCTGGTCCGCAAGCTGGCCAATCAGCACAAGGTGGATCTCTCCACCGTCAAGGGCACCGGAGTGGGCGGCCGCATCCGCAAGCAGGACGTGCTGGAAGCAGCCGAATCCGCCAAGCCGGCCGCCGCTCCCGCAGCAGCGCCCGCGGCGGCTCCGGCGCAGGCAGCGGCCTCGGCCAAGCGCGGCACCGTGGAGAAGGCTCCGCGGATCCGCCAGGTCATCGCCCGCCGGATGCGCGAATCGCTGGACGCCTCCACGCAGCTCACCCAGGTCCATGAGATCGACATGACCAAGGTGGTCAAGCTCCGTGAACGCGCCAAGAAGTCCTTCCAGGACCAGAACGGCGTCAAGCTGACCTACCTGCCCTTCATCGCCAAGGCCGTTGCGGAGGCGCTCAAGCAGCACCCGAAGCTGAACGCCGAGTACGACGAGGAAAAGCAGGAGATCACCTACCACAACGCCGAGCACCTGGCGATTGCGGTGGACACCGACAAGGGCCTGCTGGTACCGGTCATCAACGACGCAGGCAACCTCAACCTTGCCGGCCTGGCGGGCAAGATTGCCGACGTCGCGGACCGCACCCGGAGCAACAAGATCGGCCCGGATGAGCTCTCCGGCGGCACGTTCTCCATTACCAACATCGGCAGCGTCGGGGCCCTGTTCGACACCCCGATCATCAACCAGCCGCAGGTCGGCATCCTCGGGACCGGCAGCATCGTCAAGCGGGCGATGGTGGTCCAGGATGAGAACGGCGACGATTCGATCGCGATCCGCTCGATGATGTACCTCTCGCTGACCTACGACCACCGTTTGGTCGACGGCGCGGATGCCGGCCGTTTCCTGCAGACGCTGCGGGCACGTCTGGAAGCCGGCCAGTTCGAGGCGGATCTGGGCCTGTAGCCCGGCGGTTCCGCACCGCGCACCAATCAGCGGCGGGCCGCGTTCAGTTCTGGACGCGGCCCGCCGCTGTTTCGTCTGCCGCGGCTACTACAGCAGGTAGAAAAATTCATTCCGGCCCGGCATGCCGCGGCCTGCAGCCCCACTGTGGCCCGATAGGCTGGGCCCATGGACATCCTTTACAACCTTCTCGTCTTCCTGCACATCGTCGGTGCGGCCATGATCGTCGGCATTTGGATCGGCAACATGAAGAAGCCCACCGTCCACCCGCGGCAGTTCGACGGCGCCGCCCTGCAGATCATCACCGGTGTGATCATGATGGGCCTGATTCCGGCCCTGGACATGGACGCGAACTATGTGAAGCTGTCCATCAAGCTGGTCATCGCGCTCGTCGTCGGCGTCCTCGCTTTCATTGGTCGCCGCAAGTACAAGGCCGGCGAACCGATTTCCGCTGGCCTGGCCCATTCAGTCGGCGGTCTGGCGCTGCTAAACGTTGCCATCGCGACTTTGTGGAACTGACCCTGCGAAGCCACTGACACTGCGGCCGGTCCCGGATTCGGGGCCGGCCGCCGCGGTTTAACCCGCCCACCGGACAGGCCGCGGCAACTCCCCTAGTATGAAATGGACGGCACCGGCCCTACGCGGCCGGACCGGCATGGAACGTATCCCAGATCGACCAAGGAGGACACATGGCTACAACCCGTACTGCCAGCACCGAATGGAAAGGCGACCTGTTCGGCGGCAGCGGCCAGACCACATTCGAAACGTCTGGAATCGGCACCTACGATGTCACCTGGAAGGCCCGGGCGGAGCAGGCCGAAGGAAAGACCAGCCCCGAAGAGCTGCTGGCTGCAGCCCATGCCACCTGCTACTCGATGCAGTTCAGCAACATGCTCAAGGAACACGGCACCACGGCGGAAAGCATCAAGACCTCTGCGGCGGTGGACTTCGTGCCGGGGACCGGCATCACCGAGATCCGGCTGACCGTCAACGCCACCGTGCCCGGGATCAGCGAGGAAGATTTCCAGCGCCTGGCCACCGGCGCCAAGGAGAACTGTCCGGTATCCGGTGCCCTGGCCTCGGTGCCGAGCATCACGCTTGACGCCACGCTGGCCAGCTAGTTTCGAAAAGACAGAAGAACCCCGGCGCATCCTGGATGTGCCGGGGTTCTTCAGGTTCGCGGACGGCCGCGCTGGCGAAGGTCAGCGCAGATCCTGCGGCCGCGGCGGCAGCGCCCCGGGACGCAGCACCGGATAGCCGCCGCGGGCCGGCGGCTGGTCGGTCGGCAGTTCGCTGAGCATCTCCTTCAGGATCCCCACGCCGTGCTCCAGCTGCGGGTCTTCCCCTGCGCCGTAGGCGTGCGGCGGGAACGGCACCTCGATGTCCGGTTCAACGCCAAAGTTTTCCACGCCCCAGCCCACGCCCTGGGTGAACCAGAACGCATACCGGGGCTGCGTGACCCCGGTGCCGTCGGCCAGCGCAAACTTCGCGTCGATGCCGACCACGCCGCCCCACGTCCGCGTCCCGACAACGGGGCCAATGCCGCGCAGCTTGCTCACCTGCGTGATGATGTCGCCGTCGGAACCGGCATACTCATCCGTGAGGACCACGACGGGGCCGCGCGGTGCATGTGCCGGATAGGTGCCCGGCTGCTCGCCGCGGGCCAGGCTCCAAGCGTTGACCTTGCGGCCGATCAGTTCGGCGACCAGCTGCGAAGTATGACCGCCCCGGTTGCGCCGGACATCGATGATCAGCGCGTCCTTGGCGGTCTCCACGTCCAGGTCACGGTGCAGTTGAGCCCAACCGCGGGCCACCATGTCGGGGATGTGGAGGTACCCGAAGCGCCCGTTCGAGGCGTCGCGGACGTTGCGGCGGTTGCCGGCGACCCAGTTCTGGTACCGGAGCCGTTCCTCGTCACGGATCGGGATCACCGCAATCCGCCGCTGCAGGCCGGCTTCCGGGCTGCCCGATCCGTTGACGATGGTCAGTTCAACGGTCTTGCCGGCGGCGCCCACCAGCAACGGCGCCGGGCCGCCGAGCGGATCCACCGGGATGCCGTCCACGGCAGCAATGACGTCGCCCGGTTGGACGGCGGCGCCGGGAGCGGTCAGCGGAGACTGTGCCAGCGGATCCGAAGATTCCCCGGCCAGGATCTTGTGCACCGTCCAGCCGGCCTCGGTCCGCACCAAGTCGGCGCCCAGCAGACCCTGCTTGCCGGCGCCGGGCTCCGTGACCGGTGCGGGCATGACGTAGGCGTGCGAGGTGCCCAGTTCCCCATGCAGTTCCCAGAGCAGGTCGATCAAGTCGTCGTGGGAGCCCAACCGTTCCACCAGCGGCCGGTAGCGGTCGTAGACGCCCTGCCAGTCCATGCCCGCCATGTCCTCGGCCCAGTAGAAGTCGCGCTGCAGCCGCCAGGCCTCCTCGAATGCCTGGCCCCAGACCTTCAGCGGTTCCAGCGTGAGCCGGATCCGGCTCAGGTCCACCTGCACGCTCTCCGGCGAGTCGTCGTCGACCTTCCCGCTGACGGGGACGGCCCTGACCTTGGACTTGTGCACGTACACCAGCCGCTTGCGGTCCTGCGACATTTCGTAGGCATCCAGGGCAGGCACCAACACGGAAACCTCACGGCGCGACAGGTCGAACCGCTCGAGCCGCTGGGACTGCTCCGCGTCCTCGGCTGAAGCACGTCCTTCTCCGGTGACCCCGGCAGGATCAGTGGCCAGCCACAGCAAGGCTCCGTCCACGGCGGTAAGGCGGGTGTAGCGGCCCTGCTGGACCGGGACCGGAATGATCCGCTCACCCAGCCGTTCCGCGTCCACGGCGATCTCCGCGGCGGCAGGCTTGGTCTCGCCGGCGTCCGACTGGCCGTCCTGATCCTTCTCCGCTGCCGGCGGCGCATCCGGCAACGTGCCGTGCACCGAGGGTCCGAACGGCGAGGGAGTGGCGGCGGCCAGAGCCACCAGGAACGGCTTGGTTGATTCGGGGAAACCCAAATCGAAGCTGTGGGTCGAATAGACCGGGTCGAAGCTCCGTTCGGAGAGGAAGGCCGCGAACTTGCCATCGGGGGTGAAGGCCGGCCCGTGGTCGCGGAAGCGTCCGTCGGTCACGTCAATGATGCTGCCGTTGCCGTCAGCGCGAACCAGCCGGAGACGGGTCCGGGTGCCCTCCGCCGTCACCGGTTCGGCCCACAGGATCCAGCGCGAATCGGGTGAGAAGGTCAGTTCGTTGACCGCCCCGTGGTCAGTGCCAGCGAGCCGGCGCAGGTCCCCGCTGTCGACGTCCAGGACCAGCAGCTGGCCGTATTCGGTGGCGACCGCCGCCAGTGTGCCGTCCGGGCTGGCAGCCAGCGCGCTCACCCGGTCCGGTCCAGGCAATTCCACCCGGCGCAGCTGCTGCGGCGCCAGCGCTGCGGCCGAACGGGCCTCCGCCTCCTGGCTGTCGGCTCCGCTGCCGCCCTGCCGTCCGCCGGAACGCACTTCGACAATCGGCTGGGATTGGGTCGGGGTAACGACGGCGGAGGCCGACACCGGGCGCGGCAAGCCGGCCGGTTCCGGTTCGGCAGGTGCCGCACTGGCTTCGGCGGGTGCGGGCGCGTCGGGTTGGGGAAGCTGTTCGAAAACCTGGCGGATGTAGAGGGCCTCTTCGCCCCCGTGGTCGGCGACGTAGACCACCCGCGAGTCCCCGAGCGGCCGCGCCAGCCGGGCCCGGACGCCGGCTGTCGACTCCACGACGCGCGAAGGACCGTCCCGGTGGGTCAGCCAATGCACTGTTCCGTGTGCCTCGATGACGGACGCGGTTCCCTTCGGATTCGGCACGGCCGATGCCAGGTGCTGCGCCACGTTGAGAGGGCGGCTGCGGCGTCCGGTCGAGGCCGAGCCCAACGTGAGCTGAAGCCGCCGCGGTTCCGCGGCCAGGGAATCGAGCAGCCACAGCTCGCCGGCGGACTCGAAGACCACGCGGGTGCCGTCCGTGGACGCGTGCCGGACGTAGAAGCCGTCATGATCGGTATGCCGGCGCAGGTCCCCTCCGTCCGGCCGGACCGAGTACAGGTTGCCGTGGCCTTCGTGGTCGCTGAGGAACGCTATCCGGTCGCCGATCCACATCGGATCCGCGAGGTTCCCATCCAGCTCAGCGGCGAGGCGCCCGAATTCGCCGCCGCCATCCCGGTCAATCCAGAGTTTGCCGGCCGTGCCGCCGCGGTACCGCTTCCACCAGGCCGGTTCACGCGAGAGCACGCTACCGAGCACCACCGGGCGCTCGTCGCCGAGCTCCGGCCCGAACGCGACGGAATCAACCGGCCCATAGGGCAGCACGCGGGCGCCGGAGCCGTCCAGCGGTACGGCGTAGGCCCACGTGTGGCGGGATTCTTCGCGCTGGAACGAACTGGTCACCAAGGCTTCGCCCCGTGGTGTGAAACCTTTGACCTTCGTCGACGCATGTCCCCAGAAGGTCAGCTGGCGGAAGCCTCCGCCGTCGACCGAGGACGTGACCACTTCGGGAGCGCTGGCCTGCACCACGCCCCACACCAGGTTCTGTCCGTCGGGCGAGAATCTGGGGTTCCTGGCCGGCAGTTGCAGCGACGAAACCCGCCACGCCCTGCCCCCGGCAATGGGGCCCACCCACACATCGTCCTCGGCGACGAACGTGACGAGATCGGCGTGCACGTGCGGGTAGCGGAAGTAGCTGGATAAAGTCATGCCTCGATCTTAGTCACGGCCGGCAGCAGCCCTCGGGTCATCCGGGCGGCGGCGTTTCATAGACCGCCTGGATGAGCCAACCAGCCTCCTGCCGCACGAGTTCCAGTTGGATCCGCTGCACGCTGGGTTCGAAATGGTCCTTCACCACGCTGCCATCGGCCGCTAGCTGGCGGAACGGCGACGTGATGACCGTCGCAGCCACGCGGGCCGGTGGCCCCGAGGTTCCGGCCGCAGCGTCCTCCCCCGCGAGGTCTTCCACCGTGGTCTCGAAGTCCGCCAGCCAACAGCCGGCCTCGGTCAGCGCCGAGACAATGTCCTGATCGGTGTCCATCACGGCGGTTCCGGGAACATTGACCCGTTGGAGCAGCGTCGCGTCCCGGGTTCGCAAGGCTTCGCTGCGCAACCAGACCAGAGCGGGCACGGCCGCGGCCGCATCGTCGCCGTGCAGCGCCTGCTCGAGCTGCTCCGGCATGGAGCGTGTCTCCGGCGGTGCCGGAGGCCGTCCTTCACGCGGCGCCGCGGCAACCGACTGCGCCACGGACTTCCCGTGGCCGGTCACCTGCACGGACTGACGGGCCTCCGGCGCAGCAACGATGCTCCCGGCCGCGAGGGCCACTCCCGCTGCGGCGGCCACGGCGGTCAGCGCGAATGCTGCCCTGCCCCACCGACCCGTGGCGGGCGGGGCAGCGACGCCCGCGGGCCGGCCCTGGCCACGGCCGGCTGCGCCGCTCCGCCTCACCCGGGGCCGACTGGGCAGCCGGCTGCGGCTCCGGGCCCGGGACCTGCCGGGCAGCGGCGGCCGCAACCCCTCCCGCAATCCCTCCAGGAGCCCCGCGGGTCTTTCCGGCGTCCCGGGCCGGGTCAACAGCTGGCTCGCCACCGAAGGATGTGCCGACGCGGTCAGGTCCAGCGCCTCGGGGCGAGCGGTCCGGATCACCCGCCGGGCGAACTCCGCCGCGGACGGGCGCTGGTCCACGTGCTCCGCCAGCCCTTCCTCCAACAGCGCCACCAGCTCGTCCGGCACGTCGGGGACCAAAGCACCCAACGGCGGGCGGTGCGCCGTGGCGCCGGGCACCCGCCCGGTGAGGGCGAACCAACCGATGGCTGCCAGGGCATAAACGTCCTCTTCCGGGTCCAGCCCGCCCTCGGCCACACTCCTGGACGGGGCCTTGAAACCGGGCGTCCCCGCCGCCGGCGCCCGGACGCTGCCGAGTGCCCGCGCCACCCCCAGATCGGCCAGCAGCGGCTTGCCAACAGCCGTGAACAGCACGTTGCCGGGCGACACGTCGCCGTGGACCACGCCGAGCCCGTGCAGGTAGTCCAGCGCCTGGGCAATCGGAGACAGCAGCGTCACCGCTTCGCCGACCGCCACAGGTCCCCGCGCGGCGACAAGTGCCGCCAGCGAGCCGCCGGCGGCATACTCCAAGAGCAGCCCCGGCCCCCGGTCCGTTGCCACCTGGCCGTGCGCCTGCAGCAGATGCTCATGGCTGCCGCCCGCCAGCAGGACGGATTCACGGTCCGCCGCGGCAGCCGCTCCCTCCTTCCCCTGCTGCCTTCCGGCAACCGGCCACGGGGCCGGCCTGCCCGCCTCCGCCGCCGCGCCCTGCCGTGCCGCCCGTCGGGTGGGAGGCGGCGCACCGGCGTCGTCGTTGTGGTTGGCAGGAGCGGGCGGGGCGGACAACACTTTCAGGGCATACTCGGTGCCCGTGGCCAGCTCCCTGACCAGCCACACCGACGCCGATGCGCCACTGCCGAGCCAGCGCTGCACGGCGAAGCCCGGTGCCGCCGGACGCGGCGGTTCCTGTCCGGAGGAGACCGTTCCACCTGCCCGCTCGTCGTCGTCCATGGACTACTTCTACTCGGTTCGCCGTCGGTGCGCTGGAGTTATCCACAGTTCGGTCCGCTACACAAATAGCAGTGCCGGACGCCGAAGCGTAGGCTTGCGGAATGGCTTTAGAGTTTTCGCGGGTGGGATTTGCCCCTGACTACGTCGACTATGAAGAAGGCTGGGCGCTGCAACGCCGGCTGCACAGCGAAGTGGTGGCGGGCACCGCCCCCAGCACGGTGCTGCTGCTGGAACACAGCCCGGTGTACACGGCGGGAAAGCGGACCGAAGAACACGAACGCCCGCTGGACGGCACCCCGGTGGTCAGCGTGGACCGCGGCGGCAAGTTGACGTGGCACGGCCCCGGCCAGCTGGTGGGCTATCCGATCGTGGCCCTGCCCGATCCCACGAAAGTGGCCGACTACGTCAACATCCTGGAGCAGGTCCTGATCAACGTGCTCGCCGACTATGGCGTGGCCGGCACCCGCATCGAAGGCCGGTCCGGCGTATGGATCGACGCCGACGAACGCGGCCCTGCCCGCAAGATCGCCGCCATCGGCATCCGGGTCAACCACCGGGTGACCATGCACGGCTTCGCCCTCAATTGCCGGAACGATCTGGCCCCTTACAGCCAGATCATCGCCTGCGGTATCACCGATGCCGGCACCACCACCATCCAGGCTGAAACCGGACTGGACGTTGCGCCTGCCGACATTGCCGACCGGGTGGAAGCCGAACTCCGCTCATACGAATCTTCCTTGGTCAAAGCCGGCACCCCCGGAGCTGCGGCCACCGACACCGACCCTGGCCACCGCCAGACCGAAGGAGCCCTGCTGTGACGCTCGCCCCCGAAGGACGCCGCCTGCTGCGCGTCGAGGCCCGCAATGCTGCCACGCCCGTGGAGCGGAAGCCGGACTGGATCAAGGCCAAGGTCAACATGGGTCCCGAGTACGTGGCCATGAAGAACCTGGTCAAAAAGGAAGGGCTGCACACCGTCTGCGAGGAGGCAGGCTGCCCCAATATCTTCGAGTGCTGGGAAGACCGCGAAGCAACCTTCCTGATCGGCGGTTCGGAGTGCACGCGGCGCTGCGACTTCTGCCAGATCGACACCGGAAAGCCGTCGCCGATCGACATCCTGGAGCCCACCAAGGTGGCCCAGTCGGTCCAGCAGATGAACCTGCGCTACGCCACCGTCACCGGCGTGGCCCGCGACGATCTGGCCGACGAGGGCGTGTGGCTCTATGCCGAGACCGTCCGGAAGATCCACGAGCTCAACCCGGGCACCGGCGTCGAACTCCTGATTCCGGACTTCTCCGGCAAGCCCGAGCACATCGCAGCGATCTGCGACGCCAAGCCGGAGGTGTTCGCGCACAACGTGGAAACCGTGCCGCGGATTTTCAAGCGCATCCGGCCGGCCTTCCGCTACGAGCGTTCGTTGGACGTCATCACCCAGGGCCGCGATCAGGGCATGGTGACCAAGTCCAACCTGATCCTGGGCATGGGGGAAACCCGCGAAGAGATCTCCGAGGCGCTGCGCGACCTGCATGCCGCCGGCTGCGACCTGATCACCATCACGCAGTACCTCCGCCCGACCGAACGGCACCACCCGGTGGAGCGCTGGGTCAAGCCCGAGGAATTTGTTGAGTTGAGCCAGGAGGCCGAGGAGATCGGCTTCCTGGGCGTGATGAGCGGACCCCTGGTGCGCTCCTCCTACCGGGCGGGCCGCCTCTGGGCCACCGCCATGCGCAAGAAGGGCTTGGAGCTTCCGCCCGAGCTGGCCCATATTGGCGAATCCGGCAGTACCCGCCAGGAAGCTGCCACGCTGATTGCTTCCCGTTAACTGAACGGCCGGAACGACGGTCCGGGGCCGCCAGGCTGCCGGACCGTCGCCGTGTCCGGAGGCCGGGCGCGAGCGACCCGTCCGTCACGATAGAATTGAACATTATGGCCAATCGCACCGATTCCGACGCCCCGAAGCGGGGTCTCTTCTCACGCAAGCCCAAGGCTGAGAAGCCGTCCAAAGCCAACAAGCAGCCCGGCCGGCTGAAGCAGATCGGCCAGGTCTTCCAAATGACCCGGCGCAATGACCCGAACGTTGTCTGGTTCATGCTGCTGGCCTTCCTCGGCATCGTCGCCGTGGGCCTGGCCGTCGGCCTGCTGATCAACAACTGGATCACGCTGCTGATCATCTCGATCCCGCTGGGCCTGCTGGCTGCCACCTTCATCCTGTCGCGCCGGGCTGAACGTGCGGCGTTCTCGCAGATCGAGGGCCAGCCGGGTGCATCCGGAGCAGCGCTGAGCGTGCTGCGCCGCGGCTGGATCCTGCAGGACCAGCCGGTGGCCGTGAACCCGCGGACCCAGGACGCCGTGTTCCGCGCCGTGGGCCGCCCCGGCATTGTGCTGGTCACCGAAGGTCCCTCGCACCGCGTGCGCCAGTTGGTTGAGTCGGAGCGGCGCCGGATGCGCCGCATCCTGCCGAACGTCAAGATCCACGTGATCGAGACCGGCCACGGCGAGGGCCAGGTCGAGCTGAGCAAGGTGGCCAAGACCGTGCAAAAGCTCAAGAAGGAACTGACCAAGCAAGAAGTCAGCGCCGTGGACAAGCGGCTGCAGGCGCTGGGCAGCAGCAAGCTTCCCATCCCGAAGGGCGTGGACCCGTTCAAGGCCCGCCCGGACCGCAAGGCCATGCGCGGACGCTGATCCTTTCCTCAAAACGCACGTGAGGGGCTGCCGGTAACTAACCGGCAGCCCCTCACGCATTTCAGGAGTTTTCAGTTGTGCGCGTACCCTGCCGGCTCAGCGGCGGATCAGGATGGTCCCCATGGCCCGGTCATGAAGGCCGCGCTGGTCGGCGTCGAAAATGACCGCCGGAATCACCAGGCACAGCAGCACGGTGCGGACCACAGCCGGCAGCAATCCGGGAGCGGACCCGTCGAGTTTGCGCACCTGGATGCCGAGCAGACGGTGCCCGATGCTGTAGCCCAGGGTTCCGACGAGCAGCAACTGCTCGACGGCGAAGACGCCCAGGATGGCCAGCTGGCCACCGCCCAGGAACGCGTTGGCGATCGCGTAACAGAGCAGCCAGTCAATCAGCAGCGCCGCTATCCGCCGACCCGGCCGGGCTATTGAGCCGCTGCCGGTTTGGGGTAGCCCGAGCCGCTGGCCGGGCCATTGCTGCATGTTGGACTGCGGAGGGCCTTCAAGCCAGGAACCAAGATCGCGTCTACTTACCACCCCTCAAGTTTACCGGTCGGGCGATGACGCAGGTTTCCCGGGCCGGCGGGCTGGCGCCGGGCATCGGGCCGCCGCGCGGTGCCGCCGGACATGGGGCCCGCGTGCACCCCGCCGGGCATGGGCCCGCCCGCCCCTTAACCGCTCCCGCTGGCCAAGTGCCAAGACCGCGGACGGTAAGCTTGCAGTGCACATCGATTTAAGTAACCTGCCTGAAACAATTGCGACACTGACGGGAAATTCCCTGCTCCTACTGTTGTAACTGTTGCCGGCCCCGTAGAGCGGAGGCAGGTTCCCCCAGAATGCGTAAGGAGCATGACCCGATGTTCAAGAATGCGGACGAGGTCCTCAAGTACATCGCCGACGAAGACGTTAAGTTCGTCGATATCCGTTTCACCGACCTGCCCGGCGTCCAGCAGCACTTCAATGTGCCGGCGAAAACCGTTGACGCCGACTTCTTCGTGAACGGGCAGCTCTTCGACGGCTCCTCGATCCGCGGTTTCCAGGGCATCGCCGAATCCGACATGCAGCTGATCCCGGATGTCACTACCGCATTCATCGATCCGTTCCGCGTGGAGAAGACGCTGGCCCTGAACTTCTCCATCGTGAACCCGCGCACCGGCGACCCGTACCACCGCGACCCGCGCGGTGTGTCCGAGCGTGCAGAGGCCTACCTTGCTTCCACCGGCATCGCCGACACCGCGTTCTTCGCGCCGGAAGCCGAATTCTTCATTTTCGACGACGTCCGTTACCAGTCCAGCCCGGAGCACTCCTTCTACAAGGTGGACTCGGTCGAGGCGCACTGGAACTCCGGCAAGAGGGAAGAAGGCGGCAACCAGGGCTACAAGACTCCGGTCAAGGGCGGCTACTTCCCGGTTTCCCCCACCGACAAGCAGGCCGACCTGCGCGACGCGATCTGCGTGGAACTGGACGCCGTCGGCCTCGAGGTCGAACGGTCTCACCACGAAGTGGGTTCCGCCGGCCAGGCTGAGATCAACTACAAGTTCAGCACCATGACGCACGCCGCCGACGATCTGCTGAAATTCAAGTACATCGTCAAGAACGTGGCCGATGCCTGGGGCAAGTCCGCCACCTTCATGCCCAAGCCCGTCTTCGGCGACAATGGCTCCGGCATGCACTGCCACCAGTCGCTGTGGACCGGCGGCCAGCCGCTGTTCTACGACGAGAAGGGCTACGCCGGCCTGTCCGACACGGCCCGCTGGTACATCGGTGGCCTGCTCAAGCATGCTTCCGCCGTGCTCGCCTTCACCAACCCCACGGTGAACTCCTACCGCCGGCTGGTCAAGGGATTCGAGGCGCCGGTGAACATGGTCTACTCGCAGGGCAACCGCTCGGCGGGCATCCGCATCCCGATCACCGGTTCCAACCCCAAGGCCAAGCGCATCGAGTTCCGCGCCCCCGACCCCAGCTCGAACCCGTACCTGGCCTTCGCCGCCCAGCTGATGGCGGGCCTTGACGGGATCAAGAACCGCATCGAGCCGGCCGACCCGATCGACAAGGACCTGTACGAACTGCCGGCCGAAGAGGCCAAGGACATCCAGAAGGCTCCGGGTTCGCTGGAAGAAGCACTTGAGGCGCTGGAAGCGGACAACGAGTTCCTGCAGGCCGGCGGGGTCTTCACCCAGGACCTGATCGACACCTGGATCGCCTACAAGCGCGAAATGGAAATCGCACCGCTGGCAGCCCGCCCGAACCCCTACGAGTTCGAGCTCTACTACGGCTGCTAGGACACCCTTGCGGTGAACGCGGCCGTTCCGGCGGCCGCGGGATCGCGAACTCCTCGAGGCGGCCCACTATTGACCTCCGGCATTCAGTGGGCCGCTTTCGTGCGTTTAGGCCGCGCCGCTAGCGGCCCAAGGCCTTGCGGAATATGGCCACCACACCGACGAACACCAGCGCGGTGACCGTGAGCACGAACGAATACGCGACACCGATGCGCAGTATCACCAGCAGCACCAGGAACAGCACGAGGGCTACGATCAGCGCGCTCTTCACCGGCCGCGGGGTACGGCCGCTGAGCGTGGATCCTCCGTTTCCACCCATAAGCCACATTTTGCCACTCCCGCGCCACCACGTCCTGCCCCTGGCCAGGTCTTCCGTGTGCCTCCGGCGGCCACTGGAACGGTGTGGCCAGCGCGGGACGGTGTGGCCAGCGCGGGACGGAACTAGCGCGCAGCCGGCGCCAGCGCGCGGCGAGCTCAAGGAAGGAGCCAGCTAGGACCGGCGCCATCGTGCGGACGGTCCAGGCTGGGATGGCGCGGGCCGGGTTGCGCGCCTGAAAAGGCTAAAGACGCGTTTCGGTGACGGCGGTGAGCAGGAACACCGAGTCCTCCGATGCTTCGACGGAATGCCGTTCCTGCGGAATCACCGCCAACTGGTCCTGGTTGACCGCCATCCGGCCGGATGCCGAAACCACGGTCACCGACCCTTCAAGGACCAGCAGCGTACCGGCGAGCGGGGCGTTGTGCTCCCCCAGCTCGGCTCCGGCCTTCAGGGCGATCACGGTTTGGCGCAGCGGGCCGTCCTGCGCCACCAGAACGGCGCTGCGTCCGTGTGGCGACCCAACCGCCACGGTCAGATGTTCACGTCCAACCACATCGATGTCGGTCATCGGGCGTCTCCTTACGCTTGGCTTCCGGCCTCAGCCTAGCCCCGGTCCCCTGTCGGCAGCCATCAAACATGGGAGGGGCCGACGGCGGTGCCTCCCGGCACGGGTCGGCAGATCAGGTGCCGTACCCGTAGAAGTAGCGCTCGAAGATGGCCCGGGCGCGGCGGGTCAGGCGCAGATAGTCTTCTTCGATCGCCGCCGCATTCCCCGGCTCGTACCCGCACCAGCGGGCCACCGCTTCCAGGTCCCGCCGCGACGCGGGAAGGAGGTCGGAATTCTTCCCGGCCCAAACAACATTGGCTGAACGGATCCGGGTGGCCAGGCTCCAGCTGCGGCCCAGGGCGGCGGCGTCGTCTTCCGGAAGCAGCCCGGCGGCGGCGATGGCGGAAAGCGCCTCCAAGGTGTTGCTGGTGCGAAGCTCCGGACGCTCGTGGGCGTGCTGCAGTTGCAGCAGTTGGACCAGCCATTCCACGTCGCTGAGTCCGCCGCGGCCCAGCTTCAGGTGGCGGGCCGGATCGGCGCCGCGCGGCAGCCGCTCGGATTCCACCCGCGCCTTGATCCGGCGGATTTCGCGGACCTGCTCGCTGCTGAGGTCCGTCGGGTAACGGATCGGGTCCACCAGGGCGATGAAGTCCTCGGCGAGGGCGTCGTCTCCGGCCATTGGGCGGGCGCGCAGCAAGGCCTGCGCCTCCCAGACCAGCGACCAGCGCTGGTAGTACTCGCGGTACGACTCCAGCGACCGTACCAGCGGACCGTTCTTTCCTTCCGGACGCAGCGCCGCATCCACCTCCAGCACCCGTTCGGCCAGCACCGGCGGGGTGCACGGCTGCTTCAGCAGGGCGGAAATCCGGGCCACAATGCGCTCAGCCTGCTGCTGGGCCTGGTCAGGATCCGCGCCGGGCAGGGGCCGGTGCACGTACATCACATCGGCATCCGACCCGTAGCTGATTTCCCGCCCGCCCTGGCGGCCCATGGCCACCACCAGCAGCGCGGTCAACCGTTCCTCCGACTCCAGCACCGAGGTCTCCGCCACATGCAGTCCGCCGAGCACCGCCGCACGGTCGGCGTCGGCCAGGGCCGCGCCCACCTGGTGCTGCTCCAGCAGCCCGGAGGAGTCGGCCAGCGCGATGCGCAGCGTTTCCCGGCGGCGGATCAGCCGGATCAGCCGGATCGCCTCTTCCGGCACCGGATGGCGGGACATCTTGGACTGGATCTCCTGCCACTGGGCGTCGAAGCTCAGCGGCACCAGGTCCTTGTCCGTGCCCAGCCACGCCGTTGACTCCGGTGAAACCTCCAGCAGGTCGGTGATGAATCTGCTGCTGGAGAGGACGTGGCACAGCCGTTCGGCCGCGGAGCTTGAGTCGCGCAACATGCCCAGGTACCAGTGCGAGTCCCCCAGCCGTTCGCTCAAGCGCCGGAAGCCCAGCAGCCCGGCGTCGGGATCCACCCCGGAAGCGATCCATTCCAGCAGCACCGGCAGCAGTTGGCGCTGCAGCGAAGCCTTCCTGCTGACCCCTCCGGTGAGCGCCTCGATGTGGCGCATGGCGCCGCGCGGATCCAGATAGCCCAGGGCGGCCAGCCGGCCCTGGGCTGCTTCCGGACTGAGCCGCACTTCGTCCAGGCTCAGGTTGGACGCGGCGGCCAGCAGCGGCCGGTAGAAGATTTGCTCATGCAGCGCCCGCACCCGGCGCTTGGTCTGCTGCCATTTCTCCAGCAGCTCTGCCGGTGCCGGGCGCCGCTCCAGCAGCGCACCCTGTGCGGCCTTGGCCAGCACCCGCTGGGCCTGCTCGCCGTCGGGCATCAGATGCGTCCGGCGCAACTGCACCAGCTGGATCCGGTGCTCCAGGACACGCAGGAACCGATACGCCTCGTCGAATTCACGGGCGTCCCCACGGGAGATGTAGCCGGCCACGCTCAGGGCTCCGATGGCCGAGGTGGTGTCGCGCTGGCGGATCGACTCGTCAACGCGCGCATGGACCAGCTGGAGCAATTGGACCGTGAACTCGACGTCGCGGAGGCCGCCGCGCCCCAGCTTGATCTGCCGGCCGCGCTCATGGGCCGGGATGTTTTCGGTGACCCGGCGGCGCATGGATTGCACCGATTCGACAAAACCTTCGCGCTCGGACGAGGACCACACCAGTGGGGCGACCGCATCCTCGTACCGTCGGCCCAGATCGGCGTCGCCGGCCACCGCCCGGGCCTTCAGCAGCGCTTGGAACTCCCAACTCTGGGCCCAGCGCCGGTAGTACGTCAGATGGGAATCCAGCGTCCGCACCAGCGGCCCGTCTTTGCCCTCCGGCCGCAGATTGGCGTCCACTTCCCAGAGCCCGGGCTCCGGCCCCGGGGATGAGATCGCCCGCGCCGTGCCGGTGGCCAGGGCCGCGCCGATGGCGGCCGCATCGCCGTCGTCCAGCCCCTCGGCCTCGACGACGTACACCACATCGACGTCGGAAATATAGTTCAGCTCGCCGGCGCCGCACTTGCCCATCCCGATGATGGCCAACTTCACGGCCGCAACATCGTCTGGGCTGAAGCGTTCCGCCGTCTCGGCGCGCGCCACCGCCAGGCCGGCTTCCAGCGCCGCGGCGGCAAGGTCAGCAAGCTCCCGGCCGACCGCCGGCATAAAGTCGACCGGCGAGGCGGCGCAGAGGTCGCGGATGGCGAGTTCTGCCAGGTGCCGGCGGTAGGTGCTCCGCAGCTCGGTGTAGGCATCCTTGCCGGACAGGGAGGCGACCGGTTGTTCGGCGAGCGGATCCGCCCCGACGGCGTACAGCATCGAACTGCGCAGCCGGGAGGCCGGGACGCTGCCGGGCTCCGGCCCGATGTCCGTTTCCAGCACGTCCAAGTGCTCGGGCCGGCGCAGCAGGAAGTCGCCCAGTGCTTCCGAGGCCCCGAGCAGCCGGAACAGGGCTTCGCTGCTGTCGCCACCGGTATTGATGATCTCGGCCAGGGCGGGGTTCTTCTCCAGCAGCCGGACCAGCGAGACCAGTGCCTGATCGGGGTCGGCGCTGACGGCGAAGCCTGCGTCCAGCCGCTCCGGGGTGACCTCGGACAGTTCCTTGGCCTGCAGGAAGCGGGTGCTGCGCTCCAGGTCGTGGAAGCCTCGGGCGATCAGGCGCCGGTTGGTGAGCACTTTCGTCGACCTAGAGGATTCCGATGTTGCGCTTCAGCTCGTGCGGGGTGACCTGCAGCCGGTAGTCGTGCCATTCGGCCCGCTTGTTGCGCAGGAAGATTTCGTAGACCTGCTCGCCCAGGATGCCGGCGACCAGCTCCGACTCCTCCATCGCCCGGATGGCGTCGTGCAGGCTGGACGGCAGCGGGTCCAGTCCCATGGCGCGCCGCTCCGCGGTGCTCAGGCTCCAGACATCGTCCTCGGCTGCCGGCGGCAGTTCGTAGCCTTCCTCGATGCCCTTCAGGCCGGCGCCAAGCAGCACCGCGTAGGACAAGTACGGGTTGGCCGCCGAGTCGATGCCGCGGTATTCGACGCGGGCGGACTGGCCCTTGTTCGGCTTGTAGAGCGGAACCCGCAGCAGGGCGGAACGGTTGTTGTGGCCCCAGGAGATGTAGCTGGGGGCCTCTCCCCCGCCCCACAGCCGCTTGTACGAATTGACGAACTGGTTGGTGACGGCGGTGAACTCCGGCGCGTGGTGCAGGATCCCGGCCATGAATTGGCGGGCCGTTTTGGACAGCTGGTATTCGGCGCCGGCTTCGAAGAACGCGTTCGAGTCGCCCTCAAACAGGGAAAAGTGGGTGTGCATGCCGGAGCCCGGGTGGTCGGAGAACGGCTTGGGCATGAAGGTGGCATAGATGCCCTCCATCAACGCCACTTCCTTGACCACTGTGCGGAAGGTCATGATGTTGTCCGCGGTCTGCAGGGCATCGGCGTAGCGGAGGTCGATTTCGTTCTGCCCGGGGCCGGCCTCGTGGTGGCTGAACTCCACCGAGATGCCCACGTTTTCCAGCATGGTCACGGCGGTGCGGCGGAAGTCCTGTGCCACCCCGCCGGGCACGTGGTCGAAATAGCCGGCTTGGTCCACGGGCACCGGAATCCCGTCCGGACCCAGTTCGTCGGACTTGAGCAGGTAGAACTCGATCTCCGGGTGGGTATAGCAGGTGAAGCCCATCTCCGCCGCCTTGCTCAGCGTCCGCTTCAGCACGTTGCGCGGATCGGCGCTGGAGGGCTCGCCGTCGGGCGTGAGTACGTCGCAGAACATCCGCGAGGTCTGCTCCGCCTCGCCCCGCCAGGGCAGGATCTGGAACGTGGTGGGATCCGGCTGGACCAGCATGTCCGACTCGAAGACACGGGCCAGGCCCTCGATCGAGGAACCGTCGAAGCCGAGCCCCTCTTCGAACGCACCTTCCACCTCAGCAGGAGCCAGCGCCACGGATTTCAGCGACCCGACGATGTCCGTGAACCAGAGCCGAACAAACCGCACGTCGCGCTCTTCGATGGTACGGAGGACAAATTCCTGCTGACGGTCCATGGGCTGCCTTTCACTGTGTCCGCACGCGGTTCTGAAGTGGCATCTCAAGCCGCTTGCCAGAGCCTGCCGTGTACTTCTCCTTAGCCTACTGGCAGCAACCCCGAAGTTTCCGCCCCGGTAACGCTTCCGCGCCCAAGTGGAGCAAGCAGACGTCTGAGGATTAGGCTCTATCACATGCCCACTTCACAGCCTTCCGGCGCTGAGCAGCCGGCTCCTTACGGCACGTCCGCGGCGGCTGCGGCCTCGCGCCCGGCTCGACGCACCCGCATCCACCACCTGCAACAGGCCAAGGACGAGGGCCGCCGCTTCGCGATGCTGACGGCCTATGACCAGTACACCGCGGAGATTTTCGACGCGGCCGGGATCGAGGTGCTGTTGATTGGCGACTCGGCGTCCAACAACGTGCTGGGCAACGAGACCTCGCTGCCGATCACGGTGGACGAGATGCTGCCGCTCTGCCGGGCAGTCGCCCGTTCGGCCCGCAGCGCCTTCGTTGTCGCCGACCTGCCCTTCGGCAGCTACGAGGTCTCGCCGGCGCAGGCAGTGGAAACCGGTGTGCGCTTCCTGAAGGAAACCGGAGTGCACGCGGTGAAGATGGAGGGCGGCGCCTACTATGCGGACACCGTCCGGGCCCTGGTCCAGGCGGGCGTCCCGGTGATGGCCCATATTGGCTTCACTCCGCAGAGCGAGCATGCGCTGGGCGGCTACCGGGTGCAGGGCCGCGGCGACGACGCCGGGCGGCTGATTGACGATGCGCTGGCGCTGGAAGCGGCCGGTGCTTTTGCGGTGCTGATGGAAATGGTCCCGGCCGAGGCTGCAGCCAAGGTGGACCACGCCCTGCATATTCCCACGGTCGGGATCGGTGCTGGCCCGTCCACCACCGGCCAGGTTCTCGTCTGGCAGGACATGGTGGGCCTGCGCGGCGGCAAGATGGCCCGGTTCGTCAAGCAGTACGCGGACGTGCGGAGCATCATTTCCGACGCCGCTGCCGCCTTCCGCTCGGACGTCCAGGACGGCGCGTTCCCCGGCCCGGAGCATTCCTTCTAGGCCAAAGCATCTGTCCAGGCCTGAGCAACACTCCAGGACGGCGGAAAGCCGCCCAGCCGCATATATCTTGCTGCCGCGAGAGGGCGGACGCGGTCAGTCGTCGTCGTCCTGGGCGTCCCACGCCTCGTTGCGCTGCTGCACCTTTTGCAGCGCCTGTTCGGCCTCGGCGCGCGTCTCGTAGGGGCCGATCAGTTGCGTCCAGTCGGACTGCGCGCCCACTTCCACTTCGTGGGTGACGACGTTGTACCAGAATTCCGCCATGCCAGCCTCCTTAAAGTCCATGGCGCCGCCGCCGGGCCATGGAGCGCCGACGTCTCGCTCGGGCACCGCTGCAGCACCTATATGATCGATACTATGCCCCACAACGCAGCAACAGCACCCGTCGGAACCCTCGTTCAAGGCACCGTCAGCCCCACCTTGCCGGTCCCCGCTTCCATCGAGCGCCCCGAGTACGCGTGGAAACCGGCGCCTGCCAAATTCACCGGTTCCGAGGTAAAGACACCGGAGACCATCGATAAAATCCGCACCGCCGGACGGATCGCTGCACAGGCCATTGTGGAGGTCGGCAAGCACATCGAACCGGGGGTCACTACCGATCAACTGGACCGGATTGGCCACGAGTTCCTGCTGGACCACCACGCGTACCCCTCCTGCCTGGGCTACCGCGGTTTCCCGAAGTCGATCTGTTCGTCGATCAATGAAGTGATCTGCCATGGCATCCCGGACACCACCGTGGTGCAGGACGGCGACATCATCAACATCGACATCACCGCGTACCTGGACGGCGTCCACGGGGACACCAACCACACCTTCCTGGTGGGCGACGTCGATGAGGAATCGCGCCTGCTGGTGGAGCGCACACAGGAGTCACTGCGCCGCGGTATTAAGGCGGTGGCGCCTGGCCGCGAAATCAACGTCATTGGCCGGACCATCGAGTCCTTCGCGAAGCGTTTCGGCTATGGAGTGGTCCGCGATTTCACCGGCCATGGGGTCGGCGAAGCGTTCCACACCGGGCTGATCATCCCGCATTACGACGCCGCGCCCGCCTACAGCCGGCTGATCGAGCCGGGCATGGTCTTCACCATCGAACCGATGCTGACCCTGGGCACCGTCGACTGGGAGATGTGGGACGACAACTGGACCGTGGTGACCAAGGACCGCAAACGGACCGCGCAGTTCGAGCACACCCTGGTGGTCACCGACTCCGGCGCGGAAATCCTGACCCTGCCCTAGACCGGCACCGCCTCCGCACCGGGTAGGCTACCGATTGTCCGGCTCCGCACGCCGGCTACAAGCGCACACGGAGGTGGCATGGCGACCCAGGACGCCAAAAACAGCAAGGCAGCCAAACGGGCAGCACGCTCGGCGATCGGGATCGATATCGGCGGAACCGGCATCAAGGGCGGCATCGTCGACCTCAAAAAGGGAGACTTGGTCGGCGAACGCATCCGTTACGACACTCCCCGTCCGTCCACTCCGGAAGCAGTCGCCGAGGTCGTTGCGCGCATCGTCACCGAACTCTGCGCGCGCCCGGACGGCCCGGGACCGGAGCGCCCGGTGGGCGTCACGTTCCCGGCCATCATCCGCCATGGGGTCGCCCGGTCGGCAGCCAATGTCGATCCCAGCTGGATCGGCACCGACGTCGATTCGCTGCTGACCGACAAGATGTCCCGTCCGGTCCAGGTCATGAACGACGCCGACGCGGCCGGGCTGGCCGAGGCGCGCTATGGTGCCGGGGCCGGGGTGAAGGGCACCCTGCTGGTGATCACCCTGGGCACCGGCATCGGCTCGGCGTTCATCTTCAACGGCAAGCTGGTTCCCAACGCCGAACTGGGGCATCTGGAGCTGGACGGGCACGACGCCGAGACGAAGGCCTCTGCCGCTGCCCGTGAACGCGAAGACCTGGACTGGGAGGAGTACGCGAAACGCCTGCAGCGTTACTTTTCCCACGTGGAGTTTTTGTTCTCGCCGGAACTGTTCATTGTTGGCGGCGGCATTTCCAAACGCAGCGAGGACTTCCTGCCCCTGCTTCAGCTGGCCACACCGATCATCCCCGCGCAGCTGCGGAACAATGCGGGCATCGTCGGGGCGGCGCTGCAGTCGGCCATACACTTTGGATTCGCCAAGTAGAAAAGTTGGTGCCGGTGGCGGCCTCGGCTTCCCCTCCGCAGCCGCCACCGGAGTCTGAGTGCGCTATTGCGCTGTCAACGGCCGTTGCCGGCCTTCCGGCCCCTGCTGGCCGTTTTTCCGCGCATCGCGGCGCAACTGGTCGATGGCGGATTCGAAATCCTCCAGCGACTCATAGCCCTGGTAAACGCTGGCGAACCGCAGGAAGGCGATCAGGTCCAGCTTCTTCAGCGGTCCGAGGATCGCCAGGCCCACCTCATGAGCGTCGATTTCCGCGGCCCCGCTGGCACGGACCGATTCTTCGACTTCCTGTGCCAGCATGGCCAGGTCGTCTTCCGTGACCGGCCGCCCCTGGCACGCCTTGCGCACGCCGTTGACCACTTTGGTGCGGCTGAATGGCTCACTGACGCCCGAGCGCTTGATCACGCTGAGGCTGGTGGTCTCCACCGTGGTGAAGCGGCGCCCGCAGGCCGGGCACTGCCGGCGCCGGCGGATCGCCGAACCGTCGTCGGTCAGCCGGCTGTCCACCACCCGGGAATCGGAGTTGCGGCAAAACGGACAATACACGCAACACTCCTTCCGTGGGGGGGACACCAACAAATTCATCCTAGAACTAGATCTAGGTGAATTACAAGACTGTGATTACTACATGTTGGGGTTCGGCCCGCTCAGGCGAACCGGATCGCTACTGCATCGCCATGTGCGGGGAGGTCCTCCGCCCGGGACAATGCGCCGATGTGTCCGCTGACCTCCCGCAACGCTGCGCTGCCATAGTTGATCACCTGGACCGCGCGCAGGAAAGTGGTCACGTTGAGCCCGCTGGCGAAGGTGGCGGTGCCGCTGGTGGGCAGCACATGGTTGGAGCCGGCGCAGTAGTCGCCCAGGCTCACCGGGCTGTAATCGCCCACGAAGATCGCGCCCGCATTGCGGATCCGGGCGGCCACCGCCGCGGCGTCGGTGGTGTGGATTTCCAGGTGTTCGGCGGCGTAGGCGTCGCACACCGCGATGCCCTGGTCCAGCCCATCCACCAGGATGGTGCCCGACTGCGGTCCGGCCAGCGCCTGGCGAACGCGCTCGGAGTGCTTGGTCCTGGCGATCTGGACGCCGAGTTCCCCGCGGACGGCCTGCGCCAGTTCCTCCGACGCGGTGATCAGGACGGAGGCGGCATGCGGGTCGTGCTCGGCCTGGCTGATCAGGTCGGCGGCCACGAAGGACGGATTGGCGGTGTCGTCGGCCAGGATGGCTATTTCGGTGGTGCCGGCTTCGGCGTCAATGCCCACCACGCTCTTGACCAGCCGTTTGGCCGTGGCCACGAAAACGTTGCCGGGTCCGGTGACGACGTCCACGGGTTCCAGTGCCGGGCCGTGCTCGTTGGCCGGCACGCCGTAGGCGAACGCGGCAACCGCCTGCGCGCCGCCGATGGCATAGACCTCGTCAATGCCCAGCAGCTTGGCGGCGGCCAGGATGGTGGGGTGCGGCAGCGACCCGAAGTCCTTCTGCGGCGGCGACGCCAGCGCGATGGACGCCACGCCTGCGGCCTGTGCCGGCACGACGTTCATGACCACGGAGGATGGGTACACGGCCAGTCCGCCGGGGACGTAGAGCCCCACGCGGTTCACCGGGATCCACTTGTGCGTGACCACTGCCCCGTCACTGATCTCGACGTCGGTGTCCCCCGGCACTTGTGCCGCGGCGAACCGGCGGGCACGCACGATGGACTCCTCCAGCGCGGCACGCACCTGCGGGTCCAGCTGCTCCAGTGCCTCGTCCATGGCCGCCGCCGGCACCCGGGGATGAAGCTGCTCCACACCGTCGAACCGGCGCGCGAGATCGGCCAAGGCGGCATAACCGTCCGCGCGCACCTTGCCGATGATCTCCTCGACGGCGCCGGTGGCGGCGTCGAACGTGGTCTCCGCCCGGGGCATGGCGGCTTTCAGCTCGGCGGTGCCGAGGCTGCGGCCGCGCAGGTCCAGCGTGGGGAAATCGTCAAAGGCTTTGGCTGCAGAAGTCACCCACCCATTCTACTGACCGCCCGCCGCCTGCTGGGTCAGGCGTCGAGGCAGGCAGGCCCCAGCAGCACCTTGAGGTCGCCGAACAGCGAGGGGTTCGGATTGACCCGCAGGTCCACACCCAGCCTCATCACCTCGACCTTGCGGGAGCTGTTCAGCCGCACCTGCACTTCGGTGGTGCCGGGATGGGTGCGCAGCACGTCCCCCAGCGCGGTCACCACCGACTCGGTCGCCTTGAAGCTCGCCATCGAAATCACCACCGGCCCGGAATGCCCGTCGCTCAGGTCTGGCACGGTCAGTTCTTGCGCATTCAGCGTGACTGCCCCGTCGTCGCGGCGCTGCAGCCGCCCGCGGACCACCACAATCAGGTCCTCGGCCAGCACGGTGGCGATCGGCGCATAGGCCTGGCCGAAAAACATGACCTCCATCGAGCCGCCGAGGTCCTCGACTTCGGCCCGCGCGTAGGCGTTGCCGCTGTTCTTGGCGATCCTGCGCTGCAGCGAGGTGATCATGCCGGCAATGGTGATGATCTGTCCGTCCGGCGGCCCGTCTTCGCCGATCAGCGAAGTGATCGACATGTCGGCGTGCTGGCTCAGGATCCCGTCCAGGCCCTGCAACGGGTGGTCGGACACATAGAGGCCCAGCATGTCGCGCTCGAACGCTAGCTTGTCCTTCTTGTCCCACTCGGGCAGGTCCGGCACATCCACCGCGAGGCCGCCGGCGGTTTCGCCGCCGTCGTCGAACGCGCTGAAAAGGTCGAACTGGTTGGCGGCCTCGTTGCGCTTGAGCACGATGACCGAATCCACCGCCTCTTCGTGGATCATTGCCAGCGCGCGGCGCGGATGGCCCAGCGAGTCAAACGCGCCGGCCTTGACCAGCGACTCGATGGTGCGCTTGTTGCAGACGACGGCCGGAACCTTCTGCAGGAAATCGCTGAAGCTGGCGAAGTTGCCCTTCTCGTCGCGGGCGGCCACCATGGCGTGCACCACGTTGGCGCCGACGTTGCGGATGGCGCCCATGCCGAAGCGGATGTCCTTGCCCACAGGGGTGAAGTTCAGCGCGGATTCGTTGACATCCGGCGGCAGCACGGTGATGCCCATGTGGCGGCATTCGTTCAGGTACAGCGCCAGTTTGTCCTTGTCGTCGCCCACCGAGGTGAGCAGCGCGGCCATGTATTCGGCCGGGTAGTGCGCCTTCAGGTAGGCCGTCCAGTAGGAGACCAGGCCGTAGGCGGCCGAGTGTGCCTTGTTGAAGGCATAGTCGGAGAACGGCAGCAGGATGTCCCACAGCGCCTTGATGGCCGCCTCGGAGTAGCCGCGGTCCACCATGCCCTGGTGGAAGCCCTCATACTGCTTGTCCAGCTCGGACTTCTTCTTCTTGCCCATCGCACGCCGCAGAATGTCCGCTTGGCCCAGCGAGAAGCCGGCCACCTTCTGGGCGATCGCCATCACCTGCTCCTGATACACGATCAGGCCGTAGGTGGTGTCCAGGATTTCCCGCAGCGGTTCTTCCAGCTCCGGGTGGATCGGGGTGATCTCCTGGAGGCCGGTCTTGCGCAGGGCGTAGTTGGTGTGCGAGTTGGCGCCCATCGGACCCGGCCGGTACAGGGCGATCACGGCGGAGATGTCTTCGAAGTTGTCCGGCCGCATCATCTTCAGCAGCGACCGCATCGGGCCGCCGTCGAGCTGGAAGACGCCCAGGGTGTCGCCGCGGGCGAGCAGTTCGTAGGACCCGCGGTCGTCGAGGTCCAGCGTTTCAAGATCCAGGTCCACGTCCTGGTTCATCTTGATGTTCTCGATGGCGTCGGTGATGATCGTCAGGTTGCGCAGGCCGAGGAAGTCCATCTTGATCAGGCCGAGGCCTTCACAGGTGGGATAGTCGAACTGCGTAATGACCTGGCCGTCCTGTTCCCGGCGCATGATCGGAATGATGTCGATCAGCGGATCCGAGGACATGATCACGCCGGCTGCGTGCACACCCCACTGGCGCTTCAGCCCTTCCAAGCCCAGGGCGGTTTCGAAGACCTTGGCGGAATCTGCGTCCGACTTGAGCAGTTCGCGCATCTCCTCGGCCTCGCCGTAGCGCTTGGCGCTGGGATCGTGCACTTCCTTCAGCGTCAGGCCCTTGCCCATGACATCCGGCGGCATGGCCTTGGTCAGCCGCTCGCCGGTGGAGAACGGGTAGCCCATCACGCGGGAGGAGTCCTTCAACGCCTGCTTGGCCTTGATGGTGCCGTACGTGACGATCATGGCCACCCGGTCGTCACCGTACTTCTCGGTGACGTACTTGATCACCTCGGGGCGGCGCCGGTCATCGAAGTCAACGTCGAAGTCAGGCATCGAGACGCGGTCGGGGTTGAGGAAGCGTTCGAAAATCAGTCCGTGCTTGAGCGGGTTCAGGTCGGTGATGCGCATCGCGTAGGCCACCATCGAGCCGGCGCCGGAACCGCGGCCCGGGCCAACCCGGATGCCGTTGTCCTTAGACCAATTGATGAAGTCGGCCACCACCAGGAAGTAGCCGGGAAAGCCCATCTGCAGGATGATGCCAATCTCATATTCGGCCTGCTTACGCACGTCGTCGGGGATGCCGGTCGGGAACCGGTAGTGCAGTCCCTTCTCGACCTCCTTGACGAACCAGGATTCCTCGTTCTCGCCCTCCGGCACCGGGAACACCGGCATGTAGGAGGCCTTGGTGTTGAACTCCACGTTGCAGCGCTCGGCGATCAGCAGGGTGTTGTCGCACGCTTCCGGCACGTCGCGGAAAATGGCCCGCATCTCCGCCGGGGACTTCAGGTAGAACTCGTCGGCGTCGAACTTGAAGCGCTTGGGGTCGGCCAGCGACGAGCCCGATTGCACACACAGCAGTGCCGCGTGCGATTTCGCATCCTCGGCGTGGGTGTAGTGAAGGTCGTTGGTGGCCACGAACGGCAGCCCAAGTTCGCGTGCCAGTTTCCGCAGGTCGGTCTGCACGTTGCGTTCGATGTCCAGGCCGTGGTCCATCAGCTCGCAGAAAAAGTTTTCCTTGCCGAAGATGTCCCGGAAGTCGGAGGCCGCCTGCTTGGCTTCGTTGTAGAGGCCCAGCCGCAGCTTCGTCTGGACTTCGCCGGATGGGCAGCCGGTGGTGGCGATCAGGCCCTTGCCGTAGGTCTGCAGCAGGTCCCGGTCCATTCGGGGCTTGTACAGATAGCCTTCCAGCGACGCCAGCGACGAGGCGCGGAAGAGGTTGTGCATGCCCTCGGTGGTCTCGGCCCACATGGTCATGTGGGTGTAGGCGCCGGCGCCGGAGACGTCGTTGCGTCCGCCGTCGCCCCAGCGCACGCGCGTCTTGTCCGCCCGGGCGGTGCCCGGGGTCAGGTAGGCTTCGACGCCGACAATCGGCTTGACCCCGGCGTTGCGGGCCTTGCTCCAGAAATCGAAGGCACCGAAGACGAACCCGTGGTCCGTCGTCGCCACCGCGTTCATGCCCAGTTCCTCGGTGTGGCTGAACAAGTCCGTCAGCCGCGCGGCCCCGTCGAGCATCGAGTACTCGGTGTGGTTGTGAAGATGAACGAAGGAATCGTTGCCGGTCTTGGAAGAAGTCACTGCTGCCACCGTTTCATTCTAGGTGTCGGAGCCAGCCAGTCCGGGCTACACGCGGTGTTCGGCCAGTGCCTGCAGCGCGTAAGCCAGGTCCTGCGGGTACTCGCTTTCGTATTCGACCCATTCCCCGGTGCCGGGGTGATGGAAGCCAAGCTTTTTGGCGTGCAGCCATTGCCGGGTCAGGCCCAGCGCTGCGGCAAGTTTCGGATCGGCGCCGTAGGTCAGGTCGCCCGCACAGGGATGCCGGAGCGCCGAAAAGTGGACGCGGATCTGGTGCGTCCGGCCGGTTTCCAAATGGACTTCGACCAACGAGGCCTTGCCGAAAGCCTCGATGACCTCATAATGGGTCAGCGAATGGCGTCCGTCCTCGACGACGGCGAAGCGCCAGTCGTAGCCGGGGTGCCGGCCGATCGGCGCGTCGATCGTGCCTTCCAGCGGATCGGGCAGTCCCTGCACGAGGGCGTGATAGACCTTGTCCACCGTGCGGTCCTTGAAGGCTCGCTTCAGCAGCGTGTAGCCGTGTTCTGTCTTGGCCACCACCATCACGCCGGACGTTCCCACGTCCAGCCGGTGGACAATCCCAGCCCGTTCGGCCGCACCCGACGTCGAAATCCGGTAGCCGCGCGCAGCCAGGGCGCCGACCACGGTGGGGCCCACCCAGCCCGGCGACGGATGCGCTGCCACGCCCACCGGTTTGTCGATGACGACGAAATCGTCCTCGTCTCCGAGAATCTTCAAATCCTCAACCTCTTCCACCACGACGGCGAGCGGATCCCGCTGCTCCGGGACGGTGATGCGCAGGCTTCCCTGTCCCGGCAACTTCGCCGATTTGGCTATGGCACGGCCATCCAGTTGCACGTGTTTGTCGCCGAAAAGTGCCGCTGCGGCCGTGCGCGAGATGCCCAGCTGCGCGGCCACCACCGTGTCCGCCCGTTCGCCGGCCGTCCCGGCGTCCAGCTCGACGACCCTGACGTCGTCAGTCACCGCTCTCCCCTGCCGGCTTGCCCCCATCGAGCGGCTTCCCGTCCCCGCCCGATGTGCGGTCCGCGGTCTTGGCGGTCTGCCGGGTGCCGTCCATGCCGATGCCCATGAAGGTCAGCACGCACCACAGGATGACCGCGCCGACGACGGCGGAGTCCGCGATGTTGAAGATGGCAAAGTTCGGGAAGGCGATGAAATCCACCACGTGCCCGACGCCGAAAGCCGGTTCTCGGAACAGCCGGTCGGTCAGGTTGCCCAGCGCGCCGCCGAGCAGGAAGCCGAGCGCCACCGACCACCACAGGGAGCGGACCTTGCGGGCGTAAACCAGGATCGCGATGGCTACCGCCGACATCACCAGGGTAAACACCCAGGTGTGGTCCTGGCCGATGGAGAACGCCGCACCCGAGTTGCGGATGAAGTGCCAGTGCAACAGCGGCGGCAGCACCGGAGTGATCTGCCCCTCGGTCATGGTGGACACGACCCACCACTTGGTCAGTTGGTCAAAGGCATAGGCGAAGGCCGCGCACCCGGCCAGCAGCAGGATGAACCGGCCGCTGCCCTTGCGTTGTCCGGCGTCGGCCGCCGCCCCTTCGTTGGATGGATCAGCTGCCGGTGGAGTTTCTGACATGTCTCTCTCGTCTTCAGTGCCGTCCGGGGCACCGCTGCGGTGTCCAAAGGCAATGGCCGGCGGCAGGATGATCCCGGCGCCGGCCATGGGGAGCCCTGTCGAACAGGGCCGTCAGTTACCTTCCGCGCTTACGCGTCGGCGCTGTCCTTGACCTCGGGGGCAGCGAAGGAGCCGCGGGCTTCCAGATCGCGCAGCTGGCCTTCGATGTAGGCCTTCAGACGGGCGCGGTAGTCGCGCTCGAAGCCGCGCAGCTGCTCGAGCTTGCGCTCCAGCACAGCCTTCTGCTGCTCGAGGTTGCCCAGGGTCTTGCGGCTCTTTTCTTCGGCGTCATTGACCAGGCTGCTGGCTTCGAGCTGCGCCTCGGCAATGATCTTGTCCCGCTGCTCCACGCCGGCGGTGACGTACTCGTCGTGGAGCTTCTGGGCCATGGCCAACACGCCTGCAGCCGACTCGGCGGTAGCGGAGCGGTCGGTTTCGGGAGCTGCGGCGGCGGCCGGAGCCGGCTTCGGCTCTTCCTTCGGCTTGACCTCGACCTTGGGCTCTTCCTTGACCTGTTCCCGGACCTGTTCGGTCTTCGGTGCGGCGGAGACCGGGGCCGGCACGGAGGCCTCCGGAGCCTGGCCCGACGTGGCTTCAGCCAGCTTCTTGCGAAGTTCGTCGTTCTCCTGGTTCAGCCGGCGGAGTTCAACGACGATCTCATCGAGAAAGTCGTCAACCTCATCCTGGTCATAGCCTTCGCGGAACTTAGTCGGCTGGAACCGCTTGTTGACAACGTCTTCTGGCGTCAAAGCCATCTGGTCACCTCATACTGGTTCGTGTGGGTCATGAATGCAACGTGCTGGATTCATAACAACGGTAGCGAATAGTCCCCGTGCAACGGACATCCGCCAGCTATATCTGAATCAGAATATATCGTTTCGGAGACGAACACTAACGCACCTTCGGTCAGGCCAGCCCCGCCACAACCGCCATCGCGATGGTCACGGCAAGGAACAGCACCAGGAAGGCGAGATCGAGCGCGAATCCGCCGATCCGCAGCGGCGGAATGATCCGCCGAAGGCCCTTCAGCGGCGGGTCGGTCACTGTGTAGATCACGGAAGCCGCGACCAGCGCGATGCCGCGAGGCCGCCAGCGCCGGGCGAAGGCCTGCACGACTTCGAAAACGATGCGCACGATCAAGGCCAGTTGGAACAACATCAAGATCAGGTACAGCAGGACGAAAATGATGGACACGCCTGTTCCACGATTCCTAGCGCTAGAAGGATTTTGACGGGCGGCACGCCTCCCGGAAAGTGCGGCAGGCTAGCTCTGGTTGAAGAAGCTGGCCTGCTGGTCGCTGGACTTGCGGTCCTCACCCAGCACTTCCACGCTTGACGGCGAGAGGAGGAAAACCTTGTTGGTTACCCGCTCAATGCTACCGTGCAGGCCGAAGACCAGGCCGGCAGAGAAATCGACCAGGCGCTTGGCTTCCGCTTCGCCCATATCGGTGACATTCATGATCACCGGGATGCCGTCCCGGAAACTCTCGCCGATCACTTTGGCATCGTTGTAGGAGCGGGGGTGCACGGTGGTGATCTGGTGCAGCACGGTGGCATCCTCGCGGGCGGACGGAGCGCGCTTGATCGGGGTCACCGGTGCCCGGTATTCCTCGGCAGCCGGCTTGACCGGTGCCGCTGCAGGCTCGGCACGGCGCTCCTGTCGGGGCTGGTCCACGGGCTGCTCCTCGTCTCGAGCGGCCGTGTCCGGCTGCTCGGGTTCGTAGTGCTCGTCACCATCGGCGAGCCCAAGATAAATCATTGTCTTGCGCAGTGTGCCTGCCATGGTAGCTCCCATCCTGTCTTCAGCGCTGCTGTCTGCCTTGCGCGGTCCCCGGTCATGAAAATGGGGTCCGGCACAGAGCCTGCCTAGCCAAAACGCTACCGCACCGCCGGTCGTGGTCCGAGGACATCTGATCCGACACGGAGGTGTGTCGCGCCCGCGGCCACCGCTGCTTCCAGGTCCTGGCTCATCCCCGCCGAGATCATGTCGGCCCCGGGATGCTCTTGCCGGAGCAGTTGCGAGAACTCCGCCAGCCGGTCGAAGGCGCGGGCCGGGTCTGCCCCCAACGGCGCAACCGCCATCAGCCCCGCCGGAGTCAGCCCCTCGGTCTCCTGAAGGGCAGTGGCCAGCGCGCGGATTTCTTCGGGCCGGGCACCGCCGCGCGCCGCCGTTCCGGCGGCCTGCGGCAGGTCTGTTTCGTCAAGGTCCACTTGGATCAGGCAGCCGAGGGCCGCACGCCGCTCCAGCCCGGCAGCCTGCCGCCGTTCCTGCTCGGTGGCCATGGCCTTGCCCAATGCGCGGACCAGCTGCGGCCGGTCCACCGAATGGATCAGATCGGCGTAGCGGACCACCGACTTCGCCTTGTTGGTTTGCAGTTGTCCGATGAAATGCCAGCGCAGCCCGCGGCCGGCCAGCTCCGCCGCCTTCGCGGCAGCTTCCTGGTCCCGATTCTCCCCGACGTCGCGCACACCCAGGTCATGCAGCAGCGCGACGTCGGAGGCCGGGAAGAACTTCGTCACCACAATCAGGTCCGGTTCCGCCGGGCGGCCCGCGGCGGCCCGGGCGATCCGGGCCCGGACTCGTTCCAGGTTCGCCGCGAGTTCGGCCTTCCGGGTGTTGCTGTTCATGCGTCCTTCCAGACCAGACCGGCGAACCGGCCGGTGCTGTGATCCCGCCGGTAGGAGTACAACCGGCTTTCTTCCCTGGTGCAGCCAGGCACCCGGTGCGCCTCCACACCGAGTCCGGCCAGTTCTGCCGTGGCGCCGGCGGCGAGGTCCAGTGCCGGCGTGCCCCAGGCGGTCCGCGACGCCAGCTCGGGAATCCGGGCGGTGGCATCGGCCTGCATGTCTTCGGGAACCTCATAGCAGGCCCCGCAGATGGACGGGCCGATCCATGCCTGCAGTTCGGCGGCGCCCGCATCACGAAGCCCCGTCACGGCGTTGGCCAGCACGCCATCCAGCAGGCCGCGGCGGCCGGCATGGGCCACCGCAGTGGCCGCGCCTCCGCCGGGCAGCGTCCCCACCAGCACCACCGGCAGGCAGTCCGCCACCATCACGGCCAGCGGCGCCCCGCCGTCGGGACTTACCAGCGCATCGGCCGTCACGGCCGGCTGCGACGAAGCGGGACCGTCGGCTGCGACGACCGCGGCATCGGCGGAGTGCACTTGGTTCATGAAGCGCAGCGAGCCGGCCGGAACCTGCAGGGCATCCTCCAGCAATCCGCGCCGACGGCGCACGGCGGCGGCGTCATCCCCCACATGGAGGCCCAAATTGCCGGCCGAGCTGTCGGTAAAAGCGGCCCACACACCGGTGTGGACCTGCTGCTTCCACCAGAACACTGCCGAATCCTTCTTGGGCTGGTTACTTCAAGAAATCCGGAACATCCAGGTCGTCGACACGGCCCGAGCTGAGGTCCGGCTCAACGATGGCCGGAAGGTCCATGTCGAAGCCTGCATCGGCGGGAATGTGTGCGGGCTGCGCCACCATGCCGCCGAAGCTATGCTCGGTCGGTTCGGAAACCGGCACGGAGGGCTGTGCCGCAGGGACCGCGGGAGCACCGGCCGGCGCCACGGCCGGCTTCTGGGTCGGGGCAGCGGAGGTGACGTCCACCTGGTCGAAGCCGGCGGCGATGACGGTCACCCGCGCTTCGTCGCCGAGCGCATCGTCGATGACGGCGCCGAAGATGATGTTCGCCTCCGGGTGGGCGACCTCCTGCACCAGTCGCGCGGCCTCGTTGATTTCGAACAGGCCAAGATCCGATCCGCCCTGGATGGAGAGCAGCACACCGTGTGCACCGTCGATGGATGCTTCCAGCAGCGGAGACGCAATGGCCAGTTCGGCGGCCTTGACTGCGCGGTCCTCTCCGCGGGCGGAGCCAATACCCATCAGCGCCGAGCCGGCACCCTGCATCACGGACTTGACGTCGGCGAAGTCAAGGTTGATCAGGCCGGGCGTGGTAATCAGGTCGGTAATGCCCTGGACGCCGGACAGCAGGACCTGGTCGGCGGACCGGAAGGCATCCAGCATGGAGACGTTGCGGTCGCTGATGGAGAGCAGTCGGTCGTTCGGGATCACGATCAGGGTGTCGACTTCGTCGCGCAGCGTCTCGATGCCGGTTTCGGCCTGGTTCGACCGGCGGCGGCCCTCGAACGTGAATGGCCGGGTGACGACACCGATGGTCAGCGCGCCGAGCGAACGGGCGATCCGGGCCACCACGGGTGCGCCGCCGGTACCGGTGCCGCCGCCTTCGCCTGCCGTCACGAAGACCATGTCCGCCCCGCGCAGGACTTCCTCGATCTCTTCGGCGTGGTCTTCGGCGGCCTTGCGGCCCACCTCCGGGTCCGCTCCGGCACCCAGCCCGCGGGTGAGTTCCCGTCCGACGTCGAGCTTGACGTCGGCGTCGCTCATCAACAGTGCCTGGGCATCCGTATTGATGGCGATGAACTCCACGCCGCGGAGCCCCACCTCGATCATCCGGTTGACGGCATTCACGCCACCGCCGCCGATGCCGACGACTTTGATGACGGCCAAGTAATTCTGCGGTGCTGCCACGTCCTGTGTCCCTTGCTCGAGTCTGTGCACTGATCAGTTCTGCCGAAGCGGGCGGGTACCCGGTCCGGTAGTTTCACCTGAACCTTAACCTTCAACTTGAAGGTTAGAGTTATGTCAAGTAGTTCCTATCCGAGACGCTAGACGGAAGGTTGGGCTGGCACAATGACCGGACTCCGCGTGTCGCGCGATCGGCGGCTGCTGCATATTTCCGGCCGTCCTTCACGGGTCTCAGCGGGTCACCGGCCGCGTGGGGGTGCTCACATCGATGACGCTGGCTTTGCCCTTGACGCCCTTCGCCTGCAACAGCGCCTGCAGCACGGTGGCTTTGAGTTCCTGCTGCCCGGCGTTGCCCCACAGCACCTTTTGGCCGTTGCTCAATTGGAGTTCCACCGAGTCCACTGACCGGGCCGAGGCATGGTCGAGCTGCTTCAGCACCTCCGGCGACAGCGCGCCGAGCACGCCGGTGATGGACGCGAAGACGTCGGGATCCTCGGCCGCCTTGTCCCCGTCGATCAAGGGAAGTTTCGCCTCGCTGCGTTTGCGGACCGAGGCCAGCGCCTTGCCCGATTCGTCGATCAGCACGAATTTCTTGCCGTCCTTGAGAACGGCAACCGGGGTGTGCTCGATAATCCGGACATGCAGTTCGGAGGGCGGTTTGGCGACGACCTCCACGGACTCGACCGCCGGAAGGTGGTCCACGTGGCCGGCCACTTCCCGTTCACCGACGCGCGCCAGGGGGATCCCCTTCAACGGCTCCAGTGCCTCGCTCAGCGCGGCAGAGTCGGTCAGTTTGGTCCCCTCGACGGTGATGGTCTTCACCGCCAGCGCCGGCGATAGAAAAATGACCGACATCATGACGGCAAGGAGCACGACGACGGTGCCTGCCGCGATCAGCAGCCGGCGCCGGGTCTTCCGCCGGGCAGGTTCGGGGAAGCTGACCACCGTGCTGTCGGATCCGCCGGGGCCTGGGAGCTGGGACGAGCCCGCCTTGTGGCCGCGCCACCGCTCCAACGCGCCCGCCATGCGCTGCTGTGACGACGCAGGTGCTGATTTACTCCGGGCTGCCCCAGACCCAGACCCAGTCCCAGTCCCAGTCCCAGACCCAGACGCTGCCGCACCGGTGCCGCGCCCCGGGGAACGGGTGCCTGCGGCGCGCTTGGCCGGCCGGCCCGGCGCGTTTGCCGCCCCGGTTCCGGTTGCTCCCCCGGTTCCGGTGGCTCCCCCGGTCCCGGTTGCTGCCCCGTTTCCGGTGGCTCCCCCGGTCCCGGATGTCGCCTCGCGACCGGATGCCGGCGGCAAGGCCGTCACCCTTCCGGAGGTGATCCGGACCCCCGCCCCCGGGCCGTCCGGCGTCGTGCGCTCGGGTCCGGACTGCCGCGTGGCGTCCGCCGCCGGCAGCGTGTCCTCCGGCCGCCCGGCCGGGGCGGCGGGGCGCGCGGGAGTACGTGGCTTGCGCGGACTCATTGCACGGCCGGGGAAGCTTGCTCCAAGGCCTCGACCAGGACGGGGCCGTACTGGGTCACGTCACCGGCCCCGACGGTCAGCACGATGTCGCCGGGCTGTGAGCGTGCGACGATCTCCGCCACGGCGCGGGCCGGGTCCGGCGCGTAACTGCCGGAAGGCAACCGCTTGGTGATCAGTTCGCTGGTGACACCAGGGATCGGATCTTCACGGGCCGGATAAATATCCAGCACCGCGGCCGAATCGGCCAGCTGCAGCGCCTGGGCAAACTCCGCGGCGAACTCCCGAGTGCGCGAGAACAGGTGCGGCTGGAAGATCACATGCACGGCATGTCCGGCCGCAACCTTGCGCGCGGCGGTCAGGGCTGCGTGGACCTCGGTGGGATGGTGGGCGTAGTCGTCGAACACGCGGACCCCGGCCGCCGCTCCCTTGGCTTCGAAGCGCCTGGCTGCCCCGGTGAAACCGGCCAGCCCCTCGGCTGCGGTGGCGGGATCGATGCGCTGCGTGATGGCGACGGCGACGGCGGCCGCCGCGTTCCGGATGTTGTGCTCACCAGGTACCTGGAGCCGCAGGGTGCAGGTGCCGCCCGGGTATTCGAGCCGGCTGGCGCTGCCGGAGCCGGCGAACTCGCTGTCGATGATCCGCAGCTCGGCGTCCGCCGCATAGCCGTAGCCGAGCACCCGGCAGGCCGCGCCGGACGCTGCCACCCGCTCCGCCAAGGCGCGTGCGCCGTCGTCGTCGAGGCAGACCACCAGCGTGCCGTCGCTGGGAAGCAGCGCCGCGAACTGATCGAAGGAGGCGTAGACGGCTTCGGCGGACCCGTAGTGGTCCAAGTGGTCCGCCTCCACATTGGTGACGACGATGACCTGCGGCCGGTAGTTGAGGAACGAGGCGTCGGATTCGTCCGCTTCGGCGACAAACAGGTCGCCTTCCCCGTGCGCGGCGTTGACGCCGAGCGCGGCGACATCGCCGCCGATCGCGAACGACGGCTCGCGCCCGGCAGCCTGCAGCATCACCGTGGCCATGGCCGTGGTGGTGGTCTTGCCGTGTGTGCCGCCGACCGCGATCAGCCGCTTGCCCTCCATGGCGGCGGAGAGCGCCACCGAACGGTGCACAATGTTCAGGCCGGCGGCAACGGCAGCCTGCAGTTCGGGGTTCTCCGGCCGAATGGCGGTGGAGACCACGACCGTGTCCGCACCGCCGACATGGCCCGCTTCATGGCCCACGAAGACCGTGGCGCCGAGCGCCTCCAGCTGCCGCAGGACGGCGGAGTCGCGCGCATCCGAGCCGGACACGGGCACCCCGCGGGCCAGCAGGATCCGGGCGATGGCCGACATGCCGGCGCCGCCGAGTCCAACAAAGTGCACGGCGCCGAGCTCGCCGAACGGCAGCCGCGTGGTGGTGTGGAAATCAGTGGCCTTCATCGGTGCTCCTCCCCCATTGCCTCGAGCACCAATTGTGCCATTCGTGCGTCCGCATCCCTGATCCCGAGGGCGTGCGCTGCCTCCGACATCTGCTCAAGCCGCGCCGGATCCTGCAGCAGCGGCAGCAGGTGGTCGGTGACCCAGCGCGCGGTGAAGTCTGCGTCCCGGACCAGCACGGCGCCGCCGGCCTCCACCAGAGAGGCTGCGTTCAGCGCCTGTTCGCCGTTCCCATGCGGCAGCGGCACCAGCACCGACGGCAGGCCGACGGCGGCGACTTCGCAGACCGTGGCCGCGCCGGCGCGGGCCAGCAGCAGGTCGGCCGCCGCGTAGACATCCTGCATGCCGTCCACATACTCCACCTGGTGGTAGCCGGGCGAGGCGAGCAACTGACCCTGGGCATCCAGCAGCGCCTTGTTCCGGCCGGTGATGTGCAGCACCTGGATGCCGGCCGCGGAGAGCTCCGGCAGCACGGCGGCGATGGTCCGGTTGATGCTGAGCGCGCCGGACGAGCCTCCGGTGACGATCAGCGCCGGCTTCTCAGGGGCCAGTCCCAGCCTCCGGCGGGCGGCGCTGCGCGACGACTGCCGGTCCAGGCTGGCGATTTCCCGCCGCATCGGCATGCCGACCCAGCGGGCTCCGGGCAGCTTGGTGTCCTTGAACGCTACCGCCACCCGCTCGGCCAGCCGGGCCCCCACGCGGTTGGCCAGGCCGGGCCGGGCGTTGGCTTCATGGATAACGATCGGCACCCGGCCCATCCTGGCCGCGATGTACATCGGTGTGCTGACATAGCCGCCCACGCCCACCACCACGTCGGCCTGCGCTCCGTTGATGATACGGGCGGCCTGGCGGACTGCCGCGGCGAATTTGAATGGCAGCTTCACCAGGTCCAGCGAGGGCCGGCGCGGCAGCGGCACCCGTCCGATGGTGGCCAGTTCGTAGCCGGCCGCGGGCACCAGGCGGGTCTCCATGCCGGCCGCGGTGCCGACGGCGAGGATGCGGGCAGCGGGGGCGGCCTCGACCACGGCCCCGGCGATGGCCAGCAGCGGGCTGACGTGCCCCGCCGTGCCGCCTCCGGCCAGGACCACAGAGGGCTTGGAAATGTTCATGGTGTGGCGGAATACCTTCTGCTCGGCGTCTGGTGGATGGATTCAGCGGGGGCCGGCGGACGATGTCTGCCGCAGCCGGGCGACCAGTCCTCCCGGCTTCTTCCGGCCGGCTGCACCGGTCCGGGCAAAGGACAAGAGTACACCGACGGCGGCCAGGGTCACGGTCAGGGCCGACCCGCCGTAGGAGATGAACGGCAGCGGCACGCCGATTACCGGCAGCAGTCCGGTGACGACGGCGATGTTCACGAAGGCCTGGCCGATGATCCAGACCATGATGGACCCGGCGAAGATCCGGACGAAAAGCGACTCTTGCCGCATCACCGTGCGCACCAGCGCGATGGCCAGCACCCCGAACAGGGCCAGGATGACCATGGTGCCGAGCAGCCCCAGTTCTTCGCCGATGATGGCGAAGATGTAGTCGTTGTGGGCTTCCGGTATCCAGTTGTACTTCTGCCGGCTCTGGCCCAGGCCCACGCCCCACCAGCCTCCGGATGCCAGCGCGAAGAGCCCGTTGCAGGACTGCATGTTCAGCCCGGTGGTGGTTTCGCAGCCCTGGTCGGTCCACATCAGGATGCGGCCCATCCGGTTGGGGCTGACCACCACCAGCAGCAGCACCAGCGCGGCAGCGCCCAGGCCGGCGATGCCAAACAGCTTCAACGGAGCGCCGGCAAAGAACAGTCCGCCGGCAATGATCAGCATCAGGATCATTGCCGTGCCCAAGTCGTTGCCGGCCAGCACCGGGCCGACCACCAGGACCGCGCCGGGAACCACCACCGGGACCACCAGGTGCTTCCAGTTGCCGAGCAGCCGCTCCTTGGCCGCCAACACCGTTGCCATCCACAGCGACATCCCCAGCTTGGCGACTTCCGACGGCTGCAAGGACATTCCGCCGGGCAAGGTGAGCCAGTTGCGGTTGCCGCCGACCGACTCACCCAGCGGCGTGAAGACCAAGAGCAGCAGGACCACCGACAGCGCAAGGGCCGGCCACGCCAGTTTCCGGTACGTGGCGGGCTTCCAGCGGGAGAGGACCAGCATCGCCGTGACGCCGAGGCCGGCGAAGAGCGCCTGCCGCATGAACAGGCTGAACGGCGAATTGTCGTCGGCGATGGATTCCACCGCCGACGAGGAGAGCACCATCAGCAGGCCGATGGCGGTCAGCGCCAGGGCGGAGCCAAGGATCAAGTAATAGCTGGCACCGCTGGATTGCGTTCCCGTGCCCTGGATCCGGTCCAACACGTCGGTGCCGCGTTCGCGGAGCCGTCGGAGCTTGGCGGCAGGGGCGTCAGGTGTCCTTGCGGTGCCCGAAGCGCCGGCGACGGCGGGGGCGGACGTCCGACGTCCGCTGCGGGTGCCGCTGCTGGCCATTACTGCTCCTTGGTCGACGGTGCGCGCCCTTCCCCGAACCGGCGGACGGCTTCGATGAACGCATTGCCGCGGTGCGCGTAGGACGTGAACTGGTCCATGGAGGCGGCAGCCGGGGCCATCAGGACGGTGTCCCCGTCGGCGGCTATGCCGGCGGCAGCTTCCACGGCTGCCGCCATCACGATCTCGCCGACGGAGATGCCCGGCGTCGGGATCCTGTCTTCAGTTTCCTCCGGCGGGACCCCGATGACCGGGACATCCGGGGCGTGTCGCTGCAACGCCGCCAGCAGGGACGAGTTGTCCGTGCCGATCAGCACCACCGCTTTCAGCCTGCGTGCGTGGTCAGCGATCAACTCGTCGTAGTTGACGCCCTTGGACAATCCGCCGGCGATCCACACCACCGAGGAAAAGGACGCCAGCGAGGCCGAGGCGGCGTGCGGGTTGGTGGCCTTGGAGTCGTTGACCCACAGCACCCCGGCCTGCTCCAGGACCTTCTGGATCCGGTGGGACCCGGGATCGAACCGCCGCAGGCCTTCGCGGACCGCGGCCGGCTCCACGCCGTAGGCCCGGACGAGGGCGGCGGCGGCCAGCGCATTCGCCACCTGGTGCCGCGGCGCCAGTTCACCCAGATCGGCCAGGCTGGCCAGCTCGGCCGCCGAGTCGCGGCGCTCTTGGATGTAGGCCCGGTCCACCAGCAGGTTCTCCACCACACCGACCATGCTCACGGCGGGCATGCCGGTGGTGAAACCGATCGCCCGGCAGCCTTCGACGACGTCGGCGGCTTCGACCATCTCCTCGGTCTCGCGCTGCTCGGCGTTGTAGACGCACGCGATCCTGGTTTGCTCGTAGATTTTGGCCTTGTCGGCCAGGTACGCCGCATAGGAGCCGTGCCAGTCCACGTGGTCTTCGGCCACGTTGAGCACCACTGAGGCCAGCGGGGACATGGTGTGGGTCCAGTGCAGCTGGAAGCTGGAGAGTTCGACCGCGATCACGTCGTACCCGATCGGATCGCGCACGGCGTCCAGGATCGGCGTGCCCACGTTGCCGGCCGCGATGGCACGCAGCCCGGCCGCCTGCAGCATGGATTCGGCCATACCCACCGTGGTGGTCTTGCCATTGGTGCCGGTGATGGCCAGCCACTCGGCAGTACGCCGCCCGGCGCGTTCGCGCACCCGCCAGGCGAGTTCAACGTCGCCCCAAATCGGGATTCCCGCGGCCGCAGCCGCGGCCAGCAGCGGTGTCTGGGGGCTCCAGCCCGGCGACGTGACCAGCAATTCGGCAGGTTCCCCGCCGACGTCGGGCAGGGTGCTGCCGTGCTCGCCACCGAGCAGGACTTCGCGGGCGCCGACAATCTTCAGCGTGTCGGCCTTGGCGCGGTTTTCCTCCGTATCGCGGCCATCGACGACGACCACTGACGCACCCAGTTCGATCAGGGTGTCAGCGGCGGAAAAGCCCGACAGTCCGATGCCGGCGACCACGACGCGCAGTCCGGCCCAGTCCGCGTCCCAGGAGGTCAACCCATCAAGTCGGTTCACGAGCCCAGGACCCATTCTGCGTAGAAGATGCCCAGGGCGGCCGCCACGCAGAGCCCGGCAATGATCCAGAAGCGCACCACGACGGTGACTTCGGCCCAGCCCTTGAGCTCGAAGTGGTGCTGCAGCGGGGCCATCTTGAATACGCGTTTTCCGCCGCTGAGCTTGAAGAAGACCACCTGGATGATCACCGACAGCGAGATGATGACGAACAGTCCGGCCATGACCACCAGCAGCAGCTCGCTGCGGGACAGGATGGCGAACCCGGCAATCGCGCCGCCGATCGCCAGCGAACCGGTGTCGCCCATGAAGATCTTGGCGGGCGAGGTGTTCCACCACAGGAAGCCGATCAGTGCGCCGACCAGCGCACCGGCCAGCAGGGCCAGGTCCAGCGGGTCTCGGACTTCGTAACAGGCCTCGCCCGGCACCTTGACGGAACCGCAGCTCTGGTTGAACTGCCAGATGCCCATCAGCATGTAGGCTCCGCAGACCATCACCGATGCTCCCGCAGCCAGGCCGTCCAGCCCATCGGTCAGGTTTACCCCGTTGGTGGCCGCGGTGACGATGATGTTGGACCAGATGATGAACAGGATGGTGCCCAGCACCGTGCCGCCGAAGGCCAGGTCCAGCCAGGGGATGTCCCGGGTGAAGGAGATGTTCAGCGACGCAGGGGTCCGGCCCAGGCTGTCCGGAAAGCTCAGCGCCAGCACCGCAAAAAGGATGCCGACAATACCCTGCAGCACGATCTTCGCCCAGGCCCGGAGCCCGAGGCTGCGTTGCTTGGAGATCTTGATGAAGTCGTCCAGGAAACCGACCAGGCCCATGCCGGCCATCAGCAACAGCAGCACGCCGCCGGACGCGGTGGGACCGGCGTGCGCTCCCCCGTTGATCAGCCACATGCCCAGGTGGGTGGCGAAATAGGACAGCACCACGGTCGCCACAATGACCACGCCGCCCATGGTGGGCGTGCCGCGCTTGGTGTGGTGCGCCGTCGGACCGTCGTCGCGGATGAACTGGCCGTAGCCGCGCTTCACCAGCAACTTGATGAACAGGGGGGTCCCGAGCAGTGACAGGACCAGTGCCAGGGCAGAACCGATCAGCAGGGCTATCACTGCGCCTGGCCTTCCTCTTGGGTGACGGAACTGCGCACTGCAGCCGCCGCGGGATCGTCCGGCGACGGGGTTCCTAATGCTACCCGGTCGCCCAGATGCCGCAGTCCGGCTCCGTTGGAGGACTTGAACAGCACCAGGTCGCCCGGCGCCAGCTGCTCTTCGAGCACCCGGTGCGCCTCGTCGGGGGTGGCGACCCACATCGATTCGTCGCCCCACGAGCCTTCCATGACTGCTCCGGTGTGCATGGCCCGGGCGCCAGCGCCGACCACAATCAGGCGCGAGATGTTCAGCCGGACCACGATCCGGCCGATCGCGTCGTGCTCGTGAACGGTGTCATCGCCCAGTTCCAGCATCTCGCCGAGCACGGCCCAGGTGCGGCGGCCGCGGCCCAGTTCGGCCAGCGTGCGCAGCGCGGCCCGCATGGATTCCGGGTTGGCGTTGTAGGCATCGTTGATCACCGTCACGCCGTCCGGCCGCTCGGTCCGCTCCATCCGCCAGCGGCTGGCCGGGCCGCGCCCGCTCAGGCCGGCGGCGATGGTTTCCGCGGGGACGCCCAGTGCCCAGGCTGCGCCGGCGGCAGCCAGCAGGTTGGCCACATGGTGGATCCCAATCAGACCGGACGCAACCGGGTGCTCGGTGCCGTCCGGGAAGCACAGCGTGAATTCGGGGTGGCCGGCCTCGTTGGTACGGGCTCCGCGGGCACGCAGCAGCTGGTCGGTGCTACCGGCGGGCAGGCTGAAACCGTCGTCGGAGCTGAAGTAGAGCACGTGGGCGCCGGTGCGGGTGGCCATCGCCTTGACCCGGTGATCGTCGGCGTTGAGTACGGCGGTTCCGCTGACGGGCAGCGCCTCGGCCAGTTCGCCTTTGGCGATGGCGATGTTTTCCACGCCGCCGAATTCCCCGGCGTGGGCGCTGCCGACGCCCAGCACGACGCCGACGCTTGGCTTCACCATGTCGGCCAGGTACTCGATGTGGCCAATGCCTGTGGCCCCCATTTCGACCACCAGGTAGCGGGTTTCGAAATCCGCGGCGAAGACCGTCAGCGGTACGCCAACCTCTCCGTTGTAGGAGCCGATCGGCGCCACGGTCGGCGCCACCAGACCCAGGATGCCGGCCAGCAGGTCCTTGGTGGTGGTTTTGCCGGCGCTGCCGGTGATGCCCACGACCTCGAGCCCCGAGGCGGCACGCAGCCGGGCCACGATGGCTGAAGCGATGGCGCCCATGGCCAGAACGGCATCGGGCACGATGATTTGCGGCAGGACCCGGCCCGAGGCATGGGTTACTTCGCGTTCGGTGAGAGCGAGCACGGCGCCGGCGTCGAACGCGGCGCCGACGTAGAAGTGGCCGTCCGCGGTCTCGCCCGGCTTGGCCACGAACAGTCCGCCGGGCTCGATCTCGCGGGAGTCTGTGGTGGCGGAACTCACGGTGATGTCGGCGGTCTCCCCTATGCCGTCGACCGGCTCCCCAATGACCCGTCCGCCGGTAATCGCCGCAATGTCGGCTGCAGTTAGTTCAATCATGACGATCTAGGACTCTACCGCCTTCTGGGAGAGCAGTCCGAATCCATGCCGGTGCAGCGCCTCGCGCAGTTCCACCCGGTCGTCAAGGGCCAGGTTCTCCCCGTTGACCTCCTGCCAGACCTCATGTCCGCGGCCGGCAACCAGCACCGTGTCCGACGCCGCAGCCATCGCGACGGCTCGCTCGATGGCCTCCGCGCGGGGGAACACCTCGACGATTTCGGCGGTCAGGTGTTCCTTCTCCACCGCCGCCCGGGCACCGGCCAGCACGTCGGCGCGGATCTGGGCCGCGTCCTCGCCATGAGGGTCGTCGTCGCTGATCACGACGACGTCGGCCAGCCGGGCCGCGATGGCCCCCATCAGCGGGCGCTTGGTCTGGTCGCGCTCTCCGGTGGCGCCGAACACCACGATCACCCGGGCCCCTGGTTCGGGGCGCCGGACCGAGGCCAGGGTCCGCTCCAGTGCGTCCGGATTGTGGGCGAAATCGACAATGGCAGCCGGATTCTCACTGATCAGCTGCATTCGTCCGGGGACCTCAACGGTGAGCGGGTCCGCGCTGTCCAGCGCCTCCTGCAGCCGTGCCGGGTCGGTCCCGGAAGCCAGCACCATCACCGCGGCCAGCGCGGCGTTGGAGACGTTGAAGGTGCCGGGCAGCCCGGTGTGCAGGCGCAGCACTTCGCCGGCGGGGCCGTGCAGCTCGAACCGGTGCCCCAGGCCTTTGCGGACCACGCCCTCGACGGTCCAGTCGGCGCTGCCGCCGGCGGTGGCCAGCGTTGTCGTCGCCACTCCCCCGGACTGCGCCCGTTCTGCGAGCCGGCGGCCCCAGCCGTCGTCAACGCAGACCACCGCCCTGCGGGTACGTTCCGGCTCGAACAGGCGGGCCTTGGTATCGAAGTACTCCTCCATGCTGCCGTGCAGGTCCAGATGGTCCTGCGTGAGGTTGGTGAAGCCGGCCACGTCGAACCGGACAGCGTCCACCCGCCGGTAGGAAATGGCGTGCGAGGAGACCTCCATCGCGGCAGCATCCAGCGCCCGTTCGCGCATCAGGGCCAACAGCCCGTGGACCTCCGGCGACTCCGGCGTGGTCAAGGCGCTGGGAATCGCCTCGGAGCCTGCCTTGATCTCGATCGTGCCGATCAGTCCGCTGACCTGTCCGAGCGCCGCCAGCAGCGAATTGATGAAGTAGGTGGTGGTGGTCTTTCCGTTCGTCCCGGTCACGCCGAAGAGCGTGGGTGCTGTGCCGCCATCGGGCTGGCTGCGGTAAATGGCCGCGGCCAGGGGGGCCACGAGGGCACGCAACTCCGCGGACCGCAGCACGGGCAGTCCCGGCGCTTCGCCGACGGCCAGCCGGGCGCCGTCGTCGTCCGTCAAAATGGCCGCTGCACCGGCAGCGGCAGCCTGGGCCGCGAAGCCGGCGCCGTGCCGGCGGGCGCCGGGCAGGCCGATGTACAGGTCGCCCGGCTCCACGGAACGCGAATCGATGGTGATGCCGGTGAAGGCCAGATCCTCCGTCGCCGGGTCTCCTTCCGGTACCGGAAGGCCGCGGTGCTGCAGCGTGCTGCGCAGCTCCGCCAGGCGGACCGGCCTGACCGTTTGGGGCCGCAGGGGCGAGGCGGACCGGTGGGGCTGGTCGGCGGTGGAACTCACATATTCTCCAGGTTGGCTCAATCCAGCGGCAGGTCTACCCGTTTGCTGGTGGACGGCGGCACGTTGTAGGCGTTGAGGACCTGCGTCATGACCTTCTTGAACGTTGGTCCGGCGGTCAGCGTCAGCACGCCGCCCTGCGGCCGCTGGATGGTCGCAACGACGACGAACTCCGGATCCTCCATCGGGGCGATGCCGGCCATCGAGATGGTGTAGCCGCTGAACCCCCCGCTGGCGGACGGTGCCTCCGCCGTTCCGGTCTTGACCCCGATCCGATAGTCCTCAATGTTACCGGCCTTGCCGCTGTGGTACTTCGGGTTGGTCTCCAACATGTCCTGCACTTGGTTGGCGGTCTTCTTGGAGACGGCCCGGCTGCCCTTCTTGGCCGGCACCTCGTGCTCGGTGCCGTCCGGGTCGATGTAGGCGTCGATGAGCCGCGGCTGCATCAGCACGCCGTTGTTGGCGATGGTGCCGAACGCAACAGCCGTGTGCAGCGCGGTCTGCGCGAGGCCCTGACCGAACATCACGGTGAATTCCTGCCGGCCGTCCCACGTGTCGGGAGGCGCCAGCAGGCCACCGGTGGCGCCGTTGATGCCGATGTCGAAGCTTTGGCCGATCCCGAACTTCCGCAGGTAGTCATAGCGCTGCTGCCGGGTTAGCTGCTCGCTGATCATGGTGGTCCCGGTATTCAGCGACTGGGCAAAAATTCCGGCCGTGGTGCGCGTCAGTGTTCCGTGCGGTGTGGCGTCCTGGAAGGTCTGGCCGTTGACGGTGTACTTGGGCGGAATCGTGTAGCGCGACGCCGGCGTGGTGATCCCTTCTTCGATCGCCGCTGCCATGGTGATCATCTTGGTGGTTGAGCCTGGCTCGAAGGCGCGGGTCACCGCCATCGATTGCCGGTCGCCGTCGGGCGTGGCACCGGGGTCGTTGGGGTCCACCGTGGTGGAATCGGCCAGCGCGATCAGGTCGCCGGTCTTGGCATTGAGGACGACGACGGTGCCGTATTCGGCGCCGTAGTCCTTGACGGTCTCGGCGATGACTTCCTGCGCGTACCACTGGATGTCGGTGTTGATGGTCAGACGGACACTTTGGCCATCGACGGCCGGGACCTCTTCATTGGTTCCCACCGGAATGCGGATACCGTCGGCCCCGATCTCGTAGGTCTTGGAGCCAGGCGTCCCGGAGAGAACGTCGTTTTGGGACGCCTCGATGCCTTCGAGCGGCACGCCGTCCGAGCGCATGAACCCGACCACGGAACCCGCCACGGCGCCGGCCGGGTAGTTGCGGATGGTGGTCTCACGGGCGGACAGCCCGGGAAAAGCCAGGCCCTCGATCTTCTGCTGGACTTCCGGGGTGACCGATTTGGCCACGTAGTTAAAGGGCTTCTCGCCGGTGACTGCTTTGGTGACGGTCTTCGCGTCCTGGCCCAGGATCCCGGCCAGTTCCGCGATGGCGTCGGCGATTTTGATGTCTTCGGATTCCTGGCTGATCGGATCAAACCGGGTGTAGTCCTCCACCAGGCGCTGGTCCACCACGATGTCGAACCGTTGAACGCTGCGGGCCAGCACCTTGTTGTTGGTGTCCACGATTTCGCCGCGCAGTGCCGGCAGGTCGACGGTACGTAGACGCTTGTCCACGGCGGCCTGGGCCATGCCAGCGGTGTCCAGTCCCTGCAGTTGGAACAAGCGCGCCCCAAGGATCACCAGCAGGACCAATACGATGGCGAGTCCGGCCCGGAGCCGCCGGGTGGCCCGCGCCGTACGGTCAGGGAGCTGGCGGTTGGCCGTTGGTGCTGCCACAGGTACCTCGTTTGCGTTGCCGGACAGTTACTGCCCTGTCTGTTGCTTCGGCGCCGGGATGCTGCCGCCGTTGAGCTGCTTCCCGTCTGCCTTCTGCGGTTTATCCTGCTGTGCCTTTTCCTTCTGGGCTGCTTTCTCTGCGGCTGCTGCTTCGGCCGCGGCCGCGGACTGGGCAGCAGGCTTGGCCGCAACGGCGTCGCTGCTCTTTTTCCCAGCCCCAGGCTGCGCTGCGGGCTGGTGGCCGGGGTTTTCCGGCTGCGCCACCAGAAGCTCCGGTGCTGCACCCTGTTCCGCCGCTTTCGGTTTTCCGGCAACTTTCTGGCTTCCCAGATCGATGGAGCCGACCGACGGCGACGTCACCATTCCCAAGTCTGCCGCCTTCGCGGCCAAATTCTGCGGAGCCTGGTTGTTTTCCAGTTGCTGTGTCAGTTTTTCGTTCGCTTGGGCCAGGGACACCTGCTCGTTGCGCAGTTCCACCAGTTTGTACTGCCCGCTGGACACCGAAATGTTCAGCACCAGCACGCTGCCCAGGGCCAGCACCAGGACGGTGAAGCAGAACAGGGCGAACGGCACGCGCTTGCGGGCGGGACTGTTGGGAACGACGGACAGGGGGGTACGGCGGGGCGCCTGTCGGGGCGAGGCGTTGGGACGGCCGGCCGGAGCCGCGCTGCCGTGCATGTACTGCTGCTGGTCGGGACGGGCTGCGTGGGCACTCATTTTGCGCTCCTGTTCCGGATCCGTTCTACCGCCCGCAGTTTGGCGGAGGCCGCACGCGGGTTTTCTTCGATTTCTGCCGCCGTGGGTACTTCCGTGCCCTTGGTCAAGGTCTTCAGCTGCGGTTTGTGCTCTTCCAGCTCGACGGGGAAGCCACGCGGCGCGGACGACTTCGCCAGCTGGCCAAACACCGATTTGGTGATCTTGTCCTCCAGCGAGTGGTAGGACATCACGACAATCCGCCCGCCCAGCGCCAGCACATCGATGGCGGCAGGCAGCGCCCGCTCAAGCACGTCCAGCTCTTCATTGACTTCGATGCGCAGCGCCTGGAAAGTGCGTTTGGCCGGGTGCCCGCCGGTCTTGGCGGCAGCGGCCGGCACTACCTTGCGGATGGCTTCCACGAGTTCACCCGTGGTGGTCAGCGGCGCGGCGTCCCGGGCGGCCACAATGCTGGACGCGATGCGGCCGGCGAACTTTTCCTCGCCCCAGCGCCGGATGATGCGCACCAGGTCGGCCTCGCTGTAGGTATTGACGACGTCCGCGGCAGTCATGCCCCTGCTGGTGTCCATCCGCATGTCCAGGGGTGCATCGTAAGAGTAGGCAAAGCCGCGGTCCCGCTCATCCAGCTGCAGCGAGGAGACACCCAGGTCAAACAGGGCGCCGTCGATCTCTCCGATGCCGAGGTCCTCAACCGCGTCGGCGATCTCGTCGTACACGGCGTGGACCAGATCGGTGCGCTCAGCGAAGGGCCGAAGCCGCTCTCCGGCCAGTGCCAATGCTTGTTCGTCCCGGTCGATGCCGACCACGTGCAGTTGCGGAAAGCGCTGCAGCATGGCCTCCGAATGCCCGCCCATGCCCAGCGTGGCGTCGACCACCACTGCCCGGCCGCGTTCCTCGATGGCGCGTTCGATGGCAGGGGCGAGGAGGTTGATGCAGCGGTCGCGGAGCACCGGGATATGGCGCTCCCCTGCCGGCCGCTCGCTGTTCATCCTCAGTGCTCTCTTTCCTGCTGGTGTCTGCCTCGTCCAATGGGCCGGTTGACCCTGGAGTCTTTAAGGCCGAAGGTCCTTGGACCAGATCCCCATCCGCGCCTGGCCTGCCCCGCCTGGCTCCGGGGAAGTGAGCCAGGATGAACCTGCCGGGCGGCTGGAGATCTCATCCAAGAACATCCGTGCCGCGTGTTGTGTTGTGGTACCGGATCAGAAGACTCCCGGCAAAACTTCTTCGTCTGTTTCGGAGAAGGCGGTTTCCTGCTCCAAGAGGTAGTTCTCCCAAGCCTGGGCGTCCCAGATCTCCGCGCGGGTACCCGCACCGATCACTGCCAGTTCCCTGCCCAGTCCTGCGTAGCTTCGCAGTGCCGCCGGGATGGTGACTCGGCCCTGCTTGTCAGGTACTTCGTCAGAGGCTCCGGACAGAAAGACGCGAATGTAGTCCCGGGCCTGGCGGGAAGATATCGGAGCTTTCCGCATCTCCTCGTGGACCCGTTCGAATTCCTTCTGGCTGAAGACGTAGATGCAACGCTCCTGGCCCCTCGTCAGGACGAGACCGTCGGCAAGTTCGTCGCGGAACTTTGCCGGGAGTATCAGGCGCCCCTTCTCGTCCAGCCGCGGCGAATGTGTCCCGAGGAACATCGCCACCACCTTGCCGATTGGAGGAGACCGTCGACCCCCTGCGTCACCACTACCCTCTTATGTCCTCCACTTTACTCCACATCACGCCACAGTCAACTGTTCCAACCCGGTTTTGTAGCTGGAAATGTCCGGCGCGCTCCGCGGAACGGCGAGGAAGTTCGCGGGTGGAGGGAAGTGGAGGGGTGGTGGAGGACGGACCGCCCCGGGCAGTGCAAGTTCTTCGCTCAGCACGCGAAGGCGGGCCCGCTGGGGCGCAGTGGAGTAAAAAGGGGGTGCTCTGACGACGCATTAGGCCGCTTAAACACGAAAAGACCCGTTATTCAACGGGTCTTGCCTTCGTGCACGGCGGCTCAGACAACCGAGTGGAGCAAAGTGGAGCGACTCCGCGGCCGCTCTTCTCGGGGTCTGTCGGTTATCGGTCTTCGCCGTGATGGCGTTCGTCCCACCGCTCTTCCAGGTTGGCCATGAAGCCGCCCTTCGACGATGACTGCTGCTTGTTTCCGCTCGACCGCGGCGACGCCGCCCCGGTCCGCCGCGTCGTCGCCCAGTAAACACCGGCGCCCATAATGACGAATCCCAGAACACCGACGGCAATGATCTGGCTGAGGATACCCGTAAGCAAGACCAGAATTCCGGCAATCGCGACGAGGGAACCCACAACGATGTGGCGCGTCGACAGTGATCGGCCGCTGGCCGATTCCATGTGGCTGGCAAACTTCGGGTCTTCAGCATGCAGCTGCTGCTCGAGTTGTTCCAGCAGCCGCTGCTCATGCTCTGAGAGTGGCATCTGAGCCTCCTTTATTCCAGTCCCCCGAGGGCTGACTCAGTCGTTCAACGATCCCCGCGGGACAAGAGTTCCTGACACCTACCGGAACCGTATTGACCCCTTGTACTAAGAATAGAGCGCAAACCCGCCAATCGAAAGCTAGGGTGACGCAACTGTGACCCCGTCCGCGCGGATTTCACTTGTCGGGCTCTGCCGGGCCCTGCCGGGCCGTGCCGGCGCCCGGTTGCATCGGTCGGCGGGCCCCGGGCCGAAGCAGCGAAGCGGGCAGGATTCCGGCCGCCCCAAACTTTCGGTTGACTTCGTCCAAGGCCTGTTCAGCGTTGTGCCAGGTGTCCTCATGGCCGTCAAAACTGAGCTGTTGGCCGCCGAGGCCGGCGTCTTCCAGCTGCTCCGCCCGGAGCCCGATCAGCCGGACCGGTTGCGGACGCTCGCCAAGGTCCGCCAAGAGTGCTGCGGCTGCCGCCTGGAGCTGCTTCGCACTGTTGGACGGCGCCGGCAGCTTCCGCGACCGGCTCAACGTGGTGAAATCGGAATAGCGCAGCTTCAGCGCAATGGTGCCGGCGCGGAGCCCACCGGCCCGCAGCCGGGCCGCCGTGCGGTAGGCCAGCCGCAAGAGTTCGCGGTGCAGCACCTGGTCGTCGTCGACGTCTTTCTCGAAGGTCTCCTCCGCGCCGATGCTCTTCTCCACGCGTTCGGGCGTCACCGCGCGGTCGTCGATGCCCCAGGCCAGACGATGGACGTGGTCGCCGGTAGCACCCAGCACGCGGTGCAGCGCCGCCTGCGGAGTGTGTGCCACATCGGCCACCGTGCGGATGCCGAGCCGGGCGAGGACCTCGCCGGTCTTGGCGCCGACCCCCCACAAGGCGCCCACCGGCAGCGGATGCAGAAAGGCCAGCGTGTCGGCCTCGGGAACCAGCAGCAGCCCGTCCGGCTTGGCGTGGGTGGAAGCGATCTTCGCCACAAACTTGGAGGCTGCGATGCCTACCGTCGCGGTCAGCCCCAACTCGGCGGAGATCCTGCGACGGATCAACGCCCCGATCTGCAACGGCTCGCCCAGCCGGCGCCGCGCACCGGCCACATCGAGGAAGGCCTCATCGACGCTGAGCGGCTCTACCAGCGGGGTGATCTCCCGGAAAATCGCCATGATCCGCGCGGAGGCCTGCTGGTACTTCGTCTGGCTGGGCTCGATGATGTGCGCCTGCGGACACAGCATGCGAGCCCGGGCCATCGGCATCGCCGAGCGGACGCCGTATTTGCGGGCCTCGTAGGAAGCCGACAGCACCACTGCCCGGCCAGAAGCGGATCCCACGATCACCGGCTGCCCGGCAAGCTCGGGACGCTCCAGCAGTTCCACGCCTACGAAAAAGGCATCCATATCCACGTGAAGGATGGTGCAGTTCTGCTGGTCCGGGGAAGTCACAGGACTATCGTAGGCTCGCGGCCGTGGTCCCGTGCGGCGACTCCCGCCCAGCGCCGCACGCAATTGTCTAGACTGGTCTGCAGACATCAGAACCATCTCGAGGAGTCCCTCCCTATGCTGTACGGCCGAAGAGGAATCCTGCCCATCACGGGCCGACCGGAGGTAGCAGCATGGAGCCGTCACTGATCACTTCGACCCGTGCCGAGCAGGAGGACTTCCGGCTGGCCGTGGCAACCATGCTGCAGCAGTTCTTGGGCGAACAGAAGGAACTGCTGCTCGAGGCCGCGCCGGACGCGGCGCCGCTGGTGGAAGCCATCGCCGACCTGACCGCGGGCGGCAAGCGCCTGCGGGCGCTGCTGGCGTACTGGGGGTGGCGCGGTGCCGGCGGGCAGGTGCTGGCGGGACCGGCGGTGCAGGCCGGCGTGGCACTGGAGCTCTTCCAGGCAGCGGCCCTGATCCACGATGACATCATTGACCGCTCGGACACACGGCGCGGAAACCCCAGCGTGCATCGCCGCTTTGAGCAGCAGCATCGCCGCAACGGCTGGTCGCTCGACGCCGAACGCTACGGACAATCCTCCGCCCTGCTGGCCGGCGACCTCTGCCTGTCCCTCAGTGAGGAGGTCTTTTCCGGCATCGGGGCAGAGTCGGCAGCCGGGACACCCGCCCGTGCCATCTTCAACCGGATGCGTGCCGAGGTCATGGCCGGGCAGTACTTGGACCTGCTGGAAGAAGCAGCCGGCCCGGGCCGTCCGGTTGAGGCCGCCGTGGACCGCGCCCTGCAGATCCTGCGCTACAAGTCGGCCAAGTACTCCACCGTCCACCCGCTCAGCGTGGGCGGCGCCTTGGCCGGCGCACCAGCGGAACTGATCAAGGCGTATGAAGACTTTTCGCTGCCGCTGGGAGAAGCCTTCCAGATCCGGGACGATGTCCTGGGTGTCTTCGGCGACCCCGCCACCACCGGCAAGCCCGCCGGCGACGACCTGCGGGAAGGAAAGCGCACGGTCCTGATCGCACACACCCTGAACCATTGCACCCCGGCCGAACGCGACCTGCTCGAAGCCAACCTGGGGTCGCCGGACCTGTCCGCCCAGATGGTGGAAGAGCTCCGCGGGCTGATCACCAGCAGCGGCGCCCTGGCGGCAGCAGAGCAGATGATTTCCGAACGAACGGCCGCGGTCGATCAAGCACTGTCGGCCCTTCCCGTGGCCGACGATGTCCGCCACGCGTTGGGCCGGCTGGCCGACTCAGCGGTCCGCCGCAGCGCCTAGGGTCCGTCGGGCCACCCCGCCGAGCGGGGCCCGGCCCCAGGACCAGTTCAGGCCGAGACGCTGCGGCCTGGGGCTGGCTACCAGCCGAATGCTGCATCCTGGGGCTCGCTACCAGCCCAGCGCCTGGGCTCGGCGGCGGATCTCGGTCTTTCGCCCTTCACGGAGGGCATCGATGGGCCGGCCGGGCAATGAATCGTCAGCGGTAAAAAGCCAGCGCAGGGCTTCCTCATCACTGAATCCTGCATCGGACAGGACCGCCAGCGTGCCCTTGAGGCTGTCGAGCACGCCCGACTCGACCAGGAACTCGGCCGGTACCGAGCGGATCTGCCGCTCCCCCACCTTCGCTGCCAGCAGGGCCCGTTCCTCCAGCAGGCTGCGCACGTCCTTCACAGAGACATCCAGTCGCTCTGCGACGTCGGGCAGCGGCAGCCAATCGGCAATCAGTTCTTCAAGTTCACTCACCGTATAAGCGTGCCACGGCGGCCTACGCGGAGCCATTTCAAAAGTCCGACACGCCGCCGTCAATATTCATTCACCAGCCGCGGCTGTTGTGTTATGCGTCAATAGTGTAGATTCACTTGAGTCACAGTTTTAACATTGATAACAAACGACACACCAGTACCACAGTGCGGCCCGTTGGGGGACGCTCGCCAGGCCGCAAAACAAGGATGAGGGACATCAATGACCGATCAGCGCCCGATCACGCGCAACGACCGCAGCCAGCCCCGCCGGGTGCTACTGTCCGCGGCAGCCACCGCGGCGATTCCCGCCGTCGTGCTGTCCTCCGCCGCCCTGGCGATGCCCGCGCAGGCGGCAGAACTCCCGCCCCGCGCCGCACTGCAGCCTAAGGCAGCGATTCCGGGCGTCACGGTCCCGGCCGCCGCGTTCATTCCCGCTTCCCAGGTCGCTGCCCAGTTGCCGGCGGCGCTGCGGACCCAGACCACCCCGTCCACCCATAAGGTGCGCACCGGAGAGACGATCAGCGGCATCGCCGCCCGCTACGGCCTGTCCACCAAGAAGGTGCTCTCGCTCAACGGCCTGAGCGCCAGCACCATCATCCACCCCGGCCAGAAGATCAAGCTCGGAGGTTCGGCCGCGGCCAAGTCCTCCGGCAGCACCACGGCAAAGGCCTCATCCGGCGCCGGCAACTACACGGTCAAGTCCGGCGATACGCTCTCCGGCATCGCCGCCAAACACGGCATGAGCCTGAGCGCCGTCCTCTCGGCCAACAGCCTCAAGATCAGCTCGGTCATCTACCCCGGACAGAAGATCAAGGTCAACGGCGGGTCCCCCTCCGTTGCCAGCGCCTCGGTCAAGACCTCGGCTAAAGCTTCCACCAGAGTCGGCAAGGCCTCCAGCTCCGGCAGCTACACGGTCAAGTCCGGCGACACGCTCTCCGGCATCGCCGCCAAGCACGGCATGAGCCTGAGCGCCATCCTCTCGGCCAACAGCCTCAAGAGCAGTTCGGTCATTTACCCGGGCCAGAAGATCAAGGTCAAGGGCGGAGCGTCGTCCGCTGTCAGCAGCCCGGCCAAGAGCACGGCGAAAGCTTCCACCAAGACCGGCGCCAGCTCCGCCAGCGGTACCTACACGGTCAAGCCGGGCGATACTCTCTCCGGCATCGCCGCCCGCCACGGCATGAGCCTGTCCGCGGTCCTCTCCGCGAACAACCTCAAGGTCACGTCAGTGATCCATCCCGGCCAGAAGATCAAGGTGACCGGCGCGTCCGTGTCCAGCGCATCGACGTCGAACAAGACGCCGGCCAAGAGCAACGCCGCCACGGGTTCCGGCAGCTACACCGTCAAGTCCGGGGATACGCTTTCCGGCATCGCCGGCAAGCTCAACGTGACGCTCTCCAGCCTGCTGCAAGCCAGCGGTCTGAAGTCCACGTCGATCATCTACCCGGGCCAGAAGATCAGCGTCCCGGGCAATTCGGCGGCGTCGCAAACCACGACGTCGAATGTCGGCACGGCGTCCACCGCACCGCTGGTGCCGAGCACCTTCCTGCACTACACCTACCCCGAGGCCGTGGTGTCCAAGGCGAACGAGAACAAGCGGTTGTTGCTCTCCACGCCGCAGCCCAGCCAGGCGCAGATGAAGGACATCATCGCTGAAACCGCCCGCAAGATGGGCGTCGATCCCAAGCTCGCGCTGGCCCATGCCTACCAGGAATCGGGTTTCCAGCAGACCGCTGTGTCGCCGGCGAACGCCATCGGCGCCATGCAGGTCATCCCGTCCTCGGGCGAATGGGCCTCGGATCTGGTGGGCCGCAAGCTCAACCTGCTGGATCCCTATGACAATGCCACCGCCGGTGTGGCGATCATCCGCTCCCTGGTCAGCACCAGCCCGTCCCTGGACATCGCCATCGCGTCCTACTACCAGGGCCAGTACGGCGTGATGACTTACGGCATGTACAAGGACACCAAGGCCTATGTGGCTGCGGTGAAATCACACATGAAGAAGTTCTAGCCGGACACCGGCCCCGCCGCGAAAGGACCCGAACCCATGAGTTGATTCGGGTCCTTTCGCTGATCGGACTAGGATCGTAGAGTGCAGCAACCGGCAACTGATTCACTGGTCGGCGCCCTGATCGACGGGCGCTACCGGGTTGCCTCGCGCCTGGCGCGCGGCGGGATGTCCACCGTCTATCTGGCGTCCGACACCCGGCTCGACCGCAATGTAGCGCTTAAGGTGCTCTATCCATACCTCGCAGAGGACCACAACTTCCTTGAGCGGTTCGAGCGCGAGGCAAAATCCGCGGCCCGGCTCTCGCACCCGCACGTGGTGGGGGTTTACGACCAGGGCCTCGACGGCAACGTCGCCTACCTGGCGATGGAGTACGTCCGCGGGCACACGCTGCGCGATCTGCTGAACGAATCGGCACCGCTGACCCCCCGGCACGCGCTGGCCGTGCTGGATCCGGTGATCGAGGGACTCTCCGCGGCGCACGCGGCCGGCCTGGTCCACCGTGACATCAAGCCGGAGAACGTCCTGATGTCCGACGACGGACGGATCAAGCTGGGCGATTTCGGCTTGGCCCGCGCGGTCACCACCAGCACCAGCACCGGCACGCTGATCGGAACGGTGGCGTACCTGCCGCCCGAGTTGGTCACCGGCACCGCTGCCGACGAACGCAGCGATGTCTACTCGGTGGGGATCATGCTGTTCGAGATGCTGACCGGACGCCAGCCCTTCACGGGGGACGTGCCCATCCAGGTGGCTTTCCAGCACGTCAATTCCACCGTTCCTGCACCGTCGACGCTGGTTCCCGGGCTCGCCGCGGATCTGGACGAGCTGGTGCTCTGGTGCACGGGGTCGGACCCGGAACAGCGGCCGGTGGACGCCGCGGCCCTGCTGGGCGAACTGCGGCACGTGCACAAGTCGCTCACCGATGCCCAGTTGGACTTCCAGGCCGCACCTGCCGCACCGGCGAGGTCCTCGGCCACCGAGGTCATTGCCTCCGATCTGCACCGCACCACGGTGATCTCCCGGCCTGCCCAACACACCCGGATTTTCAGCGCCGGAGAGGCCGCTGCAGCACCTGTGGACGAGCAACGGCCGCTGTCCACCCGCGAGGCCAAGAAGCGCCAGCGGGAACTCGCCCGCAATGCCCGCCGTCCCGAACAGAACCTGCGCCGCGGCAATCCGCGTCGCCGCGGCGCCATCTGGATTCTTGTGCTGGCGATCGTGGCCGCGCTTGTTGCCGCCGCGGGCTGGTTCTTCGGGATGGGCCCCGGCGCGCTCGTTTCAGTACCCGATGTCGCCGGAAAACCGGTGGCGGAAGCCCAGAGCATGCTCCAGGAGCAGGGGCTGGAGTACCGGCTCCAGGAAGTCTTCGACGAAAAGGTGGCCAAGGGCATCGCCGTGGGCACGGAGCCGGATGCGCCCATCGAGGTCCGCCGCTTCGAGCATCTGGACCTGGTGGTATCCAAGGGACCGGAACTGTTCGCGGTCCCGCCACTGGCCGGTATGAGCTTGGAGAAGGCCACCAACGCACTGGAAGAAGCCAACCTGTCCGCGGGCAAGGTCAAGAAGGCCTTCGACGAGGACGCGGCCGCCGGCACGGTGCTCAGCCACAAACCTGCCGAAGGCAAACAGCTCAGGCGGGGCACCGCCGTCGACCTGACGGTTTCGAAGGGGCCGAAGCCGTTTGACGTGCCCCAGGTGGTAGGCCAGCCCCAGGGCGATGCCGCCGCAGCGCTGGAAGGCGCCGGCCTGAAGGTGGAGATCGCACCGGAGGCGGTCTTTGACCGCGACGTCCCGGAGGGATCGGTCGCCTCGCAGGCTCCTGCCGCAGGCCAGGTGATCCGCGGTGACACGGTCACCCTGACCCTCTCCAAGGGACCTCGGATGATCGAAGTGCCGGACATGGTGGGCCGACAGGTAGACGACGCCGAACGCCAACTGAAGGAACTGGGCTTCAAGGTTGAGGTCAACGAAATCCTCGGCGGCTTCTTCGGCACCGTGCGGGCACAGGACCCGGTCAACGAGTCCGTCCCCGAAGGCTCCGTGATCACGCTGACCGTGGTGTGATTCCCGCGGCCGGTCCGTCCGGGCGGCCAGCCGGGAGCTGGCGGCCAACTGCCCGCCTGCTCCCGGTCCGTCCGGGCGGCCAGCCGGACGGGTCAGGCACTCCGTGAGCGGCAAAAAGGCCCGAAACCCTTTTCGGGGGTTCCGGGCCTTCTTCTATGCTGTGTGAGCCAAAGCTGTGCCGGCTACTGCTGGCGGGCCAGCGCTCCGGCCACCAGGAACGCCATCTCCAGCGACTGCATGTGGTTCAGCCGCGGATCGCACACGGACTCGTAGCGGTCCAGGAAGGCGTTCTGGTCGATCGGGTCTGCACCGCCGAGGCACTCGGCCACGTCGTCGCCGGTCATTTCCACGTGCAGGCCGCCGGGGAATGTTCCGAGTTCGTGGTGAACATCGAAGAAGCCGCGCACTTCGTCGATCACGTCGTCGAAGTTCCGGGTCTTGTAGCCGTTCGGCGAGGTGACGGTGTTGCCGTGCATCGGATCGGTCACCCACAGCACCTTGGCGCCGCTGTCCGTGACCCGCTTGACCAGTTCCGGCAGCTTCTGGCGGATGTTGCCGGCGCCCATCCGGGTGATGAAGGTCAGCCGTCCGGGCTCGCGTTCCGGATCCAACTTGTCGATCAGCCGCAGGGCGTCGTCCGCCGAGCTGTTCGGTCCCAGCTTGACCCCGATCGGGTTGCGGACCTTGGACAGGAATTCCACGTGGGCGCCATCCAGCTGCCGGGTGCGTTCGCCGATCCAGAGGAAGTGCCCGGAGGTGTTGTAGGGCAGGCCGGTGCGCGAGTCGATGCGCGTCAGCGCCCGCTCATAGTCCAGCACCAGCGCTTCATGGCTGGCGAAGAATTCCACCCGCTTGAGCGCATCGAAATCGGCTCCGCAGGCATCCATGAATTTCACCGCGCGGTCAATTTCGCGGGCGAGCGATTCGTACCGGGAATGTGCCGGGTTGGCCGTGAAGCCCTTGTTCCAGTGGTGCACCAGCCGCAGGTCGGCGAACCCGCCCTGGGTGAAAGCGCGGATCAGGTTCAGCGTGGAGGCGGACGTGTGATACGCCTGCACCATCCGGCTGGCGTCGTGCGCGCGGGACTCGGGCGTGAAGTCGAACCCGTTGACCATGTCGCCGCGGTAGGCCGGCAGCGTCACGCCCTCGCGGGTCTCGTCGTTGGACGAACGCGGCTTGGCGAACTGGCCTGCCATCCTGCCCATTTTGATCACGGGCAACGAGGCGCCGTAGGTGAGCACCACCGCCATCTGCAGAATGGTTTTGACCCGCGCACTGATCTTGTCAGCCGTGGCTCCGCCGAAGGTCTCGGCGCAGTCCCCGCCCTGGAGCAGGAACGCCTTGCCGTCGGCGGCTTGGGCCAGACGCTCGCGCAGGACGTCGACCTCGCCGGCGAAGACCAGCGGCGGAAGGGTGTTCAGCTCGGCGACGGCGGAGGCATGGACCGTGTCGTCGTGCCAGCTGGGCTGCTGCACCACCGGCAGCTCGCGCCAGTCATCCAGACCGGGGTAGTTCGCTGCCGTGGGCAGCTGGTCGGGAACGGAAGCAGTGAAGGTTGTATCGGTCACGACTCAATCGTAGACCGCGGCTCTGCCCGGATTCATGTGGAGAAGTCATGCGCCGCCGGGCTGCCGTCACATTGCGGCCGGAGTTAGCGCGGGCTGTCCTGCCCGGACTCCAAGGCTGTGCCGCCGCTCTCGCCAAGCCCGGCTGCATCGGGTCGAGGGTCGGCGGCCCCACCGGCTGCATCCTTCCGCCCGGCTACACCCCCGGCCACACCCCCTGCTGCGTTCCCGGGTGCCGCATCTGAGGGCGCGGTGCCGGAAGCGGCGGAGGCGGGGGCGTCTGACGCGGCGGCGGAAGGTGCCGCTGCAGTGTCGCCGGAAGTTGGCCCGGCTGCTCCGGGCTTCCCCTGATCGGGCGCGGGAGGAGTGGGTACCTCGGCAGGAGCCGCTGCACCGATCACCGTGATCGCACCGGGAGCCTTGGTCTGCGGCGGTTCAGGCTGCTCCTTGGGCAGTCCGACGGCGGTCTGCCGCTGGCTCTCCCCCCGTGCGGGTTTGCGTGCCGATTGCCGCGCTTTGACCGTGCTGGCGTACGAGTCGACGTATTCCTGTCCGGAGAGCCGCATGATCTCGTACATGATCTCGTCGGTAACCGAGCGCTGGATGAACCGGTCGTCTTCCAGACCTTGATAGCGAGAGAAATCCAGCGGCTTGCCCATGATGATGCCCACCCGGCGGATGTTGGGGATTCGGCGGCCGATCGGCTGGACCTTGTCCGTGCCGATCATGGCTACCGGAATCACCGGCACTCCGGTGCTCAGCACCAGCTTGGCCACGCCGGTCTTGCCACGGTACAGCTTGCCGTCCGGCGACCGGGTGCCTTCCGGGTAGATGCCCAGCAGTCCGCCCTCCTGCAGCGCGTCCCGTCCGGCCAGCAGGGACGTAGCCGAGGCTGCCCCGCCGGAGCGGTCCATCGGCAGCTGGTTGGTCATCTTGAAGAACGCCGCGGTGAGCTTGCCCTTGAGGCCCTTACCAGTGAAGTATTCGCTCTTCGCCAGGAACACCACCGGCCGGGATACCGCCAGTGGCAGGAAAATCGAATCGGAAAAGGAAAGATGGTTACTGGCCAACACGGCGGGCCCGGTATCCGGAATGTTGTCCAGGCCCTTGACCCACGGCCGGAAGAGCAGGCGAACCACCGGCCCCACGACAATGGTCTTCATAAACCAGTAGAACACGTGTGCCTTTCCATTCCGCCGCCGCAGGCCGCATATCAATTCCGTTTGAGACTCTACTCCAGCTTGGCGTCTGTGTGGCTGCGCCGCGTGCAACGCCGGAAAGGAAGAGCACGGCAATCAATGGCCGAACGGCTCCCATAATGACACGATAGTGCCATGACTTCTGCTCTCGACGGGGCGTTCTCCAGCTCCGGGCACGGCCCCAATTCCCGGGTGGGCGTGGTGCTGCTGCATGGCTTCACCGGTTCCCCCCGCAGCATGCGGGGCTGGGCGGAGAGCTTGGCCGATGCCGGCTTCGCGGTGCGGCTGCCCTTGCTGCCCGGCCACGGCACCACGTGGCAGGATCTGGGTGCGTCGCGCTGGCAAAGCTGGTACGGGGCGGCCGAGCAGGCTTTCGCCGAACTCGCCCGCGAGCGCAGCCAGGTCTTCGTTGCCGGTTTGTCCATGGGCGGCGCCCTCGCGCTGCGGCTGGCTGCGCACCGTCCGGTCACCGGCGTGGTGCTGGTGAACCCGGGACTGACCATCGCGGATCCGCGGGCGCCGTTCACCGGGCTGATGAAGTACGTCCTGAAGTCGGTGCCGGCCATCGGCAATGACATCAACCTGCCGGGCATTGATGAGGGCGCGTACGACCGCACCCCGGTGGCGGCCGCCCACCAGCTCGGACAACTCTTCAAGGCAGTGGTGGCAGACCTGCCGCGTGTCACCGCTCCGACGCTGGTGTTCCGCTCCGCGGTGGACCATATTGTGCCCGAGTCGTCCATGCGCGTGCTGCGCCGCCGCATCGGCACTGCCCGGCTGGAGGTGGTGCCGCTCGCGGACAGCTACCACGTGGCCACCATGGACCATGATGCCCAGCTGATCTACCGCCGATCGGCGGAGTTCATCCAGGCCATCGCGGCCACGTCACCAACCCCCACAGGAGCCACCCGTGCCGGAGCGTGATCAGGACCGGGACGACGCCGTCTGGAAGGATCTGGTAGCCAGGCTGGAAGAGACCGACTCCGGAACCGCAGACCGCCCCCTTCCGGACCAGCCGGCAGCGGACAGCGGTACGGATGCCCAACGCCTCCGGGCTATCTTCGAGAACCGCCTGCCGGAGGTCCCCTCGCCGGGCACTCCCTCCGGCCCACGGGACTACTTTGTTGAGGAACCGGACGACGACGAGGGCTACGTACCGCCGGAGCCGGAACCACTGGGGGCCGGTGAGCCGCTGCTGGTGCTGGCGTGGATCGGCGCCGTGGGATCGCCGCTGGGCCTGCTGCTGACCGCCATGCTGTGGCGCGACGCGCCCTTCGCAGCGGTGTTGGGAATGGTGGTCCTCTTCGTGGCATCCGCGGTCTACCTGCTCTTCCGGCTGCCGCAGGAACGCGACGGGTACGACGACGGGGCCCGCGTCTGAACCTGCCGACGCCGGAATCAGCCGGCAGCAGCCCGGGCGAGGTCGGCGGCACCGATCATTCCGGCCTTCGGCCCCAGCGCAGCCAGCCGGACGTCCGCCAGCGGGCGGAAGCCCCGCCCGGTCAGGTTCCGTTGCAGCGCATGGCGGGCCGGCTGCAGCAGCAACTCGCCGGCTTCGCACAGTCCCCCGCCGATCACAAACACGCCTGGATCCAGCGCTGCGGCCAGATTGGCCAACCCCAGCCCCAGCCATTCGCCGGTCTCTTCCAGCAACCGCACACTGGCAGGATCGGCCCGCTTGGCCTGCTCCGTCACCACGGCACCGGTGATATCGTCCACCACGCCGCCCGCCGCCTGCAGCCACCGCTGGGCCACGGGTGAATTTGCTGCCGCCAGTTCCCTCGCCTCGCGGCCCAAGGCGTTACCGGAAGCATATTGCTCCCAGCAGCCGCGGTTCCCGCACGCGCAGCGGTGTCCCCCGGGCATGATGACCTGATGCCCGAACTCGCCCGCTACACCCCAACGCCCCCGCTCCAGCCGGCCGTCCATCACCATGGCTCCGCCGATGCCGGTGCCCAAGGTGATGCACACCAGTCGCGGCTCGGACCGGCCCGCGCCAAACCGGAACTCGCCCCAGGCGGCGGCGTCGGCGTCGTTGACGACCGTGACGGGCCGGCGCAGCAGGGTTTCCAGGTTGTTCCGCAGCGGTTCGTTCCGCCAGGCCAGGTGCGGGCTGAACAACACGGTGCCGCCGGAGAGGTCCATCCAGCCCGCCGCTCCAACGCCTACGGCCACTACCTGGTGCTCCGCCGCCACGTCTTGCACCAGCGCCGCGATAAGTCTTTCCACGTCCCGCGGATCGTGGCCCGGGGTTGGCCGGACCAGCTCCGCGATCACGTTTCCGGAACCATCGACGACGCCGGCCGCCACCTTGGTGCCGCCGATATCGATCCCCACCGCCAGTCCGTTGCTCTCCACAGCACCATCGTAGGCAAGCCGAGCCCGTGGACCGGGCAGCGGGAAGAGGAAGGACCGTTACCGTTTCGTAGGTTACCTGCCGGTAAGCACTGTGATTTAGGTTATAGGCTAAAGACAACCTCCGGCAGGGAGGATGAGCAGAGCTGGCCACAGCTGAAGTAGTGAGGAGCTAACGTGCGCGAATACAGCGTGCCCGTCCTGGTTGACGTTCCGCGGGATGCCAACATCGCCGATCTGGTGGTTGAGCAAGCGCAGAAGGCATCAAACCCGGCCTTGTTTTCCCGCAAGGACGCGTCCGGGACATGGCAGGACATCCGTGCCACCGACTTCCTCGCGGACGTGACTCAGCTGGCCAAGGGGCTCATCTCCAGCGGCGTCCAGCCGGGCCAGCGCGTGGGCATCATGGCCCGCACTCGCTATGAATGGTCGCTGGTGGACTTCGCCATTTGGTTCGCGGGCGCCGTGTCGGTGCCGATCTATGAGACCTCCTCCCCCAGCCAGATCGCGTGGATCCTGGGCGACTCCGGCGCGGTGGCAGTGTTCGCCGAAAGCGCCGCCCATGAGGCCAAGGTGCGCCGGGCCGCCCTCGACGAGGGGCTGGAAAACCTGAAGCATGTGTGGCAGCTGGACGAAGAATCCCTGGACGGGCTCCGCACCGCAGGCAACGATGTACCGGATGCCGACGTGGAGGAACGCCGCAGCGCAGCCGGCCTCGACGATCTGGCCACGATTATCTACACTTCCGGCACCACCGGCCGGCCCAAGGGCTGCGAACTGACCCACGGGAACTTCGTGGAGCTGTCCAAGAACGCCGCCGCGGCCCTGCCCGATGTTGCCCACGAAGGCGCCCAGACCATCATGTTCCTGCCGCTGGCCCACGTCTTCGCGCGGTTTATCTCCGTGCTCTGCGTTGCCGCCGGCGCCACAGTGGCGCACACCCCGGACATCAAGAACCTGCTGCCCGACCTGCAGAGTTACCGGCCCACCTTCATCCTGGCCGTGCCGCGTGTCTTCGAGAAGGTCTACAACAGCTCCATGCTGAAGGCAGAGGATGGCGGCAAGGGCAAAATCTTCCACGCCGCCGCGGACGCTGCGGTCGCCTGGTCACGGGCCGACGCCGCCGGCAAGGTACCGCTGACGCTCAAGCTCAAGCACAAGCTCTTCGACAAGCTGGTGTACCACAAGATCCGCGAAGCCATGGGCGGCCGGGTCGAGCACGCAGTCTCCGGCGGCGGCCCGCTGGGCGAACGGCTGGGGCATTTCTTCCATGGCATTGGCCTGCTGGTGCTGGAAGGTTACGGGCTCACCGAAACCACGGCGCCGGTCTCCGTCAACACACCCCAGCTGGTCAAGATCGGCACCGTCGGGGCCCCGCTGCCCGGCAATGCTGTCAAGATTGCCGACGACGGCGAGATCCTCGCCAAGGGCGTCTGCGTGCTCCGCGGCTACTACAACCGCCCGGACCTCACTGCCGAGGCCTTCAACGACGGCTGGTTCCGCACCGGCGACATCGGCGAACTGGACGCGGACGGTTTCCTGAGCATCACCGGCCGGAAGAAGGAAATCATCGTCACGGCCAGCGGCAAGAACGTTGTCCCGGCATTGCTTGAAGACCAGATCCGCGCCGATGCCCTGGTGTCCCAATGTGTGGTGATCGGCGACAACCGCCCGTTCATTTCCGCCCTCGTCACGCTGGACGAGGAAGCCCTTCCCGGCTGGCTGGAACGCCACGGGCTGCCGGCCACCACCACCATGGAACAGGCGGCCAACCACGAAGCGGTGAAGGCCACCATCCAGTCGCTGATCGATCAGGCCAATCAGTCGGTCTCCCAGGCGGAGGGAATCAAGGCCTTCCGCGTCATTCCGTCCGACTTCACCGAGGCGTCCGGTCACCTGACGCCGTCGCTGAAGATCAAACGGGCACAGGTCCTGGCCGATTTCGACGAGTATGTGGAGCAGATCTACACCAGCGTCCGGCAATAACCACGCTGGAATGACGGAAGGGCTGCCGCTGTACAGCGGCAGCCCTTCCGTCTTCTGTCTGGCCGTTCGGCGGAGCGGCTGTCCGGCTACGCCGGGTCGATGACCAGCAGCAGATCGCCGCCCTGGACCTGCTCGACGGCGGAGACCGCCAGCCGCGCTACCGTGCCCGCGGCCGGCGCCGTGATGCCGGCTTCCATCTTCATCGCCTCGATGGTGGCCACGGTGTCGCCGGTCTTGATCACGTCCCCGGGCTTGACGACGACCGTGACCGCGCCGGCAAACGGTGCCGCTACATGCCCGGGCTGTCCGGGATCGGCCTTCTCCGCAACCTTGACCTCTGATTCGACACTGCGGTCGCGCACCATGACGTTGCGCTGCTGGCCGTTGAGCGTGCAATGCACGGTGCGCATGCCCTTCTCATCCGGCTCGGAGATGGCGCCGAGCATGGCAATCAACCGGACGCCCTTTTCGAGCGCGATCACATGCTCGGACCCTGGCTGCAATCCGTAGAGGTAGTCCAGGGTGTCCAGCACGGAAACGTCCCCGTACGTCTCCCGGGTCTTCTCGAATTCCTTGGCCGGGCCGGCAAAGAGCAGCCGGTTGAGGGTGGCCCGCCGGGTGGCCGGATCCGCGGCCAATGCTGCCGAATCCTCCGCGGACAGCTCCTCGTTGCGGGGCTTGGGGTTGCGGCCTTCCAAGGCTTTCGTACGGAATGGCTCGGGCCAGCCGCCGGGCGGGTCACCCAGTTCGCCGGAGAGGAAGCCGATCACCGAGTCCGGGATGTCATACTTCCGCGGGTCGGCCGCAAAGTCCTCCGGGTCAACGTTGGAGCCCACCAGCTGCAGGGCCAGGTCCCCCACCACCTTGGACGACGGAGTGACCTTCACCAGGCGGCCCAGGATCTTGTCGGCAGCCGAGTACATGTCCTCGATCGCCTCGAACCGTTCCCCGAGCCCCAGCGCAATGGCTTGCTGCCGCAGGTTGGATAGCTGGCCGCCCGGAATCTCGTGGGCATACACCCGGCCGGTCGGCCCCGGCAGCCCTGACTCAAACGGAGCATAGACGCGGCGTACCGCTTCCCAGTACGGTTCCAGCGATCCCACCGCAGCCAAGTCCAGGCCGGTGTCGCGTTCGGTGTGCGCCAAGGCTGCGACCAACGCCGACATCGAGGGCTGGCTGGTGGTGCCGGCCATCGACGCGCTGGCTGCGTCGACCGCGTCCACTCCGGCCTCGACGGCAGCCAACAGCGTGGCCAGCTGTCCGCCGGCAGTGTCGTGGGTGTGCAGGTGCACCGGGAGATCGAACCGTTCGCGCAGCGCCGAGACCAGCTTGGCGGCAGCCGCCGGCCGCAGGAGGCCGGCCATGTCCTTGATCGCCAGGATGTGGGCCCCGGCCGCCACAATCCGGTCGGCCAGGTCCAGGTAGTAATCCAGGGTGTAGAGGTCCTCAGCGGGGTCCAGCAGGTCGCCGGTGTAGCAAAGCGCAACTTCAGCCACGGCCGTTCCGGTCTCCCGCACGGCCCGGATGGCCGGTTCCATCTGCGAGACATCGTTGAGCGCATCGAAAATCCGGAAAATGTCGATTCCGGTGGAGGCCGCTTCCCGGACGAACGCCGTGGTGACCTCCTCCGGGTACGGCGTGTAGCCCACCGTGTTCCGGCCGCGGAGCAACATCTGCAGGCAGATGTTTGGCATCGCCTGGCGCAGCGCCGCCAGCCGTTCCCACGGGTCCTCACCCAGGAACCGCAGCGCCACGTCGTAGGTCGCCCCGCCCCAGGCCTCCACCGACAGCAGCTGGGGGGTCAGGGCCGACACGGCTGGTGCGGCGTTGAGCAGGTCTTTGGTACGCACGCGGGTGGCCAGCAGAGACTGGTGCGCATCGCGGAAGGTCGTATCCGTGACCGCCACTGCTGTTTGGGCCCGCAGTTCGGCAGCAAACTTCTCCGGGCCCAGCCGTTGCAGCCGCTGCCGCGACCCCGCCGCCGGGACCGCGGTCAGCGAGCCGGTTGCCTCGAGCGCCTGCCGCGCCGGTTCGGGCAGCTTCTCCACCGGCGCGGTGGCCACCGGAAGCTCACCGTTCGGCTTGTTGACGGTGACATCCGCCAGCCAGGTCAACAGCTTGGTGCCGCGGTCAGCGGAGACCCGGGCCTTGAGCAACTCCGGCCGTTCGTCAATGAAGGATGTGGCCACGTTCCCGGCCAGGAAATCCTGGTCTTCCAGCACAGCCTGCAGGAACGGGATGTTCGTGGAGACGCCGCGGATCCGGAACTCGGCCAACGCACGCTTGGCGCGTGCCGCCGCCGTCGCAAAATCCCGGCCGCGGCAGGTGAGCTTGACCAACATCGAGTCGAAGTGCGGGCTGATCTCGGCGCCGGTGTAGATGGTTCCGCCGTCCAACCGGACGCCTGCCCCACCCGCGGAGCGGTAGGCAGTGATCTTGCCGACGTCGGGCCGGAAGCCGTTGGCCGGATCCTCAGTGGTGATCCGGGACTGCATGGCGGCGCCGTTGATGGACACGGTCTCCTGGGACAATCCCAGATCCGCCAAGCTTTCACCGGCGGCAATGCGCAGCTGGGACTGCACCAAGTCGACGTCGGTGATCTCCTCGGTGACCGTATGCTCCACCTGGATCCGGGGGTTCATCTCAATGAAGACGTGTTGTCCGGCCCGTTCGCCCACGGTGTCCACGAGGAACTCGACCGTGCCGGCGTTGGTGTAACCGAGTGCCTCGGCGAATTTCACTGCATCCCGGTACAACGCCTGTCGGATGTTCTCGTCCAGGTTGGGTGCGGGCGCGATCTCGATGACCTTCTGGTGCCGGCGCTGCAGCGAACAATCGCGTTCGAAGAGGTGCATGACGTTGCCCTGCCCGTCGGCGAGGATCTGCACTTCGATGTGGCGCGGCCGCAGCACAGCCTGCTCCAGGAAAACGGTGGGGTCGCCGAAGGCGGTGTCGGCTTCGCGCATGGCGGCCGCGAGTGCTTCCGGTAGGTCCTTCCGGTCATCGACCCGGCGCATGCCGCGCCCGCCGCCACCGGCCACGGCCTTGACGAAGATCGGGAAGCCAATCTCCTCGGCCTCGGCCAGCAATTTCTCCGTATCTGAGCTGGGGTCGGTGGACTTCAGCACCGGGATCCCGGCCTTGCGCGCTGCCTGCAGGGCGTGGACCTTGTGTCCGGCGAGCTCGAGCACGTCGGCCTTGGGCCCGACGAAGGTTATTCCCGATCCGGCAGCTGCACGGGCCAGTTCGGGATTCTCGGACAAGAACCCGTAGCCGGGGTAAATGGCGTCCGCCCCGGATTCCTTGGCTACCCGGATGATCTCGTTGATGTCGAGGTACGCCCGCACGGGGTGCCCGGGCTCGCCGATCAGATACGCTTCGTCGGCTTTCTGCCGGTGGATCGAATTGCGGTCCTCATGCGGGAACACCGCCACTGTCTTCGCACCCAGTTCATAGGCCGCGCGGAAAGCCCTGATGGCGATTTCGCCACGGTTGGCTACCAGGATCTTAGAGAACATTTCACTCCTGCATCATTGCCGGGTCCGGACTGGGGATTGAGGCACGACCGTCCGGCGCCGGAGCCGGCGGACGCAGTGAGCCAAGTCTCACGGACGGCCCGTAGAACTGGCAAGCCAGTGTTGCACAGATCACCCCCGGGCCGTCGTTCGAGGCCCGCATGTTACGGCACCGCGGCGGCAGCCGAAGAGAAACACCGCCGGGCCGCGCCGATGGCACAGTCTGCTGTGGCGCTCCACCTATGATGGATAGGGTGCCGTGAATACTTATCCGGCGCGGAAGCCCCACGACTCGATACGTTAGGTTTTGGTTTTTACGTGCAAGTAGTGAGCATCAGCAGCCTCAAGGGCGGGGTCGGCAAGACCTCAGTCACGCTGGGCCTGGCCTCTGCGGCGCTGGCAGCGGGAATTCCCACCCTGGTCATCGACTTGGATCCGCACGCTGATGCCACTACGGGGCTTGGCGTCAAGCCGTCCAACCAAACCGACATCGGCCGGCTGCTCAAGAATGCGCGCAAAGCCGATCTTTCCGCGAACGCAGCGCCGAGCGGATGGGTGGCGGCTGCAGAATCCAGCCCGGCCTCATCCTCGGGCCGGACGGTCCTCGACGTCGCGGTCGGCTCGGCCTACTCCGGCATCTATGACCGCCCGGATTTGAGCCGCCGCGATCTGCGTCGGCTGTCCACCGTGCTCTCGCGCGTGAATGGCTACTCACTGGTGCTGATTGACTGCCCGCCGTCCCTCAACGGCCTGACGCGGATGGCGTGGACCGCCAGCAACCGGGTGCTCTTGGTGGCCGAGCCCAGCCTCTTCTCGGTGGCCGGTACCGAACGCACCATGCGGGCGATCGACCTGTTCCGAGAGGAATTCGCGCCGGACCTCAAAACCGCTGGCGTGGTCGCCAACCGCGTGCGGCCCAGCTCCAACGAGCACAGCTACCGGTTGGCGGAAATGAAGACCATGTTCGGCGACCTGCTGCTCTCCCCCACCATCGTGGAACAGGCTAACTGGCAGCAGATCCAAGGTGCCGCGCATTCGGTCCACCAGTGGCCCGGTGAATCAGCCAGGCACGCCGCCTCGCTCTTCGACGACCTGCTCAAGAACATTACTGATTCGGGCCGGATGCGCAGCCGTGCCTTGCGCCGCCAGCCCAGCTGAAACCACCCGGCTGAAACGACCCAGCTGAAACGACACTAGGCGGCCCGCGCAGGGAACCGCCGAAAACCGACCAAAACAGCGGGAGGGGCTCCGAACCCGGAGCCCCTCCCGCTGTAGTTACGCCTTAGTAGGTCAGCTAATTTTGCGCGCTGCGCGCCTACGGCTCAGTTCGTCGTCATGGAACTCAGGCTGTTCGGCAGCGTGTTCGCTGGGGAGTTCTGCGAGGCTGCCCTCGACTTCCCGCCATACCCGGCCCACTGCAATGCCGAAGACGCCCTGTCCGCCCTGCACGAGGTCGATGACTTCGTCGGCGGAGGTGCACTCGTACACGCTGGCCCCGTCGCTCATCAGGGTGATCTGCGCCAGGTCTTCTACCCCGCGTTCCCGCAGGTGCTCAACAGCAGTCCGGATCTGCTGCAGCGAAACCCCGGTGTCGAGCAGGCGCTTAACCACCTTCAGGACCAGGATGTCGCGGAAGCTGTAGAGGCGCTGGGAGCCGGAGCCGGAGGCGCCACGGACGGCGGGTTCCACCAGGCCGGTACGGGCCCAGTAGTCCAACTGCCGGTAAGTGATGCCGGCAGCCTTGCACGCTGTGGGTCCGCGGTAACCGGCGTCCTCATCCAGCACGGGCAAGTCTTCGGTGAACAGCAGGCCCTGGGCGCTAGCGGGTATGGCAGCACCGGTCGTTCGAGCGTGCGGCATCTCGCCTGCATCACCTTTAGGACTCACGTGAACCCTCCTTGTCGAAGTTCCCTGCGGGGAAGTGAGCATCGCCGTCAGCCCAGAGGTCTGGTCTAAGTCTGCCTTGAGTTGGCCTGCGGTGCAATGGGAACTGTATGCTTCGACGTTAGAACGGCCGGGGCCGCCGGTCAAAGATGCTGGCACTTTTGCTGCGGCGTGTCGGATCCGGTTCCCGTGGACCGCCCGGTTTGAACCGGGGAACCGGGCCCCGGCAAGGCTGATTCTCAGCCTATTTTTCGAAGTCTTCGGGCTCCACGTCGGCCAGGAATTCGCGGAACTGGCGCAGTTGGCTTTCCGCGTTGTCCTGTGCCTCGCCGCCGGATTCCTCGTCGTCGGAGGCCTCGGCGATCTTGACCCCTGCCTCCTCCATCACCTCGTCCGCACAGTAAATGGGGCACGGTACGCGCAAGGCCACAGCGATGGCGTCCGAGGCACGGGAGCTGACTGTAGCGCCGCCGTCGAAAACCAACTCGGCGAAGAAGACCGTGTCCTGGACGGTGACCAGGCGGACTTCGGTGATGCGTCGGCCCAAAGCCTCCACCACATCGTTCAGCAGGTCGTGCGTCATGGGGCGCGGCGGTTTGATGCCTTGCTGGGCGAACGCGATGGCGCTGGCTTCCGGCGCGCCGATCCAGATGGGAATATGACGTTCCCCGTCGGTTTCCTTCAGCAGCACCAGCGGCTGGTTCGAGGGAAGCTCGATGCGGACTCCGACTACTTCTAGTTCGAGCATGGCTCCTCCGTTTCAGCGCTCCATCTGCGCCAAATGCCCGTGGACCAGGGCAGTGTGCAGATTCAGGCACAGATCGCTGATTTCCTTGGCGGTTTCCGCGGCACGCGCACGGGAGGCGACATCGCGGCGGGACGCCAACGGCGCCACGGCACGCTCCACCAGCCCCACTTCGCGGTCCGCCGCGGCCCGGAACGATCGGAGGTGCCGCGGTTCGATTCCGTGGCTGCCCAACTGCATGCACGCGCGAACCACCTTGAGCGCGTGTTCATCGAACCGCTCTTCCTGCTCGTGGATCAGGCCGTAGGCGAGCAGATCGTCCATCAACTCCGTCGAGGCTCCGCTGACCTGCAGCAGTTCCCCCCTGGTCAGCGCCCGGCCGCGGCCATTCAATTCAGCGGCCAGCGGGTCGGACACCATCCGGGGCGAGAGCGTCATTCCGCCCGGCAGCGCATCCGGCCGCTCGCCGCGGTCGATCGCATCCAGGTAGTCCTTGATCACCTTCAGCGGCAGATACTGGTCACGCTGCAATGCCAGCACAAAACGGAGCCGCTCCACGTCTTGGCCGGTGTATTTCCGGTAGCCGGCCGGCGTGCGCTGCGGGCTGATCAGGCCCTTTTCCTCCAGGAACCGGATCTTGGAGGCGCTGATCTGCGGGAAGTCGTCCGTCAGCTGCTGCAGCACCTCACCGATATTGAGGACGCTGCTGCGGTAGCCCTCCCGGGACGACCCGAGCGTGCGCCGCGCTGGCTGGGACGCGGGCACCGGTTAGCCCTGCCCCTTTGCCGCCGTGCCTGCATAGAAGGTCAGGCGGAACTTGCCGATCTGGACTTCATTGCCGGTCCGCAACTGCAAGCTATCCACCCGGTCGTTATTCACGTAGGTGCCGTTGAGGCTGCCCGAGTCCACGACCATGAAGCCGTCGCCCGACCGGCGGAATTCAACGTGCTTGCGGGAGACCGTCACATCGTCCAGGAAGATGTCCGCATCCGGGTGCCGGCCAGCCGTGGTGACGTCCTGGTCCAGCAGGAACCGCGCTCCGGCATTAGGGCCACCGTGGGCAATCAGCAGCGCCGACCCTGCCGGCAACGCTGCCACCGATGCTTCCTCCTCGGGGCTGAGCATCGGTTTGGCTGCGTGGACCAGGGTCTGCGGCGGCAAAAAGATGGATGTGGTTTCCGCATTCGCCTCCGGGTGCCGGCCGTCGCCGTTCCCGCTGTTCGTGGCGTTGCGAGCGTCGCCCACCATCAATAGATCCTCCGTAAAAATGTAGCGGCCAACCGGTCAAAGACCGGCTGGCCGTGGATTGGTACCGGTAGCTCTAGCCTACCTGCTGTTCATACTCCGGGGCACTGAGCAGGGTCTCGAGTGCTCCCGGATCCGAAAGCTTGACCTCCAGCAGCCAGCCCTCCCCGTACGGGTCGGAGTTGATCAGTGCCGGATCGGACTCCAGCGCGTCGTTGACGGCCACGACTTCGCCGCTGACCGGAGCGTAAATGTCGCTCACGCTCTTGGTCGATTCCACTTCGCCAACGACGTCGTTGGCGGTGATGGAGGAGCCGGCTTCCGGCATCTGCACATAGACCACGTCGCCGAGGGCGTCTTGGGCAAAGTCGGTGATGCCCAGGCGCACAGTGCCCTCGGCATCGGCGGCAGCCACCCACTCATGCTCAGCGGTGTACTTCAGGTCGGCGGGAATGTTGCTCATCGGTTGCCTTTCTCGCACCAAGGACGTCCAGTTGCTGCAGGCAAGGAAGCGAATTCCCCACCATCGCTGAAAGTATAGGCACACAAGGCCCCGCACAAGCTAATGAGAAAGATACCGGCGACATCTGGGCCCAAGAACCGGCGGCCACACGCTATCCTCACCGCATAACCTCGGCTGTCCGGATCAGAGGATGGGTGGCCTGCACCCGGTGTGCCGACCTGCCACGCTCCGGGCGGGCAAGGGCCTGGACAACCCTTCCCCGGACACGACAAAGCCCTGATGGAACATCGTCCATCAGGGCTTTCGTTTGTCGGGTTGACAGGATTTGAACCTGCGACCCCTTGACCCCCAGTCAAGTGCGCTACCAAGCTGCGCCACAACCCGAAGTTCCGCCTACGTGCATCCGGCGGAACCACCTCAAATACTGTACAGCATTTTTGCGCGTCCGATGACCACAGGGAATGGCCCGGACCCGTGGCCGCCGACGCGTGGGACGGCGGCCACAGCCCTGTCAGCGCTTGCGTGCCCGCTTCTCGCGGACCCGCATGCTGACTTCGATCGGGGTGCCTTCGAAACCGAAGGTTTCACGCAGCCGGCGGGTGATGAACCGGCGGTAGCCCGGATCCAGGAAGCCGGTGGTGAACAGGACGAACTTGGGTGGCCGGGAGGACGCCTGCGTGCCGAACAGGATCCGAGGCTGCTTGCCGCCACGCACCGGATGCGGATGGGCGGCCACCAGTTCGCCCAGGAATGCGTTGAGGCGCCCGGTGGGGATGCGCTTGTCCCAGGACTCCAGCGCGCGGTCCAGCGCGGGCACCAGCCGGTCCTTGTGCCAGCCGGTCTTCGCCGAAATATTGACCCGAGGGGCCCAGTCCACATGGGCCAGGTCCTGCTCGATCTCGCGTTCGAGGTAGCGACGGCGGTCGTCGTCCAGCAGGTCCCACTTGTTGAAGGCCAGCACCAGCGCGCGGCCCGAGTCGATGGCCAACTGCAGGATGCGGACGTCCTGCTCGCTGAGCACCTCATCCACGGCCAGCAGTACGACGGCGACCTCCGCCTTTTCGAGCGCGGCCTGCGTCCGCAGCGAGGCGTAGAAATCGGCGCCCTGCTGCATGTGCACGCGGCGGCGGATGCCGGCTGTGTCAACGAACCGCCAGGTGCGGCCGCCGAGTTCGATCATCTCGTCGACTGGATCGCGGGTGGTTCCGGCCAATGAATCGACCACCACCCGCTCGCTGCCCGCCAGTTTGTTGAGCAGCGACGACTTGCCCACGTTCGGGCGGCCGATCAGCGCGATCCTGCGGGGACCGCCGGTACGCTCCAGTCCCCCGTAGGCGGAGAATTCGGGCAGCACGTCCATGACGGCGTCGAGCATGTCCGCCGCGCCCCGCCCGTGCAGCGCCGACACGGGGTAGGGCTCGCCGAACCCCAGGCCCCAGAGTGTTGCCGCCTCCGCTTCCTGGGCGATGTCGTCCACCTTGTTGGCGACCAGGATGACCGGCTTCTTCTTCCGGCGCAGCATCTTCACCACTGCCTCGTCGGTGGCCGTGGCGCCCACATTCGCGTCGACGACCAGCAGAACGGCGTCGGCCATGTCCACTGCGATCTCGGCCTGGTCGGCTACACGGGCATGGATGCCGCGGGCATCGTGCTCCCAGCCGCCGGTGTCCACCAGCGTGAAGGGGCGTCCGTTCCAGTGCGCTGAGTAGGAGACGCGGTCGCGGGTGACCCCCGGAGTGTCTTCGACGACGGCCTCGCGCCGGCCCAAGATTCTGTTCACCAAGGTAGATTTGCCCACGTTGGGCCGGCCCACGATGGCCAGCACCGGTGCCACATGCAGCGGTTCTTCCTCGGAGATGGGCTCGTCGCCGGCGGCCAGCAGCGCGGCGTCTTCGTCATCAAGTTCGTACTCCGCCAGACCGGCGCGCAGCGATGCCGCCCGCAGTTCCGCGTCGTCGTCGTCGAGCGCAAGCATGTGCTCGGCGATCTGGTCTTCGCCCGCCGGACGGTATTCCTCGTCGGCCGGCCGTTCCGCCGGGGAGGGTCCGGGCTGGGTCTCACTCATCGTCTGTTCCTTCTGGGTAGGCTGCAAGCCGTTTGCTCAAAGTGTTGTCGCGGGTGGGTGTGGCCGGAAGCCGCTGCCCGGTGAACGCCTCGCTGCGCCGGACATGGCCGGACAACTGCCGGCGGATCGCTTCGGCTGCAGTGTCCATTGAAACACGGCCGGACGCTGCGGGCAGCCGCCGGTAGACCTGCGGCGCACCGAACGCCACGTGGAAGACGCGGCCGGGCCGTGGGATGGCGTCGCGGTGCTCACCGCTGATCCGGGTGCCGAGCACCGCCACCGGCACTACCGGAGCACCGCTGTTCAACGCCAGCCAGGCCACCCCGGAGCTGACCCCGGCGGCGTCCCCGGCGCCCCGGGTTCCTTCGGGCAGAATGCCGATGCAGCGTCCCTCCTCCAGCAGGGCCTTGGCGTCGGTCAGTGCTGCCCGGTCACCGCTGCGGTCCACCGGAATCTGGCCCGAGTACTGCAGGACCTTGCCGAGGAAGCCGGTGAACATCTCCTGCTTGACCAGCACATGCATGCGGCGCGGCGCCGCCCCCACCATCACCGGTCCGTCCAGGTAACTCAGATGGTTGGCAGCGAAGATGACCGGACCGGCGGCCGGAACATGCTCGCGGCCATGGATCCGGGTCCGGTAGACCAGATGGTCCAGCACCTTGCCGACCGGCCGGCCCCACCGCGGACCCCAGCGGACGGGGCCGGTGAATCCTCCGGCGCGGGCGGGCTCAGTGCGCGGCATGCCGCACGACGGCGAGCACCGCTTCCACGGTCTGTTCGAAGTCCAGATCGGACGAATCGACGGTGAAAACACCGTCGGCGGCCTCGGAAAAATTCACCACCGTCGAGTCTTTGGCGTCGCGGGCCAGCACCTGCTCGTGCAGGTCGGCCTCGCTCTGTGTTCCGCCCAGCTGGAGGCCGCGTCGGCGCAGCCGTGCCTCCTCGCTGGCGGTCAGCAGCAGCCGCACCTCGGCGTCGGGCGCGACTACCGTGGTGATGTCGCGGCCCTCGGCAACGATCCTGCGGCCTGAATCGGCAATGATCTGCTGCTGGCGGCGGACCAGTTCGGCGCGCGCGCCCAGCGTGGTGGCCACAGCGCTGACCGATGCGGAGATGGACGGCTCGCGGATCTCGTCGGTGATGTCGGTCGAGCCGATGCGCACGAATTCGTCGTCGGGGTTGGTGCTGATCTGCAGGTCCACTTCCTTGCATGCCCGCTCGACCGCGGCAGCATCGGCCAAGTCCACGCCGGTGTTGACGCAGTACCAGGTCACGGCGCGGTACATCGCTCCGGTGTCCAGATAGGACGCGTGCAGCCGCCGAGCGGTTTCCTTGCTGACGGACGACTTGCCGGAGCCCGAAGGCCCGTCGATGGCGACCACCAGGGCCTTACCCTGCCGGTAACGGGCCATGTCCACTTCCGCCGCGCTCATTGCACAACCTTCCATCCATGTGAGGTTAAGTAATCGATCAGTTCGTGGCGCTTGCTGGGCAGCACCGCGATTTCCGCGAGCCCCACCGGCTGGCCGGCCGAGTGCTCCAGTCGGAGGTCTTCCAGGTTGATGCCCACCTCGCCGATTTCAGTCAGCAAGCGGGCGATTTGGCCGGGGGTGTCGTCCACCAGCACGGTCATCCACGCGAACGCCTGCGGCGGAGCACCATGCTTGCCGGGGATCCGTGCCTGGCCGGCGTTCCCTTCGCTGATCAACTGCGCCATGTCCAGCCGGGCACCGTCGGCCTCCGGCTGTTCCAGAGTTTTGATCAGCCGTTCCAGGTCTTCGCGGACGCCGTACAGGATGTCCACCAGCCGGGCCGCGTTGGCGCCAAGGATCTGAACCCACAAGGCCGGGTCGCTGGCGGCGATCCGGGTGACGTCGCGCAAGCCCTGGCCGGAGAGGGACAAGGCATGGGCCGGCGTGTCCTGCAGCCGGCTGGCCAGCAGCGAGGACATCACCTGCGGCAGGTGCGAGATCAGCGCCACGGACGTGTCATGTTCGTCCGCGGACATCCGCGAAACCACCGCACCCAGATCGATGGCGAGCGCCTGGGCCGTCTTCACGGCGCCCGGCAAGGACAGTTCCGACGGGCACAAAACCCATGGCATCGAGGTGAAGATCTCGCCGCGGGCGGCGACCGGACCCGATTTCTCGCGGCCGGCCATCGGGTGGGTGCCGACGTAGCGGCCAAGGTGGGCCTCGGTCAGGTCCGGATCTTTAGCCAGGGCCTCGAAGACGGCCGTCTTGACGCTGGCAATGTCCACGACGACGGCGTCCGGGTAACCGCGCAGGGCACGGGACACCACAGCGGCGGTAACGTCCGGCGGTGCCGCAACGACCACCAGCTGTGGCTCCACGTGTTCGCCCGCCGGCAGGACGCGTCCAGCGCCGATGTCCTGGGCCACGGCCTGGGCCGATGGCGAGGGATCCGACAGCAGGACGTCAATGCCGCGGGCACGCAGGCCGAGGCCGATGCTGGCTCCCAGCAGCCCGGTACCGATCACCAGGACCGGTCCGGACAGATGGGTGGCCTGGACGTGTGCTGGATTCACCGGCTACATCCCCACCAAGGCCAGCAGATGCCCGGCCTCCTGGCGGCCCAAGGCGCGGATACTGCCTTGGCGCTGATCGCCCAGCCGGATCGGTCCGACCTGGATCCGGACCAGCCGTTCCACCGGGTGGCCGACGGCGTCGAACAGGCGCCGCACCACGCGGTTCTTGCCTGAGTGCAGCACAACTTCCACCAGGACATGGCCCGGCGTGGAGTCCACCAGTTTGAACGAATCAACCGAGGAAACGCCGTCTTCCAGCTCGATGCCGGCTTTCATCTGTGCACCGACACCGTGGGCCATCGGTCCGCGGACCTGCACCAAATAGGTCTTGGGGACCTCGTAGGACGGATGCGTGAGGCGGTTGGCGAGTTCGCCGTCGTTGGTCAGCAGCAGCAGGCCTTCCGTGGCCTGGTCCAGCCGGCCCACGTGGAACAGCCGCTGTCCCTGCTGCGGCTTGAGGTAGTCGCTGATGCACGGGCGCCCCTCGGGATCCTCCATCGTGGAGACAACCCCCTTGGGCTTGTTGAAGACCAGGTACGTCAGGGTCTCGTCCATCTGCACGCGGATACCGTCCACGTGGATGATGGCGCGGGCGGGGTCCACCCGCACGCCGAGCTCGCGAACGACGACGCCGTCCACTTCAACCCGGCCGGCCTGGATCAGTTCTTCGCACACACGGCGCGAGGCGACGCCGGCCCCGGCGAGGACCTTCTGCAGGCGCACTCCCTCGGGATCGTGCAGGTCGGAGACGGCGCCGGTGCCGGTGCGCGCCGGGCGGTCGGCCCGGCTCACGGGACCAAGATTCTGGCCGAAGCGCTCACGGCCGAAGGCCTTGGGCCCGGCGGGGCGCTGCGGCTTCGCACCGCGGGCCTTGCCCGCACCGGCCTTGCCGGCGGCCTTGCTGCCGTACGGTTTGCCGGTGCCGGGCTTGCCTGCGCCCGGCTTGCCTGCGCCAGCACCTGCCGTCGACGGCTTGCGGCTTCCCGGCTTGCCTGCTCCTGCTTCGGCCGCTCCCCTGCGGGCGCCAGACTGACCGGCGCTCTTGCCGAATTCGGTGCGGCTCTGGTCCCGCCCCGCACCGGAGCGGCCGCCGCCCGGCTTGCCGGCATCGGTCCGGCCTGCGCCGCCGGCACCGCTCCCCTGGCCCGGCCGGCCGCGTCCCTGGGCCGAGCCGCCTTCCGACCGGCGCGAGGAGTCGTCCGGACGGCGGGCGTCGCCGGGACGCTTTCCGCCGCGGGGATTATTCCGTCCGGAACCGGAACGAGGCGGTTGTGTCATGGTGGATCCTTACCCGTGGGAACTGCGTCATTGATCTGGCGCTGCCGGCTGCCGGCAGTCTAGAGCGAAGCGTCGTCGTACTCGGACAGGTTTTCCAGCCCCGGCAGATGCGGAGCGATCTCCGGCAGTTCGCCGATGCTTCCTATCCCCAATCTTTCCAGAAAATAGGAGGTGGTCCGGTACAGGATGGCTCCGGTCTCCGGATCGGTGCCGGAATCCTCGATCAGCCCGCGTTGAGTCAGCGTCCGAACCACCGAGTCAACGTTCACTCCGCGGATGGCGGAAACCCGGGCACGGGAGACCGGCTGGCGGTAGGCGATGACCGCCAGCGTCTCCAAGGCTGCCTGGGTTAGCCGGGCAGTCTGGCCTTCCAGCACGAAACCGGACACCAGCGGGGCGAAATCGCTGCGCGAGAAGATGCGCCAGCCTCCGGCGATGTTGCGGAGCTCGAAGCCGCGCGGCGCTCTGGCGGGCAGTCCGGCCGAGGAGGCGCCGCCGTCGTAATCCTGTTGCAGCTCCAGCAGCAGGGCGTGAACCGTGTCCACCGGCAGGGACACGGCGGTGGCCAATTCGATCTCCGAGGCGGGTTCATCGATGACCATCAGCACCGCTTCCAAGGCAGCACGAGCGCCGCCAGGCAACTGGTCCACGTCGATCTCCGGCCCTGCCGCTGTGTCCACCACCGGGTCAGTCATGGGTCTCCTCCGTTCCGTCGGTCGCGGTCTCCGCCACCGGGATGTCTTCATACTCTTCGCTGAGATTCTCGCCGGTCCATTCGGAATCCGGACCGGTCCAACGCACCGTCAGCTCACCCAGCGGCGCAGCCTGATCGAAGGCGATGACTGCGTCGCGGAACATCTCCAGCAGCGCCAGGAAGCGCGCGACCACCACCAGCGTGCTGTCCGCATCTGCGGTGAGCGAGCGGAAGGACAGCGGCGCCCCGGCCTGCAGCCGGGCGCCCAGCAGGGCAGCTTGCTCCTTCACACTGACCGGCGGCGCATGCAGGTGGGAGAGCCCCACCTGGGTGGGCGCGGGTTCCTTGGGCTCCAGCGCCTTGGCCGCCAACGCGGCGAACTCCGCCGGCGGCGTGCGCCAGACCAGCTCCGGCAGCAGAGCAGCAAAGTGAGGTTCCAGCGACACCTGGCGCGGAAAGCGGTCGGCCTCGCGGGCCAACCGCTGTCCCAAGAGCGCCGCGACTTCCTTGAAGGCCTTGTACTGCAGCAGCCGGGCAAAGAGCAGATCGCGGGCCTCGAGCAGGGCGATGTCTTCATCGTCCTCGACCTCGCCGGTCGGCAGCAGCCGGGCGGCCTTGAGGTCCAGCAGGGTCGCCGCGATGACCAGGAACTCGCTGGCTTCATCCAGAGCTTTATCGTTGCCGTCGGCCTGCAGGCCGCGAATGTAGGAGATGAATTCGTCGGTGACGCGGGAGAGCGCCACTTCGGTGATGTCCATTTCGTGCTTGGAAATCAGTCCCAGCAGCAGATCGAAAGGACCGCTGAAGTTGTCCAAGGTCACAGCGAATCCGGCCGCCTTCGGGCCGCCGTCCGGGCCGGCCGGCGCCGTTTCCTGACCTGCCGGCGCCGTTTCCTGACCTGCCGGCGCCGTTTCCTGACCTGCCGGAGGGCGGCCAGCAGGCATCTCGCCTGCCGGCGTCAGCGTCATCAGGGGGCGCCGCCGCGCGAAATGAGCTCCTTGGCCAGCTGGCGGTATGCGGTTGCACCGGCATGGTTGCCGGCATAGCTGGTGATCGGCTCGGCGGCGACGGTGGCGTCTGCGAACTTGATCGTCCGCTTGATGACAGTTTCGAAGACCTTGTCGCCGAACGCCTCCAGCAGGCGGCCGATCACTTCGCGGCTGTGCAGCGTGCGGGGGTCGTACATGGTGGCCAGCACGCCGTCGATCTGAAGCCGCGGATTCAACCGGTCCTGGACCTTCTCGATGGTTTCCACCAGCAGCGCCACCGCCCGCAGGGCAAAGAACTCGCAGATCAGCGGAATGATCACGCCGTGGGCCGCGGTCAGCGCGTTGACGGTCAGCAAACCCAAAGAGGGCTGGCAGTCGATCAGGATGATGTCGTAGTCGTCTTCGACTTTGCGCAGCGCGTGCGCGAGGACCTGCTCGCGGGCGACTTCATTGACCAACTGCACTTCCGCGGCGGAGAGGTCGATGTTCGCCGGCAGCAGGTCGATGTTCTCCACCTCGGTGGGCTGGATCGCCTCGCGGATGTCGGTCTTGCGGTCCATCAGCACGTTGTAGACGGTCAGGTCCAGCTCATGCGGATTCGTGCCGAGCCCGGCGGACAGCGCACCCTGCGGATCGAAATCTACCAGCAGCACCTTGCGGCCGACCTCGGCCAGGGCAGCGCCAAGGTTGATGGTGGACGTGGTTTTACCCACGCCGCCTTTCTGGTTGACCATGGCCACGATCCGCGCTGGACCGTGCGAGGCCAGGGCGGGCGGTTCGGGGAACTCGGTCAGCGGCCGGCCGGTGGGGCCCAGGACATCCTCGTCCGCTTGCCGCAGAGTGGTTGTCGAACCTTGTTCGCTGCTCACGTATCAAACCCAGCTTCCATCGTTTCGCTGCTGTACTTCTTCCAGACAAGGTTACAGCGACGTTCCTGCGATCAATCGACAGGACGCTGACGACCGGCGAGCCTTTAGCTTCTAGTAGAGGTCGAAGGTTTGAGGCGTCGCGGCAGGCCGGCCGGACCTGCGCAGCACAGCACGCAGCGCTGGCGGCCGGGGATCACAATCCCTGAGAGTTGCGCGAAGCTTCAGGCCGCTACCCGGCAGAGGAATCGGTGTGCCACAGGCCCATCACGTTCCCTTCAGTGTCCCGGAAGTGGGCGAAGTACCCCATCTGCGGAACCGCTCCCTTGGCCGTGACCGTCGATCCACCGAGACTGCCGATTTTTTCCAGTGCGGCGTCGATATCGTCCACGTCGATGGTAATAATCGGGCCGGTCAGCTCGCCTTCGCGGCGGAACATGCCGCCGTTGATGGCCCCGGGTTCGGTGGGCATGCCCTGGCCGTCGGTGGGGGCGGTTCCCAGCGAGGTGTAGTCGATCTCCGGCATCGTGGTGATGTCCCAGCCGAACGCGGAGGTGTAGAACTCTTTCGCGCGGTCCTGGTCCTCCGCTGGAATTTCGAAGTGCACGACTCGTCCGGCCATTGCTCTCACCTGCATTCTGCGTGAAGGGATGGCATGGTGATCCACACCACATCGACCCAGTCTAGGGGCGGCGCACACTGGACCACCAGCACCCAACCCTGTGCCGACTCTGTGTATACAAAACTGGCCCAAATTGCGGATTTCGATGCCGTCTCTAGCGCGATTGGCACTCCCATGTATACAGTGGGGTGGTGGGAATCGTTGAACAGCACGCGCCGTCGGCGCACAGCGGGCAGCCCCTCCGGGCCAGCGAGCGGGCTTACTGGGCGCTGCGGGAGGACATTGTCGAATGGCGGCTGCCTCCCGGCACCGTGCTGGGCGAGGTTGAGCAGGCGGCACGGCTGGGCATCTCCCGCACTCCCCTGCGCGAGGCACTGGGCCGGCTGAACGCAGAAGGACTGACCGCCCCTCATGCGGGGCGCGGGGTCGTCGTCGCCGCCATCTCGCTGGCAAACGTCACCGAGCTGTTCGAACTGCGCACAGCGTTGGAATGCCAGTCGGCGGCCTTGGCCGCCGTACGCGGCGAGCCGGCCGTCTTCCGACAGCTGCAGCACGAGTTCCTTGCCGCCGCGGACGCGCTGCGCGGTTCTGCGCCTGATGCGCGGGCTTACTACGAACTGGTCGGCCGGCTGGATGCCGCCGTGGACGACGCGGCAGGAAACACCTATCTGCGCCAGGCGATGGCCAACCTCCGCGTCCACCTGGTGAGGGTCCGGCGGCTCGCCCGGGACAATCCGGCCAGGTTGCTGGCCTCGGCCGCCGAGCACGCCAACATCGCCGGCGCCATTGCCGACGGCGACGGCCAGGTGGCTGCGGCGGCCACCCGGATCCACCTGCACCAGAGCCTGGAACATTTCAAGTCCACCGATCCACACCATCGACCCGATCTGCCAGCCGAAAGGACAGTTTAATGACCGTCGAGAACCGCGTACGCGTCTACCGCAGTGAAGAGAACCTGCCGCGCGAGGACCAGCTCGCCTACAAGATCGCCCAGGTGGCCACCGATCCGGTGGAGGTTTCGGCCGAGGTGGCCGAGATGGTGATTAACCGGATCATCGACAACGCTTCGGTGGCGATCGCGTCGCTGAACCGGGGCCCGATCGTCGCCGCGCGTGCGCAGGCGCTGAGCCATCCGGTCTCCGGCGGCGGAAACGGCTCCGGCATCTTCGGCATCGCGCAGAAGACCTCGCCGGAGTGGGCGGCCTGGGCCAACGGCGTAGCCGTGCGGGAACTGGACTACCACGACACGTTCCTGGCCGCTGACTACTCGCACCCGGGCGACAACATCCCGCCGATCCTGGCGGTGGCCCAGCATGTCGGGTCGAACGGCCGCGACCTGCTCCGCGGCATCGCCACCGGTTACGAAATCCAGGTGGACCTGGTCAAGGCCATCTGCCTGCACAAGCACAAGATCGACCACGTGGCGCATCTGGGGCCGTCGGCCGCCGCGGGCATCGGAACGCTGCTGGGCCTGGACGTGGAAACCATCTTCCAGGCCGTGGGCCAGGCGCTGCACACGACGACGGCGACCCGCCAGTCGCGCAAGGGCGAAATCTCCACCTGGAAGGCGCACGCGCCGGCCTTCGCGGGCAAGATGGCGGTGGAGGCTGTGGACCGGGCGATGCGCGGCCAGACCTCACCGGTGCCGATCTACGAAGGCGAGGACGGCGTCATTGCCTGGTTGCTGGACGGGCCGGACGCCTCCTACGACGTCCCGTTGCCGGCACCGGGCGAGCCCAAGCGCGCCATCCTGGACACGTACACCAAGGAACACTCGGCCGAATACCAGGCCCAGGCCTGGATCGATCTGGCCCGCAAGCTGCACCGCGAGCATCCGGAAGCCACCGACGCGGACAACGTGAAGTCCGTGCTGATCAAGACCAGCCACCACACGCACTTCGTGATCGGCTCCGGTGCCAACGATCCGCAGAAGTACAGCCCGACGGCTTCGCGCGAAACGCTGGACCACTCGATCCCGTACATCTTTACCGTGGCACTGCAGGACGGTGCCTGGCACCACGTCGATTCCTACGCCCCGGAACGGGCCGCCCGGCCGGACACCGTAGCGCTGTGGCACAAGGTCAGCACCGAGGAAGACCCGGAGTGGACCCGCCGCTACCACTCGCTGGACATCGCCGAAAAGGCGTTCGGCGGCTCGGTGGAGATCACGCTCACCGACGGCACCGTCATCACCGACGAAATCGCCGTAGCCGATGCCCACCCGCTGGGCGCCCGACCGTTCACCCGGGAACACTATGTGAACAAGCTGCGCACGCTGGCCGCCGGGATCGTCGACGAGGCAGAAATCGACCGGTTCCTGGCCGCCGTCGAGCGGTTGCCGGAACTGGCCGCCGGCGAGTTGGACCAACTGAACATCCAGGCCGCCGACGGGGTCATCGACCTCTCCGCCGGTCCGAAGGGGCTGTTCTAAATGCTCTACTCCGCCACCACACCCGAGCAGAAGCGCCGGACGCTGCGAGAGTCCCTGGCCTCCGGCAAACTGCAGCAGTTCCCGGGCGCGTTCAACCCGCTCTCGGCACGGCTGATCCAGGAGAAGGGGTTCGACGGCGTCTACATCTCCGGCGCGGTGCTGGCCAACGACCTGGGCCTGCCGGATATCGGACTGACCACGCTGACCGAAGTCGCCACCCGCGCCGGACAGATCGCGCGGATGACCGACCTGCCCGCCCTGGTGGACGCCGACACCGGCTTCGGCGAGCCGATGAACGTGGCCCGCACGGTGCAGGAACTGGAAAATGCCGGCCTGGCAGGCTGCCACATCGAAGACCAGTTCAACCCCAAACGCTGCGGCCATCTGGACGGCAAGAACGTGGTGGACCTTCAGACCGCCAGCAAACGGATCCGGGCCGCCGCCGATGCCCGCCGCGACCCGAACTTCCTGATCATGGCACGGACCGACATCCGGGCCGTGGACGGCCTGGCCGCAGCCCAAGACCGCGCCCGCGCGCTGGTCGACGCCGGCGCTGACGCCATCTTCCCGGAGGCCATGCGGACGTTGGAGGAATTCGCGGCCATCCGCGAAGCCGTCGACGTCCCGGTGCTGGCCAACATGACCGAATTCGGCAAGAGCGATCTGTTCACCGCCGAGGCACTGTCCTCGGTGGGCGTGAACATGGTGATCTACCCGGTGACCCTGCTGCGCAGCGCGATGGGCGCTGCCGGGCGGACCCTGGACGCAATCAAGGCCGACGGAACCCAGCAATCACAGGTCGGGCAGATGTTGACCCGTGCGCGTTTGTACGAATTGGTGGATTATGAGGCGTATAACCAATTCGACACCTCTGTATTCAATTTCCAAGTGCCCGGTCAGCACTGACCACAAGACATAGGAGTCGCCATGAGCACGGATGCAACCATTGAAGCACCGCAGATCCACAAAGGGCTGGCCGGCGTCGTCGTCGACACGACGAAGATCTCCAAGGTCAACGCGGAAACCAACTCGCTGCTGTACCGCGGCTACCCGGTCCAGGATCTGGCCGCGCACTGCAGCTTCGAAGAAGTGGCGTATCTGCTGTGGAATTCTGAGCTTCCCGACGCAAACCAGTTGCGGGACTTCACCGCGGCCGAACGCGGCGGCCGCGCCCTGGACCCGGTGGTGAAGTCGGTCATCGATGCGCTGCCGGTCCAAGCCCACCCCATGGACGTCTGCCGCACGGCAGCCAGCGTGATCGGAGCCCGCCACCGGCTGGCCGAGGACTCCTCGCCGGAGGCGAACATGGCCAAGGCGCTGGAGCTCTTTGCCGCGTTCCCGGCGGTGGTGGCCTATGACCAGCGCCGGCGCCGCGGCCAGGACCTGGTGGAACCGCGCGAAGACCTGGGCTACGCCGCGAACTTCCTCTGGATGACCTTCGGCGAGGAAGCTGCCCCGGAGGTGGTGGACGCGTTCAACGTCTCGATGATCCTGTACGCCGAGCACTCGTTCAACGCCTCCACCTTCACCGCCCGGGTCATCACCTCCACCTTGTCCGACCTGCATTCGGCCGTGACCGGGGCCATCGGGGCGCTGAAAGGACCACTGCACGGCGGCGCCAATGAAGCGGTGATGCACACGTTCGAGCAGATCGGCATCCGCACCGACGAGTCCCGCGAGGAGGCAGCCGCGCGTGCCCGGACCTGGATGGAGCAGGCCCTGGCGGAAAAGAAGAAGGTGATGGGCTTCGGCCACCGGGTCTATAAGCACGGCGATTCCCGGGTGCCGACCATGAAAGCCGCCCTGGACAAGATGATCGACCACTACGGCCGCCCCGAGATCCTTGGACTCTACGACGGGCTGGAGGTTGCGATGGGCGAGGCGAAGAACATCAAGCCGAACCTGGACTACCCCGCCGGACCCACTTACCACCTGATGGGCTTCGACACGGAAATGTTCACCCCGCTGTTCGTGGCCAGCCGGATCACCGGCTGGACCGCGCACATCATGGAGCAGTTGGAAGCCAACTCGCTGATCCGCCCGCTCAGCGAATACAACGGGCCCGGCCAGCGGGAACTGGGCCGCTAAAACTGCCAGCCCACGCGGTGGCCGGTGTCGAGATCCTCGACGTCGGCCACCGTCTCGTTATCGGGCCGCATCACCACCCGTAGCCGCGGCTGCTCCCCCGACAGGGCCAGCGGTAGCCAATGCCCGGCGTCCTGCCACATCAGCCCCAGCGGCAGTTGGTCCACGCGGTGCCAGGCCGGGGCAATTTCCACCGACTCCACCGGCACGCCGGTCCAGCTCCGAGCGATGAAGAGCGCGGTGTCCATGCTCCACGCCGGCCGGGCCGGAAAGTCGAAGAAGATCCGTCCGGCCGGTTCCAGGTCCTCGACGCTGACGTGCACACCGGTCTCCTCCTGCATCTCCCGGCAGGCAGCATTGCGCTCGGACTCCCCCGCTTCCAGTTTTCCGCCGACGCCCACGACCTTCCCGAGGCCGAAGCCGGTCTTTTTCCGGCCGAGCAGCACGGAGCTCTGCCCGGATTCTTCCCTCAGCAGGAAGCACAGGGCAACGGCAACGGTCATGGGAGCGAGTCTAGTCCGGTCCAGGTGTCCGGCCGCTCAACGACGCCGGCTTAGCCCAGGGCGCGCGGGTGCGCGGCGGCGTAGACTTCGCGCAGCGTATCGGCGGTGACCAGCGTGTAGATCTGCGTGGTGGTGACGGATGCGTGGCCCAGCATCTCCTGCACCACGCGGACATCCGCGCCGCCCTCCAGCAGGTGGGTAGCGAAAGAGTGGCGCAGGGTGTGCGGGGAAACGGGCTGTGTGATGCCGGCTTTCTCCGCCGCCGCCTTCAGGATGGTCCAAGCGCTTTGGCGGCTCAGCCGGCCACCGCGGGCGTTCAGAAACAGGGCCGGAGTGCCGAGACCCTTGGCGGCCAGGGCCGGCCGTCCACGGACCAGGTAGGCGTCGGCGGCCTGCGCAGCATAGGAGCCCAGCGGCACCAGCCGCTCCTTCGATCCCTTGCCAAAAAGGCGGACGACGGCGGGGCCGTCGCCTTGCGGTTCGACGCTGACATCATCAACGTCCAGGCCCACCGCTTCGCTGATCCGGGCGCCGGTCGCGTACAAAAACTCCAGCAGCGCCCGGTCACGCAGGCCGGTGGCACTGTCCGAGCCGGCGGACTCGAGGATCCGGGTCACGTCGGCCACGGAGATGGCCTTGGGCAGGCGTTTGCCGGGCATCGGCGGATGGACGTCGGTGGCCGGATCGGTCTCCGTGATGCCTTCCAGGGTCCAGAACTTGTGCAGGCCGCGCACGGCCACAATGGTCCGGGCCGCCGACCTGACGCTCAGCGCGGCAGCGCCGTCGGACCCGTCGGACAGGGCCTGGGCGAACGCCGTGACATCGTGGCGGCTCACCGCGGCCGGCTCACTGATCGACCGTCCCTGCAGGAACCTCAGGTAGCGGCCCAGGTCCCTGCGGTAGGCCGCCACGGTGTTGGCGGCCAGTCCGCGTTCCACCGCCATGTGCTGCAGGTAGTCTCCCGCGGCGGGGCCCAGCGCTGTCGCAGTGAATTCGTCGCCCTTGGCTGGCGGGGCCTGCACCGGCACCATGGGTGCTCAATCCCGGCCGGAGCCGGCGGCGCCGGGACGCTGGCTGGGATGCTCAGGCCAGGGCGCATCCGCCGGTCGCAGGTTGTCGAAGCCGGTGCCGGCGGCCCGGGCTGCCGCGAGCAGCCCGGCCACCGCCGAGGGATTATGCAGCCGGCCGGCCATGACGGCGTCCACTGCATCGTCCAGTGACACCCAGAGGTGCTCGATCTCGGCTTCCTCTTCGGTGCGCTCATGCCGCTGGTCTTCGGGAACCTCGGAGAGGTCCCTCGCCAGATAAATGCGGATCGCCTCGCTGGAGGAACCGGGCGAATTGAAGAAATCCACCAGCACGTTCCAGCGGCCGGCCACCAGGTCCGCTTCCTCGGCCAACTCCCGCGCCGCGGCGTCCACGAAGTCCTCTCCGTCCAGGTCCAGCAGGCCCGCGGGGATCTCCCACAGCGACATCTCGGCGGGCTGGCGGTACTGCTTCAGCAGCAGTACGCGCCCTTCCGGGTCCATCGCGAGGATGGCCACCGCACCGGGATGTGCAATGTAGTCGCGCACCAGCGTGGCGCCGTCGTCCTGGCCCAGCGTGAAGGTATCGCTGACCACGTCCCAGATCCTGCCGCGGTACACCGTCCGGCGGTCCACCAGCCGGCGCGGATCCGGGACATCGGCGAAGGCATCCGGCTGCACCGGCACGTCAGACTCCGGACTTTGCCGGTGCCTTGGCGTTGCCATGGTTCAAGGCGGCGGCGATCAGGCCGGCGAACAGCGGATGCGGCCGCGTGGGGCGCGAACTCAGTTCCGGGTGTGCCTGGGTGGACACGTAGTACGGATGCACATCGCGGGGCAGCTCAACGAACTCCACCAGCTTGCCGTCCGGGGAGGTACCGGAGAACACCAGGCCGGCAGCAGCGAGCTGGTCGCGGTATTCGTTGTTGACTTCGTAGCGGTGGCGGTGGCGTTCGCTGACCTTGGTGCTCCCGTAGGTCTCTGCCACCACGGAGCCCGACTGCAGGGCGGCCTCGTACAGCCCCAAGCGCATGGTGCCGCCCAGGTCTCCCTTGCCTTCGACAATGTCCAGCTGCTCGGCCATCGTGGCGATCACCGGGTGCTTGGTGTCCGGATCAAACTCGGTAGACGAGGCACCTTCGAGTCCCACGATGTTGCGGGCGTACTCCATCACCATCGACTGCAGGCCCAGGCACAGGCCCAGGGTGGGGAGCTTGTGCTCGCGGGCAAACTTGAGCGCGCCGAGTTTGCCTTCCAGGCCGCGGATGCCGAAGCCACCGGGCACGCAGATGGCGTGCACGCCATCGAGTGCGGCGGCAGCGCCTTCGTCGGTGGCGCAGTCGTCGGAGGGGACCCAGCGGATCTTGACCCGGGTCTGGTTGGCGAATCCGCCCGCGCGCAGTGCTTCGGTCACCGAAAGGTAGGCATCGGGTAGGTCGATGTACTTGCCCACCAGTGCCACCTCGACGGTGTGCTGCGGGTTGTGGACCGCCGCCAGCAGCTGGTCCCACTTCGACCAGTTGACGTCCTTGAACTTCAGGTCAAGGTGCTGAACGATGTACGCGTCCAGATTCTGCGAGTGCAGCGTCTTGGGGATGTCGTAGATGCTCGGCGCATCCGGGCAGCCGATCACGGCATCGCTGTCCACGTCGCACATCCGGCCGATCTTTTCCCGCATCGCGGCGGGGACCTCACGGTCGGAGCGGATCACGATGGCGTCGGGCTGGATACCGATCGAACGCAGGGCGGCCACCGAGTGCTGGGTGGGCTTGGTCTTCAGTTCCTGCGACGGACCGATGTAGGGCACCAGCGACACGTGCAGGAAGAAGACGTTGGTGCGCCCGACGTCCTGGCGGACCTGGCGTGCCGCTTCCAGGAACGGCTGCGACTCGATGTCGCCCACCGTGCCGCCGATCTCGGTGATGATCACGTCCGGGGACTTTTTGCCCGCGGCCGGCTCGGAAGGCAGGCGCATCCGGCGCTTGATCTCATCCGTGATGTGAGGAATCACCTGGACGGTGTCACCGAGGTATTCGCCTCGGCGTTCCTTGGCGATCACCGTGGAGTACACCTGGCCCGTAGTGACGTTGGCCGACCCGTCCAGGTTCTCGTCTAGGAACCGCTCGTAGTGTCCGATGTCCAGATCGGTTTCGGCGCCGTCATCCGTGACGAAAACTTCACCGTGCTGGAAGGGATTCATTGTGCCCGGATCCACGTTCAGATAGGGATCGAGCTTCTGCATGGTCACGGAGAGGCCGCGTGCACGGAGCAGGTGGCCGAGGCTGGAAGCCGTCAGTCCCTTCCCGAGCGAGGACGCCACGCCGCCGGTGACGAAGATGTGTTTGGTCGTCTTGGACGACTTGGAAAACCGGGAATTTGTTCGCTGCACCACGGAATTCGAGCCTATCACCTTTCTGGACGCCCTCGGATCTCAAGGCCGCTCCGACCGCCCTCGAGTGTGCGAACACACGCCAAGCGGCCAACTTCTCCCCCCACCGGCGGCGGGGCTGGTTCTGCCTGCAGCGGATGCTACAGCGCCCTGGCCCCGTCTATCAGTTCCTGGGCATGAGCACGGGCGGATTCGGATTCTTCCTGGCCGGCGAGCATGCGGGCCAATTCGGTCACCCGCTCCTCGTCGTCGAGCAGGCGTACGTCGCTGGCGGTCATTCCGCCCTCGCCGCTGCCGGCCGTTTTGATCACCCGGATGTGCTGGTCGGCGAAGGCTGCCACCTGGGGCAAGTGGGTCACCACAATCACCTGCACGAAGCGCCCCAACATGGCCAGCCGGCGGCCGATTTCAACGGCAGCTTTTCCGCCCACGCCGGCGTCCACTTCGTCGAAGACGAAGGTCGGCACCGGGTCCACCTCGGCGAGCACTACTTCAATGGCCAGCATCACGCGGGAGAGCTCGCCGCCGGACGCGCCCTTGCCCAGCGGCCGCGGCGGAGCGCCCCGGTGCGGTTTCAAGAGGAAGGTGATGACGTCGGCGCCGTGCACCGCCAAAGCCGGCGCAGGCTCGATCTCGATCACCAGTTCGGCCTCGGCCATGGCCAGCGCCGACAGCTCGGTGCCCACCCGGTGGCCCAGTTCGGCGGCAGCTTTCCGGCGCAGCGCCGTGACCTCGGCGGACTGGGTGGCCAACGCCGCGTCGAGTCCGGCCACTTCCGCTTCCAGCCGCTCGATCCGGCTGGAATCGTCGGTCAGCTCGTCCAGCCGGCTGCGGGCCTGGACTGCCCACTCAAGGACCTCGTCGATGCTGGGCGCATACTTGCGGACGAGCCGCGCCAAATCGGCGCGACGCGCTTCGACCTCCTCCAGCCGGCCCGGTCCTTCACTGTCCAGCGAGGCTCCATAGCTGGCGAGTTCCGCGGCCACATCGGCGAGGATGATCCCCACTTCGGCCAATCGGGCGGCCGCCCGTCCCAGCTCGGCATCTTCGTCCTGGACCTGCTCCAGCGACCGCTTCGCGGCGTCGACCAGCGCCGTTGCGTCCGGCGAGTCGGTAAATTCTTCGGCCACCAGGGCCTGGTGTGCCAGCGTGGCAGCCGCCCGCAGTTCCTCGACGTTAGCCAGCTTCACGGCCACGGCCTTCAGCGCGTCGTCTTCGCCGGGCTGCGGGTCCAGGCCGTCGATTTCCTCGAGGGCCAACTGCAGGGCTTCGGCCTCCCGCAACCGTTCGCGCGCTTCAGTCCGCAGGGTCTCCAGCTCGGCCTTGGCTTCCTTCCACCGGACGAATGACCCGGCGTACCCGGTCAAGGCCTCCGACAAGGCAGGCCCGGCAAACTTGTCCAGTGCCTCACGTTGTGCCTGCTGGCTCTTCAGCCGCAACTGGTCGGTTTGTCCGTGGACCGCCACCAGGTGGCCGCCGATCTCGGCCAGCGTTCCCACCGGGGCTCCGCGTCCGCCCACGTGCGCGCGGCTGCGGCCGTCGGCGTTGACCGTGCGGGCGAGCATCAGTTCGGCTCCGCCGTCGAACTCGTCCATGTCAGCCCCGGCTTCACCGGCCCGGGCGAGCGCGGGGCTGACCGCGGCCAGCCGGACCACTGCCTCGGTCACGGCGTTCGCGGCCCCGCTGCGTACCGCTCCGGCGTCGGCGCGGGCGCCCAGCAGCAGGCCAAGCGCGGTGACCACCATGGTTTTACCGGCGCCGGTTTCGCCCGTCACCACGGACAGGCCGGGTCCCAGCGGCAGCGTGGCCTCGGTGATGACGCCGAGGTTGCGGATCCTGATTTCTTCGATCATGTCAGCTCCTCCCGCCCGGCTGGGTGTAATGCGGCTCCACCGTGCGGACCGTCGGCAGGGACGACGTCGGCGGCTGTTCCTCCGAGGGGCTGACGGGTCCGCGCCATCCCGACGTGGGAAGCTCGAACTTGCGGACCAGCCGTTCTGAGAACGGGGTCAGGTGGGTGCGGGCCAGCCGCACCGGTTTGTCCGAACGGGTCACCTCGATCCGGGACCCCGGCGGCAGCTCCAGGCTGCGGCGCCCGTCGCACCAGAGCACTCCGTTGGCGTCGCTGCGGCTCAGGACTTCCACCGCCATGATGGAAGTCGGCGCTACCACCAGCGGCTTGGCGAACAGGGCGTGCGCACTGATCGGTGTCATCAACAGGGCTTCCACTTCCGGCCAGACCACCGGCCCGCCCGCCGAAAAGGCATAGGCCGTCGAACCGGTAGGCGTCGCCATCACCACGCCGTCGCAGCCGAACGAGCTGATCGGCAGGGCATCGACTTCGACGACGACTTCCAGCATCCGCTGCCGATCGCCCTTTTCCACCGCGGCTTCGTTCAGCGCCCAGGTGTGCCCGATCTTGCGCTTGCCCAGCCACACCTGCACGTCGATGGTCATGCGCTCTTCCACCGTGTATTGGCGGTTGACCACCCAGTGGACGGTCTGCGCCAGGTCCGCCCGTTCACTCTCGGCCAGGAAGCCGACGTGTCCCAGGTTGACCCCGAGTAGCGGAACGTCCGAGTCCCGGACCAGCTCGGCCGAGCGGAGGATGGTTCCGTCGCCGCCCAGCACCATGCCGAGGTCCACCGCGTCGAGGCTGACGTCTTCGTCCAGCGTCTCGCAGGGCACGGCCAGGTCCCCATAGGTTTCCCGGATGGGCGCGATGTCTTCCCGGCGCATGACCGGAACCAGCCCGGAGGCATGGAGTTGGGCACATGTCTCCTGGGCAGCCGCCATGGCGTCTACCCGTCCGGTGTGCGCGAGCACCAGAATCCGCCGGCTCATCGCTCCACTCCCGGTTCCTGCCCTCTCGGTTCGTCCATCTGGTCCGGCGATGGGCTGGACCCCTGCGGGAAATTGGCCATCGCTGCGTTCACTTCCCCCTCCAGCACACTACCTGTTCTGCGCTCCCGTTTGCCCGGCGGAACGCTTATCCACAGGAAATATTCGACGTTTCCGTCCTGCCCGGGAAGTGGACTGACCGCCAACCCGCGCACCTGCAGACCCGTCTCGAGGGCCGAGGAAACCACGTTCTTCACCGCTCGGAATCGTTCGGCTTCTGAACCGACGACGCCGGTGCGCGCCAGGTTTTCCCTGCCCACCTCAAACTGCGGCTTGACCATCAGCAGGAGGTTTCCGTTGGGTCGCGTGGCGTTGGCCAAGGCTTCGACAACCAGGGTCAGCGAGATAAACGACAAGTCCGCGACGGTCAGATCCACCGGCCCGCCGATCTCGCCGACGTCGAGATATCGGACGTTCATGCCTTCGAACACCCTGACCCTGCTGTCCGCACGGATCTGCTCAACGAGTTGGCCGTGTCCCACGTCAACGGCCACAACCTCCTGTGCCCCGTTGCGCAGCAGCACGTCGGTGAACCCGCCGGTGGAGGCGCCGGCGTCGAGGCAGCGCAAACCTGCCGGGTCCACGGCGGGGAAAGCTGCCAGCGCGCCGGCCAGCTTGTGTCCGGCCCTGCTGACGTACTCGGGGCCCGCGTCGGGAGCTACGTCCAGGGGCTCCTCCGGGCCGACCGCAGCCGATGCCTTGGTGATGACAGTTCCGGCGCGGCTGACCCGGCCTGACGCGATGAGTTTGGCTGCATGTGTGCGGGAGCGTGCCAGCCCCCGCGATACTAGCTCCTGGTCGAGTCGTGGCATCTGGTCAGTCAGCCTCGGTCTCCAAATCGGCCAACAAACCGTCGTGGATCCGCTGGTACAGCTGTTCGTGCCCGCTGACAGGGAGTTCCGGAATCTGGGTCAGTTCGGCGACAATGTCGTTCACGGACTCGTCGGCGGTCGGCTCAGCTGTGGCGGGCCATTGCGGCGGCGTTTGGTCGCCGCTGTCCCGAGGTTCTGGCAGGTCCAAGCTTTCCTCCCTTGCATCGGCCGGTGTACCCAACCGCCATGATCAGTGTAGTGGCGGCGTTCAGCCGACCAGCTCAGGCGCGGTCGCCGCGGCTTGGTCCGGATGGGCGTCCCACCATGCCGCGCAGGCGGCCCGCCACGTGTCCACATCGTCCCGGCTGCCGGAGACGCGGAGTCCACCATTCTCGACGGCGGCCGTCGCGTCGCCGCAACGGAACCCGGCGCCGTCGCGGACAACCGCGGGGTATGGCAGATACAGTTCAGCCAGGCTGCCGAGCAGGTAGCGTGGCCGTTCTGCTGTGCGGGCGCCGAGGGCCGCCTCCGGCCCATCCACGCCCGTGAGTACAGCAGCCGTGTCCATGCCGGCGTTGTTTCCGCCCAGGATGTCCGTATCCAGCCGGTCCCCCACCACCAGTGGACGGTTGGCGCCCAGCGCTGCCGCCGCCGTCGTAAAGATGCCGGCTTCCGGCTTCCCCGCGACCAGCGGCTCCGCACCGGTGGCTGCCTGCACGGCGGCAACCAATGCGCCGTTTCCGGGCGCGATGCCGCGCTCCCGGGGAATGGTCATATCCGTATTGGTGGCGATCCAGAAGGCGCCCGCGGCGATCGCGAAGGAGGCCTCGGCCAGTTCGTTCCATCCCAGCGCCGGGTCGAACCCTTGGATCACGGCCGCTGGCGCTTCGAGGGCAGAGCGAACCGGGATGAATCCCTGCGCCGCTGTTTCGTCGGCCAACGTCTGGCTGCCTGTGATCAGCACTTTGGAGCCCGCAGGCACGTGCCGGGCCAGCAGCAACGCGCCGGCACGTGCCGATCCGAAAACCTGATCGGCCGTGGCCGGCGCGCCGAGCTCGCGCAAATGCGCGGCTACCTGCTCGGACGAGCGGGATGCGTTGTTCGTGATGTAGCCCAGTGCCGTTCCGGTGTCCGCAAGACGCTCCAACGCCTCTGCAGCTCCGGGGATGGCCTGCTGCCCGGCGTAGACGACTCCGTCCAGGTCGGACAGCACGGCGTCGTAGCCGGAGATCAGCGGACTACTGGACATCGTCCCTGCTGTCCGGCGTGTGCGGGGTTGCCGGAGTGTCCGCGTCGTCAGCCTCGGTTTTAGCCGTGGAGTCGGCCACCTCGTGTGGTTCAGCTGCCGGGGACACGTCCGTCGGCGCAGTCTCCGCGTCCTGGGAGGATCCGGTTACGCCGGCATCAGCTGGCTCGGCGTCAGGGGCCGAGCCCTCGCTGGCATCGAGAGCCTCGCTGGCGTCCGCAAGCTCGCTCTCGTCCGCAAGCTCGCTCTCGTCCGCAAGCTCGCTCTCGTCCGCAAGCTGAACCTCGCTGGCACCAACGCGTTCCTCTGCGGTGCGCTGTAGCGGCCTGCCTACCGGCTCCACTTCCTCACCGACCAGGTCGACGATCTCGGGCTCGGCAAAATCACCAACGCCGAGGGCATTCTCTGCCACGACTGCCTGCCGCCGCCACTGCTGCGCTTCATCACCGCGGCTGGCTGCGTCCAAAGCGTCTGCGTAGGCGCGGAAGAGCCGAGGGCTGTAGGAGAAAGCCCGATTGCGGTCCAGCTGCGGAATCTCCAGAGCTGCGACGGCCGCGTCATACTGCTGCAGATCGGATCGTGCGCCGGAGGCCACAATAGCCAGTTCCACCTTGCCGGCCGTATCAAGTGATTCAGCGTCTTCTGAACGGGTCAGTTCCAGCGCTCTGTCCGGGCGCCCCAGTCCACGTTCGCAGTCGGCCATGATAGGCAGATGCTCGTTGGAACCGCTGATCCTTCGGAACGTGCGAAATTCCCTCAGTGCCTCGCCATAGTGGCCGGCCGCGTATGCAGTCAGACCCACGGCTTCGCGCACCGGCGCCATTCGTCCGCCCCGGCGGCTCGCAGCCAAGGCGTGCTGGAAGGCCAGTTCCGGATCCTCGTCAAGAAGCCGGCCCGCCATCACCAAATGCTTGGCCACCCACTCTGCGTTCTTCGACTCCAAGGTCCTCAGCTGTGCGCGGGTAACCCGGTCCAGCTCTGACCCTGAAACGTCCTCGTCAATCTCGGGCGAACGCGGGCGGTCCACACGGTTGGCGCTGCGGAGGTCCCGGGCATTGTGCTCGCGTGGGCCAGCCGAACGGGCGGCGGGCCGCTCGCCACGATCCTGACGAGGACGGTCGCCAAAGTCCCGGCGCTCACCACGATCCTGACGAGGACGATCGCCAAAATCACGGCGCTCACCACGATCCTGACGAGGACGATCGCCAAAATCACGGCGCTCACCACGATCCTGACGAGGACGATCGCCAAAATCACGGCGCTCACCACGATCCTGACGGGGACGATCACCCTGCGGACGACGATCGCCAAAATCACGGCGATCACCACGGTCCTGCCGCGGGCGATCGCTGAAGTCGCGGCGCTCACCACGGTCCTGACGAGGACGGTCACTATAGTCCCGGCGCTCACCACGGTCCTGACGAGGACGGTCACTATAGTCCCGGCGCTCACCACGGTCCTGACGAGGACGGTCACTATAGTCCCGGCGCTCACCACGATCCTGACGAGGACGGTCACTATAGTCCCGGCGCTCACCACGATCCTGACGAGGACGATCGCCAAAGTCCCGGCGCTCACCACGATCCTGACGAGGACGATCGCCAAAATCACGGCGCTCACCACGATCCTGACGAGGACGATCACTGAAGTCGCGCCGCTCACCACGATCCTGACGGGGACGATCACCCTGTGAACGACGATCCCCAAAATCACGCCGCTCACCACGATCCTGGCGCGGACGATCACCCTGCTGACGGTAGCCACCGTCAGTACCCGAGCGGTTTTTACTACGGTGCTCGTTGTCGGGGCGCTTCCGCTCTCCTCTTTCGTTGGAGCGGTCAGCGCCTGAACGGTCGTAGTTGCCTCGGCCTGCACCCCTGTCGTCTCGTCCTTCACGACCCCGGAAATCAGCCATGCCGGAACTCCTCTCAGTGCGGGCCGGGTCATCGAACCAACCGCAGCCATCAAAAATCTCTATATACGTTGTCTTGTTTCGGGCGCAGATCATTGTGGCGCGCCCGTGCCATCGATCCATTCTAGTGCAGTCAACGGATCACCTTCTTGCTGTAAGCAGAAGGCGCCCTGTGACTCCACTAACGAATCCTGGGTGTTAACGGGGGAAGGCCCCGCCGTCGTTGGCGGGGCCTTCCCTGTGTAAAGAATGTCCGGCGGTGACCTACTCTCCCACACCCTCCCGAGTGCAGTACCATCGGCGCTGTGGGCCTTAGCTTCC
>NZ_SUKC01000029.1 GCF_005047635.1 Arthrobacter sp. CAU 1506 | reverse complement strand
GGAAGCTAAGGCCCACAGCGCCGATGGTACTGCACTCGGGAGGGTGTGGGAGAGTAGGTCACCGCCGGACATTCTTTACACAGGGAAGGCCCCGCCAACGACGGCGGGGCCTTCCCCCGTTAAACGGCAGCAAATTACACGAGCCAGACTAGGCTGGGTGTATGGACACGTCTTTGTTCTCCCACGCGCCGCGGGAACCCGAACCAGCCAAGAACGCGGAACCGGTGCACTGCCGCGTCACTGTCGCGCGGGACAGCAGGGAGGCCTTTGAGGGGTTCACCGACCTCATCCACCTGTGGTGGCCCGTGGAGAGCCACAGCGTGGCCGGGGAGGGCAGCCACGTGGAGTTTGAAGACAAGGTCATCACCGAAACGAGCATTCAGGATGAAGTCCTCGTCTGGGGCGAAATCCTGGATTGGGTACCGGACAGCCACCTGCGCTTGACCTGGCACCCGGGTACGAGCCCTGCGGCATCGGGCGAACTGCGCATCGACTTTGCGGAAGCCGCGCCTGGCAGCACCGAGATACATTTGGCCCACTCTGGCTGGGAAAACATGCCCGACGGCCAACAGCAGCGGGCCGCCTATGCCGCTGGATGGCCTGAAGTGCTTGCCCGCTATGTCCGGTTCATGGGCGGCCCAGCATGATCCGGGCGCGCGGACCCGGGAAGACGGCGGGGCCGCTGAACTGACTCGGCCACAGCCTGAACGACTGCCAGGCCAGAGGCCCATAATGCCTGCCGGTTCTGACCGGCAGGAGATCATCACCGAACTACTTCTGGAGGTCTTGAGACCGTGACCGATTCCTTCCTTGCTGGGCTGGTGCGTTCGCTTCCGGCCGGCATTGTCAGCACCGACCCGACTGACCTGGCCGCCAGCGCCGTCGATCAAGGGCCGGTACTGGACCATCGGCTGCCCATCGCCGTCGTCCGAGCACAGAGCGTGGAAGACGTGCAGGCTGTGATGCGGGCAGCGCACGTTGCCGGGGTGCCGGTGGTCTGCCGCGGCGCCGGCACTGGCGTGTCCGGTGGCGCGCACGCCACGGAAGGCTGCCTGGTGCTCAACCTGCAGGGTATGGACCGGATCCTAGAGATCCATCCCGAGGACGAAATTGCCCGGGTGGAACCCGGCGTGGTCAACTCGGACCTGAACGCTGCGGTGGCTGAGTACGGACTGATGTACGCACCGGACCCGGCCAGCTACCGCCTCTCGACGATTGGCGGAAACATCGCCACGAACGCCGGTGGTCTGCGCTGCGCAAAGTACGGCGTGACCCGCGAATCCGTGCTGGCTCTCGACGTAGTGCTGGCCGATGGAACCCTGATCCATACGGGCCACCGGACCTTCAAGGGCGTCGCCGGCTATGACCTGACCGGACTGTTCGTGGGCTCTGAGGGCACGCTGGGCGTGGTGGTGGGCGCGACCGTCCGGCTGCGCTACCTGCCGGCGGCCGTGGAGACGGTGGCGGCGTTCTTCCCCGATGTAGCGGCTGCCGCTGCCGGCGTGCTGGCCGTCGGCCGCGCGCGGGTGCAGCCTGCCATCATGGAGCTGCTGGACGGAAATACTATGGCCCAGCTGGACATGGAACAGGGGTCCAACCTGCGAAGCCGAGGTGGGGCGCTGCTGCTGATCCAGACCGACGGCTATGCAGCTGGCGTGGAAGCCGGCATCATCAGCGAGGTGCTGACCGGGCTCGGCGGCGACATCAAGGCGGCCGATGCCGAGGAGGCGGTCCGTCTGGTCGATCTTCGCCGGCACAGCCGCGGGGCCGAGGTGGACGACGATTTCCGGGTGGGCGAGGACGTGGCGGTGCCTCGTTCCCAGCTGGTGCACTACATCCACCAGCTACAGGGAATTGCCGAACGGCATGGAGTCGGGCTCAAGGTGGTGGCGCACGCGGGCGACGGCAACTTACACCCGACTTTCTGGGTGGGTCCTGGGGACGTGGCGAAGGTGCCGGCACTCAACGCGGCGCTGGACGAGTCGATCGACGTAGGACTGGCACTGGACGGCACGATCACCGGCGAACATGGGGTGGGGCAGTACAAGGTGCGGTGGCTCGGACGCGAGCAGAGCGAAGAGGTGTTGGAGCTGCAGCGCCGGCTGAAGGACGTGTTTGACCCGCAACGGTTGCTCAATCCGGGCAAGGCCTTGCCCGAGGGCCGCACCCGGCAGCAAGCAGTTGCCTCGGACGTAGGCTAGTTTCATGAGGAAAGAGACGCTGTGGGAAGAAATGAAGCGCCAGAACCCGGGCCATTCGGCGTGGTACATCAAGCGCTTCGAACAGATGCGGGCCGACGGCGCCGATCTGCACGGTGAAGCCCGGCTGGTCGATGCAATGCTGCCCCGCGGCAGCCGGATCCTCGACGCCGGATGCGGCCCGGGACGGCTGGGCGGCGAACTGGCCCGCCGCGGGCACACGGTGGTGGGCGTGGACGTGGATCCCGAGCTGATCGAAGCGGCACGCAAGGACCACCCGGACTGTACCTGGCTGGTGGGCGACCTGGTTGAACTGGACCTGCCCGCCCAAGGCATCGCCGAACCGTTCGACGTGATCGTCAGCGCCGGCAACGTGCTGACCTTCCTCGCCCCAGGGACTTCGGGTGACGTGTTGCGTAACCTGGCCGCTCACCTGGCTCCCGGCGGCCGGCTCGTCACCGGCTTCGGAGCCGGCAGAGGCTACGACTTCGACGCGTTCTTCTCCGACGCATCCGCCGCCGGACTGGCAGCGGACCTGCGATTGTCCACGTGGGACCTGCGGCCCTTCACGCCGTCGTCGGACTTCCTGGTGGCGGTCTTCAGCACGACGGCGGGGCCGCAGCAGGGCTAAGCGGCGTCAGCCTTCGTCGGTCTCGGCTGCCGCAAAGGCGGCTGCGGTCTGTTCGTCCGGATTCAGCATGATGGCCGCCTCGTCCCGCCGGTGGCGCAGCACCGAATCGACATACGACTGCACAGCCTCGGCCAGCGGCACGTTCCGGTCCTGGTCTTCCGAGACATACCAACGGTGCTCGAGCACCTCATGGACCACTTCGGCCGGTTCCAGCTTTCCGGCCAGCTCGCGCGGGATGGCTTTGACGATCGGCTCGAAGACGTGGCGGACCCAGCTGTGGGCACTGACTTCCTCGCTCTGCTCGGACTGGTGGTCCGCGCGGTAGGCATCCAGGTCGTTGAGCAGCCGCCGGGCCTGGTTCTCCTGGACATCCAGGCCGGTGAGCCGGAGCAGGCGGCGCTGGTGGTGTCCGGCGTCCACCACTTTGGGCTGGAGCCGGATGCTGGTTCCGTCGGAGGTGCTCTTGATGGAGAACTCCTCGACGTCGAAGCCCAGGTCGTTCAGCCGCCGGATGCGGGCGTTGACCCGCCACCGCTCGCCGAGATCGAACGACTCCTCCTCGGTCAGCTCCGCCCAGAGCTTTCGGTAGCTGTCCATGATGCGCTCACTGGTCGCCACCGGATCCACTTTGTCTTCCAGCAGTCCGCCTTCGACCAGATCCATCATCTCGCCGGCGATATTCACCCGGGCGATCTCAAGGTCGTATTCCCGCTGGCCGTCGGAGAGCTGCGGGTGCAGTTCGCCGGTTTCGGCGTCCACCAAGTACGCCGCGAACGCGCCGGCATCGCGGCGGAAAAGCGTATTGGACAGCGAGACATCACCCCAATAGAAACCGACCAGGTGCAGGCGCACCATCAGCAGCGCCTGCGCGTCGATCAGGCGGGTCAGGGTCTCCCGGCGAAGCGTCTGGGAAAACAGGGCTCGGTAGGGCAGCGAGAAGCGAAGGTGGCGCGTGACCAGCACCGGCTTCAGGTCAGACCCATCGGTGCGCATGCGGCCGGTCATCACGGCTACTGGCTCGACACACGGAATGCCCAGCCGCTGCAGTTTGCGCAGCATTTGGTATTCGTGCCGGGCCGGCTCCTCGGCGGTTTCCTTGATGGCCACCACGCCTGCGCCCAACGGGGCAAACCGAACCACGTGCCGGGAAAGGCCTCGGGGCAGCGCGGCCAGATTTTCGGCCGGCCAGTCCTCCAAGGCCAGATGCCACGGCAGGTCAAGCAGCCGCTCGTCGGTGGTGGCCGCGGTGATGCTCAAGGAAGCGATCGCCGCGGCCCCACCGGACAAAGCCGTGGCGGCGGTGCCCTGGACAGGGCCGCCGGTGCCGGAGTGTGCAGCCATAATGACTACATCCTAGGCGTGGACCTAGTCGGCTGTCTTTCCCGCCTCGACCGGAACGTTGAGGTCAGCCACCGAGGCTTCCGGAGTGCCGGGTGCATGCTCGCCCAGACGCAGTCCGGTCTGGGTGTCGAACAGGTGCACGTGCCCCTCCTTGGGACGCACGTAGACGGTGCTGCCGGCTGCCGGCGGCGTCCGTCCGTCCACCCGGCCGGTGATCTCGTAACGCGTGCCGTCCAGCTCGGTGTGTCCGTAGACGTAGGCATCGGCGCCGAGTTCTTCGACCACGTCCACGAACACGGCCAGGCCGTGGTTGTCCTCGGCCCGCTCCAGATCCTCCGGCCGGACGCCCAGCGTCACCGTGTTGCCGTGCGCTTCGCCGAGCAGGTCCCGCGGCACCGGATAGGTCAGGCCGCCGAACTGGACACCGCCGTCGGTCACTGGCAGTTCCAGCAGGTTCATCGCGGGGGAGCCGATGAAGCCGGCCACGAACACGTTCGCCGGCCGGTCGTAAAGAGCGCGCGGGGTGTCCACCTGCTGCAGGACACCATCCTTGAGCACCGCAACACGGTCGCCCATGGTCATGGCTTCCACCTGGTCGTGCGTGACGTAGACGGTGGTGACGCCCAGCCGGCGAGTCAGCGAGGCGATCTGGGTGCGGGTCTGCACACGCAGTTTGGCGTCGAGGTTGGAGAGCGGTTCGTCCATCAGGAACACCTGCGGGTTGCGCACGATCGCCCGGCCCATGGCAACGCGCTGGCGCTGGCCGCCGGAGAGGGCCTTGGGCTTGCGGTCCAGGTACTCTTCCAGATCCAGCAGCTTGGCCGCCTCGCGGACCCGCTCGGCACGCTCTTCCTTGGACACACCGGCGATCTTCAGGGCAAAGCCCATGTTGTCGGCCACCGACATGTGCGGGTAGAGGGCGTAGTTCTGGAACACCATCGCGATGTCGCGGTCTTTGGGCGGCACGTCCGTCACGTCCCGGTCGCCGATCAGGATCCGTCCGGTATTGACGTCTTCCAAGCCGGCCAGCATCCGCAGCGAAGTGGACTTGCCGCAGCCGGATGGGCCGACTAGAACCAGGAATTCGCCGTCGGCAATCTCCAGGTTGAGGCTGTCCACCGCGGGCTTCTCGGTGCCCGGGTACAAGCGGGTGGCATGATCGAACGTTACCGTTGCCATAATGTTTTTCCCTTCACGGGCAGGTACGTGCCCGACGATCCGTAGTGATGGGTGAATATTTAGTTTCCAAGCGGCTCGCCGCACCCACACCGTGAGGCGGCTCACGCCCTCAGTATGCCACGGCTGTCAAAGCGCCCGGCGGAGCACCGGCGAAGAACCGGTGAACAGGCGGTGCCGCCGGATGCCGCCAGGCCCTGCGGATTAACTACGTTAACCCCTGTGGACCCACGAAGCCGGGGCTGGCCCCACCTGCCCCGGCCCGGCGGCACAGCACGGGGGCTACGCCTGGGCCGCAGCCCCCCGGAGCTCCGCCAGCAAAGCCAAGACCGCAGCAAACGACTGCGGAGAGTCCACCCGGTATTGCGCCGCGGTATCGCCCGGACCCACCTTGACGCCGACGTCGGCCGGCCGCAGGACGGCGAAGGCGTGCTCATCGGTGACGTCGTCGCCGGCGAAAAAGACACCGGTCGCGCCGGTGAAAGTGCGCAGCAGGCCGATGCCTTGGCCCTTGTCCGCAGTCAGCACCGAGGTCTCCAGCACGCGCTTGCCGTCGCTGAGATGCAGCCCGGGAATTTCCTGCAGCGCTGCCCGCGCCCGCTCCGTGGCAGCCGCTGCAACATCGTCCGCGGCGGTGCGGGTATGGAGTACGACGCCGGCCGGCTTGGCTTCCAGCCGCGTGCCCGGGTGGGCAGCCACGACCTTTTCGACGACGGCGGTTGCCGCCGACAACGCGTGCCGCTGCGACTCGTCCAACACCAAGGGCGGGCTGTCCGGACCGGTGAAGACTTCGCCGCCATGGGAGCCGATCAGCAGGGTCCGCTCGTCGGGCGAGGCCACGGCGCGCAGGCTGGCCAGTGCTCGGCCGGAGATGAAGGCGGTGGACGTGCGCGGCAGATCAGCCAGTGCCGCAACGGCAGCCGCCGAGGCCGGCAGCGGTCGGGCATCCTCGGCCCGCGGCACGATCGGTGCCAGCACGCCGTCGAAATCCAGCGCCACCAGCAGCGTCTCGGTTCCGGCCAGACGCTCCAGCGCCGCTTGCAGTTCTGCCGGCACGGTTCCGTCGCGGTTGGGCTCAGTCATGTGTCCCCGCATGCTCAAGGGCCCGCAGGAACGCACGCGACCAGTGCTCCACGTCGTTCTGCAGGATCTGCCGGCGCATGGCCCGCATCCGGCGATTGGCCTCGGCCCGGGGCATGTTGACGGCCCGGACAATCGCCTCCTTGAGCCCGTCGATATCGTGCGGATTGACCAGGATCGCCTGCTTGAGTTGGTCGGCGGCCCCGGCAAACTCGCTGAGCACCAGCGCCCCGTCCGCTGCCTTGCGCGAGGCAACGTATTCCTTGGCTACCAGGTTCATCCCGTCGCGCAGCGCGGTCACCAGCATCACGTCGGCTGTCAGGTAGAGCGCCACCATCTCCTCCACCGGGTAGCTATGGTGCAGGTAGCGGATGGCGGTGTTTTCCAAGGTGTCGAAGGTTCCGTTGATCCGGCCAACAGCCCCTTCGATTTCCTCCCGCAGCAGCCGGTAGGATTCCACCCGCTCGCGGCTGGGCGAAGCCACCTGGATCAGCACCGAGTTCTCAACGGCCAGCTTGCCGTCTTCAAGCAGTTCCCCGTAGGCCTTGATCCGGTGCCCGATGCCCTTGGTGTAGTCCAGCCGGTCCACGCCCAGCACCACGGTCTCCGGGTTGCCCAGCTCCTGCCGAATCTGTTCCGACCGGGCGATCACGTCGGGACGGTGGGCCAGTTCGCTGATGCGCTCCACATCGATGGAAATCGGGAAGGCGCCGGCCCTGCAGTGGCGGACACCGCCGTCGTTGGTTTCCACTTGCACCTGCTGCTGGCGCACATTGAAACCGCTGAAGCGGCGCACGCAGCGAAGGAAGTTGCTGGTGTCGCTGGGACGTTGGAAGCCCAGCAGATCGGCGCCGAGCAAGCCGTCGATCACCTGCCGACGCCACGGAAGCTGGGCGAAGATCTCCAGCGGCGGGAACGGAATATGGTTGAAGAACCCGATCCGCAGGTCCGGCCTCGCCTCGCGCAGCAGCTTGGGAACCAACTGCAACTGGTAGTCCTGCACCCAGACCGTGGCGCCTTCGGCGGCAATTTCCGCCGTGGCCTCGGCGAAGCGCCGGTTGACCGTCTTGTAGCACTCCCACCACGCGCGGTGAAACTCCGGCGACGCAATCACGTCGTGGTACAGCGGCCAGAGCGTGGCGTTGGAAAAGCCTTCGTAGTACAGCTCAACGTCGTCGGCGCTCAAAGCCACCGGCACCAGGTGCATATTGTCGTGGTCGAACGGGTCCCATTCCTCGTCCGGGACCCCGGGCCACCCCACCCAGGCACCCTCGGTTTTGGCCATCACCGGCGCCAATGCCGTGACCAGCCCGCCCGGCGACCGCCGCCACTCGCCCTGCCCGTTCTCGTCGACGGTGTGGTCCACCGGCAGCCGGTTGGAGACGACGATCAGGTCGTACTCACCGTACTGGCGTCCTTCTGCATCGCTACTGTTCTGAGCGGAATCCGCCAATTGACTCTCCTTTGTGTGAAGTCGCCCTGAATATGACCTTATAAGGAATGGAAACCTCTGGCTCCCCCCGACCGTTACCCCAGAGACAGACGTGAACGAGGCCACTGATGCCGCCTAAACGTTGAAGTTGCAACTAAACTGATGCTGATGCGCCCTGCCCGGGCGAAGCAGACCGAGAACACGCGAGGATTCATGGCTCACCAAAACAGCCCTAAGCCGACCAAGGCCGAGCGCACCGCAGCGGCCCGCGAGAAGGCCCGCCAGATGCGCGAGGCACAGCAGAAGCGGGAAAAGCGCAACTCGCTGCTGGTCAAGGGCGGGGTGGTGGTCGCCGTTCTGGTGATCATCGGTGTGATTGCCGCAGTGGTGATCACCAACCAGCGCGGCCAGATTGCCGACGCAGGGGCGGCACCGGCACATGGCAACGCCAACGGCGGCATCACCATCACGCAGAACGGGCTGGCGGACACCGACCCCGTCAACGTGGATGTGGCGAACATTCCCGCCCCTGCCTCCACCGAAGGCGACGTCATAGTGCCGGCCGGTGTGGCCGCCGCACCGAAGGGCGAGCCGGCCAACATCGTGATGTACGTGGACATGGGCTGCCCGGTGTGCAAGAGCTTTGAAGGGCAGTACGGCGAGTACCTCACCGAACTCACGTCTTCCGGTGACGCCACCGTCGAGTACCGGGTGGCTACTTTCCTGGACCGTGTGTCCACCACCAACTACTCGTCCCGCGCTGCCAACGCCGTGGCCTGTGTTGCCGACTCCAGCCCCGAGGTCTTCAACGACTACCTGACGCAGCTGTTCGCCCAGCAGCCGGCCGAAGGCGGAGCAGGCCTGGACAACGCCACCCTGACCAGCATCGCCGAAACCGCTGGCGCCACCGACGTGTCCTCCTGCATCGACGACGGCGAATTCCGTCCGTGGGCCAAGTTCGTGAACCAGACCTTCTCCGATTACCAGGTGGGCGGCACGCCTACCGTCTACGTGGATGGGCAGAAGTGGGATCCGAACACTGCCGGCGACTTCCAGCAGTTCGCCAAGGGCATCATCGACGCCCGCGCCTGATCCAACCGCCGCGCCGGGTCGCGGCGCGGCGCCCTGGCGGCGGCTTGCGAGTTTCACGCTGAGCCGCCGCCTGGGCTACCCTTATCTAGCCGGTTTTGTCCGGCACGCTGGCCCGTGGGCCAGCCCGCCTCCTTAGCTCAGTTGGCCAGAGCACCTGTCTTGTAAACAGGGGGTCGCCGGTTCGAATCCGGCAGGGGGCTCGAACGAACCCCTCTCGACTATGCAAAACGCCAGTCGAGAGGGGTTTTTCCATGCGTTGGCCGCCACAGAACACACGCTTTCCACACGCTTTGACGGAAAAGTGACGCGCGAGGCATCTTCGCTGCGCATAGCAGCAGCCATGGAACGAGACATGAACACCGAACCTGTAAAGCTGCTGACCCGGGCACAACTGGCGTCCCTCGGGGAGATTTCGCCGAAGACCTTGGCGAACTGGCAGAGTGTCGGCGTCGGACCGCCCACCATAAAACTGCGAGGAGGTATTGTCCGGTACGAGGTGCCGGCTGTTGCAGCTTGGTGCCGCGACAACCGAGGGGCGGGGTCCCCCGCCTCGGGTAAGCGCCTGTGTGTACTACTGGCCTCACAGCCCCCGGAGAAACACCGACAGTTCGGTCGCGCTGAAGTTGCTTGCGCGCCCAAGTTCCGGTGATGCGTCCGCGACAATCAACGCGGCAAGTTGGTCAGCCAACGCACCGACCGCGTTTGATGCCACCCTCGGGTTGCGTTCGAGGTTTTCGTAAGAACCCAGAAGATTCTCCCGTGCTTTATCAGAGCCACTCGGGTCTGACGCGTACAACGCCGCCGAAAGGCGGAGTTTGATGATGTAGTTGGCATTCGGGTCGTCAGTTAGGCGATCGGCCACGATCAGATTTAGGAGCCCGGAATCACCCGCCGTTGCATCGGTGAGGGCACGCGTAACCATCCGCCCGGACAGACTATGCACCATCTGGACCGCAGCGTCCGGGGCGTCCTCCAACGCCACAACGACCGAAGCAAGCAGATCCCTGCTTCCAGCATGCTGTGGGGTTTTTCCTTGCAACCGGTTGAGTCCGTCGAGAATCTCATGGGTCGACAGCTCAATGAGACGACGTTCCAAGACTTCTGGGCCAGGCCGCAATACGTCATTTTCCAAGGGTGGAGTCCTCTCGATAAGCAATCGCCGAACATCTATCCGGGGCACGGGCTGCCCCTCAGACGCTTCCATACCAATACGCAGCATCAGCAAGAGAACTTCCTTGTTGAAAGCGAGAACGCGCTTTTGGTCACACAGAAAAGGATGCCCCAATTTCCCAAATTTTCTGGCTCTGTGACGCACATTTACAGAAAGAAAAGGAGCCGAGTAACTCATAACTATGATCGGGCATCGATCTCTCCGCCTTCGGTTGGCCTACCCAGGTTTGGCACCGAACCGATGTCTCGGATTCCGCGGCGACCTGGTTACCGCGAGCTTCCACTTCGACGATCGGCGGCTCCATGTGGTCAGTCAGTAGCCAAGGCGAAGACCCCATACCCCTTCCCGGATTTTGGACGAGCATTTTGGATACAACCACATGTCCTGCGAAGGACCGCAGGAAGTGGCTCACAATGGCACAGCGCCATACTAACGTCGAGCGACTGCCAGGCCACTGGGGATGACAGCACCGTTCAGGATCTTTGGCTGCTGCAATTGGTAACCCAACTTAAGAAACAGCCTGCCAGCGATGACCGTGCCGTTCTTGGCACCCTTACGATTTAGGATGCCGTATAGAGCCCATGCATCATCTGGCTCCAGCAAGGTAGCTCCCTCAGCCTAATAACCGTTGAATGGTAGACGGTGTAGGCTGACTTTCGAAGCGGGGAATTGTGGTACAGATACGTCGAATGCCGCGGTCTAAAGTGCCGCGAACCCCGGGCATACCCCCCCCGCACACGCGTGAACTACTCTCCGGGGTCAAAACTGATTTCTCAGTCCAACTTCCGGGGATCAGATCAGACCCCCGGCGGCGCATTGCGTGCGAGAATGCCTTGAACGGACCGCTGATGCCACTTCCTGTTGGGGGAACCGTGAAGAAGCTTTCCACTGGCGTCATCCTGATCGCTCTGGCCGCCGATCCTCCGACGCCTATCGGACCCCGGTGACACCCCCTGGATCATGAACGACTGGAGGTAGAAATAATGCCGGGGCCGACAGGCCAGCAACCCTGATTCTTACCTATTCAGGGCCCACAAAGAAGACATCTGATGGGGCTAAGAGGTCAAGCAGCGGCCCTCGCAACGCTGTTGGGGAAGGCGGCTGATTCGTCGTAGCTCGAGCCGGTTTGCAGGCAGTGATAGAGGCAGCCGAGGAGTCTATTGAAGAGATTGCGCTGGGCGGCCGTGTGTCTGTCGCCGGCGGTTTTCCGCCGGTCGTAGTGAGAACGTGCACCTGCAGAGCTGGTCAGGGCGGAGAAGGCCCAGACGTAGCCGGCCGCGGCGAGCCTGTTGTTCTTCACCCGTCTGGCCAATACCGTGCGGGACTTGCCGCTGGCACGGGTCACCGGGGCCGCCCCGGCATAGGCCTTAAGCGAGCCTGCGGTCGCGAACCGGGTGCGGTCATCGCCAATTTCGGCCAGGATCCGGGCCCCGGCGATCGGTCCGAGACCTGGGAAGCTGGTGAGGATTCGGGCATCCGGGTGCGTGCCAAAAAGTTCTTCGACGGCCATGGTCAGGGCGTCCAGGCCGTCACAGGCGGCGTCGAGCTGGCCAAGCAGGGCGGTGAGCTGGGTTCCGAAGGCGGCTTCCACACCGGGCGGTTGGTGCATCGTGGCTTCGCGGAGGACCGGGAGGAGACGGGCCACGGTGGCATCGATGTTC
>NZ_SUKC01000028.1 GCF_005047635.1 Arthrobacter sp. CAU 1506 | reverse complement strand
CCCCGCGAAACCCCGAGCTGTTTAGCCAGCTCCCTCTTGGAGATCTTCTCCGTCGCGTATCGGTGGCGTATCTGCGCCCAAACATCCAATGTGATCACCTTCCATAATGGTCAGTGGCCTCATATTCAGTTGGCGATTTTGGCCCTATTTTCGGTCGGCGTCAACAAGCAGCCCGCATCTCGAAAAGGCTGTCAGCGACGCCGTCACCAACTCCATGGACAGCCACTACAACCTCAGCCTTCAGGCTTTGGGGGACAAGACAAAGATGCATGCCTTGCTCCAGGTGCTGAGCGAGCTGGTCTACGAAGAGCTGCAAGGCTGAGCGCATACCCCTTCTATGGCCAGCAGTGGTTTCCTGTGTCCCGTCCCACGCCCGAGTGGTGACAGAAACGGTCGTTTTTGAGCGACGATGACCGGCTGGAGATGCGGCGATATTCAGGACGGGAGTACATCTAGACTCGATCCCATGACTGAAATGGCCACCGCGGAGGACGACGCAACAGCGGAGAGCGACTTGGGGCAGGAGCGGTGGGTTTTCTTCCGAACGCACGGCCGGAAGCTTTTATATGGCTACACGATTGTTCTTCTGGTTGTGATCAGTATCCAATCCGTGTGCTTGTTTTTCCTTTGGCGTCCTCCTCAGGACTGGGTTTCTTTCATAGCGCGGTTCGTCACCAGCCCGGCATTCGCTGGAGTTTTTGCTGTCATCGCTGCCACCATTGGTGCCCGGCAGCTAGCTAAACAGCTTCTGCATACAAAGAAGAAGGCAGCCGATGAGGCCTGGTGGCAACAGTTTGAGTGGGTCACCGACCGGATCATCACGCCGGACAAGGGCGGTAAGACCAGCGGTTCAAAGTTGCCGATGTCGCTGGCCCTGGACCTCATTGCCTCCCTCACCACCATCGCAGATGGCCCTTTCCAGAAAAGTGCCGTGGAGGGGATCGCCAATCACTATTTGCTGGACTTCACGAAACTTCCGCAAGACGATTCTGAAGGTCGCGGAGCACCTGAAACTACGATCCCGTCTTCTGAGCGAGCGGAAGATCCATCCAGCGAGGGTTCGAGCATGGATGAGGCAGCAGCTAAATCTTTGGGCAACTTGCTCAAGCACCTACCCGAATCTTCGGCGTCCAGTGAATCCGCACGCCGCGCGTTGGGCGCGTACTACGAGCAGGAAGTTGGGAGTGCTCTTCGCCATCGAGGTTTTGATGTGGTCTTAGGTGCTCGAATAGTGAACGGAACGCAGCTTTTAGAAGCTGACATCATCGCCACTCGCGGCTCGAAGAAAGTCATAGTGGACGTAAAGTATTCTCTCCGGACCCTCAACGGAGCACGTATGACAGCTAAAGGGCTGCGGACGATGATGGCCGTTGAGAGAGCACGTTACGGCGTAATCGTCACGCCACCGTCAAAGACAGCAGCTCTGTTCGCCGGAGATTTGGCTGCCACCAGCGGGATCCACATAGTGCAGTGGGAACCGAGCATGCGGTCGTCTGAGCTCCTACGCCAGCTTGATCTCGTCCTCGGCGATACAGAGCCTTAACGAAGGCAAAGAACTCCACCAGGCGTGCCAAATGCCTACAAAAGAGGAAAGGCCGGCAGTCAAAAGCTGCCGGCCTTCCTGGCTTCCCTTGGGCTGAGGAAATCTGTGGTTCAGCTTGGCTGAACAGGTTTTGGTGCTGCCGCGGGCTAGTACCTCGTTGTTCCTGGTCGCGCGGCTGGAGACTTGCTAGCTGGGTGGTCACGGTTAATAGCGGTCCGTCGCTGGTGAGTGGCTGCTGTGGTTAGCCCTGGGCGGCGGACCGACCGGCCTGCGGGAGGTTCCGTACCCTGCGAATGGTAGGGCCGGGCGGCTGCTTTGGGGGATCAGCCGCCCGGCCCACCTCCAATTATTCGGTGTCGGCGGTGTGCTTGTCATCGAAGGCTTCCAGAACACAAACAAGAACCTGCACACCATCGCATCAGCATTCTCGCTGGACCCCGGCAGAGGCGGAAACCGTGATGCGCCTGGCGCGCAGCCCGCAGCAGAGGATGCCTATGGCAGCCGTGGCACGGGAGACAGCCTTCAGCACCGGCGGTTTCACCAAAATCGCCGACCGCCTGACCAAACGCAACCTCGTCCAACGCAATCCCTGCGCCGACGACCGGCGGGTTACCTATCTTGAACTCACAGAGACGGGCGTAGAACTGGCCAATGAACTGCTCTGTCTCGTAGCCGATATCGTCCGTTCCACCTACATCGACATCCTCGGCGAGGAACGAGCTGCCCTGGTTGCCGAAGCAATGGCCGAGCTCCGCGAGGCGAACCAAGACAGTAAATAAGCAAACGCCGCATCGCCCTGGCACCTGTGCACCATCTTCGGCTTTGCCGGCAGCCGGGATCCGAAGATCAGCTACAAGTGGGCCCGTACCGACGGTTCGGAGCCGAAGCCCGAAGCCCAGGCGCGCCTGCAGTTGGCTCATCGCGCGTGGACAGCCGTCTCCAGTGTCGAGGGCGAACATGTCGCCTGGCTCTGGTTTATCGGAGCCACCCCTGGCTGGGCGAAGTATCCCCGATCCAGGAGATCAGTGAACTCCGCTCGAAGGAAGTAATGGACGCGGCGGTCGCCATGACCGAAGACCGTTTCACCGGTTGATGCGGATCTGCACCGACACGGGCCTGGCCCTCATTCACACCCGCCTGACCTCGAATACACGCTGAATCTCTACGGTGCCTCCTGCCGCTGACACGGGCGCGAGCCCTCAGCGCATCCGGCACCAACTCAGTCGGAATGCCGATAACAGCGCATATGCCACGGGTAGCGGCGGCGACTCGCCTGCATATACCCGTCAACTGGTTTAGCCTGCGCGGAGCGTAGATTCTTTCGGAGCCGCTATGTACGGGCGGGCGAGAGAGCGGTGGGATGTGGGGCTCCCCGCAGCTGTATCAGGAGTTGTAGCATCAGCCATGCGCAACCTAAACCGTAAAGCGATCAACGGCAGCATCTTTGCATTCGGGATGTTCCTTGTCGGTAGCGGCATGTTCCTGGCATCCCTGATGATGGGCACTCCTCTGACGGGGACAGCTTTCAACGTTGCTTGGCTTCTGGTGACGATGGGACTTTTCTTGGCCGTCTTCTGGCTAATCGTCCATCTTCGTGCCACACGAAAGGAACCGTAGGAAGGTTGTTTCCCGCGGCTTTGTGCATGAAACGTTCGCTTATGCTGGCTTACGGGTATGCCCTCTGATGGGGAGAACGACGTAGCTCTTAGTTCGCGGTTTCCTTAACCCATACAGCTTCGACAGGAGTCTGCATGGATCACCTGCCCGTTGCGGCACGAGTGCTTCAGGGCGTGGCATTCGCGCTCACAGTCACTGTTGCTCTGGCTGCCCTGCTCTATCCCCTGTACACCGTGGAGTCATCTTCGGGAGGATCGGGGAATCCGAGCAGTCCGGTGGTGACCGAACAGCTGACCTTGCTTGCCGTCAACGGGCCGGTGCTCTTCGTGCCGTTGCTGATCCCGGTGATCCTGACCGGGCTTCCGCTTTTCATTCCCGGGAAACCGTGGAGGGGCCTGTCCATCGCCGTAACCATTCTCCTGGCAGCCTTTATCTGGATCGGTTCAGCATCCATAGGCTGGTTCTACGTGCCGGCCCTCCTCGCCTCAGCCTGCGCCCTCCTGGTCCAGCCAGCGGAGAGACATACTGCGGCTTCTTGAGACATTCTGGGGCGGAACGTGGTGGTCGATCCCGCACGGACTCGTCCACACGGTCGGACAAATCCCGGCCCGGCTAAGCCTCGTGGAGGATTCCCTCGGCTGGGAGCAGGCGACGGTGATTCCGGTTCGCGGCACGGGCCGGACTTTCGAGATCCCCATCCCGGACGATTGGCTCTCGTTGTGCCGCGCCTTTCCCCTGGAAGTCACCGCGTCCCGCCGAGACGACTGGTTCCGCGTCACGGGACGCGATGGCCGGTGGGTGATCCCGGACTGGGAACGCGTCGCGGAACAGTGGGACGCCGTGCACCTCGCGGTCCAGGGCTATTTCAGCAGCGCCACGCGCGCACTCCACCTCGACCCCGACACGGCATCAGTCATCGCCGGCTGTGCCCGACAGCACCATCTGGCTGACGGACGTCGCACGCGATTGGGAGGGCCCGCGGCAGGCATGGCAGCGAGAACCGGCAACGACTCCTGGACGCCCCTTCAATCCGACTAGGGGTTCCCATTCATTCGCAGGGACCTCCACCGGCGAGCAGCAGCAGCCACAGTGCCGGGTTGGTCCCTCCTGCATACTCGGGACATGGACACCACGACTGTCGATCCCCGCGACCAAACCTGGGAGGTAGACCGCCCTCGGTACCGGGTGTACTTCTGGGCCGGAACAAACTCGGATGAGTGGGAGGTCTCCGGTGCAGACATTCCTGAGGTCATCGACTGGGCAGAGTCGAACCGGGAAGGCCGCTCGTACACCCTTTACGCGTGCGTCCCGGTAGACGGGCTTGGCTTGGTTCGCCTTGCTGGAGTTGATCCGACCGCTGCGCCACGGGGCTAAGGGCACAGATGGAAGGCGATTGGGTCAAAACCCGTTCGCCTTCACAGAACTTGCGGTCCAGTTACGCACTTGGCCTGTGACCCTTGGCCTAAACCCGGCGGTGGATGTCAAAACTTGATGGGTCTAAAACGGTCGTATTTGACTGATGTTCTTTAGGGCCCAAACGGTCGGCGACGGGGAGTCCGGCCATTCGCGCCAAGGATTCTTGCTTTGAGTGCTGGGGCCTCCCGGCTGATACTTAGCCCATGGGTACGCACGCATGGACGAACTGGGGTGCCTACTCTGCAGGCGAAGCGGAGAGAGAGAACTTTGACGATGAGTTGCATTCCGACAGGTCCTTCATAGGAGGACCTGTCAGCTTCGGCCCATACAAGCTATCTATCGTCATCCGGAACAACTCATTAATTGGACCGGCAGTCATCCTCCGCGGTGCAGTTCATGCTGACCTAACTCCCCAAATAGTGCAGGATGGTGCGCTTGCTCCACCGGACTCGAACTCGTACCACGGTGGGACAATGAGCGATGAAATTGCAGCACTGATCTCGCTCGCGCTTGGCGTACGCCTTCGCGTTGCTGGAACACGTCGCTTGTCGGGAATCCATGAACCTGGTCTGGATCAGCATCCAATCTATTTGGATGTGCCCCGGCTCGCCCATCCTGGTCCAACGGGTCGTGAGCAGCTACCCTCGGCTATGACTCGCCCTTCTGACCTGCGTGACCTCTCCCGACTGGAGACTTTTTACCGCCTCAGCGAAAGGGATCAAGTTGAACTTATCCGGGCTGCACGCGCTTATTCCACAGCAGTTTGGTGGGCTAACGAGGATGCCAACCAAGCGTGGCTGCAACTAGTAACGGCAGTGGAAATCGCTGCTAAGCATCGGCAGAGAAGCTCCGTTTCGGCAACCGATCTGCTAGAGGACATGTGGCCCGAGGTCTGGAGGGAACTAGCTTTAGCTGACGAGGAAATAAGGCAGAACGTCGCCAAGGAGTTGGCTCCACTCGTACGTTCGGCCAGGGCTTTCAGGGATTTTCTGACCGACTGCGCCCCGCAGCCACCGGCGCAGCGGCCCGAGCATAGTTCTTTGGATTGGTCTGGTATGCGCCGCCACGCGAAGGTTATCTATGAACACCGCTCGAAGGCTTTACATGCTGGCAAGCCCTTCCCTATGCCGATGCAGAACCCGCCTTCCGTCGAGAGTGCCGGCGCAGTTCAAGAAGTCCCCTGGGGGCTAAATGCTGGCGGTCTAGGGGGCGTATGGGATGCTTCCGAGTCCCCCATGTTGCTGCAAACCTTCGAATATATTGCGCGAGGAGCGCTGCTTACGTGGTGGGATGAGCTTCCAGTGCAAGGTCCAGACCTGTAGGAGAAATTGTCCACCAGTTCTTAGGCGTTTCCCCTGATCGGGGGCTGATCAGGGGGAACCCGCACAGTACGTGCCATCGTCTTCTCAGTTCAGAACACATCCAAAATACGTCGTTTCTGACTCGCCCCGGCGCTGCCCACCCAAGGTGACCAGGATCAGACGTCGCCCGGACAAGGCCGGATACCCTTAGTAAGGCTGAATTTTTCGAGGGGGGATAAAGCAGTGAGCATGACCGAGAAAGAAATGAGGGCGCTGACCCTCAAGGTAGGGTGTGACTACTGCGGCGCACAACCAGGTGAACCGTGTCGTACGTCCTCTGAGTATGTCAGTCTGATCGGAGCCCACTAGGACGGCCCGAACGGTACCCACCAGCGGACATGCCGAACCTAATGACGGCTTGAATGGTACCCACCTGTGAACGTTGATCCATCCAGTGTTGGATCGACGACGGGAGGGCCGGGATGGGGTCAAGAGTGGAGTTGTTCGCGCAGATTCGGAGGGATGCCCGGGTGGAGGGCGCGTCAATCCGGGAGCTTGCCCGCAGGCACCAGGTGGCGCGGAAAACCGTGCGTAAGGCGTTAAGTTCCCCGGTCCCGCCAGAGCGTAAAACTCCTGTGCGGTCCTCGCCGCGGCTTGATCCTTTTAAACCGACGATCGACGCCATGCTCGTCGAGGACACGACGGCGCCGAGGAAGCAGCGTCACACTGCCCGGAGGATTCTTGCCCGGCTCATCGAGGAGCATGGAGCGGACGAGTTGTCGTATTCGACGGTGCGTGACTACGTTCGGGTCCGCCGGGCGCAGATCGATGTGGAGGCCGGCCGCCGGGTTGAGGTATTTGTTCCTCAGGAGCACGCCCCGGGCGCTGAAGCGGAAGTGGACTTCGGTGAAGTCTGGATCGTGCTGGACGGGGTAAAGACGAAATGCCACATGTTCATCTTCCGGCTGTCTCACTCCGGCAAAGCCATCCACCGGATTTACCCCACCCAGGCCCAGGAAGCGTTTCTGGAAGGCCACGTCGAGGCGTTCAACGAGATCGGCGGCGTGCCGGTCAAACATATCCGCTATGACAACCTCACCAGTGCCGTCAGGGCCGTGGTGTTCGGTCAGGGGCGGAACCGCCTGGAAAACGACCGGTGGGTGTTGTTTCGCTCGTTCTATGGATTTGATGCCTTTTATTGCCAGCCAGGTCTTGCCGGCGCTCACGAGAAAGGCGGGGTCGAGGGCGAGGTGGGCTGGTTCCGCCGCAACCGGCTTACTCCGATGCCCGTGGCGAGGTCCCTTGATGAGCTCAACGACCGGATCCGGAGCCGGGAGGTTCAAGACGATCAGCGGCGGATTGATGGCAGGATCCGCACTATCGGCCAGGACTTCGCCGCCGAGCGCCCGTTCCTGGCACCGTTGCCGGCCGAAGAGTTCGATCCCGGTCTGGTGTTGAACCCGAGAGTGGACCGGTCCTCAATGATTACCGTGCGGATGGTGAAGTACTCGGTGCCAGCACGGTTCATCGGTCGGCGGGTCCGGGTTTCATTGCGGGCATCCGAAGTTGTGGTGTTCGACGGCCGCGCGGTGGCGGCCCGGCATCAGCGGATTATTGCCAAGGGCGGGCAGTCGGTCCAGTTGGACCATTATCTGGAGGTCCTCAAGACCAAGCCCGGCGCTTTGCCTGGTTCCACTGCTTTGGCCAGGGCGCGGGAGTCGGGTGCTTTCACCAGCGCCCATGACGCCTTCTGGTCTGCCTCGCGCAGGGTCAACGGTGATGCCGCGGGGACCCGTGAGCTGATTGACGTCCTGCTGCTGCACCGATCGATGGAAGCCGAAGACATCGAGGCAGGGATCACCGCAGCCCTTGGAGTAGGTGCCGTCAGTGCCGACGTCGTGGCGGTTGAAGGCCGCAGACATGCCTCCAGCATCCCTGCTGGTGGGTCCCGTCCTGACCGTCATCGCGGTGCTCATGCTGAAGCGAAAGTGCAACGAGTTGTCAGCCTGACCCAGCGCCGGCTGATGGACCCGGCGGCGGTCATCGCCGGGCTCCCTCCAGACAAGCGACCGCTGCCGGCGATCAGCGCCTATGACGAGCTGCTGGCCAAACGCACCGAACACTCCGCAGGAACCGCGTCGAAGGAGAACATCTCATGAGCCCCACCGCACCGGCCACCACCATCACCCCAACCCTGCGACGGCGCCGCGGTCTGACTGAGCAGGCCGCGGTCGCGGCCGTGGACCAAGCATGCCGCCGATTGCGCCTGCCCACCATCCGGGCGGTTCTGGACGAAGCTCTGACCGTCGCGGGGAAGGAACAACTCTCTTACCAAGGCTTCCTGGCCGAGCTGCTGCTGGCCGAATGCGATGACCGGGACCGTCGCTCCTCAATCCGACGCGTCAAAGCCGCGAACTTTCCCCGGGATAAATGGCTCGGTGATTTCGATTTCGACGCGAACAAGAACATCAACCCCGCTACCATCCATACCCTCGCTACCGGCGAATGGATTAGAAAAGGTGCACCGCTATGCCTGATCGGGGACTCCGGAACCGGCAAATCCCACCTGCTTATCGGGCTGGGCACCGCCGCGGCGGAGAAGGGATACCGGGTCAAATACACTTTGGCCACCCGGCTCGTGAACGAACTCGTCGAAGCCGCCGACGACAAAGTCCTCGCCAAGACCATCGCCAGATACGGCCGAGTGGACCTGCTCTGCATTGACGAGCTCGGCTATATGGAACTGGACCGGCGCGGCGCCGAACTCCTCTTTCAGGTCCTCACCGAACGCGAAGAGAAGAACTCCATCGCCATCGCCAGCAACGAGTCGTTCTCCGGCTGGACCAAGACATTCACCGACCCGCGCCTCTGCGCCGCGATCGTTGACCGGTTGACCTTCAACGGCACCATCATCGAAACCGGCACCGATTCCTACCGCCTCGCCCACAGCCTGACAAGGAACGCGCACTAAAAGGTAGCCGCGGCCGCCCACCCCACGAACACATAGGTTGTCGTTGACCACATCATGCCGCGCAGCAGGACAGTTTGGAGACGTCAGTAGTGAAGGACTGGGCTGCTATCTTGATGCCTTCGGCCATGGTCAGATAGGGGCTCCAGAGATTCGCGACCTGATCAACGGTCATCCCGGCCTCCAGAATGTAAACCCCTGCGGCGGCGATGTCCCCGGCGTCCTTACTCACGGCAGTGATCCCTGCAATCCGACCCGTGTCCGCGTCGGCAACGATCTTGATGAAGCCGCGGGTATCACGGTTCACCAGCGCGCGAGGGATAAATTTGAGCGGCAGAACCCGGCACATGCACCGGATCCCTGCCTGGTTAGCTTCTTTGTCCGTCATCCCGACGGCGGCCAGGGCAGGGCTGGTAAACGTGACCCGGGGCAGGTGCCGGTAGTCGACCTCTCGCCCGGCACCCTCGAAGGCGTTCTCCACCATCAGGGCCCCGTGCGCGGCGGCTACATAAACGAACTCGGGGTGCCCCGTCACATCACCCGCGGCCCAGATCCTCGGATTAGTACTGCGAAGGCTCCCGTCGACCAGGACTTCCCCGCGGTCCCCGGTTTCGACGCCGACCATGCAAAGGTTCAAATCCTCCGTGACCGGGCGCCGGCCTGTTGCCATGAGCAGGCGCGCGGCCCTGAACTCCTCGTTTCCTTCTGAGACGGAAGCATCCACGACCACGTCCCCCGACACCTGATCGGTCCGGACCGAGGACACTGTCGCTCGACGGACGACCCGGATGCCCTCATCGGCGAAGACACCGGCGAGGGCATGCCCGGCTTCAGGCTCTTCGGCCGAGGCGAGCTTGGAGCGGACCAGGATGGTCACCTCCGTGCCGAGCCGGGCGAAAAGCTGCGCCTGCTCCAGCGCCACATACCCGCCGCCCACCACCAGCATCGAAGCGGGAACGTCCTGCAGCTCCATCGCACTCGTGGACGTCAGATAATCCACCTCGTCCATTCCCGGCACGTCCGGGATCCACGGGGTGGAGCCGGTCGCGACCAGGTAGTGTTCCGCACTGACTGTCTCGGTGGTTCCGCCCGGGGCGGTGATGTTCAAAACCGGTGCGGCCGCGGTTCCGGCGAACACCGCCGTCCCCTGCCGCAGGTTCCATCCATAGTCCGCGGCGAGGTCCACATACTTCTCTGACCGCATGGATTCGACCAGTGAGCGCTTCCCGGCGACCAGTTCGGGCATATCCACCGGCTCTGCGGAGGTGCTGATACCGGGGAACCGTCCGGAAGCATCGAGGGCGACATGGCGGGCTTCCGCGGCGGCCAGCAGGGCCTTGGACGGAATGCAGCCCGTGTTCACGCACGTGCCTCCCACAGTGCTGCGCTCCACCATCAACACCCGCTTGCCACGATTGGTTGCCCGGATGGCCGCAGCGAAAGCGCCCCCGCCGGAACCGATAATGGCCAGGTCATAATCGAAAGATGCTGCCGACACGAGGGTCTCCTGAAGATGGAAGGGAAGCAGCCGCCAGCACACCTGTTGCTCAACCGACCGCCATGTGCAGCCTTCGACCGAAGACCTGCTCTGCATCCCATTCTCAACCTTCCCCTACACTGGAATGTCAAGGAATCGCCGTCCTGGCCGCCTGCCAAGAAATGAGTTCATGATGCGTATCGGTGAGGCCGCGGCAGCGGCAGGGATGACAACCAAGACGCTACGTTTCTACGAGGACAGCGGGCTTCTCCCGGCAGCGAAAAGATCCCCTAACGGCTACCGGGACTACCCTGACGACTCCGTGGCCAGACTCGAATTCATCCGCCGCGGACGGGCCGCAGGCCTCGCGCTGACCCAAATACGCGAAATTCTTGCCCTCCGTGACGCCGGAGAAGCCCCCTGCGCCCACGTCCAGGACCTTCTCTCCAACCAGCTGGCCGAACTGGACCACCAGATTTCTGAACTGATGGCGCTGCGATCCATCGTCGCCGGCCTCCACGCCACTGCCGCGTCCGGGACCGACGCAAGCTGCGATCCCGAACAAATCTGCAGCTACCTCTGACGCACTACTCCGCCGGACGCCAGCTTCCAACAACCGGGACCCCGGGTATGGTCCCAACCCGCGGCAGTGGTTTCACAGACCCAGAAACCACGCCAAGAACCCCTAGACACCCTCACAACATCATCCCCGGACGTCCGGCTGGTGGGTACCGTTCGGGCCGTCCTAGTGGGCTCCGATCACGTTGACACAATCAGTCCTCCGGCTCACAAGCATCTTCCAACCACGCCGACCGTAACGCAGTCAGTGGGGCCTTCTTCCGCGAGGGCTATGAGATGGGGTACTTGGACCGAGACGCGGAAGATCGTTGACTCTTGAGCACCAGCGCGGATACTGCGTTCCTACGGCATATGGCGGCTTACGAGCCGACCTTAGAAAGCTGGAGACTCAGAGCTCAGAAACTTGAAGAGCCGCAGCCGGGAAGCGAGCTTTCCGAGGACAACAAAGTCTTTCTGCAACCCATCAGCGATGAGGCTCGCCTGTCTCTTATCTCTGCAGGAGAACATCTCCGGCTAGCTTGGACGGCTATCAAAGCAGGAGAGCTGTACCCAACTGCCCACTTCACGACATTGCGGGGCGCCCTAATGGCTGCATCGCAAGCCGTGTATATTCTGGGCCCGGATGATCCGGGCGTCCGTCGAGAGCGGGGACTCGCCGTCATCGTTGAGTCTTATCACCGGTTGCGACAGTTCCATGTGGAGTGCCTCAACATGCCAGATTTAGGTGAAGACGACCGCCAGAAAATTCATGACCATCTCGTCTGGCTCGACACCCGAAAAGCGGGGGCCAAGGGACTATCCCTTTAACGGTGTATCCGGCGGTTTCCATTAGTAGTTTTCAGCGGTCGGGAACCGGTCGCTGAAGGTGATGGCGAATGCGTTGAGAGCGGGCTTCCAGCGCGTTACCCATCGCA
>NZ_SUKC01000027.1 GCF_005047635.1 Arthrobacter sp. CAU 1506 | reverse complement strand
AACGCTACCGCCGGCCACCAAAAGCCACCACCGTCCAAACCCAGACCTGGATCAACAAACCCCACCCGCAAACCGGGCCGCTGACCGAGCTCGACGCCCCACAACAAGCTGCCTAAAAAATCTCAAACAGGTTGACAGTTACCGTATATCCCCTGTCCTCGCAGCTAAACCCTGCCCTCGCGGAAATTCGGGGTGGGCAGCTTGGGTGCACCGGCTGAGTGGGCCGCGTGGGCATGGGCGGCGAGTGGGCGTCCCTGCGACCCGCCAGCTAGCCCGGCCGGCCCGCTACTTCCCGCGCGAACCGACCGGTCAGGCCGGCTGGCAGGTGGGGCACCAGTAGAGCTTGCGGGCGGCCATGTCGGTCAGAGCCACGGGGTTGCCGCAGACCCGGCACGCCATGCCTTGCCGCTGGTACACGTAATACGCGTTGTCCGGCCACACCGGCAGCAGGCGTCCGGCAGGGTCGGTGTCTCGGTGTTCGGGCCGGGTGGTGATGATCTTGCCGTCGCGGACGCCGTCGCCCATCACGTCCACGATGTCCGCCCACAACAGCCCGGCCTCCTCCGGGGAGACCTGCTTGCCGGGCAGCCAAGGACTCAGGCCACGGCGGAACAGCGTCTCGGCCCGGTAGATGTTGCCCACGCCGGCCACCACGTTCTGGTCCATCAGCAGTTGCCCCACCGCGGTCCGCTTGGCGGTCAGCCGGCGAACAAACTCGGCGGCACGGCCGGCTCCGGCGTGCAACGAATCGGCGCCAGCCTGCAGCGCATCAACGCCGTTCTGAAGCGGGCTGGATTCACCCTGCAGCGGGTCGGGCCCCAGTTTGCCGGCGACGGCGGACGCCTCCGCGGGCGTGATCACTTCGCAGGCGGTGGGGCCGCGGAGGTCCGCCCAGCCGTGGTCGGATACCAGCCGAACGCGTACCTGGCCCACCGGCTCCGGCGGGCCGTCGTACGCAACGGGAGCACCGTCGTCGTACGTTTCCCGCTCCCCCACCCGGCGTGGCGCGCCGATGCTGGAGGCGCCGCGGAAGGTCTCATCGCCGCCGAAACTCCACGCACCGTACAGGCCCAGGTGGACCCGGAGGACCAGGCCGTTGTCGAAGTCCAGGAACAACTGCTTGCCGTGCGCGCGGGCGGCCAGCAGCGTGGCCCCGTCCAGCCGGGCGGCGCCGCTGGCGAAGCGGCCCTGCGGGCTGGAGACGGCAAGCCGAGCCCCGGCGAAAACATCCTGGAACTGGCGGGCCAGGCGGTGGACCGAATGGCCTTCGGGCATGGTTAGGCCGGGACCTCGCCGGTGGTTTCGTAGGAGGCGATCTTGCCGATCCGGCGGGCATGGCGTTCGGCGTTGGAGAACGGCTCGGCCAGGAACGCCTCGATGATGGCGGTGGCGTCCTCCACGCTGTGCATGCGGCCGCCGACGGCCACAACGTTCGCGTCGTTGTGCTCGCGGGCCAGCTTGGCGGTGTCAAGGTTCCAGGCCAGCGCGGCGCGGATGCCCTTGACCTTGTTCGCCGCGATCTGCTCGCCGTTCCCGGAGCCGCCCAACACGATGCCCAGCGCCTCTACGCCCGCGGACTGGTCCGCCACCACGGCGAGCGCTGCGTTGATGCAGAACGAGGGGTAATCGTCTTCGGCGTCGTACGCGGTGGGACCGTGGTCGATGACCTCGTGGCCCTGGCCGGTCAGGTGCTCGATCAGGTGGTGGCTGAGGTCCAGGCCGGCGTGGTCGGTGGCAATGTGAACGCGCATGTACGGTCCTTCTGTGGCGTGCGGGGAGGGAGATTGGCGGCTTCCAGCCTACTGGAGGGGCGCGCCGATCCTGATTTGCGGCGGATTTACGACGCCGGTGCTCGCCTTGGCGGGGTTTCCTCCTGGGGCTGAGAACATCTACCCAGCATCCGCTGCGTTTCCCCGATCTCCCGCACCCTTCGAGGCCACGGCCCTGTTGCCGTCGGGACGACTGCTCCCGGCGCGCACCGGCCCGTGCAGCAACGTCAGCGCCAGCTTCCGGAGTTCACCGACGCGGGCCTGTCCCGCCGGAGGCTTCCAGTCTGGCGTAGCCACCCAGCAGCCCGGCGAGCTGCTCTGCGTGCTCCACAGTGTCGACGCTGTAAATGATGTCCATGCCGATCTTGCGCCGGACTATCAGCGCCGGGCCGCTGCCGGTGATGAAGCCGACACCATGGCCGCTGACCCGGTAGCCCCAGCCGCCGTACTCCATCGCATTGATATCTCGGACCTCCACTGAACGCACCTCGGCGGGACGCGTGGCCAGCATTCGCCAGAAACCGCCGCCGTAAACCCGAATGCCGCTCGGGTCCACCACTACACGGCCCCGTAGGCATACGACGAACGCTCCGAAGACAAGTAATGCTGCCGGGATCAGAATCAGTAGCACGTGCGGAGGCGCCGCTACGGCAACCACAGCCAGTAGCGCCAATGGGACCAACAGCAGCAGGCTGAAGGCCCGGCCGGCCCTGATCGTGACCGTCATCGTGAGGCCGGAGGCGGCGGCGACAGCGTCACCGCCGCGATCGGTCGCCAGCCTCGGGGCAACAGCCGCAGCAGCGTCCGGGCCCGGCGGCCCGTAGAGCCAACCGCAGGCCCAGGCCCACAGGACCCCTGCCACCGCACCGGTGGCCAAGGTCGGCAAATGCATCGGGGCACCCATGGCGTGGGCTCGGTCCATCTGGTCTACCAGGCCTGCGAGCAGCATCGACGTCAGCAATCCACCCAGTCCGATGCCGCCGGCCAACATCCAGCGGCTTCCAGGTGCCTGCATCCCGCTCGCCACCGCTATGCCGGCCAACAGGCCAGTTACCAGCAGGAGGGCGAGCGATCCGGGGATCACATGCAGCCAAAAGCTTCCGGTGCCGTCCACAACGCCGGCGGGTCCCCAATGAATGCCGAGCGGATCAGGAAGCCTGTCTCGGAACAGCAGTGACCCGGCGATGTTGGCCGCGGCGTAGAAACCGGCCGTGCCCAGGCCTAGCCACAGGCCCAGCTTCTGGTCTCCCCGGTTCATCGCTCCCCTGTCACTGTGCGTATTGCTCCGCCTCTAACGGCGACACTCCACTCGCCGTTCCCATGGCCGCTCCGCTCACCGACGAAAGCACTATTCAGCAGGCGCCCTGATGGCGGCTGAAAAGGACGCCAGCTGAATAGTCGGCGGATGATGGGTGAAGCGTGATGACGACGGCGGCGGGGCCCGCGACTCGCGGCGGGCCCCGCGACTTGCGACGGGCCCCGCGAATCACCACCTAGTGGAACCGGCGGCCTTGGTCCTTGCGGTAGGCCATCACCGCCAGCGCGGTGAAGAGGGCGCCCCAGGCCAGCAGCACGGGCAGCGCCAACGGGTAGGCCTCCGATCCGGTGAGTACCTGGATCAACAGCTCGCGGCCGGCGCGGCTGGGCAGGAACTGGCTGAACCTGTCCAGCCATTCCGGAAACAGCTCCGCCGGCATGAACAGTCCGCCCGCGAAGGCCAGCGGGAACAGGACCACCTGAACCACGGCCAGCGCGGCCTTGGCCGAGAGCGAGTAGCCGATCGCCAGGCCCAGCATCAGGAACGGAGCGCCGATCACCAGGATCAGCGCCGCGGCGAGCAACAGCACCGGAACGGTCACCTCGGCCGCCGTCAGGAACCAGCCGACCAGCACCAGCGGCACCAGCGCCATGAGCGCGAAGATGCAGCCGTTGATCAGCCGTCCGGCCATCCGCGGACCGGCACCCGCCGGCAGCGTCCGGACATAGGGTTCGAACGGCTGCGCCCTGTCCTCCGCCACGCCGGTGCCGAAGCTGAACAGGAACGTGGACATCACCGCGAACATGGCCAACTGACCGACCATCGCAGTGGCCACGGCCGGGATTTCCTGGGCTGCCGGCTGCGGCACCACGAAGAAAAACACGGCTAGCGTGGGGAAGAGCAGATTGCCAATCACGGCAATCGGGATCCGGACCGTCTCCAGGAACTGGAACTTGGTGTGCAGCAGCACCAGCCGTGCCGTGCCCGCCGCGCCCTGCGCAGCGGAGGCGGGCCCCGCCGTCGTTGTTGTGCTCACGGTCATTTCCCCTCTCCGTGGGATTCGGAGTCCCCGGCCGATGCGGCGAACGCCGGTTCAGGAGCGGCGTCGCGGGTCGTCGTGTGGTGGTGTGTCAGGGTCAGGAAGGCTTCCTCCAGCGAGGCGCCCCGGACCTCTAGGCCAGAGAACGGCAGACCGGACGCCACCAGAGCGCGGACGAAGGCGTCCGAGTCCGAAACCAGCAGGCTGTACCGGCTCCCCGCCGGCAGAGTGTCGGCAACGGTTGCAGCGGCGGCAACGGCGTCGGCAGAACCAGTCACGGCCTCACGGCTTGTGTCTGCCGGACCGTCGCCAATATCCACTACCCCGGGCAGCCGGAGCAGTTCCGACGCCGGCACCTGCGCCGTCAGGGCCACGCGGCGCACGCTGACCCGGTCCAACACGGCGGGCAGCGCATCGTCGGCCAGCACCCGGCCGCCGCCGATCACCACTACCCGCTGGGCCAGCGCCTCCACTTCCTCCAGGTAGTGGCTGGTCAGCACGATCGTGGCGCCGTCGGCATGGTAATCGCGCAGCGCCTGCCACAGGGCACGGCGGCCCTCCACGTCCAGTCCGGTGGTCGGCTCATCCAGCAGCACCAGCCGCGGCCGGCCCACCAAGGACAGCGCCACCGCCAGCCTGCGCTTTTGCCCGCCGGAGAGGCCGCCGGTCTGCCGGCCCGCCAGCCCGGCCAGGTCGAAGCGCTCCAGCAGTTCGCCCCGCGGCATCGGGTCCGCATAGTGTCCGGCGACAAAGTCCACCACCTCGCCCACCTTGAGCGTGGGCGGCAGCCCCGTTTCCTGCGGGGTCGTGCCCAGCATGGCGCGGGCGGCGGGCTTGCGCGGGTCGGCGCCGAAGAGGCGGACGACGCCGGCATCCGGTTTGCGCTGCCCGTTCACCAGGGACAACAGCGTGGTTTTGCCCGCCCCATTCGGTCCGAGCAGGCCCACCATCTCCCCCGCGCCCACTTCCAGGCTCACATCGTCGAGCGCCACCACGTCCCCGAAGCGTCGGGTCACGGAGCGGACACTGATCAGTGGCTCCATTACTGTGCTCCTTTCAAGAGCGATTTCAGCGCGGCGGTATAGCTCTCGAACGCGTAGCGGCCGCGGGACGTCAACGCGATAAAAGTGGCCGGGCTGCGGCCCTCAAAGGTCTTCTCCACGGACACGTACTCGGCCTCTTCGAGCTTGCGCAGGTGGGTAGAGAGGTTTCCGGCAGTCATGTCCAGCAATTTCTGCAGCTTGGGGAAGGAGATCCGGTCGCCGGCACCCAGCGACGCCAGAGTGGCCACCACCTTCAGCCTGGCCTGCGCGTGGATCACAGGATCCAGTTCCGGCTCGCTCACGGCGCTGCCACCGTGGCGGTTTCCGCGGCGGCCCGCGAGCGCCGTCGGTCAACGACCAGACCGGCGGCGGCGCCGAGCAGGAAACCGCCACCGCCAGCCACGGCCATCAGCAGATAGGACGACGGCGGCCCCAACAGTGCTGCGCCTCCAGCCACCAGCGCGATCCACACGCCCAGGGCGAACATCCGCCACTCGCGCCACAGCGCCCCGCCGGCCATGTAAAGCGCGGCCACCACCAGACAGGACAGGGAGTTGGAGAGGATCTGCATGACTTCGTCGCTGGCACCGGCCCTCGCCACACCGCTCAGAATCAGGAAGACGACGGCGAAGCATACCGCCCAGGACCAGCCGTACATCGCCCCGACCGCCGCCGAAGCGCCGCGGACGCCGACTGCCCGGCGGCCGATGTGGACGCCGGTGAAGACCATCGCCGAGACCAGCAGCAGCCCGAACACGGCGAACGCCCAACCTGCCGGCAGGCCGCGTTCTTGGGTCCCGCTCACGTAGAGCACCAGGTAACCCGCCAGCCAGGCCACACCCCAGGCGCCGAAGAGCAGCGGACCGCTGGGCTCGGTGCCCTTGCGCACCGTGTCCTGCTGGGACCGGATCAGCGCCAACATCTCCGCCGGATCGCCCGGCAGGTCCTCGCCGGCCCCGAGGGCATCCTCGCCGTCGCGCTCCTCCCGGTCCGCAGCAGGCTCCCTGTTTGCGGGCTCCCCGTTCGCAGGCTCCCTGTTTGCGGGCTCCCTGTCTGCGGGCTCCCCGTTCGCTGGCTCCCCGTTTGCCCGAGGATCCATGCCGTCCGGACGCCGGCCGTTGCTGCCCATCGAAGTTCCTCCGTTACCAAAACCACTTTGTACTGCAAACTACTTTGTCAGCCCTGCCGCCTGAAGCACAAGGGATTGAGCCAATCCTGAGCATCCGCAGACGAGGAACACAGGCCGTGCTCGTGCGTAAGAGGAGCGTCGACGGGCTAAATTCCCTGCTTCCGCCGTCGTCCGCCCTCTTTACTCACGCCGGGCTGACCCGCCACAATAGCGGCAACCGTCTCGACAGGATGCGAGCGTGACGCGCACTATCCACTTCCCGGTCAACACCTTGGCCCTCAAACGCGGGGGCCTGGTCAAGGCGGTGCGCACCCGGGCCAACACGCTGGCCAGGCACGGCGCAGCAGACCAGATCTGGATCGAGGTGCTGGGCCTTCAGTACCGGCTGGCCAGCGAGGCCGCAGAGCTCAAAGCGGACGGCCATCTGCATCCTGATGTCAAGGTCCGCAGCGTCCTGTACGGGCTGGATCCGAGCCCCGAGCCCGACACCCGCGAGCCGGTCCAGCCGCCGCCCGGGGGCGACTACGACGTGGTCCCGCTCGGCACCTCCGGCCTGGCTTTCGGATACTTCCGCGACGGGGTCCAGGACTATTACGTGCGGTTCCAGCCCGACGGCGTGCTCGCCGCCGTCGAAAAGCTGGCACCGAACCGCGCCCGGCTGACCCGGGAGGACATGGACCAACAGGGTCGGCTGGCGCTGGTGCAGCATTTCCTGGAAGCGTCCAAGACCCCCACCGCCCGGCATCTGATCGGCCGCAACGGCAATTGCTTCCTGACCATCACGCAGCATCCCGGCTCGCCCCGGTGGGGACGCAGCTACCTGTTCGACGGCGTGCCGCACGACGACGGCGACGCCCTCAGCTTTGCGGATCCGGCCGAGCTTTACCGGCATGCGTTCGAGCAGCTGCTGGCGGACGAGGACGCTCCGGTGCTCACGTCCGAATTCCGCGAGAACCTGAACAACCTGCCCGGCCAGACACTGGACGACGTCGTGAGCAGTGTCCGGCACCCCAACCTGCGGCGCATCGCGGCCGTGCACAGCAACCATCTGGAACCGCCGTACGTGGTGGGCTCGGGCGTCAGCCGCAACTGGCGCAGGCTGCTGGAGCACCTGGATCTGTGGGACGGACTCGTCCTACACACCGACGCGCAGCGCGAGGACATCGCCAAGGAGTTTGGCCATGCCGACCGACTGCACACCATCGGGCAATTGGCTCCGCCGGAACAGCCTGCGGCCAGCAGCCCCGCCGCCGACCCCAACCGGCTGGTGATGGTGGCCCGGCTGCACCCCAAGAAGCGCGTGGACGAAGCTATCCAGGTCTTCGCCCTGGTGCGGGCCGTCAACCCGCAGGCCAGGCTGGAGCTTTTCGGCTTCGGCTACGGGGACGAAGAAGAAAACACCATCCGTGCGCTCGTCGACGAACTGGGCCTCGGCACCGCCGTCGACTTCCCGCCCTTCACCAACAACCCAGCCGATCTTTACGCCACCGCCTGCGCCACTCTGCTGACATCGGCCTCCGAAGGGTTCCCGCTGATCCTGCTGGAGAGCATGTCCTTCGGCGTCCCGGTCGCCGCCTACGACGCCAACTACGGTCCGCGGGACGTGATCCGCCACGGCAGGAACGGTTTCCTGGTGCCGTTCGGCGACCGGCAGGCGCTGGCCGAGGGCATTCTGGCGCTGATGCGGGACCCGGAGCTGCGCTCGCGGATGGCGCAGGCAAGCCGCGAAACCCTGAAGCGGTTCGATGAGACCAGCTATGTCACCGGCTGGACCAAAGCACTGACCGGCTGAAACAAACGGTCCGCAGGGACACAGAGCACGTCCGAGAGGACACAGAACCGAAACTATTCGCCTTTTTCCCACAACTGCTGCGCCGCCGCCCGTGGCGGTGAGAGAATGACCACATTGTGCAAGGGTTCTTTCAGATTCCCGGCACTTCCGACCAGTCCTTCCCAAGGACACCCGTACTTCTGGAGGCGATCTTGCCAGGTTTGAATCTCACCCGTGACGAAGCGCGGGCCCGCGCCGAACTGCTCAACGTCGAGTCGTACGACGTCACGCTGGACCTCACCCGCGGCGCCAAGGTTTTCGGCTCGCGCACCGTGGTCACCTTTACCGCCGTCGCGGGCGGCTCCACCTTCATCGACGCCGTCACGGACACCGTCCACTCGGTCACGCTCAACGGCACGGAACTGGACCCGGCCGAGGTGTCCGACGGCGTGCGCATCCAGCTGCCCGACCTGGCCGAGCACAACGTGCTGGTGATCGACGCGGACGCGCTCTACATGAATACCGGCGAAGGCCTGCACCGCTTCGTGGACCCGGTGGACAACGAGGTCTACCTGTACAGCCAGTTCGAGGTCCCCGACTCGCGCCGCATGTTCGCCGTGTTCGAGCAGCCGGACCTGAAGGCGGCCTTCCGCTTCACCGTCACCGCGCCGTCGCACTGGGACGTCATCTCCAACTCCCCCACACCCACGCCGCAGCACGTCGGTTCCACGGACGACGGCGGGGCTGCCGCCACCTGGGCGTTCCAGCCCACCCCGCGGATCTCCTCCTACATCACCGCGCTGATCGCCGGCCCGTACCAGTCCGTGCGCAGCGAGCTGACCAGCTCCGACGGCCGCACCATCCCGCTGGGCGTCTTCGCCCGCAAGTCGCTGATGCAGTACATGGACGCCGAGAACATCTTCACGCTCACCCGGCAGGGCTTCGAGTTCTATGAGAAGCAGTTCGGCACCCCGTACCCGTTCGCCAAGTACGACCAGCTGTTCGTCCCGGAGTTCAACGCCGGAGCGATGGAGAATGCCGGCGCAGTCACGTTCCTGGAAAACTACGTGTTCCGCTCCCGCCCCACCGACGCCATGGTGGAGCGCCGGGCCATCACGGTGCTGCACGAGCTGGCGCACATGTGGTTCGGCGACCTGGTCACCATGCGCTGGTGGAACGACCTGTGGCTGAACGAGTCCTTCGCCGAGTTCATGTCCACGCTGGCCGCGGCCGAGGCCACCGAGTACACGAACGCGTGGACCACGTTCGCGTCCATGGAGAAGTCCTGGGCCTACCGGCAGGACCAGCTGCCCTCCACGCACCCGATCACCGCGGAGATCAAGGACCTGGAGGACGTGCAGGTCAACTTCGACGGCATCACCTATGCCAAGGGCGCCTCGGTGCTGCGCCAGCTGGTGGCTTGGGTGGGCCAGGAAGAGTTCATGGCCGGCGTGCGCGAGTACTTCGACAAGCATGCCTGGGCCAATACCGAGCTGGCCGACCTGCTCGGCGAACTGGAGGCCTCCAGCGGCCGTGACCTGAAGGACTGGTCCGCCAAGTGGCTGGAAACCGCCGGCGTGAACACCCTCCGCGCGGAGATTTCAACCGACGACGGCGGTGCCATCACCTCGTTCGCGATCCTGCAGTCTGCGCCGGAGGGCTACCCGACCATCCGGCCGCACCGCCTCGCCGTCGGCTTCTACAACCTGGATGAGACGGGCAAGCTGGTGCGTACGCACCGCGAGGAACTGGACGTGGACGGCGAGCGCACCGAGGTGCCGCAGCTGGCCGGGCTGGCCCGTCCCGCCCTGGTGCTGCTCAACGACGACGACCTGGCCTACGCCAAGATCCGTTTGGACGAAGCCTCGCTGGCCACCTCCAAGGCCCACCTGAAGGACTTCACCGCGTCGCTGCCGCGCACCCTGGTGCTGGCCTCGGCCTGGGACGCCACCCGCGACGGCGAGACCCCGGCCCGCGAGTACGTGGAGCTGGTGCTGAACAACATCGCCTACGAGACCGACTCCTCAGTGGTGCTGGTGCTGCTGCGCCAGCTGGCCACCACGCTGGCCTTCTATGTGAACCCGGACGACCGCAAGCGGCTGACCATCGCCGCGGCGGACCGGCTCTGGGAGCTGGCCGGAAACGCATCCGCCGGGTCCGACTCGCAGCTGCAGTTCGCCAAGGCCTTCGCCGTGCACGCGCAGACCGAAGAGCAGCTGGACACCGTCGCCGCGCTGCTGGACGGCGGGCGCACGCTGGACGGGCTGACCGTGGACGCGGACCTGCGTTGGGAACTGCTCACCTCGCTGGTGGCCGGCGGACGCTTTGGCCAGGCCGAGATCGACGCCGAACTGGAGCGCGACCACACCGCCACCGGCCAGCGTGCCGCGGCGCTGGCCCAGGCGGCCATCCCCACCGCCGAAGCCAAGGCGGCGGCGTGGGACGCCGTGGTGGTCAAGGGTGACCTGCCCAACGCCACCCAGCAGTCGGTCATCGCCGGCTTCACCCGCGTACACGACACCGCCCTGCTGGAGCCCTTCGCGTCGCAGTACTTCGACGCCATCGAGGACATCTGGAACACGCGCACGCACGAGCTCTCGCAGCAGATCGTGGTGGGACTCTACCCGTCGCAGCTGACCACCCAAGCCACCGTGGACGCCACGGATGCCTGGCTGGAGAAGCTGGCGGACCGCTCCCCCGCGCTGCGCCGCCTGGTGCTGGAGAATCGCGACGGCGTAGTCCGCGCCCTCAAAGCCCAAGCCGCCGACCGGTAACTCCGCCAGCCCCGGGACCGCACGCGGCTTAGCGGTGGCGCGTCCGGTCCCGGTGGTCGACCAGGGCCGCTCGCGGCCGCGTGGAGACCGGCCCGCGGACACTTACCCGTAACAAAGCCGCTGCCCGCTGGAACATCAGTTCCAGCGGGCAGCTGCGTTTCGGCCTGCCGCCCCTACCGTTCGTTGAACGATCCGCCGAGAGGTACTGCACCTCCCACCGGCGGAACTAGAATGCCTCAACAGCGCGGATGGGAAGGAGCCAGATGTCCAGCCGCCAGTCCCTCCAACGCCGGATTTCCGGTGCGGCAAGGGACGTTCGGCCAGCGCCGGTCGGTGAACGCTGGAGGCTGAAGCCGGCATGGGCCCGCTGACGGTTGCCGGACAACTGGCGGTCATGCTGGCCGTTTTCTACCTGCCCGGGTTCCTGGCGCTCCGCGCGTTGCGGCAGCCCGCGGTCCGCGCCCTGGTTCTTGCCCCGGCGGCCGGCACCGCCTTGGCCGCGGTCGGAACAATGATCTGCCTGCTCACCGGTGTGCGCTGGAATCTGCTGTCAGCCGCGGTGCTGGCCGCGCTGGACATTGGCCTCTGCTGGTTGGCCGGCCGAGCCATCAACCCACCCGAAGCCCCCGTCGTGGCAGTACGGCGCTCCGTCCAGTGGATGATGGCGGGATCGCTGGCGATCACTGCACTGATCCTGGGCTCGGTGATGTTCCAGGCCATGGGGTCCATCGACCGCGTGTCGCAGGCCTGGGATCCGACCTACCACGTCAACGTCCTGCAATGGATCAAGCAGAACGGCCAGGCCAGCCCGTGGAGCATCTGGCCGATCTTCGGAGGCGCACCGCCGTCGTTCTATCCCGCAGGCTGGCACGCCATGGTGTCCTTGGTGCCGGGCGACGTGGTGACCGCGGGGAATCTGTCCTGTCTGGTCATCGGCTGCCTGGTGTGGCCGGCCTCGCTCGCGCTGCTCGCCCGCTCCTTGTTCCCGGCACGCCCGCTGGTCTGGGTGCTGACACCGCTGATCGCGTCCTCCATGCTGGCGTTCCCCTTCGTCCAGATGTTCCGCGCCGGCCAATGGCCCAACGGCTTCGCGGCAGCTCTCTTGCCGGCCATCCTCGCCCTCGGCATCGAGTTGCAGTACCGGTTGCCCGGCGCTGCAGCTCCGGTCGGGCGCATCTCTGCCGCCGATCCCACCACTGGCGCCGACCCTGCCCCCGGCACCCGCCCCGACGTGGATGCCGCCCCTGCCACCAGCCGCCGCCCCGCCTCTGATTCCGACCCTGCCCCCGCTCCCGGTCCGCTATCCGACGTCGACCCTGCCTCGGGCACCCCACCCGGCGTCAGGGCCGCCCCCGGACCTCGGTACGATGCCGGCACCGTCGCCGTCGCTGTAGGAAGTTCCCAGACGCGGGCCACTCGGAGAAGGACGACGGCGGACCTCGCCGCACTCGCGGTGGTCACCTTCGGAGCCGTCTGGATCCATCCCTCGGCCCTTGCCAGCCTGCTGGTACTCGGCGGCGTCTATCTCATCCGCATCACAGTCCTCGGCCTGGTCCGCCTGTGGCACAGCCACCGCGGGCAGTTCGTTGCGGTCATCAGCCTGCTCGCGGCCGCCACCGCCGCCGTCGTCGTCCTGCTGACCCAGTCCCAGATGCTGGCCGGCGTAATGTCCTATCCGCGCGGCAGGACGGCGGGTTGGGAGGACGCCCTGGTGTGGTTGGTCTTTGACCTGCCTCGCCAACCGGACAGCGCCGATGCCGTCCCGGGAAGCTACGGCGTCGCCGTGGGCGTCCTGATGGTCTGCGGCACGTTGCTGGCCTGCTTCAGCACCAGAACGTGGCCAGCGGTCGCCGGGATGGCGGCCGCCGTCGTGCTGTTCATCTTGGCGGCAGGGCCGGAAGACCATCCGTTCCGGTGGCTAACCGGCTTCTGGTACACCGACCCGCCGCGGATCGCGCCGCTGGTCCACATCTTCGGAGTGGTCTTCGCCGCGCTGGCGCTGGATCAGTTGTGCGCGCTGCTGGTGCGGCTCATCCGTCCGCAGCGCGCCCGAACCGACGCCGGCACCGACGCTCGCGCCAGCGCCCGCGCCAACGCCCGGGACTCCACCAACGCTCGCCCAGATGCCCACGACCGAGCCGACGGCCAGCAACTGGCGGCCGCCGGGCTGGCCTTCGCCCTCCTGGCCGCGGTCTTCGTGACCACTGGCGCCTTCCGGCACGACGTGCGCGTTGACACGGCCTCCATCCGCTACGGCATCACCGAGCATCGTGACGGCCGGGCGCTGATGGGCGACGAGCAGGACTTCATCCGCTCGCTCGGGCCGCTGCTGCCCGCTGACGCCATCGTCATTGGCGACCCGTTCAACGGCCTGCCGTACATCTACTCCCTCACCGGCCACCAAACCGTCTACTTCCAGAACGTCAGCAGCGCGGGCAGCAAAGACAAGGACTACCTGCGCCAGCATTTCCGCAACATCGAGTCCGATCCCCGGGTCTGCCCGGCGCTCCGAAGCACAGGCGCCACCTACCTCTACGACGACCAGCCGATCCGCGGCTACCAGCACAGCGCCAAGCACCAGTGGCCGGGCTTCCACAACATTGACTTCTCGCACGGCTTCCGCCTCATCGCCTCCCACGGCAGCGCCGCGCTCTACGAAATCACCGCCTGCCGCTGAGCGCATTGCTGAGGTGAGGGGTGCCGCCCTTTACGTGCCCGGCCGCGCAGCTTCCGCTGGTCCTGACCCGTGTGCTGCCTATACTGGCTTTTTGGCCCGCCGCCCGCTGACACAGGGGCGGCCGGAACCGCTCGAGACCGCCGCAGCGCGAATCCACCCTGTCAGTAAGGAGCCCATGAATCCCCTTCTCCATGCCCCGGCCCAAGGCCTTGTGGAAGCCGGAGGGAAGAACCCCGACAGGGTATGAACGTCCTTCTCATAGGTGGCCAACTCTTGGCCCTGCTGGTTGTTTTCTATCTGCCGGGATATTTGGGGCTCAGGGGGCTGCGGTTGCCTTCGCTCCCGGCTGCCGTCCTGGCGCCGGCAGCAGGTGCGGCCTTCGCCGCGGCGGGCACCATGTTCTGCCTTGTATCCGGTCTGCGGTGGAATTGGATTTCTTCGGCAATTTCGGCTGCTCTCTGCATTTCCATCTGCATTCTTCTGGGTCGCCTGATCGCAGCGCCAAATGATCCTCCGAAGCCACCGGTTTCAGGACTCCTCAAACTGCTGGTCGCAGGTTCTTTGGTTGCCGCGGCCACCATCATCGGTGCCGTTCAGTTCGGTTCCATGGGCGAGTTGGATCGTGTGGCACAGGCCTGGGACCCGACCTATCACGTCAACGTCCTGCAGTGGATCAAGGAGAACGGACAAGCAAGCCGCTGGAGCATTTGGCCGATCTTTGGAGGTGCACCGCCGTCGTTCTATCCGTCCGGCTGGCACGCCATGGTCTCGCTGGTACCCGGGAGTGTGGTGGTGTCCGGCAATCTCTCCGTCCTCGTGATCGGCAGTCTGGTCTGGCCCACTTCGATGTGTCTCCTCGCCAGGGCGCTGGTCCCGAACAGACCAGTTGTGTGGATCGTGACGCCGATCATTGCAGCCTCGCTCCTAGCCTTTCCCTTCATCCAGATGGGACGCAGCGGTCAATGGCCGAACTCGTTCGCCACCGCTCTGCTACCAGCGGTCTTGGCGTTGGGAATCGAGATGCAGTTCCGCAGCAGGATCAGGTGGACTGCCGATGCCGTGCTTCCGGGGCGCCATATGCCGCACCGGACCACAGCCGATCGCCGGGGAACCGTAACCAGGCTGGCCGCGCTCATGCTGGTCACGGCAGGCACCGTGTGGATACATCCTTCGGCATTGTTTGCCCTGCTGGCCCTGGGCGGGCTCTACATGATCAGGTTCGGCGTGCTCTGGTGCCGCGGCTCCTGGGTCAGAAACCAGAGGCGAGGCGTACTCGTGACGGGCAGCCTGATCGCTGCCGTCGTGCTGGCAGCCATCGTGCTGGTCAATTCGGACATTCTGGCCGGGGTCATCAGCTATCCCCGCCGCGCCATTGCGGGGTGGCAAGACGCGTTGACGTAGTTCTCTTCGATTTGCCGCGCGCGCCCGATCATGAGGACGCTGCCGCCGCCAGTTACGGGATGGTGGTCGGCATCCTGATGATTACGGGTACGGCGTTCGCCCTCTTCGATTCCAGGGCAAGGCCGGCCGTGGGCGGGATGGCCGCTTCCGTGCTTCTGTTCGTGTTGGCGGCGGGGCCAGAGGGTCCCTTCCGGTGGCTCAGTGGATTTTGGTACAAGGATGCGCCGAGGCTGGCGCCGCTGGCGTTGATTTTCGGCTGCGTCTTCGCCGCTTTCGCGCTGGAGTCAGTATTACATCTGGCCCGCCGCAGTTTCCGGCCGCTGAGACGGCGCGGGCGGCTTCTACAACCGATGACGGCCGCAGTTTCCGTAGTCGTCCTGGCGATCACGTTTATTGGCTCGTCCTCGTTCCGTTACGAGTACCGGGCGGCCGCGGCCGGCGCCTCCTACTCAACAACGCCCGGCGCGTCTGGGCGCGGCTTGGTTGGCGATGAGCAACACTTCATCGGGTCCTTCGGCCCATTGCTGCCCGAAGACGCGATTGTGATTGGGGATCCATTCAACGGTTTGCCGTACGTCTATTCGTTGACAGGGCATCAAGTTGTCTACTTCCAGATGGTGATGACTTCCGGGAGCGCCGACAAGCACTTTCTCCGGCACCACTTCCGCGACATCCACGAAGACCCCGAAGTCTGCGAGGCACTGATCCGGCTGGGCGCCACGCACGTCTACGACGACCAACCCATCCGGGCGCACCAATTGAACGGCAGTCTAGAATGGCCCGGTTTCAAGAACATTGACTTTTCTCACGGCTTCCGACAAATCGCTTCCCACGGCAGCGCGGCAGTTTATGAAATAACCGCCTGCCACTGAGCCCGCGGCAAGCACGGCGGGTCGCCGCTGACCCCGCGGCGCGACAGCGGCTCGCCAGGAGCGGCAGGGTCGGCCCGGAGGAGCAGGGTTTAATGGCCCCATGGATCTCTCGCAGCACCACTACTCAGTTTCGCTCCACTGGACCGGCAACCGGGGCGAAGGCACCGCCAGCTACCGCGGCTACGGGCGCGACCACGTGGTCCGCGCGGCGGGCCTGCCGGAGCTGGCCGGAACCGCCGATCCAACCTTCCACGGCGACAAGGACCGATGGAACCCGGAACAGCTGCTGCTGACCGCGCTCTCGCAGTGCCACATGCTTTCCTACCTGCACATCGCGGTGAAGAACGGCATCGTCGTCACCGCTTATGACGACGACGCCGAGGGCACCTTGCGCCTCAACCGGGACGGCAGCGGCGAATTCACCTCCGTGACGCTCAGGCCGCGCGTCACCATCGCCGATCCGGATCAGTCCGAGCTCGCCCAGCGCCTGCACGCGGACGCCAACAAGGTCTGCTTCATTGCGCGCAGCGTGAACTTCCCCGTCTTCCACGAACCGGTGGTTGTGCCCGGCTGAGACAATGGTTGCTGACAGCATCAGCGAACAGAGACCATCGATGACCGAAACACCCCAGAACCCCGCCCAGCCAGCCTCCCCCTCCGCCCCGGCACAGCCGGCCGAAGGCGCGGCCATCCCGTCCCGCTTTGGCCAACCGCTGGCCACCCTGACGCCGGCCCCGGCCGCCGCGAACGCGTTCAAGCAGCCGGAGTACACGGACAACTTCTACAATGCCGTCGGCGGCCACGAGACCTTCGTGAAACTGGTGGACGTATTCTACGACGGCATCGCCGAAGACGACGTGCTGCGCAAGATGTACCCCGAAGAGGACCTGGGACCGGCCAAGGACCGGATGCGGATGTTCCTCGAGCAGTACTGGGGTGGCCCGGGCACCTACAGCGAACAGCGCGGCCACCCCCGGCTGCGGATGCGGCACCAGCCCTTCAAGGTGGACTTCGACGCGCGCGACCGCTGGCTCACGCACATGCGCCGGGCGGTCGATTCGCTGGACCTGCCGCCGCTCCACGAGCAGACCCTTTGGGACTACTTCGAACGCGCCGCCCACTCGATGGTCAACAGCGCCTAAGCAGTTCCGCTCAGAGCGAGGCGCCGCTGCGTACCAGCACGTGCCCGCGGCCGGTGCTCACCCGCAGCCAACGGCCGTTCCGGAACACCGCCGCCGGGTTCCCGTCTAAAAAGCCCAGCGTCAGTGCGGCAAACGCCGCGCCGGAGGGAATGACGACGTCGGCCGGCAGCCCGCCGGTGCTTGGCAGCGGCCTGCTCCAGACAGTGCCGCGGGCATTGTTGACCATCAGCTGCCCCGGACTCTCCGGCAGCGCTTCGGAGACCTCCCGAATCCCTTCCCGGGCGGCTTCCTCCAGTTCGGCGGACTCCAGCGCGCCAACGTGTTCCCAGCCGGAGCGCGGCGGCAGCACCCCGGTCCATGACTCGTTGACCGTGGTGGGCGGAACGGGCAGCCCGGTTTCCTGATTCCCCATTCTGGCCAGCCGGTCCCCGACCGCAGCCAACGGCACGGTCTCCTCCACGCCGGCAGGCACCGCCAGCGGCATGACCCGCAGGCCCAGGATGGTCGGCGTCGACTCGCCCAGAATCCGCGGCCGCATCAGACAGACGTAGGCTGCCAGCACGCTGCCAAACGCCTGCAGGTGGATCGAGCTCTCTCCCGCGGCGCGGGCCCGGCTGACGTAGGTCTTCAAGTCCGCCGCAACCTGTTCATCGGCTAGTTGCAGAACGGGCGCTCCGGTGGCGGTCACTCGGCAACTTCCTGTCCGGCGCCGGCAGACTGGCTGTTGTCGCGGAACGGGACCGGAGGCCCGGCCCACAGCTGCAGGGCAGCGCGGTACCCGTCGGGCAGCTGCACCGGCCGTCCCGTTGCCGCAGCCGCCAGCACCATCGTCGACGCGCCCAGCGCATGCACGGTACCGGTCTGGTCCTCATCAACGACGGCGTAGCCCAGGTCGAAGCTGGAGTTGCCGATCCGGGTCACCCACACGCGCACATGCACTGGTTCAGTCCGAAGGTCTAGCGGAACCCGGTACTCGATTTCCTGCCGTCCCACCAGCGTGCGGTTTTCGGTGCCGCCCAGCTCACGCAGGGTCGCGCCCGATTGCCCACCGGCAGCTGCCGGAAGTTCCGGCCGCAGCTGGTGCAGCAGCACGCGCGCCGTTTCCAGGTACTCCAGATACGTCACATTGTTTACGTGGCCATAGGAATCAACGTCGCTGAACCGTAGCTGGATGGGGAAACGCGGGGCATTCGGCGGAACAGTAGGCATGCTGCAATCCTCTCAAAGCGCGGCTGCCACCACTAACCACCCGGACGGGCGGGACTGCTCCTGCGCGTTGCAGCCGCGCCGGAGTTGAGTGGTTGACGGGTGCGAACTACTGTCGGAGATGTTCGTACCCGTGGGTAACCGGCAAGGAGAGCAGATGACCGCCATTGAGGAACACGCCGATCCGACGGCGGTGTTGCTGGAGCTGCTGGACCTTTCCGACGCCGACGGCGCCAACACCAACGAGGAAATCTTCGTCGGTGTCTCCGAAAAGCAGCCGCGCGGGCGGGTCTTCGGCGGCCAGGTGCTGGCCCAGTCGGTCATCGCGGCCCTGCGGACGGTGGAACCGGACCGGCCGATCCACTCCATGCACGGGTACTTCCTACGCGCCGGCGACGCGGACCTGCCGATCACCTTCGGCGTCGAACGGCTGCGTGACGGACGGTCCTTCTCCGCCCGCCGCACCCATGCCTACCAAAACGGCGTGCCGATCCTGTCGATGATTGCCTCGTTCCAGACCCCCGCCGAAGGACTGGAACATCAGGAGGCCTTCCCCGAGGGCATCCCTGATCCGGAATCCCTGCCCAGCACCGCGGATCTGTTGGGCAAGGTGGATCACCCGGTTGCCCAGCACATGGTCCACCACCGGCCGTTCGACGTCCGCCACGTCCAAGATCCCCTCTACATCCAGGCCAAGGGCGAACGTCAGGCGGTCAACGCCGTCTGGATGAAGACCAAAGGCCCGCTCCCCGATGACCAGGGCCTGCACCGCGCCGCGCTTGCCTTCGGCAGCGACTACACCCTACTGGAACCCATCCTCCGCCAGCACGGCGTCAGCTGGGTGACTCCCGACATGAGCGTGGCCAGCCTGGACCACGCCATGTGGTGGCACCGGCCGGTGCGGGTGGATGATTGGCTGCTCTACGTCCAGTCCTCCCCCAGTGCCTCCGGCGCCCGCGGCCTCGCCGTCGGCAAGATCTTCAACCGCGACGGCGAACTGGTCGCCACCGTCGCCCAGGAAGGCATGATCCGGATTCCGGAGACCCAGTAGATGTGCGAGCATCGCGGTCCGCTCTGAAGCGGATGGGACGTTCGCGCGCTAGGCTCCTCGCCGTTCCGACTGGTTGCGCAGGGGACGCAGCCAGCGTTTTACTGCTCCACGCCCCGACACCCGAAGGCTTCTGAAAGAGGCAGGTTCCTTCGGATACTCAACGGCTGGAAGCTCCAGCTTGGCCAGCCGAAGTCGTTTGAAATAGCGGAGGCTGTCCCTGCCCGCGCCCTCAAGAAACGATATGGTCGACGCACGAGCGGACGCCAGTATGCGAGGCTGCATGCAATAGGCGACGGCTTCGACGAGCGCCTGCAAGCTCTGCTCGACGGGTTGACTCCCCGGTCTGTCCCCCGGTGGTTCAAAGCCCTTGACCATGATGGCATCGACGATCGTGACCGGGATCCGGTTGCTGTTTTGGTAGGGCGTGAGACGTTCGAGCAGCATCTCCGTCCCAATAGCCATCGTCTCGATCCCGTATACGTATTTCGCGGTGATCAAGGCGGTCGAGAAGCAACTGACGACCAGGTCCGGCTGCACCTTCTCCATCACCACTTCTGCCAGAACCGGACTCTCCAGCACGGAGATCGAGATCCCAAGTCGTTTGGCTGTCTGCCGCATGTGCTGCGTGGCCGCCGGCCCGGCACTCGGATGCGGTTTGAAGACGCAGTGGCGGATACCGTGGTTGGCAGCCTGCGTCAGCATGGTGCGGTGCAGGAGATCTTCCTCTTCGACTGTCAGGATTCCCAGATCCGACAGATACTGTCCAAGGATCAGGGCCGTACCGTCGGGCGAAACTCCGGACTCCCCTGGCACGCTGATTCCGGCGGCCACATCCTCGATGACAGCCTTCAAACGTGGCCGCTCAACCGCCACCATCGTGGGCTGATGTTCGGCAAGTAGCTGAGGATGCAGGCCAGGAACCAGATCTACGTAGATGATTCCGTCGAGGCGCTGGGCGACACTGAGTGAGACCGCATTGCGCGTGGGTCCATAGCTCATCAGTCCGTCGGAGTGCACCCAGACGGTGGCGTCACCGAATATCCGACACAAGGCGATTGCAGGATCCACTTGGATCGATTCCACAATGAGCTGAAGCGGGCCCGAGCCCAGCTGCCAGTGTGATCTCAGCAGAGTTTCCCAGAGAGCCAATTCTTCTTCGCGCGGCTTGAACTGGCCCGGTCTCCGCGGCCACAGCAGCGCGCCGAGGTCGACAATGCGGTCGAACCTAGCTGCGATACGTTCAAATCCAGGGGTCTCTTGGATACGCTCGTTGAGCTCGGGTTGATGAGCCGATCCGGCAAGGACCAAGATCCGCTCATCGGCTGGCGGCAGGCTCCCATCGTCGATCATGGCGGCCAGAGAGATGCACTGATAGAGCGTCGAAGCTGCGATCAGCTGTTTCACAGTGCGCTCCGTTCCATGAGGTTGGACAGAATCTTGCGTCGGTCCGCATCCAGCGTTAGCAGGCTTTCGTCTAGGATTTTTGGTGGAATACGTCGCATCGCCGCTTCAATTCCCAATGTGAGATCCTCGCGAATCCATGACTGCATCCCCGGCGCCCGTTTCAGGTGGTGGCAGGCGATGGCGAAAAACTGGCGCACCGCCTTTGGCCAGAACCTGGCAGCCTCGGCGTCTTCGCCGACCAGTCCAAAGATGTCGAGGAAAGCCGTCAAGAAGTCGAGTTGTCGTTCGTCGTAGATTTGCGTGAGGGAACTGGAGAGGCCACGGCGATACAGGATTCCGGGGGCGTCCACCACGGCATAGGATTCAGCGCCCAGATGCAGGCGCCAGATCCATGCGCGGTCTTCGGCCGTGTGTTGACCCTCAGGAAAATGCAGTAGCCCCGACTCCGCTAGGGAGCGGTTGAAGATGCCTGCCCACGAGTACGGATAGTCCACCATGGTGGCTGCCGTTTCCGGCATGATGCTCTCGCGCGGGTCGAGTGCAACGCCTCGCCGAGCTTGAGGGGCTCGTCGCACCGAACGATTACCGTTTGTGTGGCGGATGTGGTCCACGCGGAGGAAGTCCACCTCGAGGTTGGCTATTTCCTCGGTCATCTTCGCAAGATGCCCGGGAGCGTACCAATCATCCGGATCGAAAAAGGCGAGGTAGCGGCCGGATGACTGGTCGAGGCCGCGGTTGCGGGCAGATGCCACACCCTGCGCAGTCTCGTTGCGGTGGATCTGGAGGCCGGGGAGCCGGCCGGTAAAAGCGGCGGCCAGCTCCCCGGTCCCGTCGGTGGAACCGTCATCGATCACGATGATTTCCATCACCGAGGGATCATCGAACTGGCGGGTCAGGCTGGTCATCGCGTCGCGGATGAAAGGTGCCTGG
>NZ_SUKC01000026.1 GCF_005047635.1 Arthrobacter sp. CAU 1506 | reverse complement strand
AGTCTGTGCCGGCGAAGCACCTCGCCCTTCGACCCGTTTGGCGCGGCCTCGTACTCCGCCAGGATCTCCATTTTCTCAGCCACAGTCCGAAACGGGCCAAGACGTGTTGATCTGGTCATTTCCTACATTTCTCCATCGGCCCTCATGAAACGGAATTCGTCTCACTTCAGGCTGACAGAGAGGGCTGGACGGACAGGAACGCGGCAAGGTGGAGCAGTTCATGGCCGTCCCGATCGATGCCGAAACCTGCGGCCCACTGATTCACGACGACGACGGGCTGGTTTTCGTTGCAGTACAGCACCCGGGCGAGGACGGCAGCTGGGGCGCCCAGCGCTCGCTGTTCCCGGATTACGTCCAGGACGGCCGCAAGGCCAAGCGAGGCGACGCCGCACTGCCCCGCCCCGCAGTGATCCAGATGTTCAAGGGTAAGAACGGGCACGTGAAGCGCTAGTCCGGCACAGCCGAGAGGCGTCGGGCTGATACGGTCGCCAGACGCCAACAGGCACAGCCGCGAGGCGCCAGCCTGAACATCCTGTCGCGACGGGAGCTCACATACAGACGGCCATGTCCACCCGGACATGGCCGTCTGCTTACCATGAGGGGGTGACTGCGCAGCTGAGCTCGATGGAAGCCGCCCGACTGGCCGTGAAGGCCTTGGTCTGGGGTGGCGTGCGCGACGTCGTCGTTGCCCCAGGTTCCCGCAGCGCCCCGCTGGCCTACGCGCTCGCCGAGGCGGAAACCCGGGACGAGCTGCGGCTGCACGTGCGCATCGACGAACGCGGGGCGGCGTTCACCGCGCTGGGGCTTTCGCTGGGCTCGCTGCGTCCGGTCCCGGTGGTCACGACGTCCGGAACCGCCGTGGGCGAGCTGTTGCCGGCCGTGATGGAAGCCAACCATGCCGGAGTGGAATTGCTGGTGATCTCCGCCGACCGGCCGGAGGAAATGCGCGGGACGGGTGCAAACCAGACCACGGTCCAACCCGGCCTTTTCGGGATCCACGTGCGCTCTGCCGTCGACATTCCGGCCGGCGACGATCCGACGGATGCGATCCGTACCAGCCTGCTCAACGCCAAAGGGATCCCGCTGCCTCCGGCGCTGGACGACCTTCGCGCGATGGCAGCCACGCCCTCGCCGGGCCAGTCCACCGCGTCGCCCGATCTGGGCCCGCACCACGGCACGGTGGGTCCGGTGCATATCAATCTGCCGTTCCGCGATCCGCTGTTCCCGGGCCCGGAGCCGGTGCTTGCAGCGAAAGAGAGCGGGCGGCAGGAGGGCATCGTGCCCACCGCAATGGACGGGCGGGAACCTGACTGGGCCATTGACTGGCCGGTGAGCTTGGCGGAACCAGCTGTCCACGCCACGGACGAACACCGAACCGTGGTGGTCGCCGGCCATGGTGCAGGTGCAGTGGCTGAGGCGTTCGCCCGGGCGCACCGGCTGCCGCTGTTGGCGGAGCCCTCTTCGAACGCGCGCTTCGGCCCGAACGCGATTGGGCCTTACCGCATGCTGCTAAGCCGGTTCGGGACACTGGCTGAGCGAGTGGTGGTGTTCGGGCGGCCCACGCTGTCCCGCCCGGTGGCAGCCCTGCTGGCGCGCGAGGACGTGCAAACTGCGTTGTACCAGCCTGAACCGGTCGCCTGGTTCGAGCCCGGGAGGCGGCGCGAACGGGTCATCTCCGAGCCGGAGGACCTCTCCCTGTTCGCCGGTTCGGGCCCGGACGGCTGGTTGCAGTTGTGGCGGCAGGCAGGCGGAGCCGCCGATGTTGCCCTGATCCAGGTGCTGGACGCGGAACCGGGACTCACCGGGCTGCGGGTGGGCCGCTCGGTTTGGCTGAATACCCGCGGCCGCTTGGTGTTGGGCTCTTCCAACCCGATTCGCGACGTGGACCTGGCGGGCACGCCGATCGACACTCCCGATGCCTTCGTGCACGCCAACCGCGGCTTGGCGGGAATCGACGGCACGGTAGCCACGTCGTCGGGCATTGCGTTGGGGGCAGGAACCGCAACCAGGGCACTCATGGGTGACCTGACCTTCCTGCACGATGCCGGGTCGCTGCTGCTGGGGCCGGGTGAACCCGAGCCCGACCTGCAGATCGTCGTCGTCAACGACTCCGGCGGCGGGATCTTCTCGACGCTGGAACACGGAAAGGTGGGGGAGCAGGCCTCGTACGCGTCCGCCGTCGAGCGTCTCTTTGGAACCCCGCACCGGGCGGACCTTGCCTCGCTGGCCGCCGGCTACGGGGTCCAGCACCGGCAGGTCAAGGATACCGATGAGCTGGACGCCGTGCTGTCCGAGCCGGTGACCGGGCGGAGCATGGTGGAAGTCCGGACGGACCGAAGCCGGCTGCGCAGCCTCCATGCAGAAGTGGCGGCCGCTATTGCGACCGCCACTTCCGGGCTATTGGACTGAGGTACGGCTCGGCCAAGGCGTAGCTGCCGGGCTGAGGTGCAGCTCGGAGAAGGTGTGGCCTCCGGCCTGAGGTGGAGCTTGGCTCAGGTGTAGCCGAGATTTAGCTTGGCTTCGCCGGAGGCTGGGCCGGGTTAGAGCACCTTCGAGAGGAACGCCTTGGTGCGTTCGTGCTGCGGGTTCCCCAGCACATCCTCGGGCTTGCCCTGCTCCACCACCACGCCGCCGTCCATGAACACCACACGGTCGCCGACTTCGCGGGCGAAGCCCATTTCGTGGGTCACCACCATCATGGTCATGCCTTCGTCTGCCAACTGGCGCATGACACCCAGCACATCGCCGACCAGCTCCGGGTCCAGTGCGGAGGTGGGCTCGTCGAAGAGCATCATGTCCGGGTTCATGGACAGTGCACGCGCGATCGCGACGCGCTGCTGCTGGCCGCCGGAAAGCTGGGCGGGGTAGGCGTTCTCGCGGTTGGCCAGTCCCACCTTCTCCAGGTTCTGCCGGGCAACCTCCATGGCCTCGGCCTTGCCTCGCCTCTTGGCACGGCGCTGGGCCAACGTGAGGTTACCCAGAACGTTCAGGTGCGGGAACAGGTTGAACTGCTGGAACACCATGCCGATGCGGGTGCGGATCTTGTCCAGATCCGTCTCCGGATCGGTGATGTCCACGCCTTCCACCAGAATGGTGCCGCTGGTGGGCTCTTCCAGCCGGTTCACGCAGCGCAGCAGCGTGGACTTGCCCGAACCCGACGGTCCGATCACGCAGACTACTTCGCCCTGGTTCACGTGGAAGTCGATGCCCTTGAGCACCTCGTTGTCGCCGAAGTTCTTGCAGAGCTCCTTGACCTCGATGGCGGGCCGGTCCTGGCTCAGGGATGGTTCAGTCATGGCGTTACCGGCCTCTCTTGTTGCGCTTCTCCAGCCGGGCGACCAACTGGGTGAGCGGCAAGGTAATGATCAGGTACATGAGAGCAGCGGCAACCAACGGGGTGGCGTTGGCGTATTGCGAGACACCGTCACGCGCAAAGGTGGTAAGTTCGCGCTGGTTCAGGGCCATGCCCGCGATGAAGAGCAGCGAGGTGTCCTTGATCAGGATGACCAGCTCATTCGTCAGCGGCGGGGTGACGATGCGGATCGCCTGCGGGAGCACCACGGAGACCATGGTCCAGCTCGGGTTCATGCCCAGCGAGCGGGCGGCTTCAAGCTGGCCGCCCGGAACAGCCTCGATGCCGGCGCGGATGGTCTCTGCCATGTAGGCAGCCGAGACGATGATCAGCGCAATCAGGCCTGCGCCTGCGGTGCCTCCCGGCGGGCGCCATTGGAAAGCGATCGGGACGGCGAAGGCGAAGGCGAAGATGACCAGCAGGGCAGGCAGGCCGCGGAACAGCTCGATATAGGCAGTCGCCACCCAGCGGTAGGGTGCCACCGGGGAAAGTTTCATCAGCGCCAAGGCCAGGCCCAGGAGCAGGCCGCCGATGAAGGCGATCACCGTGTAGATGATGGTGTTTTTGGCCGCGGTGGTGATGATTGCCGGGAACTGTTCGCCGAAGACTTCCGGATTGAGGAAGCTCGTCCGGATTGCCTCCCAGTCGGCGACCAGGATAACGGCTGCGACGGCGGCGATGAAGATGGCGTAGAGGACCCCGCGGAAAAGTCGGCGGCGGGTCGAAGGTTTCACTGGTGATGCCTTCCAGCTGTAAGTCGGCGGCCCCCGTCCCCGGCGATCAGGCACGGAGACGAGGGCCGGAGGGCGTACTACTCGGTGAAGTACTTGTCGTAGATTTCCTTGTACTTGCCGTCCTCGCGCAGCGTCTTGAGGGCATCATTGACGGCCGTGAGCAGCGCTTCGGAGCCTTCCTTCTTCGCCGCGAAGCCGTAGGTCTCGTCCGTCTTGTACTCCTGCACCACGGTGAACTTGCCGTCCTTGGTGTGGCCGATGTTGACCGGCAGGTCCTGCAGCAGCGCGTCGACCTGGCCGGCCTGGATGGCCTGGTACATCTCGGCGTCGGACGGGAAAGCGACAATCTCGGCGTCAGACGGCGCGTTCTCGCGGGTGTAGGACTCGCCCGTGGTGCCCTGCTGGACACCTACCTTCTTGCCGGCGAGATCGTCGATGGTCTTGATGTCCGAACCCTCCGGAACCAACAGCGACTGCAGCGAGTCGTAGTACGGGTCGGAGAAGGCGATGTTCTTCTTGCGGTCCTCGGTGATGGTCATCGCGCTGGCCCCGAGGTCGCACTGGCCGGCCGCCAGGGTGACGCCGGACTGCAGGGCGTCAAAGCCCACGTCCTGGACGGCAACCTTCAGGCCCATCTCGGAAGCGATGTCGGTGATGAGGTCGATGTCGAAGCCCGTGTACTTTCCGCCTTCTTCGAACTCGAACGGCGGGTAGGGGATGTCAGAGCAGACGGTTAGCGTGCCGGCCTGAACCAGGGGCAGATCGCTACCTGCACCGCTGGCGCCCCCGGTGCTGCCATCGCTGCCGGCGTTGTCCGAGCCGCCGCAGGCGGTCAAAGCGAGTGCCGCCACGGCCAGGAGGGAGAACCCCTGGACCGCCTTGGATGCCTTCTTGCGCATAGTTACTACCTTTGTCTCGTTGGAAATCCGGCTTAAGTGTAGCGGGAACACATCCGTCACAGGTGATATGCACCACAGGCTACATTGATTGCTTATTGGGAAACACTATTTTGCCGGATTGTCGGCGAATAGTTATCAGCGGCGCAGACCCAGTGCCTCGATCATCGGCCGGAACTTCGCCCAGGTTTCCGCCAGCTCGGCTTGCGGATCGGAGCCGTCCACGACGCCGCATCCGGCGTACAGCCGGACCTGCTGCGGGCTTTCCACGACGGCGCCACGCAGCGCGATTCCCCATTCGCCGTTGCCCGAGCCGTCGGTCCAGCCGACCGGACCGGCGTAGGGGCCGCGGTCCATCTGCTCCAGTTCACGGATCAGCGCTCCGGCAACCTCCGTGGGGGTGCCGCAGACAGCAGCCGTAGGGTGCACCGCTTCGGCCAGCTCCAACGACGACGGCGGCTGGCCGGCGTCGTGTGCCAGCTCGGCAGAGACATCGGAGGCCAGATGCCACACATTGGGCAGTTCCAGCACGAACGGCTCGCTGTGCGAGGTCATAGCGGTGGTGAACGGTTCCAGTTTGCGGGTGAGCGAGTCGATCGCGATCTGGTGCTCGTGCCGTTGCTTTTCCGAACCGGCCAGCACCCGCTGGGCGTAGTCCGTGTCCGACTCGCCGGCCTGGTTGTGCGTCCGTGAACGGTCCAGGGTGCCCGCCAGCACACGGGCGCGGGCCACATTGTTCTCCACCTTAATGAGCATTTCCGGTGTGGAGCCGATCAGACCGTCCACCGAATACGTCCAGCAATCCTTGTAGCGCGCGGCCAGTTCGCGCAGCACCTGCGCGGTGGCGATCGGCGTCGACAGGTGGGCCACGACGTCCCGGGCCACCACGAGTTTGCTCAATTCTCCGGCCTGGATGCGCTCAACGCCCGCGGCCACGGCGTCCATGTAGGCCTGCTCGGAAACCTGTCCCGGCACCAATGAGTCGCCCGGTTCCGGACTGCGTTCGGCCGAGATTTCCTCCACCCACGCTGCCAGCGCAGCTTCGGCGGTCGCGGCACTGAGCTCGGCGCCGCCGTCGTATGTGAGATAGGTGAGCCAGGCGCGGTCCCCCTCCACGCCCACCAGCACCTCCGGCACCACCAGTCGGGAACGGTGGGGCGAGGTGTAGGAGAACGCGAAAGAACCGAAGGCTACCGGTCCGGTGCCCGGACCGCCCACGTGGTTGTCGATGTCGGCACTGGCCTGAATGCCGCGCCACCATGCCGCCGCCTGCTGGAAGCGCTCCGGGCCGCTGGCCGTGAATCGGGCCACTTCGCCGAAGCCGGCCAGTCCGCCCTCCCGGCGCACCCAACAGAGCACGTCGTCGCGCACCAGATACTCCAACAGCCCCTGCGTGTCGGGCACCGCGGGCCACTCAACCGTAATGCCGCGCAGGGTGCCGGTAGGGGGTTGGTCTGCCGCCTCGGGGGCCGTGCCGACGGCAGCGGCGGCCGGCCGGGTTCCGGGCAGGCCGGACGAGGGGGAGAGTGCGGAGGTCATGGACATTAAGCCTACTCTGCCGGGAGGAGAACACCGGCCGCGGAGAACCCTGGCCGCGGGGACGTCCGGCGCCCGCGAAGCTGCCGCGCGCGGGCAGCGGCCGGGGACCCGCCGGTCCTGCGCCAAGCAGCCGTGCGCGGAGCAACCCGCGACAGAGACCGGGCGCACACGCGCGGGTTCGCGGGCGGGTGCCGGTCTTTGAGACAATGGACCGGTGAATCGTGCATCGCTGGAGAAGCGCCCGGATGAAGTAGCCGCCATGTTCGATGACGTGGCGCCGAAATACGACCTGGTCAACGATGTGCTGTCGATGGGGCAGACCCGACGGTGGCGCCGGATCGTGGTGGATGCGGTGGACGCCGAGCGTGGCCAGAAGGTTCTGGACCTGGCCGCCGGAACCGGCACCTCCAGTGAGCCGTATGCCGACGCCGGCATCCATGTGGTGGCCTGCGATTTCTCGCTGGGCATGCTGCGGGTGGGCAAGCGCCGCCGCCCGGACATCGACTTTGTGGCCGGCGACGCCACCAGCCTCCCGTTCGCGGACAACTCCTTCGACGCGGTGACCATTTCCTTCGGCCTGCGCAACGTCAGCGATCCCAAGCTGGCGCTTCGCGAGATGCTGCGCGTCACCAAGCCCGGCGGCCGGTTGGTGATCGCCGAGTTCTCGCAGCCGACCTTCGCGCCATGGCGGACCGTCTACACCGAGTACCTGATGCGGGCGCTGCCGGCGATTGCGTCCAAGATCTCATCCAACCCTGCCTCCTACGTCTACCTGGCCGAGTCCATCCGCGCCTGGCCGAACCAGGACCAGTTGGCGCAGTGGATCACCGGCGAGGGCTGGCAGGACGCGGCTTACCGCAACCTGTCCGGCGGCATCGTTGCCGTCCACCGCGCCACCAAGCCCGGTCGCGAGGACGCCGCCAACACGCGTGCGCAGGCTGAGCTGAAGCACCAGAGCAGCAGGCGCACCCTGTAGCCATGTCAGTTCTGATTGTTGGGGCCGGCCCGGCAGGAGCCACTGCGGCGTACTACCTGGCCGCGGCCGGTGTTGATGTGACGGTGCTGGAGAAGACCGCCTTCCCGCGCGAAAAGGTCTGCGGCGACGGCCTGACGCCGCGTGCCGTGCGCGAGGTGCAGCTGCTCGGCCTGCCGCACGAGGAATCAGCCGGATGGCGCCGGAACCGGGGGTTGCGGCTGATCGCCGGCGGCCGGGAGCTGGAGCTGCCCTGGCCGGAGCTGAGTGATTTCCCGGACTACGGCTTGATCCGCACCCGGCTGGGCTTTGACGAGGCACTCGCCCGCCATGCCGAGTCGGCCGGCGCCGTGGTGCTGGAACGCCATTCCGTCTCCACTGCCCTCAGGGACGACGCCGGACGGGTCATCGGCGTGCGCGCCAACCTGCTGGACGAGCGTGGCCGCAAGACCGGCGAAACCGAAGACTTCTTTGCCGACGTGGTGCTCGCCGCGGACGGCAACTCCACCCGCACCGCGCTGAGCCTGGGCATCGAAAAGCGCGACGACCGGCCGCTGGGCGTGGCCGTGCGCACCTACTTCACCTCGCCCCGGCACGACGACGACTGGATGGAGGGCTGGCTGGAACTGCCCGACGCCGCCGGCAATCCGTTGCCCGGCTACGGCTGGGTATTCGGTGTGGGGGACGGCACTTCCAATGTGGGCCTGGGCATTCTGAACTCGTCCAAATCCTTCGGCAAGCTGGACTACAAGCAGGTGCTCCGCGAGTGGACCGCCGCAATGCCGGCGGACTGGGGTTTCACCGAGGAGAACCAGGTTGGCGAGATCCGTGGCGCGGCCTTGCCGATGGGCTTCAACCGCACGCCGCACTACAGCCCCGGCCTGCTGCTCCTCGGTGACGCCGGGGGCATGGTCAGCCCCTTCAACGGTGAAGGCATCTCCTATGCGATGGAGTCCGCCCGCTACGCGGCAGAGTTGATCGTCGACGCACATGCCCGCCTGTCCGGGTCCGGCGGCCAGCTGCTCAGCCGGTCCGGATTCGACGCCGCGCTGTCCACCTACCCGGGAATCATCCGCGACCAGTGGGGCAGCCACTTCACTCTGGGCCGGATCTTCGCCCAGCTGATTGGTAAACCCGCCGTCATGAAGGTGGCGCTGCGAACCGGAATGCCGGTCCCGCCGCTGATGCGCTTTGTGGTGCGCATGCTGGCCAACCTGACCGACTCAGGCGGCAAGGGATTTGAGGATAGAGTTATTCATCTGCTGGAGCAGCTCACGCCGCCGGCATCCAACCAGACTGGCGGCAATAAGCCGACCAGCCATACCGCCCCGACGATTAGTTAGTGTTGAACCGTGACTGACGCTAAACCGAGTTGGACTCCTGCCGGCCAGAACCCGCCGGAGTCGCCGGAGCTGGATACAGCAACCGCCGCCCTTGCCACCAGCTTGAACCTGCCGGCTGGATTCGACCCGGTGGCCCAGGATGCCGTGCTCGGTCCCGAGGTCTCCACTGCACTGGCCCGGGTGGAGAAGCAGCTGCGTGCTGCCATTGCGCATTCCGATCCGTTCGCCGATGCCACCAGCCGTCACTTGGTGGAAGCCGGCGGCAAGCGGATCCGCCCGCTGTTGACCATCTTGGCCGCGCAACTGGGGAACGGAGCGGTCCCCGACGTGGTGCAGGCCGCCGTCGTTGTTGAGCTGACGCACCTGGCCACGCTGTACCACGACGACGTGATGGACTCCGCCCCGTACCGGCGCGGCGCCCCGACCGCGCACGAGGTGTGGGGCAACCAGGTGGCCATTCTGGCCGGCGACCTGATCTTTGCCCGCGCCTCGCTGCTGGTCTCCCAGTTGGGTCCGGAGGCCGTGGGCATCCAGGCCCGGACCTTCGAACGGCTCTGCCTGGGGCAGCTGCACGAAACCGTCGGTCCACGCGACGATGAGGACCCGGTGGAGCACTACCTGTCCGTCATCGCGGACAAGACCGCATCGCTGATCGCCACCTCCGGCCAGCTGGGCGCCATGTTCTCCGGCGCCGGCGAGCAGGCCGTCAACGTGATGCTGGAATACGGCGAGAAGGTGGGCGTTGCCTTCCAATTGGCCGACGACGTCATCGATGTGACCGGTCTGAAGGCCAAGTCGGGCAAGACACCGGGAACCGACCTGCGCGAAGGCGTGCCCACGCTGCCGGTGCTCTTGCTCCGAAAGGCAGCGGCCGACGGCGATGCTTCCGCCGCCTCGGTACTGGCACTGGTGGAGGCGGACCTGAGTTCCGACGAGGCCCTGGACGAAGCCGTCACCGCGCTGCGCGTGCACCCGGTCACGGCGCAGGCCTGGTCCATCGCGGGCGAGTGGGCCGACGCCGCCAAGGCGTCGCTGGACCCGCTGCCGGAGAGTACGGTGAAGTTCGCGCTGACGGCCTTCGCCGAAGCCGTCGTCGACCGCGAGGTTTAAGGCCGCGAGGCCGTCCCCTGACAGAATCGCGTCCCCTAAACTGACCCGATGAGCGTAGAACAGGCCCTGTTGTCCTTTGCCCTGGTGGCCGGTCTGCTGACCTTGGTGCCGGGTATGGACACAGCGCTGGTGCTCCGTTCCGCCGTCAGCCAAGGGCGCGGCAGGGCGTACGCCACGGCGTTGGGTATCAACACTGGGGCCTTGGTCTGGGGAATTGCGGCGGCGGTCGGGGCATCGGCCCTGCTGGCCGCCTCGGAGACAGCGTTCACTGCGCTGAAGATCGCCGGCGCCGCCTACATGGTCTGGCTTGGCGGCCGGATGCTGTGGAAGTCGTTCCGGAGGCCGGACCCGCACGTGGCCGCCGTGGCGGAACCCGAGGCTTCGGCGTCGTACGCCAGGGCCTGGTTCACCGGGGTGGGCACCAATCTGCTGAACCCGAAGGTTGGCGTGTTCTACATGGCGATGATCCCGCAGTTCATTCCGCCGGATGTCTCGCCGGCCTTGATGGGCACCGCGCTGGCCCTGGTGCACAACCTCGAAGGACTGGTGTTCTTCTCAGCCATCATTTGGGGCACGCATGTTGCCCGTCAGTGGCTGCGCACGCCGTCCGTAGTCCGGGCGATCGACCGGGTCACCGGGACCGTGCTAGTCGGTTTCGGCGTGGCGCTGGCAGCGGAAGCCCGGTAGTAGAAACGGCGGAAGCCCGTTAAGAGAAACCTCTCAAAGCCCCGCTGGCCGCCGCGTCTCCTCAGCCGTCCCGGGTGAGCGGGTTTAGTCTTCGTCCTCGTCGCCGAAGACCCACTCGAACATGTCGAAGACGAACTCGCTGAAGGTGGCCTCTTCGCTCTGCCACCGGAGCTTCGGCCCGTTCGTGCGGATCCAGACAATGGGGTCCGGCACATCCAGGTGCTCGGACTTGAAGCCCCAGTTCGCTTCTTCGTCCATCTCGTCCAGGAACAGCAGGTAACCGTCCTCGATCTCAAGTTCATCCGGGTCGAAGAAGAAATCGTGGGCTTCCATCAGGTCCTCGCAGCCGCCCAGCGCGTGGTAGAACTCCACCAGCGCCTGCGGAACCTGGAACTTGTGCTCGCCCAGCTGCCCTTCCAGCTCGTCATAGGAGATGCCGTCGTCTTCAGTCCACGCCCGGTCCAAGTACTTGGGCACGAGGGCACGGAACTTGTCCACGAACATTTCGGGCATGGTTTCTCCCTGGAACGGTTGATCGGCGGGCTTGGATACCATCCTATGTGGCCGCCTCGACTGGCTCGAACCGAGGCCGACGACGGCGGCTGCCCCAGCGGCGCGCGGGTGCCAGGCGTGGTGGACGGCCGGGAGCACAAGGAGAGCGCCCGACGGACGCCGGGCAGGCCAGCCCGCCCCTGAAGTGTGCAGCTTCACCCGATGGGCGACGCTTCAATCCCGGCGCCGGGTGGCCAGCCCTGGGTAGTCGATCACGATGCCGTCCGAGTCGACCACCATCTCGGCGCTGAAGTCGCCGGAACTGTAGGTGACAGCGGCAGTCCCGGTACCGTCGTCGTACGCGCGGGAGCCGCTGTAGATCTGTTGCCGGCCCATTACCCGCAGGCTGGGCATTTCCACCCATGCCACCGTCAGTTCTGCGGCGGATTCCGCGTCGTGGACCAGACCCAGCCGCAGAATCGGCATGGTGTTGGTGGCCGGACACAACCCCAGGTCGCAGTCCACTGCCCCGGTCAGCGACGCCGGGTCGACGATGCCCGGCTCCGGCAGGTCGGTGTCCCCGGAGACCTTCGTCGCCGCGCTCCAGCTGCCGTCCGTGGCGCGGTCCAACACCAGGTACCTGCTCCAGCCCCTCCCATGCACGGAGACCGTGAGGTTCTCGGTGAACCAATTGTCGGTAGTGGTCAGCGACCAGCTCGCGGCGTAGTCGGCGGCGCGCGAGGCCCCGTGAGCGCTGAGCCGTTCGGGCTCCAGGTTGATGGTTGCGGTGTCGGCGCGCTGCGGATCGTCCTCTCCCAGCCAGGTCACCGTGCGGCTCTCGTGCGTCTCGTGTCCCATGACCCCCAGCCTTGTGCCTGCGCCCGGTTCTGACAAGGGTTCGGTGGCAGCGGCCGCAGCGGCACCGGCACCGGCACGGCCGCAGCGGCACCGGCACCGGCACGGCCGCAGCGGCACCGGCGCCGGCACGGCCGCGGCGGCGGCAGCAGCATCGACGGCCGGGCTCGGCGGCGGCAGCAGCGACGGCCGGGCTCGGGCGGGGGTCAGCCTTGCGACGCCGCGTCGGAACCCAGCCGCCGCACCGTCAGGGCCAGCCACAGGTGCACCCGGTCCGCGGTCAGGGCAGGGTCGTAGCCGGTCAGCTCCACAATCTGGGACAACCGGTAGCGAACCGAGTTCCGGTGCAGTCCCAGCTCCTCCGCCACGGCGGCTACCGATCCGTTCAGCTCCAGGTAGGTCTGCAGCGTGGACAGTAGGGCGGCATCATGCGCGGCATCGAAATCGGCCAGCGGGTCCAGCGCTTCGGCTGCCAGGTCGCTCAGCGGCACGTCTTCCGAGGCCAGCAGGAGGGAAGTCAGAGACAGCCGCTGCGGCACGTTCAGCCGACCGCCGCGGCCCACGGCTTCCTTGGCCTCGAAGTAGCTCCAGCGCAAGCCGTTCGCCTGGGCGTAGCTGCCGCCCACGCCCACCGTTGCGGTGACGCCCGCGCTCTGCAAGTAGGTGCTCAGCTCCCGGCCCAGCGCTTCACCCGATTCGGTGCCCTGCACCACCAGCACCAGTCGCTCGTCCACCAGGCCGGTCACCACGCCGTCGAAGGCGGCGGGCAGCGGCAACGTGGGCAGCGCGCGGCGCTGGGCGCCGGCCACCTGCACCATGATGACCAGCTGCCGCCGTCCGGCGTCGATCCCTACGTTGCTCAGCCGCAGCGACGCGTCGCCGCCCTGCAGCACACCCCCCACCACATCCAGCAGCACCTGGCCCACGGAGCGTCGGTCGGTCGCGCGGCGGTGGGCCTGGTTGCTGAGCTCCAGGCTGATCAGGCTTTGCGCATAGTCCACAATGGCGTTGCGTTCGTACGGCTCGGCCAGCGCCAGCGTGCAGCGGTCCTTCAGGCCGGTGGCAATCGGGACCTCGTGCCATCCCCCGCGCCCGCCGCCGGTCCCGTACAGCCGGGTGCCGTATTGGGACAGCACGACGTCGGTGCCCACCATCGCGGCGAGCTTCCGCAGCAACGCGGGGAGACCTCCACCGCCCAGCAGCGAGGCCGCCAGCGTCTGGTGATCCTTGAGCAGGTGCTCCAGTCGGTTGTAGTGGTCGGCGGAGATCGCGTCGGCCACCATCTTGCTGATCGCCACGAACGGGGTTTCGTAGGGCACCTCAAAAACCGGCAGTTCAAGCTCGTTCGCCGCGGCCAGCACCCCCGGCGGGACCTTGCGGTGCGTGAGCCCGAGGGCGAAGCCCATGCCCACCGCGCCGGCCTGGTGGACGCGTGCCACGAATTTGCGCTGCGCGGCCGCGGTCTTTTGCCGCAGGCCGGTGGTCAGCACCACTTCTCCGCCGCTCAGGAAAGGCAGCGGGTCCTCCAGTTCCGTGGAAGCCACCCAGGTGATGGGCGCGTCGGGGTCGCCCTGTGCGGTGCCAACCAGTGTCAGGTGCAGCGACGGCGAGGCGAGAAGTTTGGCAAGAGTGACAGCCATGCTCCCACTATACGGTTCAGCGTTGTGCAGGTGCACTGTGATGGGGCAGACGGATCGCGCCACTCTGAACCCGACCATTGCTGGGGCCAGCACCTGCTCTGGTGCGCGAAATGCCGGACAATGGCGGCCGGACGGGTCTCTGCGGTTTTCGGGGCTGGCAGGGCGCCACTAGGATGGTCCGCGGCGTAACAGCCGTCACAGCACCGAATTCCCTACACTTTGAGGTCCATCAATGAGTTCCCCTTCACCGCAGGCCGCGCCGGGCGTCAAGCCCAAGCGCGAGATGTGGTCCACACGCAAGGTGTTCATCCTCGCGGCGATCGGCTCCGCCGTTGGCCTGGGCAACATCTGGCGCTTCCCGTATGTCGCCTACGAAAACGGCGGCGGCGCCTTCATCATTCCGTACCTGGTGGCTCTGCTGACCGCCGGCATTCCACTGCTGTTCCTGGACTACGCCGTGGGGCACCGCCACCGTGGATCCGCACCGCTGGCGTACCGCCGGCTGGCCCGGGGCGCCGAAGGACTGGGCTGGTGGCAGGTGGCGATCTGCTTTGTCATCTGCGTCTACTACGCGGTGATCATCGCGTGGGCCGCGATGTACATGATCTTTTCGGTCACCGAAGCGTGGGGTGACGACCCGGCAGGGTTCTTCATGGGCTCCTTCCTGCAGGTGAGCGAGGACGTGAACATTGGCTTCGATTTCGTGCCGATGGTCCTGATCCCGCTGATCGTGGTCTGGGCCGTGGTCCTGCTGGTGCTGGCAGCGGGGGTGCAGAAGGGCATTGGACGGGCGAACATCATTTTCCTGCCGTTGCTGCTGGTCATGTTCCTGATCCTGGTGGTTCAGTCGCTGTTCCTGCCCGGTGCCGCTGATGGACTGAATGCCCTGTTCACTCCGGACTGGGGCGCACTCACGAACACCACGGTCTGGGCCGCGGCCTACGGCCAGATCTTCTTCTCCTTGTCCGTGGCCTTCGGCATCATGGTCACCTACGCGTCCTACCTCAAGCACAAGACGGACCTGACCGGGTCCGGCTTCGTAGTTGGGTTTGCGAACTCCGGCTTCGAGATCCTGGCCGGCATCGGTGTGTTCGCCGCGGTGGGCTTCATGGCCTTCAGCGCCGGCGCCGAGGTCGGCGATGTTGCCGCCGGCGGCATCGGCCTGGCATTCATCGCGTTCCCCACCATCATTTCCGAGGCGCCGCTGGGCGGGCTGCTGGGGGTGCTGTTCTTCGGTTCGCTGGTGTTCGCCGGCTTCACCTCGCTGATCAGCATCATCGAGGTCATCATCGCGGCGGTGCAGGACAAGTTGGGGATGGGCCGGGTGAAGACCACCTGGTGCGTGGGCATCCCGCTGGCGCTGATTTCCATCCTGCTGTTCCCGACCACCACTGGCCTGAACCTGCTGGACGTCACCGACGCGTTCGTCAACAACTTCGGCATCATGGCGTGTGCCCTGGTGACCGTGCTGCTGGTGACCTACGGGTTCCGCAAGTTGCCGCTGCTGGGCGGGCACGTCAGCGAGGTGTCTTCCATCAAGCTGGGTCTGTGGTGGCGGGTCATGGTGGGAATCGTCTCGCCGACCGTGCTGGGCTACATCCTGATCAGCGAAGTGATCAAGAGGATCCAGGAAGGCTACGGCGATCCGGCCATGCCGGACTGGTTTGTCGGTGTCTTTGGCTGGGGGATGGCCGGCGCGCTCATCGTCGTGTCCTTCCTGCTCTCGCTGATTCCGTGGGGCAGGAACTCCGCGGCCAATGATCCGGAACTGGATTCCCCAACCTTGCAGGAGGCACAACGATGAGCACAGCAGCGATCGTCATGTTGATCATCGCCATCATCACCGTATGGGGTGGGTTGGCCCTGGCCCTGGTGAACCTCAACCGCCACCCTGAGGACGACGGCGCCATGCCGGCAGAGCACGCACCGGAGCTCTGAACCCGCTGCCGCTTCCCCGGCGGTGTCCTCAGGCCGTGCGGCCGGAGGGCACCGCCGTTGGATGGTTTGGCCATTTGCACGGCGGAATCGCAGATTGGCTGTGCGGGGCGCCATAGGCAGTACCCGAACGGAAAACGTAATCTCGCTGTAGAGCACGGCTTCCCTTGGCACGCGCTGTTCGACGGCTGAACGACCTCCACCGCGGCCGGGCCGCCGTCGCGACATGAGTGCGCCGGGCGTCCCGACTGCCGGCGGCATCACCACCCAACGCGAAAGGCACCCCATGACCACTCAGACGACCCAGTACCGGCTGGAACAGAAGCGCGATGTGTCAGCGGGCTTCCCCGGCCCCAAGTCAGCCGAACTGGCTGCCCGCCGCAGCGCGGTGGTGGCCGGCGGTGTCGCCTCCAGCGTCCCGGTCTACGTGGCCGACGCCGACGGCGGCATCATCACCGATGTGGACGGCAACTCGTTCATTGACCTGGGCTCCGGCATCGCCGTCACCAGCGTGGGCGCCTCGGACCCCGCCGTCGTCGCCGCGGTGCAGGATCAGGTTGCCAAGTTCACCCACACCTGCTTCATGGTCAGCCCGTATGAAAGCTACATTGCGGTGGCCGAGAAGCTGGCCGAGCTGACCCCGGGCGACCACGAGAAGCGCTCCGTGCTGTTCAACTCCGGCGCCGAAGCAGTGGAGAACGCCGTGAAGGTGGCGCGCATCGCCACCGGGCGCACCGCCGTCGTCGCTTTTGACCACGCCTACCACGGCCGCACCAACCTGACGATGGGGCTGACCGCCAAGGCCAACCCGTACAAGTCCAGCCCCGCCGGCAGCTTCGGTCCGTTCGCCCCGGAGATCTACCGGGTGCCGATGAGCTACCCGTACCGCGAGGAAACAGAGATCAAGGGCGAAGACGCCGCCCGCCGCGCCATCACGATGATCGAGAAGCAGATCGGCGCCGAGAACGTGGCGGCCATCCTGATCGAGCCGATCCAGGGCGAGGGCGGCTTCATTGTGCCGGCCGAGGGCTTCCTGCCGGCGCTGGCGGAGTGGGCCAAGGAGAAGGGCGTGGTCTTCATCGCCGATGAAGTCCAGTCCGGATTCTGCCGCACCGGTTCCTGGTTCGCCTCCAATCACGACGGCGTGGTGCCCGACATCATCACGATGGCCAAGGGCATTGCCGGCGGCATGCCGCTGTCCGCCATCACCGGCCGCGCCGAGCTGATGGACGCCGTGCACCCGGGCGGACTGGGCGGCACCTACGGCGGCAACCCGGTGGCCTGTGCCGCCGCGCTGGCTGCCATCGAAACCATGGAAGCCCAGGACCTCAGCGCCCGGGCCCGCCACATCGAGGAGCAGGTCATGGGCAGGCTGCGGAAGCTGGCCGAGGACGTGGACATCATCGGCGACCTGCGCGGCCGCGGCGCCATGCTGGCGATGGAGTTCGTCAAGCCGGGCACCGGCGCCACCACCAAGGAGCCGAACGCCGAGGCCACCAAGGAGATTGCCGCCGCCTGCCTGCAGGAAGGCGTCATCATCCTCACCTGCGGCACCTACGGCAACGTGGTGCGCCTGCTGCCGCCGCTGGTCATCGGCGACGAACTGCTGGCCGACGCCCTCGACGTGCTGGAAGCAGCCATCCGCAAGGTAGCTGCCTAGCCCGTCGCCACGTCCCGCCGGGGCGGCTGCCGGATCTCTTGTCCCTCGGGACGAGCGACCGGGAGCCGCCCCGCTGTCGTTTCCGGACGCCCCAGGCATGCGGCCGGAAGATACGGCTCGAGCCTGTTGTCGTTGCCCCTCTCGGACTAGAGTCGGAACCGTAGTCGCCTCTTGGCCGTGGATGCGCCGGCGCCGTCGCATCCGCTGGCTTATGGACACGGACAGGGGTAGTCGGATGCGCTATGTGGTGGGTTACCAGCCGGACGAACGCGGAGCCGATGCCGTGGCACTGGCCGTCGCCATTGCCCGGACCCAGGGCACCGGGCTGGACATTGTCTACGTGGTGGCTGACAGCGCTCCTTTTGCAGCGCTGAGCTCCGAAGGAAAGCGAGCCAGCGCCAGCGAGCAGGACGTCGTCACCGCACGCCGTGAGGCCTTGAAGCTGATTCCGTCCGATGTGCATGCCGAATTCAAGGTGCGGGCAGCCGACTCTTTCGCCGAGGGGCTGATCGCCGCCGGCGAGGAATCCGGCGCCCGGCTGATCGTCATCGGAGCCAGCAGCAACAGCCTGTTCAAGCGCTTCACGGTGGGCAGCGTGGCCAATGCGCTGCTGCATGCCTCGCCGATTCCGGTGGCGCTTGCTCCCCGCGGTTATCAACGGACGGAGCCCTTGACCCGGCTGACCGCTTTCATCGGCGAGCGGCAGGGTGCGCAAGCCGCGCGCGATGTGGCCCTGAACGCTGCTTCACGCCGCGGCCTGCAGCTGCGGTTGGTCTCGCTGGTCTCGCTGGACACCCGTGAAGACTCGGACAGCGGCGAAGCGATCCACAGCGCCCACCTGCACGCCAACTCGGTCCTCGCCTCGGCCGCCACCGAGCTGCCCCCGGGCAAGGCGACCGTGACCGTGGCGCACGGTCGCAACATTGAAGAGGCTATCGACTCCCTTGATTGGGACGACGGCGAGCTGGTGGTCATGGGCTCGAGCCGGCTGGCCCAGCACAACCGCCTGTTCCTCGGCGCCACCGCGCACAAGGTCCTCCGCTCACTGCCGGTCCCGATGGTGGTGGTCCCGCGGGAAGTGGACGGTCTGCGGGAGTAGCAGCTGGATGGCTGCCACCTGCGGAGTGCGTCGCTGCCGCTCTCTGTCCAAGGTGCCTACGGCGAATCACGCCCCGCGGATCCGCCGTGGGACCGAGGGTCGGCGCCGTCAAGGGCTTCCAAGAACCTCTGCCGCTCGTCGTCGTCGATGACCAGCGACATCTGTTGCTCTTGCGGCTGGGCGACATGCCGCGGTCCGGTGTAGGTGGTTCCCAGGTAGAGATCGTTCAGCGTGCTGCCGGAATCCGCCATCGGACCGGTGACACTGTTCTTGCGCCCCAGGAGTAACCGGACCACTACCGCCAGGGCGGCGAGAAGCATCAGTCCCTGGATGCCATACCCCGCCCAGTCCGGGCGACCGGACAAGTGCAGGCCTGCGATGGCCAAGATGATCCCGAAGATCGAGACCACTGTAATGACGTCGGTTCTACGCATTGCCCCTGCCCCGTGCCTGACGAATCGAACGTGTTTCGAACCGGCTACCTTCGAGATAAGCCGGTGGGGAGGAACCCAGACTGCCTAATGATCGTCCGCCTGGAACTCAGGACGGGCGTTGGTCACTGGTGACAGTCGGCGCGGCACCTGCCTTGCCGTAGAAGCGGCCCTCTTGGGTCTTGACGGCCGCCACCAAGACGAAGCTGAGGCTGACCAGCAGCGCCCAGGACCCCCACTTGCCCACGTGCACCATCTGCCAGATCTGGCTTTGGTCAGGGTACTGCCAGGCGCCCAGCAGGGTGGCGGCGTTCTCGGCGACCCACAGGAAAAAACCGATGAGGACAAAGGACAGGCTCAGCGGCATGGCATAGCTGCGGGCCCCCACGGTGAAGTCCACCCGGCTGCGCCAGAGCACAATGACGAAGCCGGCGGCAATCACCCAGCGCAGGTCCGGCAGATAGTGGTGGGTGTAAAAGTTGGCATAGGCTGCCACAGCCAGTGCCGCAGCCGGGACCCATGGAAAGCTGTTGATCCGCAGGTCGAAACGGCGGAACGCCTGGCAGATGTAGGAGCCGACCGCGGCATACATGAAGCCGGAGTAGAGCGGCACTCCCGCGACCTTGGACCAAGCCTCCTCCGGGTAGGACCAAGAGCCCATCTGGACCTTGAACAGTTCCAACGCCAACCCGACCAGGTGGAAACCGAAGATCACTGCCACCTCACGGCCCGTTTCCAGCCGCAGCAGGTAGAAGGCCGCGGTCAGGACCAGCCCGTACACCAGCAGGGCATCGTAGCGGGGGATCGGCAAAGGCACTGCCGTACTGGCCGCGAGTCCCACGAAAATCGCGGCCGCGAAAAGGCAGCATTGGACCTGCAGCCAGGCGAACCGGAGCAGTTGGACCAGGGCCGAGACCACGCGCCGGAACGCCGGCAGCGGCCGGACAGCCGCTGCCGTGCCAAGGCCGCTCACTCCTCAACCCACTCGAGCAAATCGCCGGGCTGGCATTCCAACACCCGGCACATCGCATCCAGGGTGCTGAAGCGCACGGCCTTGGCCCGGCCGTTCTTGAGCACCGCCACGTTGGCGGGTGTGAGCCCCACCCGCTCGGCGAACTCCCCGACGCTCATTTTCCGTTTTGCGAGCTCGACGTCGATGCGCACCACGATCGGCATCAGATCACCGCATCCATGTCGCTCCGCAGGGTGATGGCCTGACGCAGCACGGCTCGTAAGACCACCAACAGCAAGGCGAGCACCGCGCCGGCCACCACAAACAGGAACAGGAGCAGCGGCATGCCGGGGTCATTGGCATTGAACCCGACGAACAGGAAAACGCCGACGAGCAGTGTCCAGGCGGCAACCACGGCCCACACAATGACATCCACCCAGGACAAGGATGCTTTGCTGAAAATCCGGTCGTGCTTAACCAGCGTGAGCAGTTTCCAGGTACTGACAATCACGGCCTGCACGCACAACAGCTCCACAACCGAAAACACCGTCAGCGGCCACTGCAGGTAGGCCAGCTGCGGAGACTCCGCGGCCATGTGGGCGAATTGGCCCGGCAACGACATCACTTGGAACAAGAGGAGAAGAGCGAAGGCCACCACCAGCAGGATCCTCAGGGCGGTGACCGCCAGATATGTCTTTCGCATCCATCGAGTATCGCGTCTTTCCTATCGAATTTCAATCGATAGTGGTCGGCCTGATGCGGCAGGGTCACCGCATGCCGCCCCGCCCAGTGCTTGCGGGTCGGCGGGATGCGTGGCCTGGTGGGGTACTCAGCGCTGACGGCCGTCCGAGTGGACATTGTGCTCAAGATAAAACCGGCAGCCATTGTGGAAGTCCCGCTCGAGCGGTCTGAAGTCCCTTCTGGCGGCCGGTTCAAGGGCAGTCGATTGCCATAATCTGTCCGGGTCCTCGACGTACTTTTGGTAAAAGGGCAGCGATTCCCAGTCAGTGGCCAGTTTTTCAAATGCCGCGTCGGCTGCACCTTGATCGTTCAACGATGCGGCAGTCAAGAATGCATCCTGCCAGGCGCATCGCCAATAGAAGTTGGCCACGCCTTCTGCGACGCCGGCCTCCGCAACATAGTTATCTTCCAGCAGGCGGTCCGGGAGTGCGTCCGGGAAAGTGATGCCAGCGGGGAGAGCATTTGGAAACGAGGCTGCCGTCGCCTTATACCGGGCCATGACTTTTTTGGCCGGGTAGCTCAGTTTTTGCGTCCCGACGCTCGGGCTCGGGTGCGGAACTTCGGTCGGCGCGGAATGCTGCTCGGCTGAATTGCCGCAAGCGCCCAGACAAAATGTCAACACAATCGCGCACATCAACCGCGGAAAAACTGCCTGGCCCATGAAATCGATCCTTAAGACGTCACAGTGGGGGGACGGCGGGCATGAGCGCTGCCCGATGGCTGCCGAGGGCAACGCGGATGCTTCCGAAACTACTGCCCAAGAACCCGGTCCTGATGGGCTGCGCGGCACAACTGCTCTTCACGTTCTTCCGGTGAAAGAGCCTGCCACGCCGCGGCCTGAGACCGGATCGCGGCCTCAGGCATGCCCATGGCCTTCATTTCCTCCGGTGTCACCATGAGGCTGTTCTCCGGGCCGATCATGTTCTTTCGGTCGAGATCGCCGCCGGGACCTTCGGCATAGTCTGCAGAGCACTCCGTAAAGGGTTCATACACTTTCGTCCCCGGATCATCTGTCGGAAATTCAGTTTCTGGTGCGGGCCTGGGAGAACCCACGTTCAGTGTGGACGGCGGCACTGCGGCAGAAGCCCCGGCAACGGAAGGCCCGGCGACGGAAGGCCCGGGTGGTTGCCCGCCGGAAAGCGTGGAGAGCCCAAGAGCGAATCCAGCGACTAATAAGAGGACGGCTGTGGTCCTGATAGTGGGCTTCGTTTTCAACAGATTCCCGGTTCGCATAAGTGCCCGATCAGGCGGCTGATGTGTGAATTGAGTCCTAGGCTAGCCGATTCTTTGAATGATTCCTTGCATGAGTGATGGGGCCTTCGGCGCGTTTTTCCGTGGTGGACGTCGCCGCAAATGCTGAAATCCCGGTCCTTGGCCGGGAAGGTGGCCGGCAATTTATTCAAACAGCGACAATTGTGTAACTTTCCCGCTGAACGCCTGCCCGGGTCGCCGGATCAACGGCCCGCCGATGGTAGCCTCCGTCACAAGCGGGATTTGTTGCAGGCATTGTCCTGAATGCCCCGCAGTCTCGTGCGCCGCGGCGCGCATCATCTAGAGGGGGATCCTGCATGCGCGTTCTGCGCCGCTACGTCTTTCCGATGGCTTGGCTGGCGATTTTCGCGGTCATCGCCGTCGCACTGTTCAAGCTCGCCTTCGTGGACGGCATGCGCGCCGAGGCGGTGACAGAGCAGCCCACGGCCCAGTTGGTCACGCCCAGCGTTCCGGCAACGTTGGGGACGGTGACCAACGTGGTGCAGATCGAGGGGTCGGTAGCCAGCGACCCGGCCGTGGCCGTGCGGAGCACCGCCGAAGGAACGGTCAATTTCCTGTTCGTCGACGCCGGCGCGAACGTGTCCAAGGGCGACCCGCTGTTTCAGGTGCAGAAACTGGTGGAGCCTGACCCCGCACGGCTGACGGTTGAGCTGGACCCGGACGAGGAGCCGGCCCCGCCGCCAGCCCCGGTCTACACGTACGTGAACGTGGTGGCCCCGGCAGCCGGCAAGCTCACCGAACTGACCGTGCTGGTGGACCAGCAGGTCTCGGTCGGTGCCGACGCCGCCACGATCTCGCCCGGCACGTTCTCGGTCACCGGGACCTTGACCGGCTCATCGGAATCGAGAGTGTAAATGCGGTCTGAATCCGCCGGCTTCGAGCAGTGATCTGGCGATGTAGTTGGTGAGGTTGCGGAATCCGAGGGCTGAGCCGCGAAGGTGCTCCAAGCGACC
>NZ_SUKC01000025.1 GCF_005047635.1 Arthrobacter sp. CAU 1506 | reverse complement strand
GGGTTTCGCCGGCAACCCCACGGTCCGCACGCCCAACCTGGACCGGCTTGCCGCGGAGAGCATGATCTTCACCGAGGCCACGGTCACCAATCCCACCTGCATGCCCAACCGGGCAAGCCTGCTGACCGGCCGTTGGCCATCGGCGCACGGCACCCGGTTCAACGGCATACCGCTGGATCCGGATACCAACAATATGGTCCGGCAGCTGTCCTGTGGCGGCTACCTGACGACGGCGGTCGGTAAACTGCACCACCAGAACATGGGCTGGGACTTTGAACCGGTGCAACGCGCCGAAATTGAGAAGACGGATCCGCTGCTCCTTGACCCGGCTGCCGCGGACGCGCGTTCCGTCCAACGCCCGGACGGCTGGGACCAGTGGGAGAACCGTGCAGCCCACGACCAAGGATTCATCCCATTGCCCGACGACTACTATGGCTACCGGCAGGTGGATCTCGTGGTTGGGCATGGCGACCGGCCCGGCGGGCACTATATACATTGGGCACGCGAGCGGGGCATCGATCCGCTGGCCGTCGGCGGAGTAGAGAACTCAGAACGGCGCTTGCCCGGGTGGGACCAGGTGTATGAGACAGCCATCCCGGCAGAAGTGCATCCCAGCAGCTATGTGGGGGAGAAAGCTGTCGAACACTTGGCGGAATTCGCCCAAGCGGATGACCCCTTTTTCATGTTTGTTTCGTTTCCGGATCCACACCACCCGTTCTCACCCCCGCAAGGGTACGCGGACATGTACTCGCCGGAGCAGGTTGAACTGCCGATCGGCTTCTTCCAGGATCACTCGAAGTCGCCGCCGCATATCCGCGAGATGTTCCAACGCCGCGGCGAACCCAACGAAGATCCGACCATGACGTTCGCCGCGAACGAGGTCCAATACCGGCAGGCTGCGGCGGCGCAGTACGGCCTGATCACGCTGATGGACGAACAAATTGGCCGGATACTGACAGCCTTGGAAGTCCAGGGGCTGGCGGAGAACACCATTGTCGTCTTCACCAGCGATCACGGCGACTTGTTCGGCGACCACGGACTCATGCTCAAGCACTTCAGCCATTACCGCGCTGTCACCAACGTACCGCTGACGATCAAAGTCCCCGGAACTAGACCCGGCAGGTCCGACGCCTTGATATCCACGGCCGACTTGGCCCCCACTCTGCTTGCACTGACCGGAATGCGGAGCTATCGCGGAATTCAGGGACGGTCGCTAGTCCCGCTGCTCGAACGATCCCAGGATTCCGTCCGTGACGCCCTGATCATCGAGGAGGATCAGCCCTTCGGTCTGCCTGGCCTGCCCGGCCCCGTCCGCACCCGTTCAATCCTCACCAAAGACGGACGCTTCACCAGGTACTTTGGCACGGACATCTCCGAACTTTACGATCACCGAATAGACCGCGAGGAGCTAAACAACGTCGCAGGACAACAAAAATACGCAGACCTCCAGGAGCATCTAACTAGAGCGATGCTTGATGGAATTGCCGAACTGGCCGATGCGGGAACTGCACCAACTGCAGCGGCATAGTCATGGTCTGAAGTTCGCTATGGCGTGGCCTCGCCCGAGTGGTCGACGTTCAAGGCCTCGTCCACCCGGCCGAGCAGCTTGACACATCTTCCTCGACGCGGACGCTACGCCCGAATTCTATTGGGCTTGCAGCGATCGTCTTCTTGTTCATTGCGACGGTCGCGCCCAAGTCGGGCACGATCGGCGCCCTCCCGCTCGCTCTCCGGCTCGTTACCGGTTCGGGGTCGGCCGCAGCCTGAAGGTTTTACGTATACATCGGCCAGGGCCTCGGCATGCGCTCGCGAATCCCGCATCCAAACCCGGAGCGCGTCCACGGGGCCGTCCTACGGGAATCGATGCGGGGTGCAGCGCACCACAAGCCACCTTCTTTCAGCGGGTCCTTTCGTCGGGATTCGGCGGCGATCTCACATCTTGGGTTGCTCCGGTGTCTGCGAAGTGATGATGTGCCTGGCCAAGGCTTCCAGGACAACGAAGCTGATGGAAAGAGGAATCGATGGGATGCGGTTTCGCTCAGACACGTTCAGGTGTCGTGATCCAGTTTGTGTTGCTTGCGCTGGCTTGGGGCTCCAGTTTCCTGCTCATAAAGCTCGGCCTGCGGGATCTGTCTCCGATGCAGGTGGTGTGGGCTCGCATGGCTATCGGCGCGGCCGCCCTGGGGCTTTTGATGTTGGCAGCCCGCCGCCCGATTCCATCTGATCTGCGGGTGTGGGGGCATCTGTTGGTCGTGAGCATGTTGCTGTGTGTCGTGCCGTTCGCCTTGTTTGCGTGGGCTGAGCAGTTCGTTTCCTCGGCCCTGGCCAGTATCTTCAATGCCACGACTCCGCTGCTTACTATGTTGGTCGCGGGACTGGCGCTGGCTACCGAGCGCTTAACCCGCCAGCGCAGCCTCGGCTTGGGGTTGGGATTCTTCGGCGTAGTCATCATCATGGGCCCGTGGAACGGCGTCGGGGACGGGGCGGGCTTGGCCGGTCAGTTGGCCTGCCTCGGTGCCGCCACCTGCTATGCCCTGGCCTTCACATATTTGAGGCGCTTCGTTGCCGGCCGAGGCTTGTCCGCTTCGGCTCTCGCTTTCGTTCAAGTCCTGCTGGGTGCCGCGATCATGGCCGCCGCAACGCCGTGGTTGGCCGGCAGGCCGATCGAACAACTCAGCGGTGCCACCATCTTGAGCATGCTTATCCTGGGGGTTTTCGGCACGGGCATGGCATACGTCTGGAACAACAACATCGTCACTGCATGGGGTGCAGCCAACGCTGCTGCGGTCACATATTTGTCTCCGGTTGTTGGTGTCATATTAGGGACGGTCTTCCTGGCAGAACCTCTCGGATGGCACCAACCACTCGGGGCCTCCCTCATCATCCTCGGCATCATGACGGCGCATGGGCGCCTTGCTGCTATCGTGCCTTCGCGCGTATGAGGCCGTAACCCGAGGTGAGGGGCCGGCATTGAACACCGGCGCTCTGTGGCAGGCAAATTTGTCGGGTTCATCAGCTTGGTCCGGCGGATGGTGCACCCCCAAGTCGCTTTTTGCAGCGGCGTACCGGGAGCCACTCTCTCGAACCGAAGCGCTTACGACGATGGGGCGCCCTCCTAGCCCCTTCCACAGGAAGTTCTCGTCATCGAATCGACTGAAGAAGCAGCGCGCGCATCCGTCATTACTCAGACCGATGCGCCCCGTGCAACAGCTTCCGGGGCGAAGTGCAACACATCTGATCTCGCGGCGGCCTTGTGCTGAGGCCCTAGAATGGCGGCAACGACTGGGACTGGGGGCGGGCAGAGTGCAGCGGATTGGATTCGGCAGCGATCGAAAGTCGATGTTCGGGCTGGGCTTGGCGGCGCTGCTGGCAGTGGGAGTGACGGCGTGCGGGCAGCTTCAGGGGGAGGGCAGCGGATCGCCGCGCGAACCGGCAGATTTGGTAGACGCCGTTGACTGCACGGCGACCGACGCCCTTGCTGATGCTGAACTAGGGGAGCCGTCCGGCACTCCGCCCCCGGCCGCCGGCGGAGTGCCGGAAGGATTTGTCCCGGTCGAAGTGATCCGCTGCGACGCGTTCATGTTGGGCACTCTCGAAGACGAGGAAGGCCTGTGGTCGGCGGTGACGGAGGAGCGCCTCGCCGGAAACATCGACGCACTGGTGGACGCACTGGCAGAGCCCAGCGACGGGTCGATTCCGAACCAGGCCTGCACCGCGGACATGGAACTGGTTCCCGACCTCTGGCTGGTGGACGCCCAGGGCCGGGCCATGCGCGCGGCGTGGCCGACGAATTCCTGCGGGAAGACGAAGCCCGGAGCGCGGACGATGGTCGGCGGCATGCAGGTTGTTGAATCGACGCAGCACAAGATCAAACTCATCCAACCGCGGGTGGCACTGGACGCGAACTGCCCCGCGGAATGGAGCATCACGCCCGAGACCGGAATGGCCCTCGCACCGCCAATAGGGGAACTGCCCGGTCCCGACGCTGCCCACGATGGTGACGCCGTACCAGGCTCCCCTGGCCGGCTGCCCAGCGCGGACGAAGCCGACACACTGCGGATTTGCCAGTACCGAACGGACCCGGCACCGCACGAAGAGGATGGTCCGCCAACCGGCACAGAGCCGGATCCGTCGTTTAAAAGCATCAAGATCGTGTCGGGAACGTTCTCCAGTGGCGGAAGCCTCGGTGGCTCGGCCAAGGACGCCATTTTGGCGGCGGCCGCTGCTGACGCTGTCGATGCCACCTGCGATGACGAGGTGTCGGAGTTCGCGGTCTTGTGGCCGGTCGCCGATGGGCTGGAGGGCGGTGCACCGTTGACCGCAGAGCTCGACGGATGCCAGCGGCTCTTTGGGCCGGACGGCGCAGCCCGGACGTTGCCGCAGGAGGCGCGCACCGCCGTCGTCGTCGCCTTGGGGAAGTGAGGGGCAGCCGTGAGGGACAAAGTGGCACTGGTGACCGGGGCGTCGTCGGGGATCGGCGAGCATGCCTGCCGTGAACTGGCCCGCCGCGGCTTCACGGTCTATGCGGCGGCGCGCCGGGTGGAGCGGATGCGTCCGCTGGAAGGGCGCGGAGTCCGCGTCCTCGGCATGGACCTGACCGACGACGCGTCGATGGTCGCCGGAATAGAGCGCATCCTGAGCGAACAGGGCCGCCTCGACGTGCTGGTCAACAACGCCGGCTATGCGTCGTACGGTGCCGTGGAGGACGTGCCGCTGGCTGATGCCCGGCAGCAATTCGAAGTGAACGTGTTCGGCATGGGGCGGCTCATCCAATTGGCGGCCCCCGCCATGCGGGCGCAGGGCCGCGGCCGGATCATCAACGTGTCCTCGATCGGCGGCGTCTTCTACGAACCGCTGGGCGGCTGGTACCACGCGGCCAAATTTGCGGTCGAAGGCCTGTCGGACAGTCTGCGGGTGGAGCTCAAGCCTTTCGGCATCGATGTGGTGATCATCCAGCCCGGGCCGATTCAGACCGAGTGGAGCTCGATCGCGGTGAGCAGCCTGCTGCAGAGCTCGGAGGGGACGGCCTACGAGCAGCAGGCCGAGAGCGTGGCCCGGACGGTCTCCGCGGCCTATGCGGCGCGGACCGCAACGCCGCCGGAAGTGGTGGGTCGGCGGATTGCCCGCGTCGCGGCTGCCCGCCGCCCCCGCAGCCGGTACCCGGTGGGCCGGGGCGCGCGCACCATCATGAGCGCCCGCCGGCTGCTGCCGGACCGGGTCTTCGACGCCGTGCTCGCCCGGGTATACCAGCGCTGAGCTGCCGCCGGCGCCGCGAAGGCGCAGCCAGCTAGACCTTGGCGCCGGGCATCAGCCCGTCCGGATTGCCGTGCTCGACGGCCAGCACCGCCCGGTCCCGGCCTTGGGATTTGGCCTGGTAGAGCGCCTCGTCGGCAGCCGCGATGATGTCCGCCAAGGCGTCCGCGCCGCGCTCCCCAATCGGCGCGATTCCGTAACTGACGGTCGGCAGAACCAGGTCGGGGGAAGCGGTTTGGCGCAGGACGGTGCTGATTAAATGGGTCAGGTCTTCGGCTTGTTCCGCATCCGCCCCGGGCAACAGGAGGATGAACTCCTCACCCCCGTACCGGCCCACCAAGTCCGTGGAGCGGACGGTCCCGGTGCACGCGGCGGCAAAGGCCCGCAGGGCGGTGTCGCCGGCGGCATGCCCGTTGGCGTCGTTAATCTGCTTGAAGTGATCCAGGTCGGCCAGCACCAACGTGCCGGAGGCGCCAGCCCTCTGCAGCGCCTGCATGCGTGCGGCTGCCAGCTCCAGGAAGGCGCTGCGGTTCAACAATCCGGTCAGGCCATCGTGCAGCGCGCGTTTGCGCAGATCCACCGCAGCCTGTTCGGCGCTGAACGCGGCCATGCTGAAGGAAACCACCATGAGCAGGGTCATGGTCACCAGGGTGGTTGGCCCTGAACCGAAGACTCGCTGGAAGAATGCACCGTCGGGCCCGTCGGCGAGGAAAGCGACCAGCCGGCACAGGTAGAAGAACCCCATGAAAGCCGAGGTGAGCGCCAAGGAGGTCCGCAGCCGCGGCGAGGCCCGGCGCAGCAGGAACAGCTCAGCCGAAGAAAGCCCCAGGAACAGTGCCATGCAGCCCAGAAACGCCGGGCCGCCGGCCCAGACATTGATGGCCGGATGATCCACCGCGGCGGTGCCGGCCGCCACGGCAAGGGCCGGAACCAGCAGCCACGGCATCGGCTTGAGCGAACGGAGCGACCGGGCCGCGGTCCAGACACTCCAGGCCCCGGCCACCCCGAAGACGTTTCCGAGCGGATTGGCCCACCACTGAACGGCCGTCCCGTTCAGCAGGTACGCGGTGGCGGAGAACAGGAACAGGACCAAGGCGGCGCACCACCAGGCACTGTAGGCTGCGCGGGTCCGGCGGAACGTCACCAGGTAGAACAGCAACAGCAGTGCCAGCGACATCGCGCCAAAGGCGACCCTGAGGGTCACGGTGTCCAGCTGCAAGGTCAGGTCCCCTCGTCTGCCGGAATCGCCGGCGTACCGTCGGCGGAATCGTTGGCATCGTCTGTTGCAGCAACCCTCACTGTGGTGAGACGACGTCCGGCGAAAAGCATACCTTTAACCAGGTGGCCGGACCGGCTCTTCTGGCGCTACCGGAAGAAATATAACGGCTAGCCCAAACCCGGACGCATGCTGCCCGTCTCCACGAAGCGCTGGTGCCAGGACAAGGCCTCGCCGAGCAGGTGCGGGGTGTGCTTCGCATAGCTGTCCCGGCAGGCCCGGTCGAAATAGTCCTGCAGCAGCGGCCGGTAGTCCGGATGTGCACAGGTTTCGATAATCTTGCGGGCGCGCTGCTTGGGCGAGAGCCCGCGCAGGTCTGCCAAGCCGTGTTCGGTCACCACGATCATGGTGTCGTGCTCGGTGTGGTCCACGTGGCCGGCCATCGGCACGATGCTGGAGATCTTGCCGCCCTTCGCCGTGCTCGGGGACATGAACACGGACAGGTAGCCGTTCCGGGCGAAGTCCCCGGAGCCGCCGATGCCGTTCATCACCTTGCTGCCGGCGATGTGGGTGGAGTTGATGTTGCCGTAGATATCCGCCTCGATCATGCCGTTGAGCGCAATGCAGCCCAGCCGCCGGATCAGTTCGGGGTGGTTGGAGATCTCCTGGGTGCGCAGGATGATGCGCTCGCGGTAATAGTCAACGTTGGCGTTGAATTCCGCCACGCCGGGCTGGCTCAGCGAGAAGGACGTGGCCGACGCCATCCGCAGCACGCCGTCCTTGATCAGCTTGAGCATGCCGTCCTGGATCACCTCGGTGAAGGCGGTCAGGCCGCGGTAGCCGCCGGCAGCCAAACCTTCCAGCACCGCATTGGGGATATTGCCGACGCCGGACTGCAGCGGCAGGAGCTGTTCCGTCAGGCGGCCGCGCTGGACCTCCTGGTCCAGAAAATCCAGCAGGTGTCCGGCGATTTGCTGCGAGGTCTCGTCCGGCGGGTTGAAGGGGGAGTTCCGGTCCGGAGCGTTGGTATGCACGATCGCGACGATCTTGTCCGGATCCACCTGCAAATACGGTTCGCCGATCCGGTCGTCCGGGCTCAGCAGCTGGATCGGTTTCCGGTTCGGCGGCAGCGCAGTGCCGTAGTAGACGTCGTGCATGCCCTCCAGCTCGGCCGGCTGCGCACTGTTGACCTCCACAATGACCTTGTCAGCCTGCTCCAGCCAGGTCTTGTTGTTGCCCACCGAGGACGACGGGATCAGCCGGCCATCTTCCAGCACACCGACCACTTCGACGACGGCGAGGTCCACGTCGCCGAAGAACCCGAACCAGGTGTTCTGCGCGACGTGGCTGAGGTGCATGTCGATGTAGTCCAGTTCCCCGGCATTGATGCGCTCGCGCAGGGCCGGATCGGACTGGTAGGGCAGGCGCAACTCCATCCCGTCGGCCTTGGCCAGCACGCCGTCGAGTTCGGGGGCGGTTGATGCGCCGGTCATCACGCGGATTTTGAACTGTTCCCCCGCCGCATGGGCGGTTTCCATCCTTTCGGCCAGCGCCTGAGGCACGGCCTTCGGGTAGCCGGCCCCGGTGAAGCCGCTCATGGCCACGGTCATGCCGGGTTTGATCAGTTCGGCCGCCTGCTCGGCGGACATTACGCGCTCGAGCATGCGGGCATTGCGAATGCGGTCTTGCATCATGCCCCTTCGTCAGGATCTTCCCCTCCACCTTAAGCGTCGGCCGCTCGTGTCGGGGCCTCGGTGACGGCGGACGCGCCTCAGGGAGCCAGTGGCGCGCTCGCTGTTGAGTTCCGTGCGGCTACGGCTGGAGCAGTTGTTCCGCCGCGGTTTGCCGAACGCAGGCGGAGAGTTCATCGAGGATGGGTGAACTGATTTTCCAGCGCTGCCAGTACAACGGAACGTCCATTGGCAGGTCCGGGGCGAGTTCCTGCAACAGGCCGCTTCGAATGTCCGCGAGGCACTGTTGTTCGGGCAGCAGGGCCCAGCCGATGCCCAGCCGGACGGCGGCCGCAAACTCGCCGGACGCCGGCATGTAGTGGCGGGGGCCGGCCAGGTCAGTCCCGGTCAAGGTCCGGTAGAAGCGCTCCTGCAGGTCGTCTTTGCGGTCGAAGTCCAACACCGGGGCCGCGCCGAGCCAGGCCACGTCGCCAGGCCGCGTCCCGCCGGGCCGCCAGTGGTCCAGAAAGTCGCTGCTGGCCACTGCCCGGTAGCGCAGCGAGCCAAGCGCTTCCACCGTGCAGCCCTGGACCGGTTCCGGCGTGGCAGTCACTGCCGCGTTGACTCGTCCCGACCGCAGCAGCGAGGTGGAGTGCTGCTCGTCTTCCCGGTGCACTTCAAAGAACGCGCCCCGTTCACGCGGCATGCGGGCCAGTGCGCCCAGGAACCAGGTGGCGAGCGAATCCGCGTTGACCACCAGCGGCAGGGACAGTCCGGCCACGTTGCCGCCAAGTTCGTGCTGCGCATCCGCCTGCAGCACCCGCACCTGCCGTGCCAACCGGAGCACCACATCGCCGGCGGCGGTCGGCTGCACCGGCGTGGTGCGCTGCAGCAGGACCTGCCCCGCTGCCTGCTCCATCGCCTTGATCCGCTGCGAGACCGCGGAGGGCGTCACGTGCAGTGCCCGCGAGGCGGCATCAAAACTGCCCTCTTGGACGACGACGGCGAAGGTCGCCAAATGCTCGAATTGAAACGGCTGCATTAGCTCAGCTTACGCAACTGAAATTTCTTTAGCTGTACTGATCTGGGGCGCTCGGATAGCGTCGTCTGCTGTGACTACAGCTATTGCCCCCACCATTTTGCTCGGCCTGGGCACAGGCCTGGCGCTCATCGTCGCGATCGGGGCGCAGAACGCCTTCGTGCTGCGTCAGGGGATCCGGGGCGAGCATGTGGGCGTCGTCGTTCTCATCTGTGCAGTCTCCGATGCTGTGCTGATCGCTGCCGGGATCGCCGGCATCGGTGCGCTGATCGAGGCGGCTCCGGTGGTGGTCGACGTCATTCGGCTCGGCGGCGCCGCCTTCCTGCTCGCCTACGCCGTGTTCGCGGCCAAACGGGCCATCAAGCCGGGCGCGCTCACGGCCTCGGAGAATCCGCGCGCCGGCGGGCTGGCCTCCGCAGCGGCCACGGCGCTGGCGCTGACCTGGCTGAACCCGCACGTCTACCTGGACACCGTTCTGCTGCTCGGTTCGATCGCCAACACCCAGGGCCCGGAACTGCGCTGGTATTTCGGTGTCGGTGCGGTATTGGGCAGCATTGCCTGGTTCACTGCACTCGGGTTCGGTGCCCGGTTGCTGCGCCCGTTCTTCGCCCGGCCCGCTTCCTGGCGGATCCTGGACGGGCTGATCGCGGTGGTCATGCTGGTGCTGGGGCTGCGGATGGCCTTCGGCTTCTGAGCCGGTGTGCAAGGATGCCCGTATGGTCAGCAAGCTCCTGTTCCTGGCGGATACCCACGTGCCGAAGCGCGCGCGGCAGCTCCCGGAGCAGGTCTGGGACGCGGTGGCCGCGGCGGAAGTGGTGTTCCACGCCGGCGATTGGGTCACCGCGGACCTGCTGGACGAGCTGGAGCAGCGCAGCCGGCGGCTGATCGGCGTATATGGAAACAACGACGGCGACGACCTGCGCGCGCGGCTGCCGGAAGTCGCCGAAGCAGCGGTCGAGGGTGTCCGCTTCGCCATGATCCACGAGACAGGGGCGGCGAAGGGTCGCGAACAACGGTGTGCGGCGCGGTTTCCCGGCGTGGATGTATTGGTGTTCGGGCACAGCCACATTCCGTGGGACACCACCTCGCCCGGCGGCCTCCGGCTGCTCAATCCGGGGTCGCCGACCGACCGCCGCCGCCAACCGGTCTGTACCTACCTGACGGCGACGGCCGACGGCGGCAGGCTGCTTGACGTGAAGCTGGTGCCGGTGGTGCAGACCTCCGGCGGCACGCAGGAGTAGGCGCCGGTACCTGGCCTGCTTTACCTCTGCGGGCTGCACGAAGGCGTCGGAACTGAGCCTTCGTCACCCCGCTTCTGGAGCCGGGCGCGAGGCTCTTCTGCAGGCGGGCGCCAGGCAGGCTTAGTGCCCCGCCGGCGGCTACCCAGGCCTGACCGGCGATCACGGAATAATCGGCACTTTCGACCACGTTCGCTCTCAGCGTAAAGCGCGGTCATTGCGGCGTGGGGCTGTCGTTGCTACTTCTCCCTCGGCGGGGGCCTGGATGGCCCGCCTATTGTGCGCACTCAAAGAGCCATCATTCTCCGAATGTCGACCGCTGCGCACGCATCCCAAAACCCGCTGAAACCGTATGAACACGCGCCTCAGGGCTCAACTGCTGTGCACATCGGAGGGTGGATCCGACCAGAACTTGCGGCATGCAGATACGGAAGGGCGACAGGTCCGCATCGACCGCCGCCCGGATCGGAAGATTGCTTAGTCTTGTGTCCGCCCGAATGGCCGGATCGACACGCCGTTTGAAGATCTCGTTTTTGCAACGTTGATTACTTTCCGGTAGCGTCCTCGGAGTGCGTAGGTCAGTTGGCCGCGCCAGGGGGTGCCGAAATACTCGGCCCGATAGACCCAAATGAATATGCCCGGACGCTGCCCACGCCTTTCGCCGTCAGAATGGCAGACGTCCACATGACCTCGATCTTTACGAGTGGCTGACGGCGGCGCAGGGAAGTCCGGGGACGGACTGAGCGCAAGGCGGCCTCAGCGGAGCATTGTGAACTCACAGAAAAACAAGAACTTCAGCCGTGCCCTGCGTGGCGGTTTGGCAGCCCTGGCCCTGACCGGTGCCAGCGTGGCCATGATTGGACCGGCAGCAAACGCCGCCGATGGCGCCACCTGGGATGCCCTGGCCGAGTGCGAGTCGGGCGGCAGCTGGAGCACCAACACCGGTAACGGATTCTCGGGTGGCCTGCAGTTCACCCCGAGCACGTGGGCAGCCCACGGCGGCACCGGTTCGGCAGAGAACGCCAGCCGCGCCGAGCAAATTGCGGTGGCAGAGAACGTCCTGGACAGCCAGGGCTGGGGCGCATGGCCCGCTTGCTCGTCCCAGCTGGGACTGTCCGGCGGCGGCGGGGGATCGCAGGTGAGCAGCCAGTCTGCCGAGATCGAGCAGGCCCCGGTCCAGCAGGCTCCCGTCGCCGAGGCGCCGGTCCAGCAGGCCCCGGCCGCGCCGGCTCCGGTTGCCGAGGCACCGGCCCCCGCTGCCGCCCCCGCAGTAGAGGCCCCGGCCGTGAGCGGCGAAACCTACGCCGTCCAGTCCGGCGACACCCTGGCCACGATCGCGGAGTCGCTGGGCCTCCAGGGTGGCTGGGAGGACCTGTTCGCAGCCAACGCGGACACCGTGTCGGATCCGAACCTGATTTTCGTGGACCAGGTTCTGCAGGTTCCCGCGAAGTAATTTGCCCGCTGAAGCGCCCCGTTCTCCATCCGGAGGGCGGGGCGTTTTCGGTGCGCAGCGAAGCGGCAGCCATAGACTGGCATCAACCGAGGGAGAGGGCCGGCCACTGCTATGCCCACTGTTGAGAACCGACCATGGCTGCAGAATTACCAGCCCGGGGTGCCGGCCGAGATCGAGATTCCCACCGCGTCCCTTTCGCACATGCTGGAGGATTCGGCCCGCAAGTTCCGGAAGCAGACGGCCTTGGACTTCTTCGGCGCGTCCACCAGTTTCCAGGAACTGGGCCGTCAGGTGGAGCGGGCAGCCGAAGGCCTGCGCCGGCTGGGCGTAGGCCCGGGCAGCCGAGTGGCGCTGATCCTGCCGAATTGCCCGCAGCATGTGGTGGCCTTCTACGCGGTGCTGCGGCTGGGCGCCGTCGTCGTCGAACACAATCCGCTCTACACCGAGCGCGAGCTCCGGCACCAGTTCGAAGACCATGGCGCCACCGTCGCCGTGGTCTGGAACAACGTAGTGGCCAAGGTCCAGGCCTTCCCCGCCGACCTGGCCGTTAAGACGATCGTGTCGGTGGATCTGACCCGCGCCATGCCGCGCGCCAAGCGGCTGGCCCTCAGGTTGCCGATCCCGGCCGCCAGGAAATCCCGCAAGGCCTTGACCGCCCCGGTGAAGAACACCGTTTCCTGGGAAACGCTGCTGAAGTCCAAGCCGCTGAAGAAGAGCTTTCCCCGCCCCGCGGTCACCGACCTGGCGGCCATCCAGTACACGTCCGGCACCACCGGATCGCCCAAGGGGGTCATGCTCACCCACCTGAACCTGCGGGCCAATGCGGAACAGGGGCGCGCCTGGATGCACGGCGCGGCGGAGGGCACGGAAGTCATGTATGCCGTGCTGCCGATGTTCCACGCTTTCGGCATGACCCTGTACCTGACCTTCGGCGTCCTCACCGGCTCGCGGGTTGTCCTCTTTCCCAAATTCGACGTGGACCTGGTGCTCTCCGCCGCCAAGAAAACGCCGCCCACCATTTTCTGCGCGGTGCCGCCCATCTACGAGCGGACCGCGAATGAGGCCCGGAAGCGCGGGGTGGACCTGGGCTCGGTGCGGTTCGCCATTTCCGGGGCGATGAACCTGCCGCAGGCCACCGTGGACCTGTGGGAGGACACCGCCGGCGGCCTGCTGGTGGAGGGCTACGGCATGACCGAAACCTCCCCGGTGGCGATGGGCAACCCGTTCGCGCCCACCCGCCGGAACGGGACCATCGGCGTTCCCTTCCCCAGCACCGAGATGCGGGTAGTGGACCCGGACAACCCGGACCAGGACGTGGAGCCCGGACAGCCCGGCGAACTGCTGATCCGCGGACCGCAGGTGTTTCAGGGCTACTGGGGCAAGCCGGATGAGACCGCCGCAGTGCTGCTCGACGGCGGCTGGGTCCGCACCGGCGACATCGTCACCGTGGACGCCGAGCACAACGCCCGGATCGTGGACCGGGTCAAGGAACTCATCATCACCGGCGGCTTCAACGTCTCGCCGTCGGAAGTCGAGGAGGCGCTGCGCTCGCACCCTGACGTGATGGAAGCGGCAGTGGTCGGCCTGCCGCGGGCCGAGGGAGGCGAAGAGGTGACCGCCGCCGTCGTGCTCCGCCCGGAAGACGACCTCACGCTGCGCGAGCAGGAGATGCGCGACTTTTGCCGCAGCCGCCTGGCGGCGTACAAGGTGCCGCGGCGGATTGTTGCCGTGCCGGAACTGCCCAAGTCCATGCTCGGCAAGGTGCTGCGCAAGCAGGTCAAGGAGCAGCTCGCCACGAGGTAGTGCCGCTGCTTCTGTTGGCAATGGAGCCCCGCCGCAGACATGCCGTCCGCTGACGATACTGCGTGACGCGTCACATTTGCACACGGCCGCAGGGATGGGCTGTGAGCCGTGACATAGTTGTGCCGGTGGCCGCGTGCTGAACCGCGCTTCCGTTGGGGGAGACTGTGGGCGCTGCCACTTGGTTTTTCGATTTGAGGAAGTGACATGAAGCGAACATTCCTGACGCTGCTGGCCGGTGTCTCCGCGCTGGGCCTGGCGGCCTGTGGGTCCGGATCTCCCAGCGGCGGCGAGGGCGGCGGCAACGAACCGGCAGCCTCGGGCGGACTCACCCCGGTCACCGTCGGCGTGATCCCGATCGTTGACACCGCACCGCTCTGGCTCGGCGATTCCAAGGGTTTCTTCGAAGAAGAGGGCCTGGACCTGGACATCCAGAACGTCGCCGGTGGCGCAGCCGCCATCCCGGCCGTGGTCAGCGGTGGCTTCGACTTCGCCTTCGGCAACCTGGTGTCGGTCATGGTCGCCAATGACAAGGGCCTGGACATCCAGCTGGTGGCCAACGGCAACTCCACCTCCGGCGATACCTCGCACGACTTCGGCGGCGTGGTGGTCAACGGTGATTCGGACATCAAGTCGCCCAAGGACCTGTCCGGCAAGACCGTCTCCGTCAACACTCTCTCCAACATCGGCGACACCACCATCCGCAGCGTGATCGAAGCCGACGGCGGCGACCCGGACAGCGTGAAGTTCGTGGAAGTGGGCTTCCCGGACGCGCCGGCAGCCCTGGCCAACGGCCAGGTTGACGCGGCCTGGATCCTGGATCCGTTCCTGTCCCAGTCCGTGGACGACGGCGGCCGCGTGGTCTCCTACAACTTCGCCGACTTCGACAAGAACCTAGATATCTCCGGCTACTTCGCCACCGGCGACACCGTGGCCAACGATCCGGAACTGGTCAAGAAGTTCCAGGCCGCGATGAACCGCTCGCTGGAATACGCGCAGGAGAACCCGGACGAGGTCCGCGACATCGTGGGCACCTACACCAAGATCGACGAAGCCGCCCGCGCGGAGATGGCCCTGCCGGCCTTCCGCAAGGACTTCAACATGGAGGCAGCGCAGAAGCTCGCCGACGCGGCCTTGAAGTACGGCACGCTGACCAAGCCGGCGGAGCTGGACAAGTTCTTCCCGTAAGCTCCACGCCCTGAGCGGCCTGCCTTAAAGCAGTACAACTTAATGCAGTACGACGGCGGGGTCCGCCTGCCGTCCGATGCGCCGGACAGCGTCTCTTCCGCAGGGGAGGGGCGCTGTCTACGTTTGCCGTCCGGTCACAGCTGGGCGGTTGGATCTGGGCGGGTTGGGCCGGGCGTCAGGGCTGAGCGGTCACGGTCGAGCGATGGGTCTGAGCGGCAGGGGATGGGGCCGGGCGGCCAGGTCTTGGCTCAGGGCTGAGCGGTCAGGCCAGGTGCTCAGACCTGCGAGATCAGATCCGGCTGCGCTCGCCGGGGTCCTGCCACTTGCGGGCCGGCGGCGTCCAGCGGTTGATGGCGTCCAGCAGCTCCGCGGCGGAGCCGGCCACAATCACGGCGTCGCGGTAGTCCTGCTTCAGGAAGCCGGCGCTGACCAGCGAGTCGATCGCCGCCAGCAGCGGGTCCCAGAAGCCGTTGATGTTCAGAAACGCCACCGGCTTTTCGTGGATGCCCAGCTGCAGCCAGGTCCAGGCCTCGAAGATCTCCTCGAGCGTGCCCACCCCGCCCGGCAGCGCCACGAAACCGTCCGCCAGGTCGGCCATCATCTGCTTGCGTTCGTGCATGGAGTCCACCACGTGCAGGGTGTTAAGTCCGGTGTGCCCCACCTCGGTCCGGTCCAGCGAGGAGGGAATCACGCCCACCACCTCGCCGCCGGCGGCCACCGCGCTGTCCGCCACGGTGCCCATTAACCCCACCTGGCCGCCGCCGTACACAATGCCGATGCCGCGGGATGCCAGTTCGGCGGCGAAGGACGCCGCCTCCCGGGCGTAGAGGCGGTCTGTTCCGCTGGCTGAACCGGTGAAGACTGCAAGTCGCATGCTGCCATTATCCCAGCCGCTAGACTCTCGGATCATGACCGACGTCGACGAGCAAGGCCGCCCGGAACCGCCGCTGGCCGCCAATGAGCTGGACATGCTCCTGGGCTTCTTGGAGTTCCACCGCGCCACCTTGGAGTGGAAATGTGCCGGGCTGGGAGCCGCTGGACTGGCCGCCAAGCTGCCGCCGTCGCGGATGACCCTGGGCGGCATGCTCAAGCATCTGGCGTTTGTGGAGGACTACTGGTTCTCCCACACGCTGCACGGCCGCGAACCGCAGCCGCCGTGGGACAGCGTGGACTGGTCCGCGGAGCCGGACTGGGACTGGGAGTCGGCTGCCGGCGATTCCCCGGAACTGCTCCGGGAACTGTGGAGCGAGAGTGTGGCACGTTCCCGCGTGCTCACCACTGAAGCCTTGGCCGTCGGCGGTTTGGCCGCCGGCGGCTTGGACCGGATGGCCAGCAGGTCAGGCCGGGATGGCAGCGTTGTGAACCTGCGCTGGATCCTGGTCCACATGATCGAGGAATATTCCCGGCACAACGGCCACGCCGACCTGCTGCGCGAGGCAGTGGACGGGCTGGTGGGGGAGTAGGCGCCAGCAACCGGCGGGCAACAAACCTCCGCCAACACTGGCAGGCAACAGCCGGCGGACATTAAGGGCCGCCGGCCGAGGCTTGTTATTCAGGCTCTTCGACTTCGCGGGGGTACTCTTCGTCCTCGTCCTCGCTGATCGACTCGAGCTGCTCCTGCAGGTCGGCCTCGTTCGCTTCCCAGCCGACCGGCGGCACCGTCGAAGCTGGTTGCTCCGAAGCGTCCTCATCTACCGGGCGGTCCTGCCAGGCACGGTCGGCCTCGTCCGCTTCCGGGATTTCTGCATCGTGGTTGCCGGTGCTGGTCATCGCTGCCCTCCTGATGTTTGCTGCCGTCGAATGTGGTGGATGGGGTGCCCGCAGGTGGAGATGCGCACGGCCTAGCCTCCGGCGACTGACTGGATGATGAGCAATTCCTGCCCCGGGGCCACCAGCGTGTCCGGCCCCTGCAGCGTACGGATGTCTTCGCCGTCCAGGTAGAGGTTGACGTAGCGGCGGATCGCGCCGGTTTCATTGCGCACGCGCCGGTTGAACACCGGGTAGTCGCCAGCCAGATCGTCCAGAATTTCCGCCACTGAGCGTGGGCCGGACGCGGGCACGCTGAGCTCCCGCTGCTCGCCGGTGACCTTGGCCAGCAGGCTGGGCACGACGACGGTGACCGACTTCTGCGCTACACCCACCACGACGAGTCCCTCCTCCTACAGACTTGCGGCCCGGACACACAGGACGTCCGGCAGGCCCGAGGCAACCTGCACGAAGGCTTCGCCTTCGTTGGCGCTGGCATACACCGAACCACCGCGGGTGCCGAAGTAGACTCCGGCCGGATCGCCGGTGTCCACGGCGGCAGCATCCCGCAGCACCACGTTGTAGTCGAGGTCGGGCAGGCCGGTGCCGAACCGCGCCCAGGTGGCACCGCCGTCGTCGGTCCGATGCACCGCCAAATGCCCGTCCGGCGGAATACGCTCGCCGTCGGCCTTGATCGGGACCACCCACGCGGTCCGCGTTCTCCGCGGATGCGTGAGCATGACGAAGCCGAAGTCGCTGGGCAGGCCGTCGGCGATGGATTGCCAGTTGTCGCCGGAATCATCCGACCGGTAGACGCCGTGGTGGTTCTGCGCAAAGAGCGTGGACGGTTCCACCGCATCCCGGGCGATCTTGTGGACGCACTGGCCCACCTCGGGATTCGGGTCGGGCATGAAGTAAGCGCTGATGCCGTGGTTGCGGGCCTGCCAGCTGTCTCCACCGTCGGTGCTGCGGTAGACCCCGCCGGTGCTCATGGCCACGTGCACGGTGTCCGGATCATGCGGGCTCGGCAGGATTGAATGGGCGGCCGCCCCGCCGAAGCCGGCGCCCCACTGGTCCTTGTCCGGATGGTTCCAGAGGGCGCGGTTGAGTTCGAAGTGTTCGCCGCCGTCGGTGGATTTCCAGACCGATATCGGTTCGCAGCCAGCCCAGACCACGCCCGGCCGATCCGCTGCGTCCGGCTGGATTTGCCAGACCCGCTCCAGCGCGGCGCCGTCGCCGTCATTGAAGCGGATGGCGCCGTTCTCCGGCTCGGTCCAGGTCTCGCCGAGGTCATCCGAGTGGAAGACGGTGGGTCCCCAGTGTTCTGAGCGCGCCCCCACCAGCAAGCGGGTGGACCCGTTGCGTTGGTCGATCCCGATGCTGGGAATCTCGTTCATCAAAAAGTGCGGGCCGGACAGGGACCAATTGGTCCGGTCCTGGCTAGTGGCCAGCCACAGCCCTTTCTTCGTCCCGATCGCCAGGACGGTCTCCCCGATAGCCATGCCACCCATTCGACCACCGCACTACGGCCGGCGCAACGGTTTTTACGATGAATGGGGACAGGAGGGGCAGAATGGGGAGGCCGACGCACGCCGCAGAAAGAGGACATTGAGCACGCAGCCACCAAACCAGCCGGGGTCCCGCTTATGGCTCTGGGTCCTCATGGCAGCCGCCGTGTTGACCCAGACGTCGCTGAACTTGTCCCGGCCGGTGGTGTCCTACAAGCTGCTGGCCCTGGGTGGCGACGCGGCGGTGATCGGTGTGGTGACCGCCATTTATGCGGTGCTGCCGGTGGTTGCGGCGCTGTGGCTGGGCCGGGTGAGCGACCGGGTGGCCTCGCTCAAGGGCATGGTGGTGCTCGGCGCGGTGATGCTGGCGGTGGCGGCCGTGGGGCTGGCGCTGGCGGAGGAGTTCCTGCTGATCGGCGTCTCCATGGCCCTGCTCGGCATGGGGCATCTGGTCTTCACCATCGCCGGCCAGTCCGCGATCGGACGTTATGCCCCGCTGAACCAGATGGACAGCGGCTTTGGCTGGTTCACCGCCGCCTTCTCGCTGGGCCAACTGCTCGGCCCGCTGCTGGCCGGTTTGCTGCTGGGCACCGGCACGGAGGGCGTAGGCCCGGACTGGCTGGGCGCCATCAACCTGGCCCTGCTGCTGGCTGCGGGTATTGCCCTGGCCGGAGCGCCGCTGATGCTGATCGGTGCGCATCCCGGGGCACCCCGGCGGCGGTTCCGCCGCAAGAACGACGGCGCTGCGGCCGCCGGTGCCGTCCGGCCGGCGGTGGTGAAGGAGCCCGTGCTGCAGATTCTGCGGCGGCCCGGGGTGGCGTGGAACATGCTGGCCTCGCTGGCGCTGCTGTCCGTGATCGACATTCTGGTAGCCTTCCTGCCGCTGGTCGGCGAGGAACTGGGCGTTGCGCCGTTTTGGGTGGGCGTGCTGCTGGCCGTCCGCGCCAGCGCATCGATCATCTCGCGGATCCTGCTGCCCTGGCTGGTGCAGCGCTGGAGTCGGATCCAGCTGCTCGTGGCCAGCCTGCTGGGCTCCGGCCTCACGATCGCCGTGACGCCGTTGGTGCTGGAACCGTTCTGGCCGGCGGCGGTGGCGCTGTTTGTCGGCGGTTTCCTGCTGGGCCTTGGCCAACCGCTGACCATGACGCTGATCAGCCAGGCAGTCCGGCCGGAATCCCGCGGAGCCGCGCTGGCGCTGAGGCTGCTGGGCAACCGCGCGGGGCAGGTGGTCCTGCCGCTTGCCGCCGGTCTGGTCGCCGCCCCGCTGGGCCCCGGCGGCGCCATCTGGTTCTCCTGCGCCGTCCTAGGCGCAGCCGCCACAGCCCGCCTCACCGTCCGCAAGTAATGCCCGGTAGGTCGACCAAGTGAGCGCCAGCCCCCGGTGGTCGACCAAGTGAGCGCCAGCGAACGCGTGGAGACCCCTCACCCGGTGGTCGACCAAGTGAGCGCCAGCGAACGCGTGGAGACCCTTGGAACGCCCCAGACTCAGACCCCCAGAGTTTCCCGCAGCCGCGCCACGTGGCCCTTGGCGTCCACGTCGTACTCGGCGTGCTTGATGGTTCCGTCCGGGCCGATCACGAAGGTGCTGCGGAGCGTGCCGGTGAAGACCTTGTCGCCGAACGTCTTGTCGCCGTAGGAGCCGTACGCCTTGGCGACTGCAAAATCAGGATCGGACAGCAGCGGGAAGTTCAGGCCCTCTGCGTCGCTGAAGGCCTGAATGGCCTCCGCGCCGTCCGGCGAGATGCCGATGACGTCGTAGTTGGCGGCCTGCAGCGAGTTGAGGCTGTCGCGGAAGTCGCAGGCCTCGATGGTGCAGCCGGCGGTGGCAGCCTTGGGGTAGAAGTAGAGCACAACATTCCAGCCTGCATAGTCGGACAGCGAGACCTTCTTGCCATCGGCATCGGAGAGCGTGAACTCGGGGGCGGGCATGCCGGGCTGAAGCTGGGACACGAATATCCTCTTTCGTCGGAAGAACCAGTGGGAACTGCTTTCGTCACCGAGTCTAGTGGCGCGGCCGGCGCCGGAGCGCGCCGCCGCGTCAACCATTGCGTGCGGCTTCAGGGGGGACAGCCCGTGATTTTCGGCGTACTACGGGGACTCCATGGTGGACCCCGGCGGCATCCCGGCTCCGAAGACCGGTCCGGCGTCGGGCCGTTTTGCCGCCCGTCGTTCCTCTTCCGAAAAACGATGTTTCAGGTGCCGAAGGACCCAAGGGGCCAGATGCTGACGAGCCCAAACAAGGTCGTCTGTCCTAGCCTCGCGCCAGCTGCGCTCGGGCAGCTCCTTGAGCGTCATCGGCTGCAGCGTGTGGGGGACGTTGAGCGTATCCAGCACCATCATGGCAATCGTGTGGTGGCCCAGCGGCGAGAAGTGCAGCCGATCAGAATCCCACGTCAGCGGGTGTGTGAGCTCTCTCAGCGCCCAAAGATCAGCGATCAGAGCATCATGGCGGGCCGCGATAGTACGCATGTTTTCATTGAAGATAGCCACCTTCCCGCGGGTCCGCCCCAGCACCGGGTTCGCACCCCAGTCCGGCCCGGTGAAGATCACCACCGTCGCGCCCGTCGATGCCAGCAGTTCAACTCCCGCATCCATCCTGACGGCGAGTTTATCCGGATCGCTGTTGCGAAAGATCAAGTCATTTCCCCCGGCGTTGAGGGTGATGAGATCGGGTTTCAGGGCCAGCGCAGGGCCAATCTGCTGATCCAGGATCTGCCGAAGCAGCAGCCCCCGCACCGCCAGATTCCCGTAGGCGAAGTCCTCGTGGCGGACGCTCAACTCCTCCGCTACCCGGTCCGCCCAGCCCCGTAGTCCCCCGGGACTCTGCGGTTCCGGATCCCCTAGCCCCTCGGTGAAAGAATCGCCCAGCGCTATATAGCGGCTCCACGGGTGCAGAGTGCCCCCGTCCCCAACAATGAGATTCTGCCGCGGACCGCCGACGCTGGAAGCGTTCATTACCCCATACTGCCCCCGCGTAACTGCGGGCGCCATCATCTACCGCCTGCGTTTGCAGCCAAGCTATGCACCACAGGCTTACGATCCGGCAGCAGTTGCCCGGCTTCAGCCTCGCTCCTGCCAATCCGGCAGTATCCCTGTGCGGGTGGACCGGCGTTGCGGGCACCCGGGCGGTTCATATGAGTCCTCTACTAGGAAGCTACATATGCGCTGTTATCGGCGTGATGGCATATGGCTGTTTTTATCGCCGGGCCTGGGAGCGGTCGGGTTCCCCATACAGCGGGTTGCTTGCCCGCAGCAAAAGCCAAGGCCCATCATAGTTCCGCTGCAGGCGGGGCCCGAGCGTGACGTCGCGGGCCCCGCCTGTTCTTGGGTCAGGCTGCAGGCACCGGCAGGGGATCGAGGCCGAGACGTCGGCGGTCCCGCTGCTGGTTGACGAAGAGCAGGGACAAGATCCCGAAGGCAAACAGGAGTCCGCCGGCGAGAGTGAAGGATGCGGCGTAACCGTCCGCTGGTGTCGTGGCCCCGCCGATGAGGAGTCCGGAGATGGCGGGGGCGAAGACACCGCCGGCTGTGAGGACGGCGTTGGAGATTGAAAGGTTGGCGCCGCGCTGAACGACGGGAGACAGCTCCGCGACCACCAGAAAGGTGAGTGCGAAGAGGGCCGGGGCGGTTCCGAATCCGAATACCATGAGCCCTACGGTGAGCATCGGGTCGGGGACAATAGTTGCGGCAGTCAGGGCGGCTCCGCTGAAGACGGCGCCGCCGCCCAGGACCCAGGCGCGCGATTTGCGGGTGGGAACGCCGCGGAGATGGAGCCGCTGGCTAAGAGCGCTCAGGCTCACGGTAGCGATGGCGCCCCAGGCTGCGGGGAGAGCGATGAGGCTGCCGGCCTGCTGGCCCGTGAGTCCGAGGACGTTCTGGAAGTATGCCGGGCCCCATGACATGGCCAGGGTAAAGGTCCAGTAGCCGAAAAACGAGGTCAGGACAGCGAATATCCAGCTCGGCGAAAGGATTGTTCGCAGGTAGGGGACGCGGCTTTCGACCACAGTGGCGACCTTTGACGGCTCAGTGGCAGCCGCGATTGCGGCCTCGCCGCCATCGAGCTTGAGTTCTGCGGCGCGGCTCGTGTACGGGCCCTCCTTTCCGACGATTAACCAGTAGATTGCGAAGACGAGCCCGATCACAGCGAGTAGGACGAACGCCGTGCGCCAGCTGTAAGTGCCGATAACCCAGGCAAGAACGGGGGCGAACGCGACGATGCCGAGCGTAACGCCAGTGGAGGCTAGCGCCGCCGGTGTGGCGCCCTTCTTCTCAGGGAACCACTTGTAGATTCCGTGCACCATGACCGGTGCGAGCGGGCCCTCCCCGGCACCGAGGAGCAGGCGGCTGGCCAAGAGCGCCGGCAGCGAGGCGAAGACGATGACCGGCACCTGCGCGATAGACCACAGGAGGCAAAGGACGAGCAGGATCCAGCGGCTCTGAACCTTGTTGGCCAAAGGAGCGGCGAAGAGCTGCGCCAGACCGAAGGTCAAGAACATGGCACTGCTGACGAGCCCGAACGCCTCAGGCGTGATGTTGAGGTCTCTCATGATCGGCACGGCGGCCAGGCCCAGGACGGCCTTGTCGGCCCAGCTGAGCATCATGAGGACCAGGAGTGACAAGGTAATTGACCAGCCGTAGCGGCGGCGCTTCTCGTAGGACCACGTCGAGGGGTCTTTGGAGGAGTACCGCTGTGTCTGGAGGGGCTTGGGGTCGGCGAGCTGGGTCATGGATCTACTCCATAGTAGAAACGTCTCACGCCGGAGCGGAGGCCTGAGGTGGAAGAAAGCAGGACATAAAAAGTGTTGTGTAGCTTGAGCTCAAATCACGGTTGAGCTTTAGGGCGCGAGTGCCTTTAGTCATGGACGAGTTCGGTCTCCAGAAAACAGGTGGACTAGCCGATGATCTGAAGTAAATCACCGATGGCGAGACTTACGAATCCATGGCTAGTGGCAGTAAAGTCACGCCGCCGTCGCGACCTTCGGGGATCAGGGGCGGCTTGCGATTGCATAGGGGCCATATTTCGCTGAACGATAACCGATGCCCATATCGCCTATTCAGTCCATGGACGAGCATCCTCCCTCCACCAGCCTTCCCAAGGGAAGGAGATGAGCTGCTCACTGTGGAATTGCGGATCAGCGTCGGGCCCGCTATTGAAGCTGGCTGAGTCCGTAGGCAGGCCGAGCGCTACGGTGACGATCTTGCGGATAAGGGTTACCATCGCAGTTTCCTTTCAAGGGATGCAAAGATGGATTCGCGTCGCTGGCGCACGAGGGTGGGCCCCGTAGGTCTCCTGCCCTGTACGGTCTTCCATACGGCCTGCCGTATGGAAGGTTTGCGGTCCCCAGCGAAGTTCCACTAGGGCGGCAGCCTTTCGGGCTGGGCACAGCCGAAGGCCTTGACCCAACGTTTTCGGGCCTCTGCTGTCGCCTGCTGTGAATATCGAACCCGTGCCATAAGTGCGGCAACGATAGCGATGGTTGTCGAGGGCTATAGCTTGCCGCCCAACGCCTCAATGACGAGGGCCCACTCTGACGTCACCAGATCGGACTGGCGGTTCAGAATGACCTTGACACGTTCAAGGTCGGCCGCCCGGTAAGCCTCCACCAGTTCTTGACGGTTGCGCCCCATATGAGCTGGCGTCGTGTCGCGGAGACCCGGGACATGGGTGAGGATGCTGGGGATGCTGAGCCGCCGAACGGTGTCGATGAGCATGTCGTTGCCTGTAAGTCCGACGAGGTACTCTTGGAACGCCGCGCTGGCGTCTTGGTACTGGTCGATATCGAGGATCTCGTCGCCATTTATCTGGAGGGCGATTTCATCACACAACCGTTGGAGCTCGTCGATTTGCTCCGGCGTAACCCGGCCCACCGTCAGGTCAGCAGCTGCCAAGTCGATGATCCGCTTGACCTCGAAAGAGTTCTGGGTGCGTTCGATGTCGTATGGCTGCTGGACATAGCCGAACGACTGTCGCTGAACGAGGCCGTCGGCGACAAGCCTGGTCAGCGCATCGTGCACCGCTTCGATCGGCAGACCTAGATCGTCGACCAGCCGCAGCGGGTCGAGAGGGGTGTCGACGTCGTAGGATCGATCGAGCACGGCACGGCGCAGTACGGCGTAGGCTTCGGCGTTCTGTTGCAGTTCGAACCGGCCGAAGGCGCCGCGGTAGTATGCCAGCGGGCGACCGTCGTCGCTGAATGCCTCGGTCACCTCAGCCATGAAGACGGTGTGCGTCCCTGCCTCCACCTTCTCAACTACCCGGCAACGCAGGTGGGCGAGGCTCCCGGCGAGTACCGGGACGTTTGAGTTTCCCCTGACGACCTCAACCGCGTCGAACTTGTCGTCGCGACGGCTGCCGAATCGTTCCGCGAGCCAACCTTGCTTCTCGCTGAGGATGTTGACCGCGAAGACGCCCGCGTTCGAGACGGCCGTCTGCGTAGGTATCTGCCTGTTGAGGCAGACCACGACCATGGGCGGCTCCAAGGAGAGTGAGCACACGGAGCTGGCGGTCATCCCGTAGTCGACACCGTCAAAGTGCGTTGAAATGATTGTCACGCCGCTCATGAAGTGGCCGATGACGTTCCGAAATTCCTTGGAGTCCACTGCTGTGGTAGTCATTTTCTTGTCCTTATCTTTTTTGCTGAACCAAGCCTGGTTACTTGCCGGAACCGACGGCTTCCGTGAGCACGGCGTCGGCCGTTTGAGGGTCGTCCCACCAAGGAAAAAGCGACGGTGGGTTGCTGAATCCGTTTGCGATCTGGAGGGCAAGCTCCGGGTCGTGGGCGGCGGCCTTAAGCAGGCGTCCTAGATGTTCGGGATAGGGCCGAAGCATGGAGTTCGTCCATGTAGTGCCCCAGCGCGCGAAGTCCCAGTAGCGGTTGAACGTCGCTTGCATCCAGTCGCTCGTGAAGCTTGTTTCTCCATGCTGCAGAATCGACTCGAGGTAAGATTCCGCGCAGCGGGCGGCGTTGTTCGAGCCCTGCCCCGTGATGGGGTCGTTCACGACGACGACGTCGGCCATTCCTAGCGCGTGTCGGCCGTTCGCCAGGTGCGCCACGGGCTTCCTGACACGCGGGGTGACCTTGCCGGCGAGGGTGCCTAGCGAGTCGGTCAGTTCCGCATTCCTGATCCGGTCATAGATCCACGGGAAGTACCGACGCGCAAGATCCTTCGTCAGGGCGAGGTGTTCAGCCGGGTCACGCACACCATCCCAGCAGTCCATCGGTCCGCCGATGATACCTTCGATCGTTAGGATCTCACACGGCCCTGTCGTAGTCAGGGCGGGCAAGAGGAACATTTCTCCCACGCCGTCCACGACGTTGTAGTCATTGGCGCCAAACGCGGGGCGCGGCTCGACGCCGCTGAGGTAGGCCAGCGAGAGCGCCCGTTGGGGCCGGGTGTATTCGGAGTGCTCCTCGTCTGTCGGGAACAATCCAGCGATGTCCCCCTTGCCCGCCGCCACGACAACGAGTTCGTACTCTTCGCTGATGTCCTCCAACATGGCGGGGGAGACATCCTCGATTCGCAGGTCGCCGCCGCGCTCTACGAATACGTCCATCCACGCGGGGACCTTGACCCGCTGGTCGATCGACAGCGCAGGGCGTGCCCGTGACACTTCGAACTCGGTGTGGATCTGGGCCTCCGCTGTTGCCCAGCGGTAAGCGAGGCCGTTGATCGGAGGAGCTTTCTCCTCCCAGAGCTCAAGCCCGTGCCGTCGCTCCAACTCGAGGGTCGGGTGGAACATGCACTGACTCGACATCACCCGACCATTGGCAATCTGCGCCCCCTCACGGTTGGAGAAAAGGGTGACCGAAAATCCCGCATCGAGCAGTCCGACGCCAAGAAACAACCCTGACTGTCCCGCACCTACAATGGCTACCCGTCGCATCATTGATCTCCTTTATCATCAGTTTCTAGTTCGGTCAGGCTCCACGGTTCGTCGGCTCGCTCGGGCCCCATGGCCAAGTAACCGCCGTCGATAGCGAGGTCAGTCCCGTTGATGTAAGCCGCATCGTCGGAGCAGAGGAACGCCACCGCCGCGGCAACCTCCTCGGGTGAACCGATGCGACGCGACAACGTCAGGGGGGCGGCGACAGTGTTCGCGACTCCGCGATCCTGCGCTGCCCGTGCCGCAATCGGGCGCGACCAGATCCACCCTGGTGATACAGAGTTCACGCGGATTCCGTCAGGAGCCAGGTCCATGGCGGCACTGCGCGTCACCTGCCGGACCGCAGCCTTCGTGGCCGAATAGAGCCAGCGGCCGCGCTGCGCCCGTTCCGCACTGACGCTGGAGAAGTTGACGACGGCGCCGCCCCCGCGCTCCCGCATGTGAGGGACAACTGCCGCGAGCATTAGTACGCCCCCGACGACATTGACGGAATAGCTCGTGAGCCAGTCCTCCTTCTTTGCCGCGAGTCCTCCGTCGATATACGTAGACGCGATGTTCACCAGCACATTCACCCCGCCGCCGTGGCGTACCGCGCGATCGACGCACTCCTGCACGGCCCGCTCGTCCGTGACGTCTGTGGAAACGAAGAGGGCGGCCGCTCCAAGGCGGTCGGCGGCGTCGGCGCCGGACTCGTCAACATCGGCCAGGGTCACAGCAGCCCCCTCGGCTACCAAGCGCTCACAGACGGCGGTACCGATGAGCGTCGACGCTCCGGTGACGATCGCGGACTTCCCTTGCAATCGCGGCCCGAGCAGACCAGTTTCCACGTCAGCTGCCTCCTTGGCTGGCATCCTCATAGATGAGGTTCGAGAGGTTGGGGTCCGCGCTCAAAATGCCGTATCGGACCATGAGTTCCCCTAAGGCCTCGTAGGACTCGGTGGTCACGGTCGTTCCGAACACCGTCGGGACCATCTTTTCCGCGGTGTCCGAGGAGATGGATGTGTATGCTGACACGGTCTTAGCGACCTCCTGCGGGTTCTTCGTCGCGTACTCGTTGGACCGCTCGAGGGCGCGGATGAAAGAGTCGACGACGTTCTTCTTTTTCGCGATGTGCGAGTCGCTCGTGAAGAAGGATGAGTTTGTCGCCCCGTCGCCAAGGAAGACCCCCATGGGCTCCTGGATGATCTCTCGATGGCCCTTGCTGAGCGCGGCTGTATAGAACGGCTCGGGGAGCTCAACCGCGTCAACCCGTCCGGCTTCGAGGGCCGGGAGCATCTCCGGGAACGGCACCGACACGAACTGGAATGTCGACGAGTCCACCCCCAGATGATCGGCCGCACCTCGTATAGTCACCTCATCGATCGATTTAAGGGCAACGACACCGATCCTTGCGCCCTTGAGATCGGCGGGCGACTTGATCGGGCTGTCAGGGGCCACAAACAAACCCGCGTTGTTCGACACGCTCGATGCCGTGCCGATCACCTTGATTGGCAAGCCCTGCTCCACTGCTTGGATCTGAGGGACGACTGCGGCGAAACCAACGTCGTACTCGCCGCTGACGACCGAGGCCATTACGGCAGCACCCGACTGTGCTTCCGCAATTTTGATGTCGAGGCCTTCGTCCTTGAAGAAACCCTTCTCGACGCCGAGACGGAACCCGGCGGTGGGGACGATTGGCAGCAGGCCTACGGTGACGGTGGTGGTGCCGTCCGCACCGTCAGCGGTGCCGGTTGCTTCGGTGGCGCATCCGGCGACGAGGGAAGTGATGGCAAGGGCGGCAGCCGCTACGAAAATGCGTCGTTGCATTGTTCCTGATTCCAATCCGGTAGGTGTGGTGGCAAAGGTGACAACAACCTGTGGGGACATGTGTCCCAAGGAAGTCGGTGGTGAAAATCATGGGTCATTTGCGTCCTGCTAGCTCAGCGTGGCGGCACCGTTTCGGCTGTCGACCCGCTGTTTGATCAGTCTCATGACATGGCCGCGCAGGTTCGCGAACTCGTGGAGCTCTTTTGTAGTGATCTGGTCCCGCGGCTGAGGCAGGTTAATGTCCACAATCTCAACGACCCGCGTGGGCGAGGGCCCGAGCACTACCACGCGGTCGGCGAGGTATACGGATTCATCGATGTCGTGTGTCACGAGTACCACAGTGATGCCGAACTGTGCGCGGAGCCCCAGCATCAGATCCTCAAGGTCGGAGCGGGTTTGAGCGTCAACCGACGCAAACGGCTCATCCATGAGGAGCACTTTCGGATGGTAAGCCAAGGCGCGGGCGATCGCCACGCGCTGCTGCATCCCCCCAGAGAGCTGCCACGGGTAGTGGTCGCTGAAGCTGTCGAGACCGACGGCGTGTAGCGCTTCGCGAGTTAGGCGCTCACAGTCTTCCCTCTTGTGCTTTTTCTTGATGGGGAGGGCGATGTTCTCGGAGACGGTCAGCCAGGGCAGAAGGGACCTCGTGTATTCCTGGAAGACGAGAGCTAGGGTTTCGGGCACGCCGGCGATGAGCTCCCCGTCGAACGAAGCCTCTCCCGATGTCGCGGGCATGAGCCCAGAGATCATCTTGAGCAACGTAGTCTTGCCGCAGCCGGACGGACCGACGATGCACACGAACTCACCCTCTTTGACGGTGAACGTGAGGTCGTCGACGACACGGACGGCTGCCTCGCCGCTGCCGTAGGTCTTGGACAGGTGCTGTACTTCAAGCATTAGTTTGCCCCATTCGTTGGCGTGGACGGCTGGACGAAGCTCGGTGGCTCCGTAGACGTGCGGCGGCGCACCGGTATTGCTACTCGCCGGCGAGGCGCCGGCATCGGCGCGGGCGCTCCGAGAGACGCTGCTCGCCACCCGCGGTGCCAGGCCAGAAATCGGTTCTCCATCGCCACGAAAAGGACGTTGACTAGATAACCGATGATCCCCAGCATCGCGATTCCTGACCACATCTCTGGGATCGCAAAGGTTTGCTGAGAGATCAAGATGAAATATCCAAGGCCATCGCTGGATGCAACCATCTCCGACACCACCATCATGATCAGAGCGATGGCGAGCGCCAGCCTCGCACCGACAAATATCTGCGGGCTCGCAGCGGGAAGAACTACCTTCGTCAGCCACTGTCCGCTGCTCAGGCCATAGATCTTGGCGAACGCCGCCTTCTCCGGCTCGACGGCACGAATACCGTCGATAGTGTTGAGCAGTATCGGCCAGAGCGAACTCAGAGCGATAATAAAAATCTTCATCGTTGTGTCGATTCCCAGCAGGATAATGAGGATGGGGATGAGCGCGGGCTGCGGCAGGGAACGCATGAAGTCAATGAATGGATCGACGGTACGTCGAACGGTGGGCATAAGGCCGCAGGCCAGGCCCATCCCGACGCCGGCCAGGACGGCGATCGCGAAACCTGCGGCAAAGCGGCCCAGACTCGGAAGGAGATCGGTCTCGAACCGTTCGGAGAACCATGTCTCGCCGAAAGTTTGAGCTATTACACTCAGAGGCGGCCAGTATGGCGAGGAACTGTTCGATGACAGCACCCACCACAAACCCAGCAGGATGACGGGGATCGGCAGCCCAATCGCGAGGGAACGCAGACGGTTCATGAGTTTTCTCCTTTCCTATGTGCAGAGTGCCAGTGCAAGACGCGGCGCTCTAGGACTCGCAGGCCGGCGCCGACCGCCACTCCAATGAGACCGGCGATGACGACGAGTGCGTACATGGCAGCGGCGTTGCCCGCGAAGCGTTCCTGGTTGATGGCATACCCAATCCCGGACGAACCGACGATGAGCTCAGTGGCGATGGTGACAATCAGCCCGACCGCTGCGGCCAAACGTAGGCCGGTGGCTATATAAAACGCTGCCGAGGGCAGCACGACACGTCGAAACTGATCACTTCGTTTCAAGCCGTAGGCCCGTACCGTGTCCCGCGCAACTGGGTCGACGTCGCGGACACCATAGAGCGTCTGGAAGAGAACAATCCAGAAGGCTGAGAACGCGACGAGATAGATCTTCATCTGTATTCCGCTGCCGTAGAGCAGGACCGCGAGTGGAAGTACCGCGATTGGAGGGATAGGGCGTAGGAACTCGATGACTAGGCGCAGGCTGCCGTAAACTCTTTGGCTGGATCCGATGAGCATCCCGGTGGGAACTCCGACGGTTATTGCGATCAGAAGGCCCCCTGCCCAGCTCATCATTGTGTCGGCAATCCGGGACCAAACCGCGAGGTTGGAGACTGCGTCGGCCAACGCGCCGATGACGGCGGTTGGGGGCGGGATGTGCTCCGTGAGGACGCCGCTTCGACTCAAGACCTCGACGATGGCTAAGGTCCCCGCTGCTGCGCTCCATTGGAGAGCCCACGTCGGCACCCGCCGGATTGCGTTCACGGGAGCCACGGAAGTGGCAGGTTCACGCACCTGTAGAGAAGCTCCGTTGATCATACGGAGGAGCATTGCACGTACTGTGAGACCACCCACACCGGACTGTCCTGTAGCACGGGACACCTCCTCCGGTGCCTGGCCGTTAGGCAACTTGCTGAACCAGTTCAGCCGCAGCCCACCCGTGCAGAAGGGCGCGACATCGCCGGGGAAGACTTGGGGGGCTTAGAAGCAGCAGCCAGCCGACCGAAAGCGCGATCCTCGCTCCAAGCGATCCCGGTGCTGGTCAGGCACAAGGGCCTGTCGACACCTATGAGTTAGCGCGCGAGGACGGTTTGATGACCACTGGACAGCTGCGGCCAGAAGCGAAGGCGTCCAGCCATGCGGGACGGAGCGGACTTGCGCCTACCTCCGGGTGCATAGTGTCCGAGGTGATCCGGTCGACGTGGTATTCGCAGAACCGAACCCCGCGCTGAGTCGCAGGCAGACAGCCTGTCACCGGGCCCGGTAGAACCGGGCGGTTATACAACGTCACTACATAGCCACGCCGCGTGTGGCATCTGAAGCAAGGAGCATCTCGTGACTTTCATTAATGGCGGGCACCACATCACTCTCTGTGTGAACGGTGCACAGGAGGACGTGGATTTCCATATGGGGGCCTTGGGCCTGCGCCTCATCAAGCGCACGGTCCTTTTCGACGGCGTCGTCCCCGTGTACCACCTGTATTATTCGAACGCCAACGGTGATCCCAGCTCGATCATTACGACGTTTCCGTTCAAGCAGGCGGGCGTTATCGGACGGCGCGGCACCAACCAGGCGCGGGAGGTCCAGTTGGCGGTGCCGGTCGGCTCGCTGGACTACTGGCACCGGCGACTGGAGTCTTACGGCATCACGGCGCTCGATGTCGAAATCCTTGACTCCCGCAGGCTCCTGTTCGACCACCCGTCGGGCGTTGAGTACGTGATGGTCGAGGTCGCCGACGACCCCCGGGTCGGCTGGACCGAGGGTGGGGTCCCGCTGGAGTACGCCATTCACGGCGTCTACGGGGTCGGCATCCACGCCTACGCCCCGGAGAGCATGGTGGAGTTTACGGAGGACTCCTTCCTCAAGCAAGACAAGCTGATCGAGGACGGCGACCGCGTCGCATTCAAGGTGGGCAGCAACGACGGCCCCGGAAGCTCGATCGAGATTATCGGCAACCGCAAGGCGGACCAGGGGACCTGGACCTACGCCGCCGGTACGATCCACCACTATGCGTGGAACCTGGGCAACCTCGATAATCAAAGCAAGATCAAATTCGACATCGAGGGTGCCGGCTACACCGACATCTCGGAGCTGAAGGACCGTAAGTACTTCAAGTCCTTCTACGTGCGGACCCCCAGCGGGGCGCTCTTCGAACTCGCCGTCACACACCCCGAGGGGGGCTGGACGTGTGACGAGTCCCCGGAGGAGCTGGGCAAGGCGTTCCAGCTGCCGTCACAGTTCGAGATCCGGCGCCAGGAACTGCTCGGGCGCCTGGAAACCATCACCACCCGCCACCTTGAGATCGCCAAGGCCTAGGCCCGCATGATGACCATCCCGGTCTCCACGGGCAGTATCCCGTCACGCCGCACAGTTGTTATTGTCGGCACCGGCGGGACGATCGCCTCACGCGAACGGGTTCCGGGCATGGCGGAGGTGGCCAGTGGAGCAGCCGACCTTTTGGCCGAGCTGTCCCCCGTTCCCGGCCTCGACGTGCGGGCCACTGACTTCGCCGCGCATTACCCGCTCGGCTGGGACCTGCAGTGGGGTCTGCTGTGCGAGCTTGCCGCTTTCCTTCAGGAGGAGCTGAAAAAACCTGAAGTGGCGGGCGTCGTCGTCACCCATGGCACCGACGTGCTCGAAGAGGTTGCCTGTTTCCTTTCACTCGTCGTGGCCTCGGAGAAGCCCATTGTTATGACGGGCGCGATGCGGAACCAGTCGCTGCCGGGCTTTGACGGTATGCGCAACCTCCATGACGCGGTCATCGTGGCCGGCGACGAGGAGGCTCGAGGGCGGGGGGTCATGGTTTGCATGAACGGAACACTCCTTCCGGCAGCGGATGCCACGAAGATGCACACGTCGGCAGTGGACGCGTTCGGTTCCCCGAACGGCAAGAGCCTCGGACACGTCGGCGCGGAGGGCCCGCGCTTCAACACTCCACCCTGCCCGACGTCCCACCTGGCCGTGGATGCACGCCGTGCCCCGAACGTCCCGCTCCTATGGACGTACTCCTGCGCCAACGGGGCCACCTTGGCAAAGCTGGCCCAGGACTGTGACGGGGTGGTCATCGCGGGTACAGGGTTGGGGCACGTGCCGTCGGCATGGATGGCGGACATCGAGGCCCTCATCACCAACGGAGTGCCCGTGCTCATGGCATCGCGATGTGGATCCGGTGCTACCGGTCTCGGCTATGCCGGTGCCGGAGGAGATTTCCATCTCGCGGACACAGGGGCTCTGTTCGCCGGCGATAAAAGACCGCTCCAAGCGCGGATGGAGCTCATGTGCGCGCTCTCTGCCGGCATGACCCTGGACGCATTGCGGGCCTTGTTCCCGACACCGCGTCGCCTAGTGCAGGCTGCGCGGGACCTCGCAGGTCAACCAGGATAAAGGAGGAGTAGGAATGCGTCACAACTTTCCCATGACCGGTCAAGGTGCGGTGGACCCCAGGACTGCCTACCACCTGTTAACCGCGCTTGTCGTTCCCCGGCCAATCGCGTGGATCTCAAGCACATCAGCCGATGGGGTGGACAACCTCGCTCCGCACTCGTTCTTCACCGTTTCCAGTCGGACCCCGCCGGTCGTTCAGTTCACCTCAGTTGGCGATAACGACACGCTGAAGAACGTCCGCGAGACCGGCGAGTTCGTCGTCAACGCCTCCCCGGTGGACCTCGCCACGCAGATCAACCAGTCAAGCTCCAACTTCCCCCGACAGGTCAGTGAGTTCGACGCCGTGGGAGTCACTCGTGAGCCCTCGGTACGGGTGCGGCCGCCCCGAGTAAAAGAGGCCCCTTCAGCGATCGAATGCAGGCTCAACCGGATCATCGACGTGGGCGACTCATGGATCGTACTAGGCGACGTTATCCATGTCTCGGTCAAGGACGAGGTGATCGAGAGTGAGGGCGACCGCCATCATCCCGCTTTCAAGCGGCTCGCCCCCCTCTCGCGCCTCGGACGGAGTGAATGGGGAGAACCGGGGCCGGTATGGAGCATCGAACGACCGACACTAAAGGTGCACTGAGAGCCGTCATGGCTGCGCCCGGTCGTCCAACCGTCCTACGTCACGCAATTTTCCCCGGCGGACACGCCTGCAGTAATCCGCACACAGCATCTGAACCTTCGGTTCATCATGTTCTTGTAAACAGAGAGGTCGAAAAATGACACAGAGTTCGTTGTACGCGTCAGCACTGGCTGCCCCCGACCAGCCCATTACGGCCCGGGAGTTGGTGGAGCGGGCGGCTGCGCTGCGGCCCGATATCCAGGCGGCACGATCGGATTCCGCTGCGCGGGGGACATACTCGTCGGACCTGCACGAAGCGTTCTCGCAGGCCGGTTTCTACCGCATCCTGCAGCCGCGCAGGTACGGCGGGTACGAGTTTGGCCTCGACGTCAACTTCAAGGTGATGATTGAGATCTCGCGCGCCGATCCGGGTGCCGGCTGGGGACTGGCTCTGAGCCATGCACACAACATCCCCCTGGTGGCTCACTTCTCTGAGGAGGTGGTGCAGGAGGCTTACGGAGACAACGGGGTCTTCATCTCACCTCACTCCAGTGCTCCGCGCGGGGTAGCGGTCCCCGTCGAGGGTGGATACCGGGTAACCGGGAAATGGGGCTACTCGTCCGGAGTGCCGTACTCCACGCACGCAATGGTGACTGCCCTGGTCGAGCGGGGAGGGGTCAAATCTCCCATCGTTGCCCTGATCCCGCGGCGGGACTACACGATCCTCGACGACTGGGGCGGCGGGCTCACCATGGCGCTGAATGCCAGCGGGTCCAACACCGTCGTGGTCGAGGACGTTTTCGTGCCGGCCGATCGGACAGCTCCCTGGGACTGGCAACTGAGTGCTTTCGCAGAGGGCTCGCCTGGAATAGCGTCGACGGGCAACCCCATGTACCTCGGCAACTGTTTGGTGCCGTACGTGGGCAGCATCGCCTGCGCCCAGGTCGGGGCAGCACGGGCGGCGCTCGATGAATTCGAGGAACTCATTACGTCGAAGAAGCGGATCTACCCCCCGCAGGTGCTCCGCGTGCATCACGAGGACGGGCAGCTGGCCTTTGGCGAAGCGCTCTCCATGATCGATGCCGCCGAAGGAATCCTCGTCTCCGCCGGCGCGAACCACATGCAGCTCGGCAAACGGTGGCTGGCCGGTGAGCCGCCCAGCCTCGAGGACTACCAGCGACTTGCGAACACGGTGTACACGGCGATCAGGCTGAGTTACGAGGCCGGGGAGTTGCTGTTCCGCTCATCTGGCTCGTCGGTCACGCGAGTCGGGGAGCCGATCCAGGACTACTTCCTTAGCCTCCAGATGCAGCGCCCGCAAGCGCGGGAGACTTTCGAGAATGCTGCCAGGCTGGTGGCCCGGAGCCATTTCGGTCTCGAGATGGCGTACTCGTTCACTGAAACCGTGCCGGCGCGTACTTCCGACTCGAAATCCTGATCCAGGCATCCCTCTCTCTCAGGCCGGAATCAGGTGACAGGGTGAATGGATGTGGGGCGCATCCGGGGGACCGGGACGTGAAGGCCGGGAGGGCTTCCCGTCCCGGTCCAGGGGCGCCAGAAGGCGACGGCAGGAGCAGTGGGCCTCCCTTTCACATGGGACGCCCGGCGGTCGGTGCACCGGACGGAAATGAACGCAGCGGTGGCGTAAACGGCAATTGCGGCTGGTCCGTCGCTGCCAGCACCTTATTGCCGTTCATGTAACACATGTGAAGCGTTTTGACCTTAGTAGGGCGCTCGGGCACAGTGTGATCGAATCGGACGGAGCACATTGCGCTCGTCCTCAAGTTCTGTCGAGGTGAGTGTGTGACCGCACTGGTGCAATCAGTGGGGAAGGCCGTGGAGATACTCAAGGCCTTCGATAGCCGTCATCGAGTCCTGACCATCCGTCAGCTGAGTGCCCGAACCGGGATACCGCGCAGCACCTGCCACGCCCTGTGCAACACGCTTGCGGAAGAGGGGCTGCTAGAGCTCGGCAGCGGAGATGGTTTCCAGCTCGGCGCCATGCTCGCGAAGCTTGGCGGGCAGGTCATCGAGCGGACCGGACTCGTGGATGCCGCGCTCGGTCCTGCCTCGTCCATCCTGGCGTCCACGCGCTCGGAGGTCCACGTCGCTCAGTATGTATCAACCGGAGTGGTGTACCTCCTGCGGCTGCAGAATGGTCGACGCGTACCGAACCTCAATCGGACAGGTCGGCATTGGCAGCTCCACACGAGTGCCTGCGGCCTAGCCGTCTACGCGGCGTTGCCTCCGGAGGCCCGGGCACATCACGCCTCCGGAGTCGATGAAGAGTCAACGCGTATCCTCACCGAGTCCGCCGACACATACACCAAGCGCGGTTACGTCGTCTTCGAGGGCAGCCAGACCAACTTCATCAGCGTCGGCGCGCCGATACTCGACCGCAACGGCGACGTGACCGGGTCCGTGGGCACCGGCGACATTCGCCAATACATGAATACCCGACGTACGCACGAGGTCGGAATGCTCGTTCGCCGCACAGCAGAGGCCTCCTCAAAAGGCCTCGGTTTTTTCCCTTCCTACCCCCAGCACCGATGAATCGTCTGTCATAGTTCAAGGGGCAGCGTGCAGGCGGCGACCGTTAAAGAATCCGGCCTCGTTTTGGCCAGTCGTCTCCCGGGCGCCGGGATCCTTTCCGGAGACGTCCAACTCCTCAGGGCCGGGTGACGGTCACCTAAGAATGCTTAAAGTGACCTCGATCCGAGCCGTGACTCACGCCGTCGCGCCCAAGGGGGAGCCGGCGCGACAGATTTGAGCGCCATCTGATCCCCGATGAGCCGCAGTCGCCGGGCATCCAGGTGGAACCGGCCGCCTGTCCTGCAATGCAGGACGACTGGGCTCGTATCGGCTTCGGGTGTCCATAGAGTTGCGGCATGTTTGATGGGGCGTAAGCCCAGCTCGGACAAAGGCGGCGTCGGTCGCTCTCCGACACCAAGTCAAGATTCACACAATCTAGGGAACGGTATGACTGCCACAGACCACGCGATAGACCCGATCCTGGCATCGGTCCTTCAGCGTCGCCTCGACGCCATCTCGAAGGAAATGGCGACGCTCCTCATGAGATCGTCACGATCGCCCATCTTCAACGAGATCGGAGACTTGGTCACCGTTCTCTTCGATGCCCGCGGCCGCACGCTCGCGCAGGCCGAATACGCGGCCATCATCGCGTTCGGCGCCCGGCCGCCGCTTGATTACATCATTGAGTACTTTGGGGACGAAATCTGCGACGGCGACGTGATTGTGCACAACGACGTCTTTACGGGCGGAAACCAGAACGCGGACACTGGCATCTACGTCCCGATCTTCCACGAAGGTGAACTCGTCGCATGGGCGGCTGCAAAGGGCCACCTGGCTGATACGGGCGGCATGACCGCCGGCGGCTATAATCCCGCCGCGCGGGAGGTCTGGCAGGAGTCCCTGCGGATCCCCCCGGTGAAGATCTATGACCGGGGTGTGCTCCGGAAGGACGTCTGGGACCTTATCTCCGCGAACATCCGGTTCGGTTTCGTCATGGAAGACGTCAAGGCGATGGTAGGGGCGTGTGAAATCGGCCGCAGGCACCTGAGCGCGCTCCTCGACCGGTACGGACGGCCCACCTTCGACGCACACATGCAGTACGTCATCGACAGCTCCGAAAGGCAAGTCCGGGCTGAGATCGCGAGGTGGCCGGACGGCACCTACCGGGGTGAAAGCGAGATGGTCTCAGATGGCATCGACCCAAGCCGTCGGTACCGGATCGCCTGTGAGATCACGATTGCAGGGGAGGAAATCTCCTTTGATTTTTCCGAGACTGATGACCAGGCACCCGGATTCACGAATATGCCCCCCGCGTCGGCTGCGGGTGCGGTGAGGATCGCGTTCCTTATGCTCGTCGCCGCAGGCGACGTCATCATCCCGACCAACGAGGGATTGTTCGCTCCGATCCGAACAGTATTCCGTGAGGGCTCATTGCTGAATCCTCGGTTCCCGGCGGCGACGATCTTCGGCAACCAGATGAGCGACGAGATCATGGAGTGCATCATGTCCGCGCTGGCGGACGCGCTGCCTGACCGGGTGACGGCAGGATGGGGGAAGTACGTGTCAACAGCCCTCCATGGGCGGGACCCTGTCACGGACGACCCGTACGTCACCCTTACGGTGTTCCAACGCAACGGTCCCGGTGCGATGCAGGGCACCCACGGCTGGGACGCATTCGGGTTCAGCGGGACGGCCGGCCAGATGCGGTCTACAGATCCAGAGATGCTTGAGATCACATCGCCGCACTTTATGGAGTATCACGAACTCCTCCCGGACTCTGCGGGAGCAGGAACATGGCGCGGAGGGTACGGAACACGATCAGCCTGGCGCACGGAAGGAGTGGGTGCACACGGCGTTTCCATGGGCGAAGGCTTGGAAGCCGAAGGAGCGCTTCCGGGACGGGGGATCTTCGGCGGACGTGACGCCAGTCTAAGCCGAATGGTCCTTGAGTTCCCTGACGGCAGCACGAAGGAGTGGGGGTCCAAAGAGATGGTGTCCTTGCCCCCGGGCACCGTGATCCGGTCGTGGTGTGGCGGTGGCGCCGGTTACGGGGACCCTTTGGAGCGCGACGTCGACGACGTCGTCGCCGAGATCCAGTCAGGGCTGCTTTCCGTCGAGAAGGCGCGTGAGGACTATGGCGTGATCGTTGCCCCCGGTACACAGGAACTTGACGAGAGGGCGACTCTTGCATTTCGCAGTGGCGCATACCTGAAAGGAAGTAAGTGACAATGGGTGCACGAATTGGAATTGACGTCGGCGGCACGTTTACCGATTTTCTCCTGATCAATCCCGACGGATCCCGGCTCGTCCACAAGACCAGTTCGATACCGTCGGACCCCGCGCGAGCTGTGACGCAGGGGCTCCGGGAAATAGCAGAGACCCAGGGCCTGGCGATCGAGGAATTCCTTGCCGGCGTCGACACCATTGTCCACGGGACGACGGTGGCAACCAATGCCTTACTCACCCGGCGGGGCAACCGCACAGGACTGCTGACGACCGAAGGGTTCCGTGACGTGCTCGCACTGCGTGACGGGACGCGCGAGGAGGCATACGACAACCGGCTGCTGCCGCCGACTCCTATCGTAGAGCGGCGGGACACTCTTGCGGTGCCCGGACGCGTGACGTCCGCCGGTGAGGAAGTCACCGCACTGTCCGAGGACGCAGTGCGCGCAGCTGGTCAGCTGTTCCACGAGCGTGGCATCACCAGCATCGCCATTTCCTTCATGCACTCGTACGCGAACGAAGAGCACGAGGTGCGGGCGGAGCAGATCCTCGCCCAGGAAATCCCCGGTGCCTACATCACACGGTCCTCTGAACTGTTGGCACAGGCCCGTTACTACGATCGTACGAGCACCTCTGTTCTCAACTCGTACGTGGGTCCGATCATTCGCGACTACATCGGTGTGCTGACCGCCACGCTTGAGGAGGTTTCGTTCAAGGGAATTCTCCTCATCATGCAATCGAACGGGGGCGTCACTACTCCCGAAGGCCTTACCGCGCGTGCCGCTCTCTCGCTGCTCTCGGGTCCGGCATCTGCCCCCACCGCGGGTCTGCTGGAGGTAGCCCCGCATGGCTGGGACCGCTGCCTGACCGTCGACATGGGCGGAACCAGCTTCGACGCTGCGATTGTTGACGGCGGACGTCCGCTGGTCAAAACGGACGGCACAATTGATCGCTGGCGCATTGCGCTGCCCATGGTCGACATCCACACCATCGGTGCCGGCGGTGGCAGCATCGCAAGTGTCGACGAAGGCGGCATGCTCCGCGTGGGTCCGCAGAGCGCCGGTGCAGTCCCCGGCCCAATCTCCTACCGACGCGGTGGAATACAACCGACCACCACCGATGCCGACGTCGTGCTCGGTTACATTGCCCCGACAAGCTTCCTCGGTGGAGAAATGACCCTCGATGTTGATGCTGCGCGCAAGGCGATCGCCCAGCAGATCGGCGAGCCGCTCGGCTTGGACCCGACGGAAGCGGCAGCAGGGATCTACGAAGTGGTCAACGTGTCGATGGCCGCCGGGGTGCGGGAAATCACTGTGCGGCGCGGTCTCGACCCACGCGACTTCCCGATCGTCGTGGCCGGCGGTGCCGGCCCGGTGCACGCCGCAGCCATCGCCCGGGAGCTCGAGATCCCCCTGCTCGTCGTCCCCCGCGAGTCCTCGATCTTCTGCGCAGCCGGCATGCTCGTGTGCGATTTCCGGCACGACTACGTCCAGAGTCAGCAATGGAACCTCAGCAGCATGCAAACGAGCGAGGTAACAGGGATCTGGGCGTCCATGGCCGAACAAGGCCGCACGACCCTCATGGACGAGGGCGTCTCCACGGACAGGATCTCCTTCCTCCCGTCCCTGGACATGCGATACAGGGGGCAGTGGTTCGAAATCAACGTCCCGCTCGACGAAAGTTCCTTGGACAGCCTGGACATCGCGGCGGCGGCCGATAAGTTCCACCAGATCCACAATGAGCAGTTCGGCTACCACACCGAGGACACAGACATCGAGGTGCTGAACGTCCGCCTCACGGCGACCGGTCTTGTCGAGGGCTCGACCCAGCCCTCCGAGCGGGAAGGGGGAACAGCACTCGACGCGCACCTCGGACGACGGGAAATCTGGTCCCCGCTGCACCGCAGGATGGTCGAAGCCGATATCTACTCCGGCTCATCCATGGGCCCAGGCGCAGAGATTCAGGGCCCTGCCATCATCGAGCTCGGAACAACCAGCATCGTCGTGCTCGACGAGTATGACGCCGTGGTCGATGTCTCGGGTTCGTTTGTGCTGTATCTGCGTGAACGTGCGTCGGAGATGCGGGAGCGTATCCAGACAGGGAGCACACCAGTCCATGTCTAAGCGTTATTCAGGTGAACGGCATGCTCACCAACTGGTCGCCTCCGGACCGAGAGTGCCCCCAACGGCGCAAGTCGCAGAGCGAGGTACTCATGTCGGCCAGGTCTGACACGGCAAGGGGTGACGAACGCTCCGCACCGAGCGAAGCGTTCGTCACCCTCCTCGGCACAGCCGGCGGACCAACTCCGCTGCCCGGACGGTCCGGGATCTGCACCGCGCTGACCGTAAAAGGTGCCACGTACATCATCGACATGGGACACGGGAGCTTCACCCAGTTGCACAACGCGGGACTCGACGTGGCCGACGTCCGCGGCGTGTTCGTCACTCATCTGCACTCCGACCACGTATCGGAGCTCTACCAGTTGCCGTTCCTGCGGCACGGAGGCCTCGGCGGGCTCAAACGCCCCCTCCATATCGTGGGACCTGGCAGGGCCGGCGCTCTCCCGCCGGCCCGCGGGGGCAGACAGGTGCCGACGGTCGCCCCGGAGAACCCGACGCCCGGGACGGTCGATCTTATCGAGCACACAACGGCGGCCATGGCCTACGATCTCAACATCCGAATAAGGGACGAAGGCTGGCACGACATCCGGACCAGAATCGTTCCCCGTGACATCGAGATCCCGTCAGTTGGAGCTGCTGCAGACGGGGACCTGTGCCCCGACATGGAGCCGTTCGTCATCTTCGAGGATGAGCATGTCCGTGTGTCTGCGGTGCTTGTCGTCCACCCGCCGGTTTTTCCTGCCTTCGCGTTTCGTCTCGACACCGCATTCGGATCCGTAGTCGTCTCCGGTGATACGGCACCCAGCGAAAACCTCGTCCGGCTCGCTTCCGGTGCTGACATCCTGGTCCACGAAGTGATCGCGCTCGACTGGGTACGCTCCCAAGCGCTGGCGCCCGGAATCGCCGAGCACTTGGAGGAGTCCCATACCTCCGTCGACAGAGTGGGTGCAGTGGCTGAGTCCGCCGGAGTACACACACTGGCACTGAGCCACCTTGTGCCCGCCGATGTCACCGCGGTGAAGGACGAGGAGTGGGCCCGCCGGGCACGCCGCGGCTTCACAGGCAAGGTGCTGGTCGGCCGGGACCTCCTCAAGATCGAAATGCCTGGCGGCGGTCTGCCCTCTGAAACCCCGGGTTTAAAAGGGCGCCAGGAAACCGTGAGCGGTGCCATATCCTGAACATCGCCTGCGGGAGCCAACAGAACATCGATATACAGAAACACTCTTAGTGACCATCCCTTCGACGTGAAGGTCCCAGTCTTAGGAGACTGGGACCTTCACTAATGGATAACTGACACCCTTGGAGCATGGAAGCCTAGACTACTGGCCCGGACCAAACAGCCCGCACTATGCTCAATGACTTTGTACCAAGGAGCCGTCGCCGCATCCACTGCTCATGCGACGCAAGCACTGTTATCCGCGTCTACGGCAAATTACCGAACAAGCTGATCTCCGGTGGCCCCTTGATCGAGCCATTAAAGCAGAGGGCGTTACCAATTGCCTTGCTTCTGCTAGCGTGCTCACCCCGATCGAGTTTGAGACAATAAACGCGCCCCTCAAAGCCGCGGTGAAACCACTAACCGCCTGAGTCAACTGAACTCGGGGCAGTCCCTTAGGAGGCGTCGAACTCCACCCATCGGGATGCTCTCTAGCCGTCTCAGCAAAGGACCGTTTGCCGAGACAGGGCGACCATGTGGTCACCTTGCTCCTTTACCCTCTGATTCCCCGGACCGCTCTCGTCTCATCAATATGCCTCACTGAGATATTCTCAGCGCTTAGAGCAGTACCCTTTGCTGGGACTGATGGGAGCGGCGCGATCGTTCAATCGGCTTAGGATCGACTGCATGAGCAAACTCGCTGAAATCCTGCCAGGAACCTCTCTACCTGGCGCCATATTTGTGGCCCCTGGCCAGGAGTTCGCAGCATATGGAACCCTGCTCCATGACGAAACCTACGGCCCAGTCCTCAAGATTGCGTTTCTCTATGACATTTTCGATGGAGCGCCTTCGGAAAGAGTTGACGCTTGGACTGAAGGTATCGGAGTCCCTGGCAATCTACTCTTCGTCTCGACACAGGGGTCAGCCACTTTTCATGAGTGTGTCGTCATAAAAAAGGTTTCGAACTTCAATGGGATTTCGGAATTCACGCTTCGCCCTGCTGCTGTAGTCTTTGGCCGGGATGCAGCAGAGATGCAAGGGCCCCTTCGCGTCAGGAGGCTTGAGTCTCGTTTACCGGCTCATCGGAATCGAGAGTGTAGATAGCGTTGGCGCGTCGGTTCCCGGATAGAGGTCGAGGTCTTCCGATGATGGAAGTTCTCACACTGCCCATCCGAAAGACCTCGACGTGTCCAACGCTA
>NZ_SUKC01000024.1 GCF_005047635.1 Arthrobacter sp. CAU 1506 | reverse complement strand
CCCGCGCTCGTGCCCGGAATAGCCCACCGGCACCTGGTAGCGCTCCTGCAGCGTGCTGATCATCCGCAGGTTCGCCTCTTCCGGCGGCAGCGGGTAGGTCGAGGTCGCGTGCATCAGGATCAGTTTGTCCGTGCCCAGGGTCTCCACGGCCTTGTCGATCTGCTCGATCGTGGACATCCCGGTGGACAGGATGACCGGCTTGCCGGTCTCGCGCAGCGCGGTGAGCAGGTCCAGGTCGGTCACCGAGGCGGAGGCCACCTTGTGGGTCAGCGCGCCGGCCTCTTCCATGAACGCGACCGAGGGAACATCCCACGGCGAAGCGAAGCAGTGCAGCCCGCGGTCGGCGGCGTGCGAGATCAGCTTCTGGTAGATCGGCATGTCGAACTCCACCCGGTACCGGTAGTCCAGGTAGGTCATCTCGCCCCACGGGGTGGAACGCATCTTGTCGCGCATGTCCGCCGGGGTGGAGATCTCCGGGGTGCGCTTCTGGAACTTCACCGCGTTCGCGCCGGCCTCCGCGGCCACGTCGATCAGCTGCTTGGCGATCTCGATGTCGCCGTTGTGGTTGATCCCGATCTCGCCGATCACGTAGACCGGCTGCCCGGCACCGACCTGCACGTCACCGATCGCGACGGGAGCCGGCGCACCGGCGGGGACAGGGTTCGAAACGGTAGCTTCGGTAGTCATGGGCTGCACTCTTTCTGTTGTTGCTGTGGCTTGTTCGGGGCGGCCGCCTTCGTCGGCGGCACCGCTGCGTGCGGCGAGGATGAGTTCGCAGACCTCGCGGACCGCGCCTTCGCCGCCTTGGCGCTGCAGCACAGTCCGTGCCGCAGCTTTGACCTCGGCGCGGGCATCGCCCACAGCCACCGGCCAACCAACGACGCCCATGGCGGGCAGGTCGTTGACGTCGTTGCCCACGTAGGCAACCCGATCGGGATCCAGCCGGTGGGCGGCCATCCAGGTTTGGACAGCCCCGGCCTTGTCTGCGACGTCCTGGAGGACGTCGACGCCGAGCTTCCGCGCCCGGGCACTGACCACCGCGTTGCGTTCGGTGGACAGAATCAGTTGGGGAATTCCGGTGCGGCGCAGCCGGGAGATTCCCATGCCGTCTTCGCGGCTTACCCGGACGAATTCCTCGCCCTCGGCATTCACGAAGGCGTGGTCGTCGGTGTGGACGCCGTCGAAGTCCATCACCAGGGCATCCACGTCGAGGCTGCCGGTCCGGGGCGCGGTGGCCTGGTCGGCCAGCGCGCGGACCACGGCGAGGTCCTCCAGCGAGTCGATTTCGACGGCGTGCTCGGCGGGCACTTCCTGCAGCTTCAGCCGGCCGAAGAAGCGGTGTTTGCGGGCCAGGAAACCCTCGGTGCTCATTGCGTAGAACGCGCCGGTTTCGCGGTACTGGGGTGTGCGGTCCTGCCGGCGGGGACGCACTTCGGCGCTGTGCCCGACGGCGGTGACGGCACCGCCGTCGTCGTGCATCCAGTGGAACGCGTGGCTCTCGGTGACGGAGAAGGCGACGTCGGCGCGGCCCTCCAGCACATCCAGCACGGCTTCGTTCAGGTGCGCCGGTTCGATGAAAGGAGAGGTGCACTGCAGCAGAACCGTGACCGCGGGCTGCCGGGGCAGCGACGCGAGGACGTGGAGCACGGCAGATTCGCTGCTGGCGGTGTCACCGGAGAGGTCCGACGGGCGCATCACCACGCGGGCGCCGCAGCGTTCGGCTTCGGCGGCGATGTCCGGATGATCGGTGCTGACGACGACGTCGGTCACCGCCGGCGCGGCCAGCGCGCTGTCGACGGCGCGGGCTACCAGGCTGCGCCCCGCCACGGGCTTCAGGTTCTTGAACGGGATCCCTTTGGAGCCGCCGCGGGCCGGGATGACGACCAGGACTTCCTGCGGGTCGGTGTAACTCATTGAAGCCACGGTAGGAAGGGTCGGTAACGGCCGGGGGTGGCCAAGGTTACGGGAAGGCGAGCAGCAGCGGACGTTTAGCCCAACCCGCCCCACGGTTGCCTATCTGTGGCCGATAGTGCCGCCGACAGTACGCTTGGAGCATGCCCGGGCCCCGCTCTTCGCGCCGCAGACCACTGCGGATTGTGGTGCCCAGCCGCAACGACCCGTTCCTCAAGCAGTTCACTGAGCTGGTGGGCGGACCGCTGGGCCGGCACAGCGCGCCGGGCCTGGTCTCGCCCGGTTTCTTCACCGTGGAGCGCGTGCTGATCATCTTGACCACGTTCGCCGCGCTGCTCTCGGTCCTGGTCAAAACGCCGTGCCGGCTGGACGGTTGGGCGCTGCCGGACTACTTCTACATGGGCTGCTATTCGGACTGGCCGGTGTTGTTCGAAACCCGCGGGCTGGCCGACGGCGTCATGCCGTTCGTCAGCGCGGGCAGTTCATTTGAGTACCCGGTGCTGCTGGGGCTGCTGGCCGGGGCGACAGCGTGGCTGGTTCCGGGCGAAGGTGTCTCGCCCGAACGGGCACTGGCCTATTTCGACATCAACGCCACCCTGGCGGCCGTGGCCTGGCTGGTCACGGTGCTTGCCACCGCGCGAATGAGCCACCGGCGGCCCTGGGATGCAGCCATGGTGGCGCTGGCGCCGGCCATCGTGCTGGCCGGGACGATCAACTGGGACCTGTGGGCTGCGATGCTGGCGGCACTGGCGATGCTTGCCTTCGCCAGGCGCCGCCCTGTCCTGGCCGGTGTGTTCATTGGCCTCGGCGCGGCGCTCAAGTTGTACCCCGTGCTGATCCTTGGAGCCATCCTGCTGCTGGCAATCCGGACCGGCCGGTACCGACCGTTGGCCGCGTCCGCTGCTGCCGCGGCTGCGGTGTGGCTGGCCACCAACCTGCCGTTCATGTTGCGCGACTTCGGCGGTTGGTTCCACTTCTTGGACTACAGCCGTCAGCGCGAGGCTGGCTACTCGTCCATTTGGTACGCCTACAACCTGACCGCGCAGCGGCAGCAGTTGCCGGTCCTCAGCCCGGAGTTCATCAACACCGCATCCTTCCTGCTGTTCGCGGCAGCCTGCGCCGGGATCGCCGTGCTGGCCCTGACGGCGCCGCGCCGTCCGCGGATGGCATCGCTGGTTTTCCTGGTGGTGGCCGCGTTTGTGCTCACCAACAAGGTGTACTCACCGCAGTTCGTGGTCTGGCTGGTACCGCTGGTGGCCCTGGCCCATCCACGCTGGCGCGACTTCCTGATCTGGCAGTTCTTCGAAGTCATGCATTGGTGGGCAATCTGGATGCACTTGGGCCAGGTCACCAGCGCCGGCGAGGCGGCGCGCAACCTGGACGCCCCGTACTACGTGCTGGCGGTCTTGGCGCATATAGCTGCAACGGTATACATCATGTGGAAGGTAGTCCGGGCGATCTGGCTGCCTGAGCACGATCCGGTCCGGCGCGTGGATACCGATGATCCCCAAGGAGGCGAGTTCGACGGCGCCGCCGACAGGTTCGTGCTCCCAGTGCCTGGCCGCGTCCCTGCGGGGCCCGGGAGCCTCTCCGCGGGGTCCGGCCGGTTACCCGCTTCGGCGGGCCACTTTGCCACGGGGCGGCACCTTGCCTCGGGGGACGGCCGCTTCCCCGCTTCGGCGGGCCACCTTGCCACGGATCGGGCGGAATCCGGGACCGAAACGGGCGCGACCGCATCTGAATATTCCCTAACCGACATAGACCCACCGCGGCCGTCATCGCGGTGGCCGGGCATTGCCAGCGGGGACACGCAGGGCACAAGGTTGAACGGACAGCCGGAAGGGGAAGATGAGTCGTGACGGACGTAGCGGTAGTCGGCGCCGGGCCGAATGGTTTGGCGGCGGCCGTGATCATGGCGCGGGCCGGCTTGGATGTCACGGTCTTCGAGGCGGCGGCCACACCCGGTGGCGGCGCGCGAACCCTGGAACTGATCAAGCCCGGGTACTGGCACGACGTGTGCTCGGCAGTGCACCCGATGGCAGCAGCCTCGCCCTTCTTCAGGGACTTCGGGCTGGACCAGCGGCTCGAGCTGCTGGTGCCCGAGGTCTCGTACGGTCAGGTGATCGACGGAGCCGCCGCGGCTATCGCCTACCGCGACCTGGACCGGACCGTCGACGGATTGGGCGCCGACGGCGCCGCCTACCGGCAGCTGATGCGGCCGCTGGTCCACCGGGCGGACGCCCTGTTGGAATTCACGATGGATCAGCTGTTGCAGATACCGGCCAACCCGGTCACGGCCTTCCGGTATGGGATCAGGAACTTGGAGCAGGGCTCTCCGGCGTGGAACCTGCGCTTCAAGGAACAGTTCGCCCCGGCTCTCCTCACCGGTGTTGCCGCGCACACGCCCGGCGGGGTCCGGCGCCTCTCCGCGGCGGGAGCGGGGCTGATGCTCGGAGCGCTGGCGCATGCCGTGGGATTTCCCCTGCCCGTCGGAGGGTCTCAGGCCATCATCGACGCCATGGTTCAGGACCTGAGGGCACACGGCGGCCGCCTTGAGACCGATCATCGGGTGACCTCGCTGGCCCAGCTGACCGATGCCAAAGCGGTCATGCTGGATATCGCGCCGACCGATCTGCTGCGGCTGGCTGGCGGCCGACTCCCCGCTGCTTATGCGCACGCTCTGAGGCGGTACCGCTACGGTCCCGGCGCCGCCAAAGTCGATTACATCCTCTCCGGGCCGGTGCCATGGGCGCATCCGGAGCTGCGCCGGGCCGGCACCGTGCACCTGGGCGGCACACGCGATCAGATTGCGGCGTCCGAACGGGCCATCGCCCGCGGCCGGCACTCGGAGGATCCGGTGATCTTGGCGGCTCAGCCAGCTGAGTTTGATCCCTCGCGTGCGCCTGCCGGAGGCCACATCCTCTGGGCCTACTGTCATGTCCCGCGCGGATCCACGCGCGACATGGAGCGCGTTATCACCGCAGCACTGGAACGGGCCGCCCCGGGCTTCACCGACCTGGTGGTGGACTCCAGGAGCATGTCCGCGGCCGACTTCGAGGTGTACAACCCCAACTACGTCGGCGGCGACTTCGGCACCGGCGCGGTCACCATGGCGCAACTCGCCGCGCGCCCGATCCTGAGCCCCAAGCCATGGCAGACCCCGCTGCACGGCGTCTATCTCTGCTCCGCAGGAACACCTCCCGGCCCCGGCGTGCACGGGATGGCCGGCTACCGGGCCGCAGAACTGGTGTTGAAAGAGCAATTCGGATTGGCTGTACCCTCCCTGAGTCCTTAAGGCTGTAAGTCCGAAAGCGTCGAAGCGCTGAAGCCTTGAAGCCCTGGCCATGGACCGCAAGCCCTGAGGCCGTGGACCCAGCAGCCCGTGAGCCGAGAGTCCGCTAACCCATGAACCTGTGAGCCGTGGCCCGCAGGGCAGATCGAAGGCAAGATGGGTCCCATGGATCCAGTAGCGGCCCTGAACGAAATCGCCTTTTGGCTGGAGCGCGAACTGGCGCCCACTTTCAAAGTGCAGGCGTTCCGGAGGGCGGCCGCCGTGGCAGCCGAACTGGAACCTGACGAACTGGCCGAACGGGCCCGCAGCGGGCGACTGAAGAATATGAAGGGGATCGGGGCCAGCACCTTCGAGGTTATTCGGCAGGCGGTCGACGGTGAAGTGCCCGCTTATCTGGTGAAGGTCCGGGAACGCTCGGCGGCACCGCTGGCCGAGGGTGGCCACGAGCTTCATCAGGCGCTTCGCGGCGATCTCCATTGCCACAGCGACTGGTCCGATGGCGGGTCGCCGCCCCAGGCTATGTTCGACGCCGCTCACTGGCTGGGCCGCGACTACCTGGCCCTGACGGATCATTCCCCCAACCTCACGATCGCCAACGGCCTGAGCGAGGAGAGGCTGGCACGGCAGCTTGAGCTGGTGGCAGAGGCCAATGCCGCGTCCGGTGGCTTGCGGGTGTTGACTGGAATCGAAACGGACATCTTGGAGAGCGGCGAGCTGGATCAGACCCCTGAGATGCTTGAACAGCTGGACGTGGTTGTCGCTAGCGTGCATTCCAAGCTCAGGTCCGACCGTGCAACTATGACCCGGAGGATGCTCGGAGCCATCAACAACCCGCGCACCAATGTGCTGGGCCACTGCACAGGACGGCTGGTCACCGGGGGACGGGGAACCCGACCGCAATCGGAGTTCGACGCCGAGCGCGTGTTTGCCGCCTGTGCCGAGAACGCCGTCGCCGTCGAAATCAACTCCCGGCCGGAGCGGCAGGACCCACCGGATGAACTGATCCAGCTGGCGCTCGACGCCGGCTGCCTGTTCAGCATCGACAGCGACGCCCACGCGCCCGGTCAGCTGGATTTCCTCCATTACGGTGCCGAACGTGCTGCCAAAAACGGCGTCCCCGCCGAAAGGATCATCACCACATGGCCGGTCGAGCGCCTCCTGGAGTGGTGCAGCCAAGGGAGGTAAAGCCGTCCTCCGCGGTTCCAGGAGCCGTTCCAAGTAGGACAGGTTCCGCCCATGGTTCCGCTGCCCTCTTGCGGTGATACGCATCGACTCTTGCGGTGATTCGCATCGATTCGGCAGTGTCGTTCGAGGTTGGCAAGAGGGGCGAATTGTCACGCTGCCCAGAGCGCAGGCGAATCCACGTCTCATTGTCGGACTGCGGTTTTGCGGCATTGCAGGGGGCACCATCGGAGGCCGGCTCTATTGGGGTGTGCGGAGTGGTTGGGGTGGGATGTGGGTTTGCCAGTAGGTGTTGCGCAGGGGGTGGCGGTCGGGGTCGATGTAGTCGGGCGGGGTGAACCAGGGGATGCCGTCGCGGACGGTGATGTTCCAGTTGCCTTGCTCGATCAGGTCGTGGTGGAGTCCGCAGAGGCAGACGCCGTTGTTGACCTCGGTGCGGCCGCCGGCCCACCAGGGCACGATGTGGTGCGCTTCGGTCCAGAACACTGGCATGGTGCAGCCCGGGAACGCGCAGCCTTTGTCCCGGATGAGCAGTGCCCGGCGGATCGCCCGGTTGAAGAACCGTTGCGACCGGCCCAGGTCCAGGACTTCGCCTTGGGAGCCGAGGATCGCGGGGATGATCTCGGCGTCGCAGGCCATCCGGCGCACCGTTTTGGCCGAGACCGGGCCGTTGAATACCGCGGTGCCGCCGCCGGTGAGCAACCCGGCGAGTTGTTCGTAGCCGGCGGTGACCATGACCTGGGTGCGGTGCCCGCCGGAGTCGGGGAGCCTGCCGGTGTTCAGCGCGATCCGGCAGGCGCCGACCAGCCCGGCCAGCAGCTTCTGCGCCCTCGTGAAATCGTCCAGTCCTTCCAAGACGGCCGGATCCACCACGCCGCTAGCTGACTCTGCCTCCGCAGGATCGCCATCTTCCTCGCGCAGAGGTGTGGGCGATGCGGAGCCCTTCTCGGTGCGGCGGGCGTCTTCGCTTCCAGCTACCGCAATACCGGTCTCGGTCTCCGTGGGTCCAGCGTGCCCGGCGTTGCCGATAGTGCCGGGGGCCGGGGCGCCGTCCCCGTGCAGGCCTGCGTCGGTGGCCCCGCTCTCGCGCGGGTTGGTGCCGGCCGGGGTGGCGGCGGTTTCGATGGCGTCGGATTGGATGCGGGGGTTCGCGGCGCTGTTCATCACGGTAGCGAGGGCTTCGTATTGGTCGTCGGTGGTGTTGATGACGAACTGGTGCAGTCCGCGCCGGCGTCCGCGGTAGAACATGCCCTGCCGGGACCGCAGTTCCTCCTCCGAGGGCTCGCCACCGTCCTGGTCGACCGCTGTCTCCCAGGTCTTCGCGACCATCGCCAGCGTGTCCGTGTCGGTCTCGGCGGCCTGCCGGACCAGTGACGCTTCCATCGCCTCCAACGTCCCGGCGTCGGGCGCGGCGTGGCGGGCACGGCCGATGGAATCGGTGACCAGGGCCGCGACGCCGCCGCTGATGTCCCCGGCGGCCATCGCCTCGGCCAGCACCGGCAGGGCCGGGGTGCCAGGTTCGCCGTCGAACCGCACCGGCGCGGTCACCGCCTTGCCGACCCGCAGCCTGCGCCGCGCTTCGATGATGCTGATCCCCAGCCTTGAGCGCAGGTACTCGGCGTTGTTCCGGAACTCGGTCTTCCGCCGCCGCCGCTGTTTCCGACCCGCACCGCCCGGCCCCGCGATGCCTGGCCCCGCGGGGTCAAGACCACCCGGCCCGCCACCGGGACCGGGACCACCGCCGGGGTCGTTTCCGGAGCCGGCACTGATCGCCGCGGCCGGGTCCGTCCACCCCGCCTCGCCGGCATCAGGTGTGCCAGCAAGGGTGCTGGTGGTGGTGGCTGCGGTTTCCCCGTTCGCGGCGATGTCCGCCCGCTCCACCGCATAGGCGCCGACGGCCTGCAGGAACTCCACGACCTTAGCAACGTCCTCGACCGCTGCTACCGTGTTAGCCAACTCACGGGTGCTCAGCGCCCCGGACCCGGCGGTGAAACAGTCGGCGATATCCTGCAGCTGAACGCGCACCTCGGAGAGGGATTCTTCCATCTCCCCGGTCCGGTCCAACGGTGCGAGCGCCATACCACAATTTTATTCGTACACACATTCGACCCGCCATCGAAACAGCCCAATGTGTAGGAATAGTGGGCGGTTGGGCATGGTCACTCGAAACGTCGCGCTGAACCTAAAAACCTGTGCCCGGCGGTGACTCAGGGGATGCCGCAGCCAGGGCGCAGCGTTGGCCCAGGGCGCGACGCCAACGCAGGGACGCTGCGCCTAGGCCCAGGCGCGCAGCGCCGAAGAACCACCATTCCGAAGCCTGCGGGAGCCAGGCAACACACCGACCGGCATGACGTCGCTTCGTGAGCACCAACCCGTCCGGCCACAACAATGGAGGCCGACCAACGAACCCACGGACTTACCGGGTCACCCCCGGCACATGCGCGGCTGCCGCCTCGGTGATGCTTCGCGGTGCCGAGAGCCGGCCGTCGCGCATGGTGGCCACAGCATCGGTAAGCGGAATGAATTCGGTGTCGTGGGTAACCATGACCGTCGCGAAGTCGAATTCCCGCGTCACCTGAACGAGCAACCGCACAACCGCCTCGGAGCGCTCATGGTCCAGCGCCGCCGTCGGCTCATCGACCAGCAATACCCGTGGATTGCCCATCAGCGCCCGCGCGATGTTGACCCGCTGACGCTGCCCTCCGGAAAGCTGGTGCGGACGGCGGTGGGCGGCGTCCGCAAGTCCCACGATGTCCAGTAGCTCCAAGCCGCGGGACCGGGAGTCCCGTGGTTTCTCTGCGCGCAGGTGCGCGCCGATCTGGAGTTGTTCCAGTGCCGTGAGCGAGGCCAGCAGGTTGGGCTGCTGGAAGACAATCCCCACCTTCTGCCGGCGCAGTTCGGCAGACTCTTTCCGGCTCAGGGCTGTGGCATCCACGCCGTCCACCAGTACGACGCCGGACGTAGGCCGGATGAGCGTGGCGGCGACCGCCAAGAGGGACGACTTGCCGGAACCGGACGGTCCCGCCAAGGACGTCAGGGTGCCGGCCGGAACCTGCAGGTTGACCTGATCCAGTGCCTTGGTGGTGCCGTCGCCGTCAGGGTAATCAAGGGTGACGTTGAGAAGACTGAGTGCGTGTGCCATGGAAATGTTCCTTCGGGAATCGTTGCGAGGAGGTCAGGAGACTGAAGTGGTCAGCAGACGGGGGTATCGGGGCCGGACCGGAAGCGTCAGCTGCCGCCGAGCGCCGTCAACGGGTCCACCCGCGTCACCCGTCGAACCGCGAGCACGGCACCGGCCATGCCGAGGACCACGATTCCGGCAATGGGCAGCAGGGTGCTGGCCGGGGTCAGCAGAAAGGGTGCGGCCTGGGAAGCGAAGACGCCGCCCAAGATTCCGATGCCTCCGCCGGCCGCCGCGCCGCAGGCCAACACCACCATGGCCTGTGTCAACGCGTCGCGGAGCAGGTAGGCGTCCGAGCTGCCCATGGCTTTGAGCACGGCGATGTCGCGAGTGCGCTGGATGGTCCACACGGTCAGGAAGGCCACGATGACCAGCGCGGAAATGCCGTACAGGAAGCCCTGCATCAGCATCAGCGACCCGTTCTCGCTCTTGTAGGAGCCCAGCGCTTGGAAGGCCCCGCTGACCGAGGTGGCGGTGGTGCCGGCAGCCTCATTGGCGGCAGCCGCTGCCGGTCCGGACAGATCGCCGTCGGACAGTTGAGCGGCAATAGCGGTGGCGATCGGACCATCGGCGGCACCGCCGTCGTTAATGTGGCTGACCTGCTGCCACTTGTCCAGCGACGTCCATACCACCGGCGTGTGGGAGTACCACTGGTCGTCGACGACGTCGGAGACCTCCAGATCCCGACCGGCCAGTTGCACGGTATCGCCCACTTCAGCGCCCAGATCGTCGGCCGCCGTCCGGCTTAGTACCAGGGAAGTGTCGGTCACGGGGGAAGGGGCCAGCGCGCCGCCGGGCTCGACGCCGAACACCGCCACATTCGTGCTGCCGGCCCCACTCAACCGGGTCTGGCCGACCCCGAAGGCTTCCGCACTTTCCACGCCGGAGGCCCGCTGCCAGATGCGCACCTGCTCCCGGCTGATCTGCGACTCGGTGAACGAGGCGGTGGGGCTATTGCCGGTGGCCGAGCCGAACACGACGGCGTTGGTGCCGGCGGAGCCGAGCTGCCGGATGGCGGACACGGATTGGTTTCCCAACCCGGCGGTGAGCCCGGACAGCATCACCAGCAGCAAAGTAATCAGGGCCACCACGGTGCCCATAAGGAGGAATCGGCCCTTTGCGAACCGGATATCCCGAAGTGCCAGGAACACGATGAACCCTACTTTCATTGCTTGGCTGCCCCGATGTGCGGGCTGGTTCCAGCGTCCCGCGGCGGGCATGCGCGCACATCAGGTGGCTGGTTGATCCGCGGCCCGCGATCAGTTGATCTGCCGGTCAACCGATCGGTTGATGCCCGCGCAATTGAACCTCGGTACGCTGAGGACCATGCCTGCCCAGTCCCGTCCGCACGACCGAACCGGAGCAGCGCGGAACGGGAACGCCACGGCCACATCGATGGCGCCGAAGCCGGCGGAGAGTCCCGAGGCAGCGGCACCGGCCGGCCAACTGGTACTCCGCATCCTGCGCGTGGGCCTGCATGTGGGCTTTGCCGGCCTGCTCGCCCTGGCCATCGCGGCGACGTTGGCCGCGGATCCGGCCAGTCCAACCGCTTACCTCGCCGTCGCCCTGGCCGTCCTGCTCGCGGCCGCATACGTGGCCGGGACGGTCTGGGAAAAACGCCGCAGCTCCTCAGGAGCCGACCGGGACCTCAATTCTTCAGGAACCGGCCGGGACCTCAATCGCTATGCACCGTGGTGGCTGGCACTGGTCACCCTGCTGTGGACCTGTCTGGTGTTGTTGAGCGGAAACTTCGTCTGGCTGGCCTTCCCGCTCTTCTTCCTCCATCTGCACATCCTGCGCACGTGGCATGCGGTGATCGCCGTCGCGGTTCTCACCGGCCTGGTGATCGCCTCCCAGTGGTGGCACTCCGGCAAGCTGGAGGCTGCGATGCTGATCGGCCCGATGGTCGGGGCGGTGTTCGCCGTGTTCATGGGCATGGCCTACCGGGCGCTTTATCTGGACGCCCAGAACCAGCGCTTGGCCTTGGCGGAACTGCGCCGGACCCGGGCGGAACTGGCCAGCTCCCAGCATGAAGCCGGTGTGCTGGCAGAGCGCGGCCGGCTGGCCAGCGAAATCCACGACACGTTGGCCCAGGGACTCTCCAGCATTGTGTTGCTGTCCCGTGGCGCCGCAGCCGCGCTCGACGCCGGACAGCCGGACACTGCGGCGGAGCGGATCCGGCTGATGGAGTCCACCGCGTCGGACAATCTGGCAGAGGCCCGGCGGTTTGTCCGCGGCCTGTCCTCGCCGCAGCTCGACCCTCAGCCGGGCCAGCAGCCTGATCCGCACCTCCCGGAGCACGACGCCCAGTCCGACGGCGCGCCCACCACCCAGCCCACCCGCGCGCCTACTGCCCTTGTGCCCAGCCTGCAGCGGCTGTGCGCAGCGACGGAGAGCCAGGCCGCCGGGTCCGGCCGCCCGCTGCGCTGCCGCTTCGTGCTGGACGGCCCACCGGTGCAACTGCCGCCGGCCGTGGAGGTGCTGCTGCTCCGGGCCAGCCAGGCGAGCCTGGCCAACGTGCTGGAGCACGCGCAGGCGAGCACCGCCGTCGTCACGTTGGGTTTTTTGCCGGACGAGGTCACCGTGGACATTTACGACGACGGTGCTGGCTTCGATCCCTCGGCCGCCGGTCCCCGGGAGGACGGCAGGGGGTTCGGGCTGCGGTCGCTCGCGGAGCGGGCCGCTGCGCTGGGCGGCACCATGACGGTTGAATCCGCTCCCGGCGAGGGCACAGTGGTGGCGGTCCGCCTGCCTTTACCCGCCGCCGGAGAGGAACGGCCGTGAACGCGATCAGGGTCCTGCTGGTGGACGACCACCCGGTGGTCCGCGCCGGGCTGCGCGCCATGCTGGCGGACTTCGAGGGCATCGAGGTGGCCGCCGAGGCGTCGGACGGGGCGGCCGCGCTGCGCGAACTGGACCGGCTGGACGCCCTGGACGAACCAGTCGATCTGGTGCTGATGGATCTGCAGATGGGCACGGGGATGGACGGCGTGACCGCCACGGCCAAGATCGCCGGGCGCGCCGCCGAGGGAAAATCGGCGCCGCCGGTGCTGATCCTGACCACCTACGACACCGACGCGGACATCCTGGCGGCGGTGGAGGCCGGCGCCAGCGGCTACATGCTCAAGGATGCCCCGCCGGAGCAGATCCGCGAGGCAGTATTGGCCGCTGCGGCGGGCCGCACCGCGCTGGCGCCGGAGGTCGCCGCCCGGCTGATGGGCCGGATGCGCAGCCCGCAGCCTGCCCTCAGTGCGCGCGAGGTGGAACTGCTGGAGCTGCTGGCCACCGGGATGGGCAACCGTGCCATTGCCCGGCAGCTGTACATCTCCGAGGCCACGGTCAAGACCCATTTGGTGCACATCTACGCGAAGCTGGGCGTGGAGAACCGCACGGCCGCGATTGCGGAGGCGGTCAAACGGCGGATCATCCGAACCCAGTGAGGGCGGCGGCCGCCGGAGACTGAAACGGCAGCCGCCAGGAAGTAAAGCGGGCGGTGCGTCGAAGCGCCAGTCGGAGCGAAACCTTTGACCCAGCGGTGCGGCAGCTCCGGCGCCACCGTATATCGTGCAAAGAGGCGGCTTCCCTTGCTGCCAAGAGCTAACGACGGCGGTGCACGGCTGCCGCGAGGAGGTACAGATGCGTCTGGGAACAGTACGGCGGAACGGCACCACACAGGCGTTCCGGCAGGACGGCGACACCACTGAATACCTGCCGGCCAGGGACGTGGGCGACCTGCTCCAGCGCGATGACTGGCGCACGCTCGCCGGCGAACCAGGACCGGCGCCGGAGCACTCCGAGCTGGAGATGCCGATCCTGCGCCCGGGAAAGATCCTGTGTGCCGGCCTGAACTACTACGCGCACGCCGAAGAAGTGGGCCAGGACGTCCCGAAGTACCCCACCATCTTCACCAAGTACGCCAACGCGCTGGTCGGCCCGACGGACGACGTGGTGCTGCCCGCGGCCAGCAGCAAGATCGATTGGGAAGCCGAACTGACCGTGGTGATCGGCTCCCGGGTGAGGCAGGCCGACGAGGCCGGCGCCCGCGCCGCGATCGCCGGCTACACGGTGATGAACGACGTCTCGGTCCGCGACTGGCAGGGCCGGACCTCGGAGTGGTTCCAAGGCAAGAACTGGGACCGGACCACTCCGGTGGGCCCCGTCGTCGTCACCGCGGATGAGCTGGACCCGGAAGCCGGGCTGGCGGTGGAATGCGAGCTGGACGGCGCCACCAAGCAGTCGGGCAACACCTCAGACCTGATTTTCTCCTGCGCCAAGCTGGTGTCCTACGTCAGCGAATTCATGACCCTGGAGCCCGGCGACCTGTTGGCCACCGGAACGCCCGCCGGCGTGGGATTGGCCCGGAAACCGCGCGAATGGATCCCCGCCGGGGCACAGATGGTCACCCGGATCGAGGGGATCGGGGAACTGCGCAACCACTGCGTGCCAGAAGAACAAAGCTGAAACGTCGCATTTACCGGACCCGCGGCTTAGGATCAATCCGTGGCACAAACCCGGCTGTACGGGCGAGAGGAAGAGGTGGCGCAGTGGCGCGACCTCGCCTCAGCCGTGGAAGCCGGCCACAGCATCGAATTGACAGTCAGCGGCCCCTCCGGGATCGGCAAGACCACGGTGCTGGAAACGCTGTTCGCGGATGCCTCCTCGCGCGGCTGGAAGCTGCTGCGCGCCGCCGGCGCCGCCCGCCGTTCGCTGCCCGGTTCCATGTTCTGGCAGTGGTTCGCGCCGCTGGCGCAACAAATGCCGGACCACGGTCCGCCCTTCGACGGGCAGGGCCGGGTGCTGCATTCGTTCCTGACCTCCGCCGGCGGTCCGCTGCACAAGGACGCACTGACCTATTCCGCGTCCTGGGTGCTGCGCTCGCTGGCCCAGGAGGCCCCGGTCATCGCCATGGTGGACGATGCCCAGTGGCTGGATGAACTCTCGCTGCAGTCGCTCTCGGACATGGGGGTCCTGCTGATCGGGGCCCCGCTGCTAATTGTGCGCGGGGTGCGCACCGGCCAAGGCGCCGAACGCGGTGACGGGATCCGGACGGACGCCCTCCTGTTGGACGGGCACGACGGCGGTGCCCGCACCGGTGCGTCCCGAGACGGCGCCTCCCGAAGGGGCTCCACCCGGAACGGCGGCTCCCGGCACAGCGCCGGCCGGCCGGGAGGGCGGGTGCATTGGCCGCTGGAACCGCTGGACCACCGGGCAGTGGCGGAGTGGGCAGCGCACCGGATACCCACCGTGGATGCCGCGGAGGCAGCGCGCATCCACGCGGCGGCCGGCGGCATGCCGTTCTACGTCGAGGAAATCCTGGAACGCGGCGTCGAGGTCGGGACCGACCGGACCAGCGCCGAAGCCGCAGTGCTGGAAGACCGCCTCGCCGCGCTCTCGGCCCAGGAGCGGACGGTACTGGACGCCGCCGTCGTGCTGGGGGAGGACACCAGCCAGCAGCTGCTGGCACGGATGACCGGGCTGCCGACGGACGCTGTGGCCCCGATGCTCAAACGGCTGGCCGCGGACCGTTTTCTGAGCGCGCTGCGCCCCCGGCCACGGGTCCAGCATGCGCTGGTGGCCGAGGCGGTGCTCGCCACGCTGGCACCGGAACGCCGGACCGAGCTGCACGGCCTTGCTGCCGCCGCCTTGCGGGCACAGGGGAGCGAACCGGCCGTCATCGCGGGCCATCTGCTGGCAACCGAACCCGGCAATGATCCCGCTGCAGCCGAAATCCTGCTTGTCGCAGCCAGCGCTGCGCGCCGCACCGGATCGGGCGAGCTTGCCGTCCGAATGATCGGACGGGCGATGGCCGAAGAACGGTTGCCGGCCGAGCTGCAGCGCCGGATCCTGATTGAAGCCTCGCAGGCATATCAGGTGGCCGGCCGCATTCAGGAGGCGGCGGACCTCGGACGCCGGGCTCTGGAGATGACCGAGGAAACGCGGGCCCGGGTAGAGCTGTTGATGGAATTTGCCGAGGCGCAGTACGCCATCAACCGGGTGGAGGAAGCCTCGCGCTGCTTTAGCCAGGCGCTGAAGGAACTGGAGAACGACGAGCATCCGGACACCGAGCTCAGGCGCCGCGTGATTGCGCAGGCCACCGGGGCGGGCTTCCAGCAGCTGCAGTTTGCATCGCAGTACGGCGAGGAGCTGGCGGACATCCTGGCCCAGGATCCGGCCGAGGACGGTCCCAGCGACCGCATGCTGCTCATTCAGGAGGCCCTGCGGCTGAGCGTGACCGGCACGGATGCCAAGCGCTGCGGTGAATTAGCCCTGCGCGGCTATGCCGGCGGCAAGCTGCTGGCGGAGGTCGGCGCGGAATCCAACATCATCAACTATGCAACGGGCGCGCTCAACGGCTCGGAACAGGATGCCGCCGCCTTGGAGCTGCTGGATGCGGCAATCGCCGAGGCACGGGCCAACTCGTCGCCGATGGCCAACGCCACGCTGAGCTACTGCCGCGGCGCCATCCACCTCAACCGCGGACGGCTGCGGCTGGCGCAGATGGACCTGGAAACCGCCATGCAGGCGGCGGACAGCGGCTGGCGGACCTATCTCGAAGTGGCCTGTGTGGTGCTGGCCGAAATCTACCTTGCCCGGGACGACCTTGCGGCGGCCGACGACCTGTTGAAGCGGGTGCCGCTGGAGGAAGAACGCGTGCCGCTGGTCCAGGCCATGGCCCTGCAGCTGCACGGAGTGGTCGCCGCCGGACACGGTGATCACCGGCAGGCCCTGGAGTACTTTTCCGCGGCCATGGACCTGGACGCCGGCCTGGGCCCCACGTTGAGCCTGTGGAAGCGGAGCACGATCGAATCCGCCGCGCGCGCCGGACAGACGGAATACGCCGCCGCCGTCGCCGCCGAGCTGCTGCAGGAGGTCCGGGCCTTCGGCGCTCCCCGACTGACCGGCACGGTGCTGCGGCTGGCCGCGCTGGCCCAGCCCGGGCCGTCCGCCGTGGTCATGCTGCGAGAAGCGATCGCGCTGCTGGAGGCGCACGAGGGCCGGTACCAGCTGGCGCTGGCCTTGGCGGACCTGGCGGAGACCTGCCTTTCGTCCGCACACTCCGGCGACTTGCAGGTGTTCCGCACCGAGTCGCTGGCGGCCGCGCGGAAGTCCTTGGTGCTGGCCAACCGGATCGGGGCCGCGGCAGTGGCACGCCGGATGACCCGGCTGCTGGCGCAGCAGGACTCCCAGCTGCCGTTGATCGCGGAGAACAAGGCCGACCGGCTGACGCCCGCGGAGTACCGGGTCTGCTCATTGGCGGCCAAAGGACTCACCAACCGCAAGATCGCCGCCGAACTGTTCATCACCATCAAGGCGGTGGAATGGCACCTGTCCCGCTCCTTCGCGAAACTGGAAATCAGCTCGCGCAAGGCCCTTCCCACCGTGATGGACCCGCAGGATTGACGGCAGGAGTGACGACAGTCCGCGCGGGTGCCTCGCCGGACCTCCGCTTACCCGACAACGCCACCCGATAGCCACAGTTAGCCACTAGTTAGCCACCGATCAAGGAGGGCACATGCGAGTTTCCGTCCTGCAGGAGGCGGGCCTGCCCCGTCCGTACAACGAATCCAAGCCGCTGATCATCGAAAATCTCGACACGCCGGAGCCCAGGCGGGGCGAGCTCGGCGTCGACATCAGCTATTCCAGCCTCTGCCATTCCGACCTCTCCGTCGTCGACGGCAGCCGGGTGCGTCCCCTGCCGATGGCCCTGGGCCATGAAGCCGTGGGCCGCATCGCCAGCGTTGGTGACGGCGTGGACGACGTGCGGGTCGGTGATCACGTGGTGTTGGTGTTTGTTCCCAGTTGCGGGCAGTGCCGCACCTGCCTGGCCGGCCGCCCGGCCCTCTGTGATCGGGCGGCCGAGGCGAACGGCAGCGGCGACCTGCTGCACGGCCCGGCGCTGCTGCGTTCTCCCGACGGCGCAAGGATCAACCACCATCTGGGCGTCTCCGGGTTCGCCGACCATGCGGTGGTCGCCCGGGAGTCGGTGGTGGTGATCGACGAGGACGTGCCGGACGAGGTGGCCGCGATGTTCGGCTGTGCCGTCCTGACCGGCATGGGAGCGGTGATCAACACCGCGCAGGTTCAAGCCGGGCAATCGGTGGCTGTCTTCGGCCTGGGCGCCGTCGGCCTGGCGTCGGTGATGGCTGCCCGGATTGCGGGAGCAGCGGACGTGGTCGCGATCGATCCGAATACTGCCAAGCATCCCCTGGCACTGAAAGCCGGTGCAACCGCGGTGGGGACACCGGAAGAAGCCGCTGCACTGGCGGCGAAGACGGCCGACGGCGGGGTCGACGTGGCGATCGAGGCCGCCGGTTCCGCGCGCGTGCTGGCCGGCTGCCTGGAGGTCACCAACCGGGGCGGCGCTGTGGTGGCCGTTGGCCTCCCGCACCCGTCCCAGGAACTCAGCGTGCCGGCCCTGCAATTCGCCGGCATGGGCAAGCGCCTGCTCGGCTCGTACATGGGCGATGCCGTTCCGAAGCGGGACATTCCCCGCTACCTCGAGTACTGGCGGCAGGGCAGGCTTCCCGTCGAACTGCTGCACACGGACACTTACCCGCTGGAGCAGATCAACGAGGGCCTTGAAGCCCTGGCCCAAGGGCAGGTGGTCCGCAGGCTCTTTAAAGCCTGAGAGCGGATCGGAACTGAACGCGTGGCCCCAGCGGGTGCCGCAGTTGCCGGCAGGTAGCCGTCACCGCTCAAGACTGATTATGCGGATGCCTCAGGCGTCTGCGTGCTCCGCTCCAAGGCGCGGTGGTGGGTACGCATTTGGAGCAGCGTAGCGTCCAGCAAAGGTGTTGCGACGTGGAGCTTCCTAGCGCGGGCGGCGAGGCCTCCAAGAATGTGCTCGGCCTCAACCGGATCACCGTGCTGGAGGTCCCGGTAGAGCGAGGAGGTGAAAGACGAGCCCGGTTCGGTGAGCAAACCAACACTTTGGGCGTGGCTCGCGGTGCTGACGGCGTGGCCGGCGCTCCGGGCGACCTCTTCCGTCTCGGCGATGGCCCGGAGGATGTGCTCCTCGCCGCCGGCGGCGAGGATATCCCCGATATTGCCGCGAAAGAGGCAGGTGATGACGCCGGCGGAAGCAATGAATGCCCACTTTTCCCACAGCCGCGTCAGCACATCATTTACAACGGTGAGCTCGATGCCGGGCACGTTGAGCGCGCTTGGAATTTCTGCCTTCAACGTCGAACCGTCAAGGGTGCCGACCGTCATCGTACTTAGCGGAGTCATCTGCAGGACTCCGCCCGCCTCGTCGAGGGTTGCGACGATCTTAACGAGGCCGCCCAGGACCTGGCCGGGGTATGCCGCCTGCAGGGCATCGAGGTGGTCCATGCCGTTGAGCAGCGGCAGGATCATCGTCTCCTGCCCGACCGCGGGAGCCGCATCGTGAATCACCTCGGCGAGGGCGGGGGCCTTCACGGCAACGATGAGTAGGTCGTAGTGGTCACCGGGTTCGATCGCCGTGACGATATTCGCCTGCAGGGTGCGGCGGCCGTCCGGCGCGTCCAAGGTCAGGCCATCGCGTGCGAGCACCTCCGCGCGGCGCGGGCGGACGAGGAAGGTGACGTCGCGCCCCGCCTCGATGAGGCGGGCGCCGAAGCTGCCGCCGGTCGCTCCGGCTCCGGCAATCAAGATTCTCATGGGGCTCCTTGTGCGGTGCGCGCTGACGATGCCGATCAGGGTGTGTGACCATTGTTGCGCACACGCTGCCCGTCCCGCTTCAGCAAAAATCCCCACCCAAGACATCACCTGCTGCCGTCGCGCTCCTGTAAGGACCACAGCACCCTAGGGTTTTCTAACTAGGGTGGATTGATCTGGAATACGCGCAGGTCCTCGACCATGATTGAAGGTGTCAGCAACCGGAACGGGAGACCTACCGGAGGCGGCGGTAATCGGATCCGAGTTGGGGGGCCTGCCTTCGGGCGGGTGGATCCAGATGCCGCACACGAAATGGCTCGAAGTGAGTTGGCTAATGGGGAGGCCTGACTTTGAGCCATTTCGTATGCCCGGGCCATGACAGACTGGTTCCGTGGCCCATCTAGACGTCTCCAACATCGACTATTTCCTCTCCGACGGCCGCCAGTTGCTCAACGGCGTCGGCTTCAAGGTCGGCGACGGCGCCAAAACGGCGTTGATCGGTCCCAACGGCACCGGCAAGACGACCCTGCTGCGGATCATCGCCGGGGATGCGACCCCGGACGAGGGCGCGGTGGCGCGCTCGGGCAGCATGGGCATCATGCGCCAGTTCGTCGGCCAGGTTCGCGACCAGACCACCGTCCGGGACCTGCTGGTCAGTGCCGCGCCGCCGGCCCTGGCCGCCGCCGCCCGCGCCGTGGATCAGGCGGAGCTGGCCATGATGGAGCACGACGACGAGCCCACCCAGATGCGCTATGCCCAGGCGCTCGCGGACTGGGGCGACGCCGGCGGCTACGAGCAGGAGACGGTCTGGGATGAGGTCACCATGGCGTCGTTGGGCGTGCCGTTCGACCGGGCGCAATACCGCAACGCGTCCACGCTGTCCGGCGGCGAGCAGAAGCGCCTGGTGCTGGAAGCGCTGTTCTCCGGGCCGGACGAACTGCTGCTGCTGGACGAACCGGACAACTACCTGGACGTCCCGGGCAAGCGGTGGCTGGAGGAGAAGCTGCGCGAGTCGCGGAAGTCGGTGCTGTTCGTCAGCCACGACCGTGAGCTGCTGGCCAACGCGGCCACTCGGATTGTCACGCTGGAGCCGGGTGCCCTCGGTGCCACCGCCTGGGTCCACGGCGGCGGCTTCGAAAGCTACCTGCAGGCCCGCGATGACCGGAACGCGCGGTTCGAGGAGCTGCGCAAACGTTGGGACGAGGAGCACGCCAAGCTCAAAGAGCTGGTGAACATGTACAAGAACAAGGCCGCCTTCCGCTCGGACATGGCTAACCGCTACCACGCCGCCACCACGCGGCTGCAAAAGTTCCTCGAGGCGGGTCCGCCCGAGGCGGTGCCGATCGAACAGAACGTGCAGATGCGGCTCAAGGGCGGGCGCACCGCCAAGCGCGCGGTGGTGGCCGGCAAGCTGGAGCTCACCGGGCTGATGAAGCCGTTCAGTACCGAGATCTGGTTCGGCGACCGCGTCGGCGTGCTCGGCTCCAACGGCTCCGGCAAGTCCCACTTCCTGCGTTTGCTGGCCAGCGGCGGCACCGATCCGGAGAAGGAACACCTGCCGGTCTCCGAGGTGCAGATCGCCGAGGTGCCGCACACCGGAACGGTCAAGCTCGGCGCCCGGATCCGGCCCGGCTTCTTCGCGCAGACCCATGTGCGGCCGGACCTGCTGGGCAAGTCGCTGGTGGACATCCTGCACCGCGGCGACGACCACCGCTCCGGCCTGGGCCGCGAGGCCGCTGCCGCCGTGCTGGACCGCTACGGCCTGGCCCGGCAGGCGGAGCAACTGTACGACTCGCTCTCCGGCGGCCAGCAGGCGAGGCTGCAGATCCTGCTGCTGGAACTGTCCGGCGCCACGCTGCTGCTGCTCGACGAGCCCACCGACAACCTGGACCTGCACTCCGCCGAGGCACTGGAACGGGCCATCGACGCGTTCGAAGGCACGGTCCTCGCCGTCACGCACGACCGCTGGTTCGCGCGCAGCTTCGACCGGTTCCTGGTCTTCGGGTCCGACGGCAAGGTCTACGAGAGCGACACCCCGGTCTGGGACGAGGAACGTGTTGTCCGGGAACGTTGAGCCTGGAAACGCTGTGTCCCGGAACGCTGTGCCGGGGAACGCTGAGCCGGAAGGCCGCACGGGCAGGACAGCCGCCGGCCGCCCGTCCGGCGGTCCGTCCCGGCAAGCGACGATGGCGAAGTATGCCACCTTCGCCATCTTTGCGCTGAACGGACTGGTCTTTGCCAGCTGGGCAGCCAGGATCCCCGCGGCCGCGGCAGCGTTGGAGATCAGCGCCGGCCAAATCGGGGCCCTGTTGCTGGCTCTCGGGTTGGGCTCGGTCATTTCGCTGCCGCTGGCCGGACCCATCGCGGCCCGAATCGGCACGGCCAACACCGTCCGCGCCGGCGGCCTGATCGCCGCCGTCAGCGCTGCGGGCCTCGCCGCGGCGCTCGCTGCCGGAACCGTCCCCGGGGCTGCCGTCGCACTGTTCTGCTACGGCATCGGCGTGGCGTGGTGGGACGTGGCGCAAAACATTGAAGGCGCCGACGTGGAGCGCAAACTGCTGCGCACCATCATGCCGCAGTTCCATGCCGCCTTCAGCCTCGGCGCGTTCGCCGGCGCCATGCTCGGCGCGTGGCTCTCCGTCCTCGGCGTCTCGCTCTCCGTCCATCTGGCGGTACTGGCCGGGGTCGTCGCGGTCGCCACCTGGCTGGTGCCGCGCGCCTTCCTGCCGCATCTGCCGCGTCATGAGGACGACGACGGCGGTGCTCGCCGTGGGCGGTTTGCCGCCTGGCGCGAGCCGCGGACGGTGCTGATCGGCGTCGTCGTCCTCGGCGCCGCCCTGACCGAAGGAGCCGCCAACGACTGGATCGCGCAGGCCACCGTCGTCGGGCTCGATGCCACCGAAGCCTTGGGCGCGGTGATGTTCGGTGTCTTCGTGGCCGCCATGACGCTGCTGCGCTTTGCCGGCGGCCGGTTCATCGACCGCTGGGGGAGGGTGGCGGTGCTGCGGATCAGCCTGGGCACCGCGCTGGCCGGCCTGTTGGTCTTTGTCTTCGCGCCGAACCTGCCGCTGGCCTTCGCGGGTGCGGTGCTCTGGGGCGCCGGCGCCGCACTGGGCTTCCCGATGGGCATGTCCGCAGCCGCGGATGATCCCGTCCGCGCCGCCGAGCGCGTCTCGGTGGTTTCCACCCTGGGCTACGTGGCGTTCCTGGCCGGGCCGCCGTTCCTCGGCTTCCTCGGCGAACACGTCGGCATCCGCAACGCCCTGCTCGCCGTCGCCGTCCTGATGCTGGCCTCGCTGCTGACCGCCCCGGCCGCCCGCGAGCAGCGGCGCCCCCGAAGTTAACGCGGCGGCCACCGAGATGCCGCTCGCGCAGACGCCCAAGCCGGCTGACACTGGAAATTAATCAGGCTCGCCCCGATCCTTGTAGAACCATCAACGAGGGCCTTCAACAGCAGGAGGCAGGGCCATGAACAAGCCATCGGTAAATTCGGAGATCAAAGCAAAACACCGGGCCATGTGGGCACTCGGTGACTATCCCGCCGTCGCCACGGAGGTGGTCTCCGCGCTGGGGCCCGCCCTGGTCCAGGCAAGCGGCATCAAGCAGGGCGACCGCGTTCTGGATATTGCGGCGGGGTCCGGCAATGCGGCCATTCCGGCAGCGCAGGCTGGGGCGCGGGTCACCGCCGCGGATCTCACGCCAGAACTGTTCGAGCAGGGGCGCAGGTTGGCCGAACGGGCCGGTGTTTCCGTGGACTGGCAGGAGGCCGACGCCGAGGACCTTCCGTTCAGCGACGGTTCCTTCGACGCCGCGATCTCCTGCGTGGGGATCATGTTCGCTCCCAATCACCAGGCCAGTGCCGACGAACTGGTCCGGGTGCTGCGGGCCGGAGGGACGATCGCCCTTTCCAACTGGACCCCGGAGGGCTTTATCGGCCAGATGTTTTCGACCATGAAGCCTTACGCACCCCCGCCGCCCCCGGGTGCGCAGCCGCCACCCCTCTGGGGCAGCCAGCAGCATGTGGAGAGCTTGCTGGGCGAGCGGGCCACCGACGTCGTCGCCCGCCGCGAAAAGCTGACGGTGGACAGGTTCGGCACCGCGGAGGAATTCCGCGATTTCTTCAAGGCCTGCTATGGCCCCACGATCAACACCTACCGGAACATCGCGGAGGATCCGGACCGGGTGCAGGCCCTCGATCAGGACCTTGTTGAACTGGCTCGTCGACACGATCTCGGTGGCGGCACCATGGAATGGGAGTACCTGCTGTTCACAGCCCGCAAGGGATAATCACGCGGGACCAACGGTCGGGAGGCAGGGTCTGCATCGGTTGCCCGACCGTGTCAGTTTCCTATCCGCCGTCATGGGCGTCCTGGTGTCCGGCGGGGCGCGGCTGGGACGAAGTCGCGGTTGCGAAGCAGCGAGCTGACCGGGGCAACCGTGTGGCCGCGGAGGTGGATGCCCGCCGCTACGGCCACCGCTATCGCCCCGAGAAGTCCCCAGATGATGTCCGTCATGGTGTCCGGCAGGCTGGCGTTTTGTGAGTGGGTGCCCAGCAGGAGATCGCTGCTGAACTCGGCGATTTCCCAGGCGGCAGCGACGAAGCCGCCAGCAGTCACCACTCCGGCGACCACTAGAAAAGGCGGAAGATCAAGGCGTTTCCTGCGGCTGACGATGCCGAGGGCGAACACGACGGCGCACCCCACGAGGACACCGGACAACAAGTGGACGGCCTTGTCCCAGTTGGGCCAGAACGCATAGAGCCGCAGCCGGGCCCCGGCAAAGGGTCCCGCCAGCAGGAAACCCAGATAACAGGCGTGCACCCACGCGGGGAACCGGGCCTCGACGGCCAGCTCCAGCCTGGAGGGAACCAGGGCCGCCCCGATCAACAGGGCCGGAATGACTGCCTCGTTCCACGAATTCGTCATGGCTGCCGCTCCCAGGAAAACAAGAAACAGTCCCTCCACCGGGATCAGCATCACCGTTCCGGGGACGGCTAGGAGCGACCGGAGACCCGAGCGGAACGGTCCGGCCACAGTGCCGGTAGCGCCTTCCCTGCCGGCGGGCTGGCCGATCAGGGGCGCGTGGCCCTCCGGACGCGTGAGGTTCCGCTCCGGCAGGTCGGCGGCGCCGGAGGAGTCGGGGGCGGGCGGCAGATTCATGGTGTGGGCACGCTACCGGCCTGAGCTCAGGCGCGCAAGGACTGCGATCCGGGAGGGTGGGACAGGTGGGCTTCACCTGGTTCTTCCACGCCTCGCGTGCCATCAACTACAGTGACCCCATCACCTTCGAATGCTCATCCGCCGCCGCCGCACGCGGACCGTTTAACCTTCTTGCCGTCTGGCGGAATGTGAGGACCGACGGCGAGGACATGGTCATCCGGACCTACGAGGTCATCGCCCACCACCTGCACGCCGCACGGGCGGAGCAATGAAGGTGGATGAACTCGTCGCCCGCGTCAGGCAGTGGAAAGCGACCAAAGAGGCGCCGGTTGTTATCGGCGTGGTCGGCCCGCCCGGCGTCGGCAAGACCACCTTGGTGGACAGGCTCATCAAGGAACTGAACAAGGACTCCCCGGAGCCCGCAGGCCAGCAATACGCCCACGTCCCGATGGACGGCTTCCACCTCTCAGACCAGGAACTGACCCGCCTCGGCATCCTCAACAGAAAGGGCGCACCGGAAACCTTCGATGTGCACGGCTATGCGGCGCTGCTTCAACGGCTGCGGTCGGAGCGGGACGCCGTGGTCTACGCGCCGGGATTCGAGCGGACCCTGGAACAAGCCATCGCCGGCGTCATCCCCGTGTTCCCTTCCGCCACCACCATCCTTACCGAAGGAAACTACCTGCTGCTCGACAGCCCCGGATGGCGCGCAGTGCGGAGCCAGTGCACCGAGGTCTGGTACTGCGAGCAGGACGACAGCACGCGCATCCAGCGCCTCATCCAGCGACACATTGAGTTCGGCAAGAACCCCGCGGCGGCAAAAGCTTGGGTGGCCACCGTGGATGAAAGAAACGCCCAACTGATCCGTGCCACTCGGGAAGATGCAGACCTCATCGTCACCCTGGAAGAAGCCGTCGGCGCTGCCTGGCTCAAAGAGGTACGTGGGCCTGCGCACGGCGCCGAGACTATCTAGTCGATGCGCTCTGGCTCAGGCCAGGTGCGCAGCAGGTGCGGCCCCAGGTCCTCAATGGTCGCTGCGCCAACAAGCTGCATTGTCACCTCGATCTCCTTCGCCAGCAGTTCGATTACGCGATCAACGCCTTCGCGCCCGCCGGCCATGAGCCCATAAAGGTAGGCGCGCCCAATAAGGGTGAAGTCCGCTCCGGCGCATAGCGCCGCGACGATGTCCGCCCCGGACATGATCCCCGAGTCGAGGATGATCTCCACCCCGTCCCCGGCTTCGGCCCGCACCTCGGGCAGCGCGCGGAGCGAGACCGGCGCGCGGTCAAGCTGTCGCCCGCCGTGGTTCGAGACGATGAGGCCGTCTGCTCCGGCGTCGAGCGCGCGGCGTGTGTCCTCGGCCGTCAGCACGCCCTTGACTAACAGCTTCCCGGCCCACATCGAGCGGATCCATTCAAGGTCGGCCATCGAGAGCGACGGATCGAACATTGAGTTGATCAGCGTGGGAAGGTCTTGGCTGGTCCCGGACAGCGACGCGAACGTCAGCGGGTCGGTGGTGAGGAAGTTGAACCACCACTCGGGCCGATAGGAAGCATCGAGCACGGTCTTGATGGTCAGTCTGGGCGGAATCACCATGCCGTTGCGGGCATCCCTCAGCCGCTGACCAGCGACCGGCGTGTCGACGGTGACGAGCAGCGTGTCGAAGCCCGAAGCCTCCGCGCGGCGCAGCAGGTCGAGCGACTTCTGCCGGTCCTTCCACAGATACAGCTGGAACCAGCGCCGGCCCTCGGGAGCGGTTGCGGCTACCTGCTCGATCGAGCGCGTGCCCATGGTGGACAGCGAGAACGGGATGCCTGCCGCGGCGGCAGCGGAGGCGCCGGCATCCTCGCCTTCTGCATGCATGAACCGCGTGAACCCGGTCGGAGCTATTCCGAACGGCAGCGAGGAAATGCCGCCGGCGATCGACGTCGAGAGGTCCACCTTCTCCGTCCCGTGCAAAATGCGGGGGAGGAGTTCGACGGCGTCAAACGCCTCCCGTGTCCGTCTCGCCGTGAGTTCACGCTGGGCGGCGCCATCCACGTAGTCGAAAGCGGGCGTGGGGGTGCGGCGCCTCGCGGTCGTTCGAAGGTCCCACACATCTGCGGCGTGAGCCAGCCGTGCGGCCCTGCGGTCCAGGCTCGGGAGTTCGAACTTCAGCAGCGGGCGAAGTTCGCTCACGCGGGGGAATCTGCGCTTCATGGGGGTACCTCCAAGGGGTGGAATCAGGCCGCGGTGGTGCCGCGGCCGCGGGCCAAGAGTACGGCGATCACAGAAGATGCGCAGCATGCGGCGAGGAACAGCGCGGCCAACCACGTGCTGCCCTGTGCCGCCGCGATCAGCGCGCCCGCGATGAGAGGACTCAGGCCTGCCACGATCGCACCGTTAAGCTCGCGTGCCAGCCCGACGCCGGAGAAGCGCCGATCCGGCGGGAACAGATTGGTCAGGAAAGCGCCTTGAGCGCCGCTCGTCATCGCAATCACGACGCCGTATCCCACGGCAATAGTGGCCGTTGCCACCGCGACCGAGCCACTAGTCAGGGCGGCGAACAGCGGGAACGCGAACAGCGCGCCGGCGGCAGAGCCGATCGCGAGAACGCGGCCGGCTCCCCAGCGGTCGGCAAGCCAGCCGCCCGCGGGCGTTGCCACCACGCCCGCGAGGGAACCGACCGTGACGGCGAGCAGCGCGTCGGGACGGCTCATGCCCACGGCGGGGGAGGCCATCAAGCCGATGGCGAACACCGCCATGATGTAGTTCAGGGCATTGTGGCCGGTGATGGAGAAGAAGCCGATCAGGACGGCAACGGGGTCCTTGCGCAGGAGCTCCATCACTGGCAGCTTGCGCTTGCGCGCCTCGTCGGCGTGCTCGCTCGCCTGGCGGTATTCCGGCGTCTCCTCCAGTTTGGTGCGGATGAACAGGGCCACGAAGAACAGGACGGCGGACGCGAGGAACGGGATGCGCCAGGCCCAATCGAGCAGCGCAGTGTCGCCGGCCGAGGAAGCCCAGAGGAAGGCCACGGTGGCCAGTGCGATGCCCGCGGGTGGCGTTGCCAGCACGACGGCGGTGAAGAAGCCGCGCCGCTTGGCGGGTGCGAACTCCGCGACGAGTGTCATGGCTCCCGCGAGTTCGGCACCCGCGCCGAGTCCCTGAAGGAGGCGGAAAACGATCAGCAGGAGCGGGGCAGCAGCCCCGATGGCGGCCGCTGTCGGCAGGAGTCCGATGCCCACCGTCGCCGCCCCCATGAGCAGAATCGTCAGCAGCATCGCGGGCCGGCGGCCGTGCCGGTCACCGAGGTGGCCAATCAGCACCCCGCCCAACGGCCGGGCCACGAAACCGACGGCAAAGGTCGCGAACGCCGCCAGCGATGCTTCGGACCCGGTTCCGGCAAAGAAGAGAGGCCCGATGACGAGGCCGGCTGCCGCGCCGTACAGCGCGTAGTCGTACCACTCGATCAGTGTTCCGAGGGTCGCCGCGAAGAGCGCGCGTCGGGCGCCCGGGGTGAGCCTCGTAGGACTGGTGGCAACGACGGCGTTGGCCAAGGTTCCTCCTGGAGGAGCGGGAAGATGGTGTGCGGCAGGAATGCGTGAAATATATTTCTAGCATCTTGTGATACGATTCACAAGCCGGGCGAAGGGAGGAACCGTGGCTGACTCGATGACCGACAGGGTCGCCGGCGCGCTGCGCGCTCAGATCCTCGCCGGCGACTTGGCGCCGGGATCCCTCGTGGTTGAGCCCAGGCTTGCCGAGGAGTTTGGCGTCTCCAAAACTCCGGTGCGGGAGGCGCTGCGACTGCTCACCACCGAAGGCCTCCTGACCGTGCTCCCTAAGAAGGGTTACCTCGTCGTGACGATGAGCTCGCACGACGTCGCCGAGGTCCTCGACCTCCGCATGCTCCTTGAGCCGCATGCGTGCGCGAGCGCCGCCGCCTACGCAGATCACGAGCTGCTGACAACGCTGCGGGAACTTCTGGACAAGCAGCGTGAGAAGGCCGTGGTTGAGCCGCTCGCGAGCATGGAGCACGCCTACTCGTTCCATCGCGCCCTGGCGCGGGGTGCGCGGAACCGCAGGCTCGACGATTTTTTGGCCCGATGCCTCGATGAGACCTCCCGCGCCTACCGCGTGCTGCCCGGCCTTCACGCCCACTTGGCTGCGGACCAGGAACTGATTGAACACGAGGCCATCTACACGGCGGTGGCCGCTGCCGATGGCGCAGGCGCCGCCGAGGCAATGCGAACCCATCTGCGCAATGTACGGTCCGCGATGGCCCGTCAATTCGAGCGGCCAAGTGACCTTTGGGCTTAATGGCGGCGTGGTCCACCGTACGGAAGTTGTGATGAACCAGGTTGCGACTGCTCGCGTAGGTGTGCTGCATCGTCCTTGACGAGACAGGGAAAAAGCCCGAAGTGTTGCCCAGGGCGCATTCCGGCCATAGCCTTTGCTCAACGACAGGAGACGGGTATGGGATTCGCCATCATCATTGCCACCCTTTTTGTGGCATGTATTGCCTGGGTGGTTTTAGGTGCAAGGGCTGACCGCCGATCCGTAAAAGGTGCCCGGACTCCGATGCATGCGGAGACAGCCGGCACCGCAGCCTATGGGACCACTGCCTTCGGAGGAGATGCCGGCGGTGCAGGTGGTGGCGACTGCGGCTGAGGGGACTCGACGGAGCCCGGCCCAACGGGCGACGCAGGAAATGCCATCACGATTCCCATTCCGCGAAACCAGGCCCATGAAGGATTAAGCCATGTCGTTTCAGAGCTACCTCGATAACATCGAAGCCAAGACCGGCCTCACCCCTCGCCAGTTCATCGGCCTCGCCCACGAGCGCGGTTTTGACAGGAGCACCAAGGCCACGCCGATCCTCGACTGGCTGAAGCAGGATTACGACCTCGGACGCGGGCACGGCATGGCGCTCGTGCACGTGATCACCAAGGGACCGCAGATCAGCGACAAGCACGTGGGCGGTGCCGGCACCCATGCCGACGCCAGCGACACCCTCTGGCTCGACGGAAAAGATACCAACCCGGCACGGTAGGGCCTGGCCTCCTCAGAGCAAGCCAACCTCAGGGCTGCCCATACTTACGCTGGCGCTCCCAGATGTTCGCGCAGGGTGCGTCCCGAGTACGAGGTCCGAAAACGGCCCCGTGATTGCAGTTCCGGGACGACGCCGTTGACGAAGTCTTCGAGCGAGGATGGGTAGAGCGCGGACATGATCACGAAACCGTCAGCCGCTTCCGAGTCGTAAAGTTCGCACAAGTAGTCGGCGATGTCCGCCGGATCGCCCACGGGTTGCGGGTGCAGCTGGTTCATGGCTTGGGCGTTCGCCAGGTCGCGGACCGTCATGGATTGGCGGCGGGCTGCGGCCAGCAGCATCTGTTCGAACCCTTCGCTGCCGGTTGCGCCGCGGTGCGCCAACAGCAGCTGCTCGGCGCTTCCGTCGGGCTCCAACTCCTCCCGGGACGCGTGCAGGAGGCGGCCCAACTTCGTCAGAACGTCCTGCTCATCCAGCGCCGCTTCCAAGTCCCGGACGGTGGCGAAGGCGGCGTCGCGGGTCGACCCGGTGATCGGTTGTACTGCCGGTAGGACTGCCAGGTGGTCTGGGTTCCGTCCGGCGGCCACCGCACGGCAACGAAGTTCGGTCCGCACGGCACGCATGGCGTCCGGAGTGTCGGCAACGATGAACACGACCTCGGCCCAGCGGGCGGCGAACTCCATCCCGCGCGGCGAGGATCCGGCTTGCATCAGGACCGGCTTTCCTTGCGGGCTGCGCGGCAAGGTGATCGGCCCGCGGCTCAACGGCCGGCCTCCGGCAAGCAGGGGCCGTTCGGGTATCCGCTGCACCTGCTCAGGATCCGCGAACCGGCGCCGCGGTCCGTCCAGGGTCAACGCCCCGGGCTGCCACGTATCCCACAAGTCCACCACCGTCTGCACCACGTCGTCGGCCCGGTCATAACGTTCTGACTTGGGCGGGATGGAGGGCAAGCTGAAGTTGGCAGCCTCGGCATCGGTGGTGGACGTGACAATATTCCAGGCGACCCGACCGCCGGAGAGGTGATCCAGCGAGAGCAACTTGCGGGCGATGGTGTAGGCGGGGGTGAAGGTCGTGGAGATGGTCGCAGCCAACCCCAGGTGCCGCGTCGCGCCAGCTACCAGTGAGAGCGTGACCATGGGGTCGAGATAGATGGCGCCCTTGCCGCCCGTGACCAGAGTGGTGGCGAAGTCGCCCGTGTTGTCCTCCGGGACGGCCAGAGCGTCGGGCAGGAACAGCATGTCGAAGCAGCCTCGCTCCAGCGTTCGGCCCAAGTCGAGATAAAACTCGGCGCTCAGCCAGTCGCGCCTGGAGAGCGGGTGCCGCCAATTATCCGAATACTGGCTGGTGGGAGGGTTGACCATCGCCACCAGGTGCATGCCGTCAGCTGAAGAGCGCATCGTATCCTTCCAAGAAGCCCAGGATGTGGCTGAGGGCCAGGATTCCGCCGAGCACGGCCAAGACCGTTGTTGCCATCAGCCAGTCGGTGCTGTTGAGCGGAATCTTCCGCCACGTGGTCCGGGGGCTGAGGCCGAGGCCGCGGGATTCCAGAGACTGGGCCATCCGCTCGCCCTTGCGGACGGAGACGACCAGCAGGGCAAAGGCCGCACGGCGATAGGCGGACAGGCCACGCGGCAGGGTGCCGTCCGGGCGAAGCCGAGCCCGGACGGCGTGCGCCTGCCGGATGGTTTGCCACTCCCGCGGCATCTCCTGCAGCATGCGGTAGCCGGCCAAGACAGCGTAGGTGACCCGGGAGCCGAGCCGGGCGTGTTGATGCAGGCTCCCCATCAGCGCCACGCCGTCGGTCGAAGCGACGAAGCCGATGGCGAGTATGCCGATCACCAGCGTCCGCAGGGCCAAGGAACCACCCACCGACAGTCCTTCGACGGTGACCCGAACGGGCCCGGCCTCCCACAGGATCTGGCCCGGACGGCTGAGTGCGTTGACCAGGAAGATCCCCAGCCCGAAGGCGACGAAAGGAACGTGCCCTAGTGCCATGGCTTTGACCGGTAGGCGAGTGGACGCCTGGATCGTGGCCAGGGCGACGATGTAGAGGACCGCCGGCGTGACCGGATCAAAAACGAACACCATCGCCAACGAGACGACGAATAACAGTGCGAGCTTGACCGTCGGATTGCGGCGGGCGAGGACGCTGCCGGAAGCAGTGAACGCCGAAGTGGTGGCGGCGGTCATACCCGGCTCCCGGACAACTGCGGTGCCGTGGTGGCGCCGGATACAGCCGCATCCAGCCCGTTGAGCACGCGGCGGATGTCAGGCGCGGAATCGAACTCGGCGAGCAGCCAGTCGAGCAGCGGCGGCAGCCTCAGGCCTGCCCGCATCAGCACGTCTGGGTCGCGCAGCACATCGAAGATGGCTCCGTCGGCAATCACGGTGTGCTCTGCGACGACGACGGCGCGGTCGGCCAGCGTGGCAACGGTGCGTAGGTCGTGGCTGGAGAAGAAAATGGCACGGCCGGCCGCCGCCGCCTGCCTGAACGCGGCGGCGGTGGCAATGGTGTCCCGCCGGTCCAGGCCGAAGGTCGGCTCGTCCGCCAGTAACGAAGGCCGGTCATGCGCCAGCATGGCGGCGACGCTGAGGCGGCGTTTTTCGCCGCCGGACAAGCGAAAGGGGCTCTGGTCGGCCAGATGGATGAGCCGGTGCTGATCCAAAACGGTCTTGACGAGGCGGCCTGCATCGCCGGGAAGCCCGTGCCGGACTTCATCGACGACGCTGTGGGCCACAAACTGGTGTTCGGGATTCTGGAACACCATGCCGGGGCGGGCACCGGCCACACTTCCCTCGGCGGGCGGGAGGAGCCCGGCGAGGGTGAGCAGCAACGACGTCTTGCCCGTGCCGTTGGCGCCCAGCAGGGCGGTGATCTCCCCGCGCCTGAGCTCGAAGTTCACGTGCTTGAGGATGGCCGGCGCCGTTTCGGCCGTGCGCCGGGGCCGCCGGCGCTTTTTCAGTTCGGCGCCGCGCGAGACGCAGACATTCCGGGCGGTGAGGACGGTGTCGCCGATGCGGGGCGCCGGGGAAGCACCGTCGTCGTTCGGCATTCCCAAGCCGCGGGGAGCTTGCAGATCGTCGCCCTCACGGGGCAAGGCCAAAGCGCGGAGAGCTGCGCGTACCTCAGGGGTGGCCAAACCGCCGGGCCGCCCGGTGACCGCCAACAGTTCCGTTTCCAGCGGCAGCCAGCAACCCCGGGCATTGAGCTGTCCGGCGCTGCCTGCCAGTACAGCCGCGGTGTCGCCGTCGGCCAGCACCCGGCCGTCATCGCCGAGCACCACCGCCCGTTCCGGCAGGCCGGCAATTCCTGCGGGGCCGGCATAGTCGTCGAGCCGGTGCTCGACCAGCACGACTGACGGGCCGAAAGCGGCCGTGGCGGCGTCGATAGCCTGCCGCACCGCAGTGAGACCGGCTGGGTCGAGCATGGACGTGGGCTCATCGAGCAGCAGCAGCGCAGGTTCGGCGATCAGGCTGGCGGCCAGTGCCACGCGCTGGCCCTCGCCGCCGGAAAGCCTGTCGGTCTGCCGCTGCCGCAGGCCGGCCGCACCGACCGCCGCGAGTGCGTGGTCGATGCGGGCCGATATCTGTTCCGGGGGCACGGCGCGGTTCTCCAGCGGGAGCGCCAGTTCCTGTTCCACATCCGGCAAACAGACTCCGGAGGACGGGTCCTGGCTGAGGACGCCGATGTGGCGCGAGAGCTCGACGACGGACGCATCGATGGTGGATGTTCCATTGACCGACACGCTGCCCGTGAGCGTGGACAGCACCGTGTGCGGAACCACGCCGGTGATCGCCTGCAGGAGCGTGGACTTGCCGGACCCCGAGGCACCGAAAACGATCAGATGTTCGCCGGGGTCCAGCCGCAGCGTGACGCCGCGCAGCACCGCCGAGTCCCGCCGGGGGAACTCCACGGACACATCGGTGAGCTGAAGGGCAGGTTCAGCGGGCATTGGCCTTGCCCAGACGGGTGCGTCCGATCGCGAAGTTGTCCACGACGCCGGTCTTCGCCAGGTTGTCGACGATCACCTTGGCCAGCAGTCCGCCGAGAACCAGCCCGGAGATCAAGTGGATGACCAAGCGGAGGAAAAACACGTCCTGCCCGTACCAGCCGGACCGGAAGGCGGAGTAGAAGAAGACCAGCCCGGCGCCGAGCAGGCCCGACAACGCGTACGTGGCCCAGCCGTAGGAGCGGTAGCGGGTGGCGGCGAACGGGATCTCGCTGCCGATGCCTTGGATGGCCGCCGCGATGAAAAGCATCGGGCCCACCGCCGAGCCCAGGAACACGACCTCGATGACGGAGGCCAGGACCTCGGCGATGACGCCGGCAAAGGGCCGCTGGACGATGGCGATGGCGATCGGTGCGACCAAGAGCCAGCTGCCGGCGAGGAAATGCTGCGAGAGGTCTCCGGCGGGCCCCATCAGGATCGAGAGGGCGGTCCAGGCTTGGACGAAGACCCAGTAGAGGAAGCCGAAGACAACGCCGAGGACGACCAGCAGGACCAGATCTTTAAGGCTCCAGGAGGACCGTGTGCGGGCAGGGGTAGTTGAGGTAGACATGGGGAATCCTTTAAGTCCGGCGTCAGGACGCGGTGGGGCTGTTGATGGACAGGGTGGCGTGCGTGACGACGTGCTGAACGGACCGGCCGATCAGGACCCACCCCGCCGCGATGGTCTGTAGGACCTGGGCGACGTCCCCGTCCAGCCGGGTGACGTAGTGGTCTTCGGTCACGGTCACCCCGGTGGACTTGGCGTAATCGATGGCGGCGTAGATGTCGCGCATGTGGTCCGCTGTCGCGCTGCCGGGTCCGCCGTCGGCGAGCGGGTAGATTGCCCAGTCGGCCGCCGCTGTGATCCCGGTCGGTTCCAGTTGCGGGATCTCCGAGTACAGCGCCGCGCCGCCCGCGGGTATCTCGCAGCTGACGCCGCCCGGGCAGCCCCGGGACAGGTGGACCGCGGCCGCTACGTGTGCCCCGCTGCGGCCCGCCGCGGCGATTACCTGGCTCAGGTAACGCAGCACGTCCTGTTCGGCGCCGGAGACGTAGGTGCTGACCTTCCCGGTCTGCACCTCGAGCCCGGTGGCGTCGGCGTGTTCCAGCGCTCCCAGGATGACGTCGATGTAGTCATCGGCCATCACCGCCAAGGTCAGTCTGGCCCCGACGCCGAATTCGCGCGGCGTCGCCGTGAAGGATGTCCCGGTGGTGGATAAATGGTTTGCTGCCGTCGCGGCTGCGTCAGGTGTTCGCATTTTCGCGCCCTTCTGTTGAGTGAACAGGGCACGGGTGTGAGGGTTGCTCCCTGCGCTGGCATGATCCAGATCAGGTTCAACGGTCGAAACTTGAGAAGTTTCCTCTCAGCCCGGCTCACCGGACTCCCGTGTACAAGCCAGCAGCCTACCGGCAGGCCCGCCGGGTTGCGAAAGGGGCAGACCCGCATGCGTCACACTCCGGGTGGACCGTTTGTCCGGGGCAGCTCAGGGCTTCCCCCAATAGAGCCGTGAGGTCCGGGGCCCGTAGCGTCATCCTCAAGGACGATCCAGCCGCTGGCCAAGATCATCCCTGCGTGCGGTGTGCCGGCGGCCGGCGATCCGTAACGTAGCTAGTGGCCCCGAGACGGGCGCCATCCCAATCCACGAAGGACGGTTCAGATGATCGAGGCACAGGGCCTGGTCAAGGTCTACGGAAACAAACCGGCAGTGCAGGGTGTCTCCTTCACTGTGCAGCCCGGCCGGGTCACCGGCTTCCTGGGCCCGAACGGCGCAGGCAAGTCCACCACCATGCGGATGATCATGGGACTGGACCGTCCCACCTCCGGCGACGTGCTGGTCAACGGCAAGCACTACGCCAAGCACCGCGCACCGCTGCGCGAAGTCGGCGCCCTGCTGGACGCCAAGGCGGTACACACCTCCCGGTCCGCGTACAACCACCTCCGGGCGATGGCCGCCACGCACAGCATCCCCACCAAGCGGGTGCACGATGTGATTGAGCTGACCGGCCTCGGCGCGGTGGCCAAGAAGCGCGTGGGCGGGTTCTCGCTGGGCATGGGGCAGCGGCTCGGCATCGCCGCCGCGCTGCTGGGCGATCCGCAGACCATCATCCTGGACGAGCCGGTGAACGGCCTGGACCCGGAAGGCGTGCTCTGGGTGCGCAACCTGGTCAAGGCGCTCGCCGCCGAGGGCCGTACCGTGTTCCTGTCCTCCCACTTGATGAGCGAAATGGCGCTGACGGCGGACCACCTGATTGTGATCGGCCGCGGCCGGATCATCGCCGATGCGCCGATTCAGGACATCCTGAACAACCGGGCCCAGCGGGTGCGGGTGCGCACCGACCGGCCGGACGTCCTCACCCGGGCACTGGCCGGCGAAGGCGTCAGCGTGGAGGCACGCGAACCGGAACTGCTGGAGGTCAGCGGCGTCCCGGCCCGCGCCATTGCGGAAACCGCCCTCGCCCAGCAGGTGCTGGTCTATGAGCTGACCCCGCTGCAGGCGTCTCTGGAAGAGGCCTACATGGACCTGACCAAGGACGAAGTCGAATACCATTCCGGCCCGGTGGCCGACGTACATGACCATGCCGGCAACGCAGAGTCCGGACGGCACGCTGCTGTCGCCGCCGGCGCCGGCCAGGAAGGAAACTGACCATGAGCGCTGCAACCCTGACTCCCCAAGCCGGGCGCGTCACCGGCCACGGCGTAAGCTTCCCCCGCACGCTGCACAGCGAGTGGATCAAGTTCACCACGCTGCGCTCCACCTGGGTGCTGCTGGCCACCACCGTCCTGGTGATGGTGGGCATCGGCCTGCTCGGCGGCTGGGGCATCGCCACCGGCCTGGACCAGATGGAATCCGCCGGCCAGGATCCGGCCGCGGCGGGCATGGACAGCTCCCTCCTGTACCTGATGACCAGCGGCGGCCTTGACTTCGGCCAGCTGATCATCGGCTCGCTGGGCGTGCTGCTGATCGCCTCCGAATACTCCACCGGCATGATCCGCTCCACCATGACGGCGGTGCCGTCGCGGTTGTCGCCGCTGTTCGCCAAGGCCTTCGTCGTCGCGGTGGTCGCCGCCGTCGTCGGAATCCTCTCCAGCTTCATCACCTACTTCCTGCTGCAGCCGATCCTGGCCAATTACGGCAGGGAATTCGGGCTGGACGTGGACAACCTGGTGCAGTCCATGCTGCTCTCCGGCGTGTACCTGGCCATCGTGGCGCTCATGGGCCTGGCCCTCGGGTCCCTGCTGCGCAACAGCGCCGGCGGGATCGTCACCCTGGTGGTGCTGCTGCTGGTGCTGCCGATCGTCGCCCAGATCATCCCCTTCGACTGGGTACAGGACGGCGTCATGCCCTACCTGCCCTCCAATGCGGGACGGCAAATGGTGATGCTGGAAACGGCCGACGGCGACCTGACCCAGTGGCAGGGCGGGCTGGTCATGGCGGCCTGGGCCGCGGTGCTGCTGGCCGGCGCGGCGGTGACCACCAAGGCCCGGGACGTCTAGCCGCGGCTAGGCTCATTGCATGACTGAAAAGCCTTCGGTGAGGGAGGCGGCGGAACGAACGGCCGCCGTCTCCTTCACCGAAATATCTTCCAAGCGCCGGGGCCCCATCCGGCGCTATTTCCATACCCACCCGGTGGCGATGGACTGGGTGCTGGTCGGCATCCATGTGCTGTTTGGGCTGCCGAATGCCGTGATGACCGCGGCCAACGGCGAGTGGTCGCCGCTGCTGCTCCTGTTGGCCGGCGGTGCCGCGCTGGTCTGGCGCCGCCGGTACCCGCTGCTGGTGCTGGCGGCCATTGCCATGGTGGACGCGTTAATCGTGCTGGTGACCAGCACCGGCAGCGGCTCCTTTGCCATGTGGTTCGCCGTATACACGGTGGCAACCACCCAGCCCGCGGTGCGCGCCATCGCGGCGGCGGTGATCGCCGTCGTGCCGATGATGGTGGTCATGGCGGTCCGGATGCCGCCGGAGATCGCCAAGCAAATCGCCAGCGGCGAGGTCCCGGCCTTTGTTGGCCTGATCACCGGGCTGGTGCTGGTCTTGGCCAACATCATCGCCGCGGGCATCGGGGTCACCGTGCGTCGGGACCGGCTGCACGATGCCGAGCTGCAGCGCTGGGCGGCGGACAACACCAAGCTGGCGTCGGCGAACGAACGCACCCGCATCGCGCGGGAGATGCATGACGTGGTGGCGCACTCGCTGTCGGTGATGATCGCGCTGTCGGATGGCGCCGCCGTCGTGGTCCGCAAGGACCCGGAACGCGCCGGACAGGTGCTGGACCAGCTCTCCGCGACGGGCCGGACGGCGCTGGCGGACATGCGCCGGGTGCTGGGCGTGCTGCGCACCGAGAACGGTGTGGAAGCGGCCCCGTTGGCGCCGGCCCCGTCCGGCGACCAGCTGAGCGGGCTGCTGGACGGCTTCCGGGCGGCAGGCCTGCCGCTGCGCACCGTGATGGCCGGCCCGGCGCTGCCGGAGGACCAGAATTTCCGGCTCACCGTGTACCGGATCATGCAGGAATCGCTCACCAACGTGCTGCGCTACGCCAAGGGAGTGTCCAGGGTGGACGTGGCGGTGATCCGCGACGGCGACGCCGTGCACATCACCGTGGCCGACGACGGACGGCAGGCCAGTGCCTCCGATTCGCTGGGCACGGGCCAGGGGATCGTCGGCATGCGCGAACGTGCCGCGATCTACGGCGGCCGCGTTGCCAGCGGTCCGCGATCCGGCGGTGGTTGGATGGTGGAGGCAACACTGTACTGGCCCGGAGAGGGAGACAAGAGTGTCTGAGAGCACCGAAAGCGGCCCGGCGGCGCCGGTGAAGGTCCTGCTGGTGGACGACCAGCCGCTGCTGCGGATGGGCTTCAAGCTGATCCTCGAGGGCGAGGACGACGTCGCGGTGGTGGGGGAGGCGTCCGACGGCGCCGAGGCGCTGGAGTTGACGCGGCAGCTGGCGCCGGACGTGGTGCTGATGGACGTGCGGATGCCGGTGCTGGACGGGATCGAGGCCACCCGGCAGATCGTCACCGCGGGGCTGCCGGCCCGGGTGATCATCCTGACCACTTTCGATCTGGACGAGTACGCTTTCGCCGGGCTGCAGGCCGGGGCGAGCGCGTTCCTGCTGAAAGACGTGGCGCCCGCGGAACTGGTCCAGGCCGTGCGCCTGGTGTCCTCCGGCGACGCCGTGGTGGCGCCGCGGGTGACGGCGCGCCTGCTGGAGACGTATGTGCGCGGCCTCGCCCCGGCCGGCAGCCCGGCGGCCCCGCCGCAGCGCGACCCGCTGCTGGACGACCTGACGCCGCGGGAACTGGAAGTGCTCGAAACCATTGCGGAAGGCCTGTCCAACGCCGAAATTGCGCACCGGTTCTTCCTCTCCGAGGCGACCGTGAAGACGCACGTGCGGCGCATCCTGGCCAAGCTGCACCTGCGCGATCGGGTGCAGGCCGTGGTCTACGCGTACGAGACCGGACTGGTGGTGCCCAGCCAAGGGCTGGATTACTGACGATCCGCTGGTGGTCCGCTGGTCCTCCGCGGGACGCTCTTGCTCCGCGGGACGCGGTCAGCGGTCCCCGGCCGGGGTTTCCCGGGTGCGCTCCTCGGCCCGAACGCCGGGCTGTGGAGGACGGGTCGGGCCCGCGGATTTACGCGCCCGGTCCGGCGTCCGGTAGCATTGATGAGTCTGTGCTGTCAGCACTAGCCGATATTCCTTGTGACAATAGCCAAAACACGTCGGGAGATCGCTGTGCGGTGGCAGGCAGGCAAACGCAACAGAACCTCCTGTTACGGAAAGACCGTGACCGCTTAGCCCGAAGGAGGTGGGTTCACAATGCGTGCTTATGAACTGATGGTAATCATCGACCCCGAGGTCGAAGAGCGTACCGTAGAGTCCTCGCTCGACAAGTTCCTCAACGTTGTCCGCAACGATGGTGGAACCATCGACAAGGTGGACATCTGGGGACGCCGCCGGCTCGCCTATGACATCAAGAAGAAGTCCGAAGGCATCTACGCGGTGGTCAACTTCACCGCCACTCCCGCCACCGCTGCTGAGCTTGACCGCCAGCTTGGTCTGAACGAGACCATCCTGCGCACCAAGATCATCCGCCCGGAGGAGCAGAAGATCTCCGCTGAGTAATCAGCTGTGATCGCCGCGTCCCTTTCCGGGACCGGCATTGAACGAAGACAATCCCGCGCACCAGCTTGGCACGCGGGACCAGGACATCAGGAGGCAACATGGCAGGCGAAACCGTTATCACGCTCGTCGGTAATCTCACCAACGATCCCGAACTGCGGTTCACTCCGTCCGGGTCCGCGGTAGCGAACTTCACCGTTGCATCCACGCCGCGGACCTTCGACCGCCAGTCCAACGAGTGGAAGGACGGGGAAACCCTGTTCCTCCGCGCGTCGGTGTGGCGCGAAGCTGCCGAGAACGTCGCCGAAACCCTGACCAAGGGTATGCGCGTGATCGTTCAGGGCCGGCTGAAGTCCCGTTCGTACGAAACCAAAGAGGGCGAAAAGCGTACCGTCATGGAGCTTGAGGTCGACGAGATCGGCCCCTCGCTGCGCTACGCCTCTGCCAAGGTCACCCGTACCCAGCGCTCCGGCGGCGGGCAGGGCGGCTTCGGCGGCGGCCAAGGCGGCTTTGGCGGCGGCGGCTTCGGCGGAAACCAGAACCAGGGCGGTTGGGGCGGACAGCAGTCCGGCCAGCAGCCCGTACCCCAGGATGATCCGTGGGGTGCACCGGCCGGCGGCAACTCCGGTGGCTGGGGCAACGGTCCGGATTCCAACGAACCTCCCTTCTAACCACAAACCCCATCCCGTGGAAAAGATCCACGGGCTCCACAAGATAAAGGAGCTCCACGATGGCTAAGGCTGAAATTCGTAAGCCCAAACCAAAGTCCAACCCCTTGAAGGCCGCTGACGTCACCGTCATCGACTACAAGGACGTAGCTTTGCTGCGCAAGTTCATCTCTGACCGCGGAAAGATCCGCGCCCGCCGCGTGACTGGTGTCACCGTGCAGGAGCAGCGCAAGATCGCACTGGCTATCAAGAACGCCCGCGAAGTTGCTCTGCTGCCCTACTCCGGCGCTGGCCGCGGCTAAGCGAAGCGAAGAGGAGAGAGTACTGACATGGCAAAGCTCATTCTGACCCACGAAGTGACCGGTCTCGGCACTGCTGGCGACGTCGTCGAGGTAAAGAACGGTTACGCCCGTAACTACCTTCTGCCCCGCGGCTTCGCCCTGACCTGGACCAAGGGCGGCGAGAAGCAGGTGCAGTCCATCAAGGCTGCACGTGCCGCTCGCGAGATCGCATCCCTCGAAGATGCACAGCAGCTCGCGGCCAAGCTGTCCGGCAAGCCGGTCACGCTGACCGTCAAGGCCGGCGAGTCGGGCCGTCTGTTCGGCACCGTCAAGCAGGCCGACGTGGCTTCCGCCGTCGAGGCCGCCGGCCTCGGTTCCATCGACAAGCGCAAGGTCGAGCTGACCGAGCACATCAAGTCGGTGGGCGATTACCAGGCCACCGTGCGTCTGCACGAAGAGGTCTCCGCCGTCATCGACCTGAAGGTCGTTGCTGGCTAACAGCCTCGCTGACAGAGCAGGCCGGGTCCGTTACGGGCCCGGCCTGCTCTGTTTAAGCGCCGTTTAGGCGCCCGGTACGCTGTACCCCATGAGCAGACATCAGTTCAGCCAGGTGGACGTCTTCGCCACCGGACCCTGTACGGGCAATCCGCTGGCCGTGGTCGCGGGAGCGGACTCCCTTGACGACCGGCAGATGCAGCGCTTCGCCAACTGGACCAACCTGTCCGAGACCACCTTCCTCCTGCGTCCGGACAGCCCGGAAGCCGACTACCGGGTCAGGATCTTCACGCCCAGCGGCGAGCTGCCCTTCGCCGGGCACCCGACGCTGGGCACCGCGGCGGTCTGGCTTGCCGACGGCGGGCGGCCGCAGGCTGACGGCGCGGTCATCCAGGAATGCGCCGCAGGCCTGGTGAAGGTGAAGAACGACGGCGGACGGCTGGCTTTTGCTGCCCCGCCGCGGCGCCGCTCCGGGCCGCTGCCCGAAGAGAACGTCGCCAAGATCTGCGCGGCCCTGGGACTCGCGCGCAGCGACGTGCTGCGGCATCAGTGGGCGGACAACGGCCCGCAGTGGCAGGCCTTGCAGTTGCGGGACGCCCAGGCCGTGCTGGACGTGGTGCCGGACTATCCGGCAATGTCGCCGTTCGGCGTCGGACTGGTGGGGGCCCATCCCGGGGGTGCCGGGATCGACTTCGAGGTCCGCGGTCTGATGGGCTTCGAGGAGTTGCCGGCGGAAGACCCGGCGACCGGCAGCCTGAACGCTGCACTGGCCCAGTGGCTGATCGGCGAAGAGGCGGCGCCGGCAAGCTACACGGTCCGGCAGGGAACGGCCTTGGGGCGGGATGCCCGGCTGTACGTCGACGCCGACGGCGAGGACATCTGGGTGGGCGGGGACGTGCAGACGCTGATCACCGGAACAGTGGAGCTCTGAGGCCAACCCTGGGCGGCCAGTTGACCGCAAGACCGGCGTCCGCCAGCGGGGCAGCCGGTTGACTGGCCCACCGGCGCCCGTAAGCGGCAAGCCCACGCGTGCTGACCGACGTCCGCCAGCAGCATGCGCTCGTGCCAGGCTAGCTCTGGAAGGCTTCCGGATCCGCCGTCGTGATGGTGCGGTAGCCGAGCGCGATCAGTTCTTTGAGCACGGCAAGGTCGATATCGGCCAGCTTGTTGACGTACAGGCAGGCGACGCTGGTCTTGTGCTTGCCGAGGCGTTGTAGCAGCGGCACCGCCTCCGGCGCGTAGGTCAGCCCGTACAGGGCCAGGTTGCCCTTCCGCGGGGAGAAGCCGACAGCGGCAGCGTCACCTTCGCGTCCGCTTGCGTACTTGTAGTGGTAGCTGCCGAATCCGATGATCGACGGCCCCCACATCACGGGTTCCTCGCCGGTGACGTCGCGCATCAGCTCCAGCACGGTTTCTGCGTCCTGCCGCCGGATGGGGTGTTCCACTGACGCGAGGAATGCCTCGACGGGGACGTCCGTCGGCGCCGTCTTGTTCTCAGCCATGGGTTGAAGTGTTGCAGAAAGCCTGAGGGGTTGCCAGCACGGTCGGGACGCGTCGCCCGGCCACGCCGCTAGGACTCTTCTTCCGGCCCGATCAGGTCAACAAACTCGCGCGCGTCCGCCTCGGTCGCTTCCGAATTCTCCAGGAGCAGCCGGACGGCATCTTCCCGGTCGCCGCCGAGCGCCGCGCTGCGGATCCGGCCAAACACGTCGTCGTTCAGGCGCGTGCTGGCGATTTCCCTGATGGTGTCGCCTTTGGACACGATGGCCCGGTAGCGGTATCCCCTCGGCGCGGCCCGTGGGGCGGGAGCGGGCTCTTGCAGCGGGGCATCCTCTGCCTGGGCAGGTGCGGGGGCCGCCTGCAGCGGCTCCGCCTTCTCCAGCGGCTGTTCCTGGGCTGCCTTCCGCGGCTCTTCCTCCAAGGGCTCTTTGGGCGCTGCCTTGCGCGGCTCCTTATCCTCCAGCCGGGGTGCAGGGGCTTCATCGTGGGACGACTTGTAAGGCTGCGGGTGCGCCGACATTTGTGCGACGGCGCCGGCGGCCTCGCGGAGTCCGGTGCCGGTGGCGTTGCGGTATTCGCGGATCGCGGCGAGGGCCTGCCCTTGTGCGATCAGCGCATAGATCGCGGTGTGCTGCTGCTGGGTCAGCCGGGCGCTGGCTTCGGCAGCAGCTTCCCTGGAGGTTGCCGGAGTGGCATTGTCCATCGAGCTGCGCATGCGGCCGGTGCGGCTGGTCTTGTTGCGCGTTGCGAGGCGCACGATCAATAGTCCGACGGCGATGACCAGTACAACGATCAGCAGCGGCACCACAAATTCCATACTTGAATCCTACGTCCCGCCCGGTCCACCGCCTCCAGACTCCGCCGACAACGGGTATCACACCGGTGTAATTCACACTGTGGATAACCAGTGGATAACTTTCGCCTACGCTGCAAATTCGGATCTGTCAACAGGCAAAAACTGGACGAAATCCACCGCAAAATTCTTTTAATCCACAGTGCTTCCGCGACGTTTCCGCAGGTCAGAGCCATGTTACCGGCAAGTTAACTTTGCTATCCACAGCTGTGCACACAGCCTGTGCACAAGACACGCCTGTGTATCCACACTTTATCCACAGGGGCGGTGGATAAGTCGCTTGGCGGAAGCGAGGAAGGGGACTACCGTTGCGGAGTATCCCACTGAGAAGTCCGCGCACGGGCTGTAGTCCTGCGCGCCCTTCCGGCAGTTCGCATGAATGTCCGAACCGCCTGATAGTTCTGGACCAGAAGGGGATTCGGTACCCGTTCGAGGAGCAAAGAAAGCAGGCAGAGGTGTCGGTAGCGCACGCGGATTCGGCAACAGGTCGGGATTCCGAATTCGGACGCACGCCGCCGCAGGACCTCGTGGCCGAGCAGTCGGTGCTGGGCGGCATGATGCTGTCCAAGGACGCGATCGCGGACTGTGTAGAAGTGCTCCGCGGCGTGGACTTCTACCGGCCCTCCCACGAGAGCATCTACGAAGCCATCATCGACCTCTACGGTCGTGGCGAACCGGCGGACGCTGTCACCGTCTCCGACTTGCTCACCAAGCGCGGCGAGATTTCCCGCATCGGCGGGCCCGCTTACCTGCACACGCTGATCCAGTCCGTTCCCACCGCTGCCAACGCGGGCTTCTATGCGGAGATCGTGCGTGAACGCGCGGTGCTCCGCCGCCTGGTCGACGCCGGCACCAAGATCGTCCAGCTGGGCTATTCCCACGACGGCGAAGTCGACGCGATCGTCAACGAGGCGCAGGCCGAGATCTATAAGGTTGCCGAGCGGCGCACCGCCGAGGACTATGTCCCGCTGAAGGACATCATTGAAGGCACCGTCGACGAGATCGAGTCCGCCGGCCACCGCGGCGAGGGCATGACCGGTGTTCCCACCGGCTTCTATGAACTCGACGAACTCACCCAGGGCCTGCACGGCGGCCAGATGATCGTCATCGCGGCGCGTCCTGCCGTCGGTAAATCCACCTTCGCGCTGGATTTCGCCCGCTCGGCAGCGATCAAGAACAACATGACCACCGTCTTCTTCTCCCTGGAAATGGGCCGGAACGAGATCGCCATGCGCCTTCTCTCCGCAGAGGCCACCATCGGGCTGCAGGATCTCCGCAAGGGGACCATCAAGGACGAGCAGTGGGGCAAGATCGCCACCACCATGGGCCGCATGAACGACGCCCCGCTGTTCATCGACGACAGCCCGAACATGTCCCTGATGGAGATCCGGGCCAAGTGCCGGCGGCTCAAGCAGCGCCACGACCTCAAGCTGGTGGTGCTCGACTACCTCCAGCTGATGTCCTCCGGCAAGCGCGTCGAATCCCGCCAGCAGGAGGTCTCGGAGTTCTCCCGTGCGCTCAAGCTGCTGGCCAAGGAACTGGAAGTTCCGGTCATCGCCCTGTCACAGCTGAACCGTGGCTCCGAACAGCGCACGGACAAAAAGCCGATGGTTTCGGACCTGCGTGAATCCGGTTCGATCGAGCAGGACGCGGACATGGTCATCCTGCTCCACCGCGAGGACATCTACGACAAGGAATCCCCGCGCGCCGGTGAAGCCGACGTGATCGTGGCCAAGCACCGTAACGGCCCCACCAAAACCATCGTGGTGGGCTTCCAAGGCCACTACTCCCGCTTCGCCAACATGGCGGTCGAGCACGGTTAGTTTTGTAGGTTCTCAACCCACATGTCTTTTTCTCAAACTAGTTGTCAGGCGCCATTGCGCCTAAGCTCCTCGCATCTGCTCTTGGGCCGGTACGGCATGGGCGAATGCTGCTCGTACTCCCACAGGACCCGATTCGTGACTGTACAGGTTCAATCAGTGGCGCCCACTGGAGCTTCATAAGTGGCTCTTGGCAAGACCGAAGGGCTGCTGGCAAAGCATTGGCTACCTCGATGCATGACAAAATGAACCTTTCCGTGGGGAGACCTTCCCTGGTTCAGACTTCGCCAAACGAGTAGCGAGGATCGTCACCACCCAGCTCCGTAATGGCCCGTGGCAGCTTCGACGACCCGATCGGTTTTGGGGAGGTGGTCCACGGGTCTGTCTCCATCGAGATATCCAGAGGGGTCGCAGAGCCATTGCGCGAGAGACTTGTGCGGAATCTTGTACTGCCTTGCTACCGAGAGGAGCAGTGGTATGGATTCGTATCTTTTGCCTGTCCTGCCATCGAACTGGAAGCTGGGATAGACAATGTTTTCGCGGTAGGTGAATCCCAACAGTTTGTCGTCGCGCAGCAGATCCTTGGGTTCGCACAGTGTCTCAGCTATGACGATGTCTGTGATGTCGAGTTCGGAGAAGAAGGTAAACTCCTTATTCATGGCTCTGACGGCTTGCTCTGTTGCAGCGATGGCTGCAGCTGTCTCGGGCGAGACCATGGGGTCCAAATACTCGAAGAACCGTCGAAGATCCCGGCAGGACGCCTCGAACTTGGGTGAGGGATGTTGGTCGTACATTACTTCCCTTCCTACGGCAGCAATGCTCTTCCGGGCGTGGCGTTCTCGGTAGACGACGCACTCAGAGGCCATGTTGAACGTCGTCGAGTACGTAAATGAGCCGGCTCTTTAGGAAACCAACATACCTCCCTGGCGTTCAGAAGAAGTCTTTGAGTGGTTGGCTTCGTCCGGTGGACAATCCAAACGACTGGCTTCCAAAGATCGAGTGGCTGGACTAGAACACAAATGCCTTGACTCCAGACCGATTGGCACGCAGTGGTTCGATCTGACGGCCCCGTCCGACGCTTGCGACTTGGCTACGGACACCGAAACGGCTATCAGCGAACGCGGACGGTAACACTCATGACCGCCGGGAAACTGGCCGGGCATGTGTGGAGTCCATGCGGGTGTACAAGCTGCATGTGCCTTTCGCAAGCGAACCTTGATCGCGAGGGGAACCCTCACGCCCCCGTCGATTCGCCGGAAGGAACGCAGCATTAGTCGCTTCAGCTCATGATCGAAAGTCGGCGACGACGCGATCCAACTGCCCAGCTCACCCGTTGAAGAACTTGCCCCCATGCCGGGCGGCGGCTGCCACAGCTTCCTCCCAGTCAGTGCCAGTTGATAATCGTGGACATCGCGGAGGGCCTTCTGCGCCTCGTACGCGACCAAATGAAACCGAGAGCGTGGAACGCACCCCAGGCCGCCAGCGGAGCGGTCAGGACGGCCTCGCAACATGCCTCTTGATCAACGCCGAGATCCTCGGCGGAGCCGACCTGGAAGAGTCCTTCGCCACCCGCGCCTCATCACACATCCCGGCCAGCATGTGCAGGGCGTCCGCAGCGTCTTTCCGCGTCCCCTTCAACGCCACATCCCCATCCAACTTCCACGAGGTCAGCCGGTCGCGATGCTCCTGCGTGATCTCCAAGAGCGAGGAGATGTCACTCAGATCCTTCTCGGCGAAGCGATGCCGCCAGACCAAAGCCTTCAGGACTAAGGCCGCTTCCACATCCGGTACCAGCACCACGAACTCCAGCGTGTCCCCGGACAGCAAACGGACCTTCACCTCCATCACCAGAGGGGCAGCAGCCAAAGCCAGGGACAACCCGGGAGCTGAATCGAAGCCGCGCTCACCAATTTGCTCTGTCACACCAGGGGTCCCGTGCGGCACCAGCAGGTCTACCTGAAGCGTCTTGTCGTCCCCGGCCGGCTTCTCGTAGGAGTTGCCGGCCGTCGCGGTGTAGCCGCGCTCCAGTAGCTGGTCATGCAACCCTTGACCGGCTGCCGTGGCACGGTCAATCCCGGCGTCCGCATCCGAGGTCGTGCGCGGGATCGCCAGGGCGGTCGGATAGGCGTGGATGAGCATTTGCACCATATGGCCGCCCACCAGCCGGTATTCCGTTTCCCCGGCGGCTTCCACTAGGTCGGCCACTGCCTGGTAGCCGAGGTCGGAGGCCCGCGAGGCGGAATCAACAGTGACGGCGATGCGTGCGCCGTTCACAGGCTGCCGCCCAGGATCGCTGCGCGGAGGCGTTGGGAGGCTTCTTCGGCGTCCGGGCCGGGGCTCCGCATGAGGTCCCACAAGGTGATCAGCGGGTCGGCCAGAGGGTGGCCGTCTGGCCGGCCGGCCATGCGAGCGACAGTCCAAAGCGTCGTGTCGGCCGGGATTGTGGCCACCAGGGTGGCCGAGTCCGGGTCGGCAGGAGTGAAACCAGCGTCGGTCAGGTCTACGGACTGCTTTACGTACAGTTGCACCCGGTTCGGCAGCCGCCACGGAGCGTAGGTATCCGCCGCCACGTCACCGGAGATCAGTGGCTCGCCCTCCATGGACTCCGCGTACTCAGCGGCGTCACGGGCCTGCCGCACGGGGGCGTCCAACCCGTACCAGTAGGTGGATGCACCGCCGGGTCCGGGGTATTCATCGAGCCATTTGTCCAGCAGTGCTGCACGGTCCTCCGGCTCCCAGCCGTGCGGGCGGCGCACGATGTGCCCTTGCAGGTGCTGGAACGCATTCGAGACGGCCGGCTGGGAGATGCCAGCCAAGGGTGCGATGTCGGTCTGGCCCATGGGCTGGCGGGAAAGTATCAGGACGCGTTCGACTGCCCAGCGGCCCCAGGCGTTCTTGCGGTGCTTATTGACGCGTTCGTTGCGCCTCTTGTCGGGCTCACGTTTGAGGTATTCACGGCCGATGATGACGGTGGCCGGTTCCAAGGCGACGAGGTCGACCAGGCCTGCTTCGGCGGCTTCGGTGACTGCTGCCCCGGGCTTGTTGGTGAAGTAGATGAGCCGGACTCTCTGGGTGGTGCTGAGGTCGGTCAGGATGCGGCTGGGGGTCGGGGGCTGGATCGTCACCTTGATGGAGGCTTCGAATACGGGCAGGTTGCGGGCGGCCAGGGACATGCGTTCGAGGTTGCCGGCGGAGGTTCGCACGCCCGCGCGCCGGAGGATGTCCAGGCCTCTGGTGATGATGCTGCTGGGTGTCAGTGCATCCAAGTTGGTTCCTCTATCCCCTTGCTGTGGGTGCTGTCAAATAACCTTAGTTGCGTTTTGTTGTTTCTACTTATACCGGGTTGGGATGGCCGGCAGGAACTCCATCCCCGATCCCCGCACGGCAGCGCCCCCCAAAGGGGCGACGCCATGCGGGCAAAAGTCAGGAAGGCTCCCCACCGTGATCGTCAGAGGGGACTTGCTCATGATAATTTCCGCGTAGAGGCGGCCTCTGCTTCGACAAAGCTGACGTGCGTGATGGGACGAACGGCGCGCCTTGGTCGGGCAATTAGCGACGGGGCAGCAGCCTTTGATCTGCACCTGAAATGCTCGGCCAACTGCTGCTCGGTATGGCCAACTCCATCTGCTGGATCCCGGTCCCGCTCCTTTCTCAGCCCCAAGGAACTTGCACACCCTAGTCCGAGTGTTCTCGCACGGCGTGCTGAGCAACACGGATTTCCCTGAACCTGATCAGAACGTTGTGCAGGGCAGCGGTTCAGTTTCATGCAGCAACTATTTCAGGGAGGTCACTTATCGGCCTACAAGGACAGCGGCAGAAGTAGCTCGCGGGAAAGCCACATCGGAGCTTCCCAAATTGTTCCCTCAGCCGTCCCTGGACGGTGAACCTCAGGAATCTGCCAGGCTACTTGCTCCTAACATCGGTCAGTTGGCGCGCGAACGCTAGATATGGCGAAGGGGTCGTGGGTCGCTGCCCGTATTTTGTCGTACGACGAAGCGCTCGTGATAAGAGAAGTACCCGCCGCGCCCGTGTCACAGCGACATAGAATGTCCGCAACTCGCCCGCCTGCTCATTGGGCGACTTTGCCCGAAAATCTGGAATCTGGCCTTCATTCATGCCAACAATGGCGACCGCTCGAAATTCTCGGCCCTGAGATTTGTGCACCGTGAGCAGCTGAACCCCATGCGTCGCTGAACCACGCTGCCGCCGTGAGCAAAAAAGGCGGAAGCCCCCCCACGTCTGCGATTCACGATCCACTGTCGCGTTGTAGTCACGCCACGCCTTCTCAATTTCCTCAACGTCGGCGTTCCAAGAAGCCAGCTCGGATGTGCTCCCTTCGGTATCAGGGACCAACGTTCTCAGGTTCTCAATGAATCCGCGAATGTCCGTCTCGTCAACCAGTTTTGCCAAGGCTGCGATGAGCACGTTGTCATGTGAACGGATCGCAGCTGCGATTTGTTCACGAGATTTGAGCATCTCTGGGTCTACATCGATAAGCCGACCCAGCTGCCACTGAGGCGACACGTGTCTGGCGGCAGCATTGAATGCAATAAGCTCCAGCACAACTTTGCCGACGAGTCCTTCCAACCAGTCAGCTGCGTCGCTGCTCGTCGAATAGATCACGTCTCTTGCTTCGAGCGCCTTAGCAGTTCCGCGCAGCGCCGAAACTGAGCGTCCGATAACGGCAATATCTTCGGCTCGTATTTCGACCGATTCTCCTGGAGCGACTGACTTTTCGGGTAGACCACTTCGAAGGAGTTCTTCTACCCAGTTGCTGATTTTTGCTGCTTCATCGCTCTCATCTGAGCCGGAGACATATTCAATGCATCCAGGAGCTGCGTGAGGTTCGACAGACGGCTGATTCTGTCCAAGCTGACCGGCGATGAGGCCTGCGACTGCACTGATAATGGCGGCGGACCTGAAATTGTCGGTTAACTCGATGACTTCCGCATCGTAAGATCGCGCGAACTGTCTGATCAAGTCTGGGTCGGCTCCGGCGAAGCTTATTATCGATTGCTTATCGTCGCCCACAAGCATCATTGCAGGACCCTCTCCACGCTCGCCCATCAGAGCCGTAAGTAGGAGATACTGTGACGGCGTCAGGTTTTGGGCTTCGTCAACGACGATATGAGTGTAAGTGCGTCCCAGTTGTCGTCGAACGGACTTAAGTTCAAGTAGTTCACGAGCGGCACTAAGAAGGGCAGCGTAATCCAGTGCCGGAAGACTGGCCAGAGCACGTCCCCAGTCTTCGACCGCCGGGGTGTCGATGTTGCGGGCGCGGTTGAGGTCGATGTCTCTCAGCTGCGCGATAGGATCGGTGGCGGGTTGGAGGCCTTGGCTGTTAAGCCACTGGTTCAACAACTCGGCTCGATCTTCATCCCGAGTCAAGATTTCCGGTTCGACTGGCAAGCCGATCTTCGTCGAGTGTTGACGAAGCAGTGAATGAGCGAACCCATGAATTGTTTCAGTAGTCACTCGCTCAGATTCCGAGCCGACACGCGACCGCAGACGTTCGCCCAACTCCTCGGCAGCTTTGTTCGTATAGGAGAGAGCGAGTATACGTCCGACTCCGTCCTGGGTGAGTAGTCGTTGCACACGGCGCGCAACTACTTCGGTCTTGCCGCTCCCGGCGCCGGCCAAGACCACGATGGCTCGAGAGTCAGATTCGATTGCCTTCCGCTGCAGGAAGCTCAGCGACACCTCGGGGTGCCGATCTTCAAATTGCGACATCAATTTTTTGGATCAATTCTCGTAGGGGGGTTGGCCAACTGTGCCAGTCCGCGTGGCGATCGATGAGTGCACGCGCTAAGAACGTGCCGGAACTACCCTTGAGTTTCTTCATCTGTTTTATGGTGTCACCTGCAAGTCCGGGCTGGATCGTCTGACAGGCCGCAAGGCACATTTCCGGCTCATCGGAATCGAGAGTGTAGATAGCGTTGGCGCGTCGGTTCCCGGATAGAGGTCGAGGTCTTCCGATGATGGAAGTTCTCACACTGCCCATCCGAAAGACCTCGACGTGTCCAACGCTA
>NZ_SUKC01000023.1 GCF_005047635.1 Arthrobacter sp. CAU 1506 | reverse complement strand
TAGCGTTGGACACGTCGAGGTCTTTCGGATGGGCAGTGTGAGAACTTCCATCATCGGAAGACCTCGACCTCTATCCGGGAACCGACGCGCCAACGCTATCTACACTCTCGATTCCGATGAGCCCCTTGACCGCCGACCAGCAGTTCCGGCTGCTGGACCGCCCCAGCTCGGCCACCGTGACGGTCAACGGCGGCCCGGCGCCGTTCGACTGCAAGGCAGTGACCGTCGGCGAGGCGCCAGACGACGGCGGCCCGGACCAGGCGCAGGTGGCGCCTGCGGCTATCGGTCCGTTCGGTCCGGAAGCCCCGGCGGCTGCGGCAACCGGCACGGTCAAGTGTGCGGTGCCGGCAGACGTCAAGGTGTTCGCCGGCCTGGGCGCTACCATCGACATCACCGCAGGAACCGCGGAAAACGTCGTGGTCATCCCCACCACGGCGGTCCAAGGATCCGTGGACACCGGGCTGGTCTGGCTGGTGGAGGACGACGGCGGTGCACCAGTGGAGCGCTCCGTCACGCTGGGCCTCAACGACGGCATGCAAGTAGAGATCCTCGAGGGGCTCGCCGAGGGCGACATGGTCCTGCAGTTCATCCCGGGAGCTCCCGGGGAGCAGATGATGCCCGGGATGGAAGCCGGCTTCGGGATGATCGGCGGATGAGTGCCGCGGCGACGGGCACACCGCTGCTGGAGTTGCACGATGTAACCCGGAGCGTTCACATTCCGGACCGCGACCCGTTGCACATCCTGCAGGGTATCGACCTGAGCATCAGGGCCGGGGACCATGTCTCGATCCAAGGGCGTTCCGGATCTGGTAAATCGACGCTGCTGAATATCCTCGGCCTGCTCGACGTGCCCACCACTGGCGAGCTGTACTTCGACGGGCGGCCGGTTTCTTCCATGGGGGAGAAGCAGCGCGCCATCGCCCGCGGCGCCCGGGTGGGGTTCATCTTCCAACAGTTCAACCTGTTGCCCGGCCGCACTGCGTTGGAGAACGTCATGACACCCCTGCTGTATGCGCGCGGCAGCCAGTTCTGGCAGCGTGAACGGCTGGCTGCGCGGATGCTGGAGCGCGTCGGCTTGGGCGACCGGCTGCGCGAGAAGCCACACAAACTCTCCGGCGGCGAGCAGCAGCGGATCGCGATTGCCCGGGCGTTGGTGCGGTCGCCCCGGCTGATCCTGGCCGATGAACCCACCGGCGCGCTGGACATCGACACGGGACAGAAAGTGATGGCGCTGTTGGACGAAGTCGCGCTGGAATCGGGCGCGGCGCTGGTGACCATCACCCACGACGCGAATGTTGCGGCCCTGGCCCAGCGGCACTACCGGCTGGGCGATGGCATCCTTAACGCCCCGGAGCTGGCGGCATGACCGGGATCGTTGCCCTGCTGGTGGAGGCATGGGCCGAGCTGCGCATCCACAAAACCAGGATCCTCTTGGCACTGATCGGGGTGGCGCTGTCGGTCGCGGCGCTGACCACCGTCGTCGGGCTCGGCAACATGGCCCGGGAAGGCATGGTGCAGGCGCAGGAACAATCCGGCGGCCGGGCGGCCACGGTGTCGGTGGAAGTTTTCTCTGCGACGGGACAAGATGATCCGGCCGTGCTCCAAGCTGCCTTTGACGCGCTGGTGGAGCGTTATGCGGTGGAGTACGCGAGCCGGCGGATGTTCGCTCAGGTCCCGTTCCAGTTCCCGCACGGCGTGGTGGCGACCGAGACCACGGTGGTGGACAGGAGCTACGGCGAGATGCGGCGGGTGAACCTGGCCGGCGGCCGCTGGTTCACCGAGGCCGACGCCGCCGCCCTGGCACCGGCGGTCATTATCAACGAAGCGTTCCACCGCCAGCTGGGCGGACCGGACCTCACCGCGAATCCTGTGGTGCAGATCTTCCAGCAGCGGCCGATCGCGGCCAGAGTCGTGGGTATCACGCCGGATGGCTACGAGGGCGCCATGCCTGCGGCCATGATGCTCACTTCCCAGTACGAGCGCTGGGGTTTGGGCGGCGAAGGAGGGGCACCGCCTGCCTTGGAGATGTGGGTGCCGGCTGACGTTGAGCCGGCCCTTTCGGCTGCGATGACCGGCGATCTCCAGGCCCAGTTCCCCGACGCGCATGTGAACGTCTACCGCAGCGACTACGCCGCCTGGGGCGACCCGTTCGAAGGCATCCAGTGGGCAGTGGGCGGCATTGCCGGCCTGGTCCTGCTGCTCGGGGCCGTGGGGCTGCTGAACATCTCCATGGTCACGGTCAAATACCGGGTGCGGGAAATAGGCATCCGGCGCAGCTTTGGGGCGACGTCGGGGCGCATCTTTTTCGGCGTGATGCTCGAGTCAGTGGTTGCCACCTTCGTGGCCGGCGTGGTCGGGGTGATGCTCGCCGTCGCAGTGGTGAAGAGCCCATGGGTTCAGGAGTTGATTGCCCAAGGCATCAGCGAACTGCCGCCGTTCCCGGTGGAAGCCGCGCTGATCGGCATTGGCGCCGCCACCGCGGTCGGAGCGCTGGCCGGCCTGATCCCCGCCCTGGTGGCCGTCCGCGTGAAGGTGATCGACGCTATCAGGTACTAGCGGGCTTCACACAGATGCGCCCGGGGTGGCTGGTTCAGGGATCTGGCGCCCGGGGGTGGGGCTTGCAAGTTCCTTCCGGCGCTGCTGCCGGGTGGCGAGCAGGATGACGATAAAGGCAATGGCAGCGCCGATGGTGGTTTCCACCGCTCGGTCGGTGACCAGCACGTGGGCAGGCTTGGTGGCGATGAATTCGGTCATCATCAGAGCCACCGGGGTCATGAAAACCAAGGCGATGCTGTAGTGCCGGATCACGAAGACCTCGCCCACGAACTGCAGGGCAGCCAACAGTACGGCCAGTTGGAGCGGGGACCAGCTGATGGTTAGCAGACAGGCTGTCAGGAGCACGCCTCCGTAGGTGCCCACGGTGCGGTGAACCGCCCGGACCAGGCCGCCGGAGGCGTCGGCCGCGGCGATTGGTGCCGCCGCGGCAACCATCGCCCAGTAGCCATGGCCCAGGCCAGACAGTGTCGCCACCGATCCGGACAGGCCGATGGCCGCGACATAGCGACCGGCGTGCAAGAGCATCCCCGGCCAGGGCGGATGCGGGGCCTCGCCCAGCCCGCGCTGGGGCTGGCTGCGGCGGACGCGCAGGCGCCCGGCGAAGCCCAGCAGCAGGACGACGGCGACGCTGCCAACCGCCGTGGCTGCCGCTTCCCAGAGCTGCCCGTGGAACGGAACGGAGGCGCTGCCGGTAAAGGCGAACAGGTAGAAGAAAGGGCCCGCCGGGCGCAGCCGCAAACAGTCGGCGATCAGGGACAGCAAGCCTGCGAGGAGAGTGCTCAGCGCGACGAGCCCCCATGTTTTCACGCCGGCCGTGGCGAACGCGACGCCGCCGATGACGCTGCAACACATGATGATGCCGGCAAAGGTCTGGTGCTTGAGCCGCAGCCAGTGCGGTTCGACCCGCCCGTAGACACCCGTCAGTGCGCCGAATACCGCGTAGATGGTGAGGTCCGTCCGGCCCATCAGCACCAGCGCCACCAGCGGAATGACGATGCCGGCGGCAACACGGAGCGCCGGGATCCGGTGGCCCTTGGCGGGCGGAACATGGAAGAACTGGCGGGCGTGCTGCTTCACGGTTGGTGGGCGCCTCCTCGGCGTTGGACGGATGGGCGGTGGGGTCGTTCCGGCGGTGTCGGGCGCGGGGCTGGTCAGCCGCTGCTGGAAGGCAGTTCGAGGCTGGTCAGCAAGGTTCGAAGGTTCCGGGCGAGGTCCGTGGCGGTGGTCCGATCGAGCCCGGACAACAGCCCCGCCTCGAAGTCGAGAACGGATTCCAGAATGGGCCGGAGCAGGCCGCGGGCCCTCGGGGTGGTGTTGATGAGTGCGCCGCGGCCGTCCTTGGGGTTGGTTTCCCGCACGATCAGCCCGGCGTTCTGGAGCGTCTTGATCCGCTTGGTGGCGCCGGCCCCGGAGATGAGCAATTCGGCAGCCAGTTCGGTGGGCGACATCGGCCTGCCTGAGCGGGCCAGCAACGAGAGCATGTCGAACTCGGCGCGCGTGATGCCGTTAGCGGTAAGAATGCTGTCGCTGCGCTGTTGCACGATCTGGGCGATGCGGTTGATCCGCGTGACGATCTCCATGGCGTCCGTTTCCAAGCCAGGGAAGATCTGCTGCCACTGCTGCCGGACTCCGTCTACATGGTCTCTCGGCTCGGCCGGGATGGCTGCTGGCCTCGCTGGCATGAGAAACCCTTCGCTCGCCGTCAAAGTACTTTACTGGAAAAGTATATACCTTATTGCGCGGGCGTCGGAGTTCGCGGGAGTCGTCGGCGGTGAGTGGCGCAGTGAAGCAGCGGGCAACGGCGGGCGTGCGTCAGTCCGCCGCGCGCAGGTGGCAGTTTCTGGGCTGAAACCTGCCGCCGGCGGCTCACGCCCAGGGTGGAGCCGCTCCGGCCCCGCCGTCGCTTGGCCCGGTGCTCGCTTGGCCCGGTGCTCGCTTGGCCTGGCCCTCGCTTGACCCGGCCGTCGTTTGGCCTGGCCGTCGCCTGGTCTGGCCCTCGCGCAGCCAGGCTGTACGTTATACGCCACATTGCGGACATGGAACCTCCGCACGATCCGCAGAAGCAGGAGTATCGGCTTCTTGCTTCCGCAATTGCGCCATTTGCCGGAGAGGCCTGTGAACAATGTGGCGTATCCGGTACGTAGCCACCCACCGTGTCTGGCTGGCTCGAGCAGGAGCGCAGCCTACACCGAGCCAACCGATTCGCGGGATCCAGCGGGCTTCGCGGCTGGCATCACGACCGGCTGCCCGCCTAGAGTGCGGCAGCCTTCGGAGATCTAGTGCGACGCCACGCCGGCGGGCGCGGCGGCCCGGGGTGCCCTCTTGAGCGCCACGACCATGTCCGCTGTCAGGATGGCCAAGGAGAGCCAGACCAGGCCGAAACCGATCCAGCGCTCCAGCGGCATGGGCTCGTGCAGGAAGACGAGGGCGGTGATGAACTGCAGGATGGGTGCCAGATATTGCAGCATGCCGACTGTGCTCAGCGGCAGCCGGCGCGCGGCGGCGCCGAAGAACAGCAGCGGCAAGGCCGTGATCAGGCCGCTGGAAGCCATCAGCCAGAAGTGTCCGGGGCCTTCGGAGAGCAGGGTTGCCTGGCTGCCGGCCATCAGGACGAGCATGATGACCACGGACACGGGGGCCAGCACCAGGGTTTCCACGCTGAGGCTGGTGACGGCGTCCACGCGGCCGCCGACGCGATTCTTGACCAGACCGTAGAAGCCGAAGCTGAGCGCCAGAATCAGTGCGATCCACGGGACGTTGCCGTACCCGAAGGCCAGTACCAGCACGGCAGTGAACGCCACGCCCATCGCGACCCACTGTGCCGGGCGCAGCCGTTCCTTCAGCAGGATGACTCCGAGCAGAACGGACACCAGCGGGTTGATGAAGTACCCCAGGGAGGCTTCGATGGCGTGGCCATTGAGGACGGCGAAGGTGTAGGTGAACCAGTTGACGGCGATGAGGCCGGCGGCCAACGCCAGCGTTCCGAAAGTGCGCCAGTCGCCCAGCGCGGCGCGGAAGGTGCGCCAGCCGCGCAGCGCCGTGATCAGCAGGAAGCAGAACAGCAGCGACCAGACAATGCGGTTTGCCACGATCTCCAGCGGACCGGCCGGTATCAGTGCGGTGAAGTAGAGCGGGAGGAGGCCCCAAAGCCCGTAGGCGGCGAGCCCGTAGGCCATGCCGGCGCCGGTCTCGCTGGGGCTGCGGCCCTGCTTGCGGAACCGGCCAAGTCCGCGGCGGGCACCTGCCTCCGCAACCGCAGCAGCAGGGGCAGAAGACTGGGAGGAGGCACCGCCGTCGTTCATGGACACGCTGGGACAACCTCCGGTCACGTGGTTCTATTCCGCTTGGATGGATGTTCCCAACGCTATCCCGGGGCCCGTGCTGTGGTCAGAACGTGCTCAGAACTTTCCGCCGGCCAGTTTGCCAACCAGCTCGGTGAACTCATCCAGCGGATGCCGGCGGACGCCGGCGGGGTCCCGGTGGTAGGTGACGGCGAGCGACTGAAGCGGCGGAACGCCCACCAGCCGGGCGCGCTCGCCGGCCGCGGCCAACGCCTGCTGCGGGCCGAACTGCTTCAGCGCCTCCGGCCCGAAGAACGCGCAGGCCGGGACACTGACGCCGGTAAAGCGGGCCGGGGACGCGAGCTGCTCCAGCAGCATGGTGTGGCCGGCCAGCGCGGTGCGGGCGTGCGCCCGGTGCATGGCTGACCCGAAGGAGGCCAGTTCGTCCTCGGAGAGCGGATCCACCGCTTCGCAGAACAGCTCCACGGACTCGTGCACCCCGGTGGCGGAGCGGGTCACCGTCAGCACGCCGATGGACGGTACCTCGGTGCCCGGGCGGGGCCGGCCGACCACGATGATGTTGCTGGTCATCGGCGCGGTTTCATAGCAGTAGCGGGTCAGCGCGGCGATATCCCACGGTTCGCTGACCGGCTCGTGGATGCCCCAGCCTGACGGTTCGGCGCCGGTGAGCTCGCGGAACAGCGCCGCGGTGAACTCGCCGATCCGGGTCGCTTCGCTGGCCGGATGCAGGATCTCGCCGCGGGCCTGGACCACGCCGTCGGACCCGCCCGAAGCCTGCAGGTAATCCGGTGCGAGCTGTTCCTCGGCGGCAAAGACGTCCCCGTTCCAGCGGTACTGCTGGCCGGTGAAGCCGTTGTAGAACGTGCCGTCCGCCGCACTGGCCATCCAGATGCAGCCCTCGCGCTGCAGCAACTGGTACAGCGGCAGGGTCAGCTTGCTGGCGCTGGGCGTCATCACCACGAACTGGCGTTCCGATTCGCGCGCGGCCACGTAGGCGCGGGTGAGGGCGGGGGACAGGTAGGCCAGCGGCTTGTCCTGGAAGACGACGGCGGTGCGGTCGGTGTGGAAGTCGAACGCGGAGGCGTGCATGGTCATCCCTGTTCTCCAGTTCCTTCTCCGGATCCGGGCAGCTGGTGGCCGACGACGACGCCGCGGCAGCGCACCGCGATGTTCTGCGCCAGCCGGTAGCCCAGCGATTCGCCGTCCGGAATGCCGTTGCGGATGGTGATCTCTTGCCACCACAGGTCCTGGTGCTCCGGTGCTGCGAAGTCCGGGTCGTCGGAGAAGACGGACGGGATTGGCGCCCCCTCCACCGCGTCCACGCTGGCGCCGGCGAGCAGCCGGGACACCTCGCCGGGCACCCGGATCAGGCGGGGAAGCTCAACGGCGAACATGGTGGTGCCGTTGCCGTCCTCGACTTCCAGCAGGGTGCTGTCGGCGGCCTGCCGGACGTACTCCTGCGGGACCACGGCCAGCAGCGAGACCATGACCACGTCCTGGTCCGGTTCGTCGAGCGCCACGACGGTGAGGGTGTTAGACATCGGCGGTTTCCTCCAACGGGGTCCACAGGGTCTGCACGGTCTGCACCGGCCCGCCCGCGCGGACCAGCAGGCCGCGGCCGGGCGGCAGCCGTCGGGCGCGCACGTTGTTCAGCAGGCCGCCTTCGGAGCGGTCGCCGGAAAGGATCAGGCCGGTGCTGCCCGAGTCGCGCAGCGCGGCGAAGAACTGCTCGTACATGCCGCGGCCGGCGCCGCGCACGCGGCGGGTCAGGATCACGTTGAGCTGCAGCTCCGGGCCCATCGGCAGGTACTCGATCAGCGACCGCAGCGGCCCGGCGCCGCCGGCGGTGAGGATGTCATAGTCGTCGGCCAAAAGCACGATCCGCGGGATGCTGTCCGGCTCGCCGATGCTGTCCTGCATTGCATCGCCGCCGGCGGTCCGCTTGGACAGCTCGGAGGCGATGGCGTTGGCCAGCGGTTCGGCCTGCGCGGCGCTGGGGGCGTAGCCGCCCAGATAGGCATCCGGCACCACATCGGCCAGCGCCCGCCGCGGATCGAAGACCGCGAAGACCAGGTCCCGGGACGGATACCGTGCCACCAGCGAGGAGACCAGCGAGCGGACCAGGTTGGTTTTGCCGGACTGCTCGTCGCCCATCACGATCAGGTGGTGTTCGCCGCGGACCACATCCAGCATTTCCGGACCGAGGTCGGTCTCGCGCAGCCCCAGCGGCAGCAGGCCGGGCAGCGGCGGGACCTCGATCTCCGCGGCTTCCACCAGTTGCGGCAGGATGCGCACCTGCATGGCGCGGGCGTCGGTGGAAGCGGCGACGGCGGCCACCATGTCCCGGGTGCCCTGGGTGGCGGTATCCGCATCGGCCACGCCGTCGATGCGCGGCAGCGCGAAGTGGCCGAACAGTTTCGCCTCGGTCAGCGCGCGTCCCGGCCGGTCCGCGGGCATGGTCTCGGCGAGTTTACGGCCGTAGGAGGAGTCCGCCGGGTCGGCCAGCCGCAGCTCGATCTTGGTGCCGAAGAAGGACTGCTGGGCCAGCCGGATCTCGTTCTGCCGGTTGACGGTGGTGACCACATGGATGCCGTAGCCGCCACCTCGGGCGATCAAGGCGTGCACGGCCGGTTCGATGTCCTCGAACTCATCGGTGAGCAGGCCGTAGCCGTCCAGCACCAGCACGATGTCGGCGCTGGGCAGTTCCGGGATCCTGCCCTGGGCACAGAGTTTGCGCAGCGTGGCCAGCGAGTCCACCTGGTACTTCTCGAAGACGTTTTCGCGCACGGTCAACATGGCGAGGAGTTCTTCCACCGTGCGGCGGACCACTTCGCGGTTGGTGCGCACGGCCACGCCGCCCACATGCGGCAGGCCCTCCAGCGGAATCAGCGAATTGCCCATCAGGTCCACGCAGTAGATGCCGACCTCTTGCGGACTGTGGGTCATGGCCAGCGAGGCGACGATGGTGCGCAGCGCGGTGCTCTTGCCCGACTGCGGGCCGCCAATAATGGCCACGTTGCCGCCCGCCGACTTGAGGTCCAGCTCCCAGACGCCCTGCCACTGCTTGGCCGGGTCGTCCAGCAGGCCAACGGGGATCTTCAGCGAGCCGCCGGTGGTGAGCCGGATGCCTTGACTGGTGCTGGTCACCGAACCGGCGGCGGCGTCCAGCGCCACGGCGGCGGGCAGCGGCGGCAGCCAGATGGGATCCACCGCGCGCGGGAACCGGGCCAGGGTGTCCATCAGCGTGGACATCACGGTGGGACCGGTGGTCCGCTTGGACGCTCCGGTGCGGGCCGGCTTCGCGGCGGACTGGCCGCCGTCGTTCGCCTTGTCCAGGCTGGCCGCGTAGGTGGGCATCGGCAGCACCAGGGGGCCGTCGTCGTCGGTGGTTTCCTGCGCAACCTGGACCTGGACATCTTCCAGCGGGCCGGACACATAGCCGGCCTTGAACCGGGTGTAGACGGTGGTGTCCACCTTCAGGTAGCCGTACCCGGGCACCGGCGGCAGATGGAAGGCATCCGGGGTGTCCAGCACGGTGCGGGACTCGGATTCGGAGAGGGTGCGCAGGCCGATCCGGTAGGACAGGTAGGTTTCCAGTCCGCGCAGCTTGCCGGATTCGATCCGCTGGCTGCTCAGCAGCAGGTGCACGCCGATGGACCGGCCGATCCGGCCGATGGACAGGAAGAGGTCGATGAAATCCGGCCGGGCGGTGAGCAGTTCACCGAATTCGTCGATGATCACCACCAGGTGCGGCAGCGGCTCCATGGCCTCGCCGCGGGCCACCCGTTCCTGCCGGTGCAGCTGGTAGTCGGTGATGTTGGCGATGTTGCCGGCGGCCTTGAGTACTTCCTGACGGCGTACTACCTCGCCGTTGAGGCTGGAGTAGATGCGCTCGATCAGGCTGGCGTCGTCGGCCAGGTTGGTGATCACGCCGGAGACCTGCGGTGCCTCGGCGAACGGCGCGAAGGTGGCGCCGCCCTTGAAGTCCACCAGCACCATGGACAGCAATTCCGGCGGATGCGTGGCCAGCAGCCCGAGCACCAGCGACCGCAGCATTTCCGATTTGCCGGACCCGGTGGCGCCGACGCAGAGCCCGTGCGGGCCCATGCCGAACTGGGCGGATTCCTTCAGGTCCAGCAGGGCGGGCCGGCCGCGGTCGTCCGGGCCCAGCGGGATGCGCAGGAAATCCACCTCGCTGCGCGGTTTCCAGAGCCGCCTGATGTCCGCTTCATCGAGCGCCGGGCTGAGGCCGAGCATCTCCAGGAAGCTGTCCGAACTGGCGGCCGTGTTGTGTTCCAGGGAGTCCGCCGAGAGGCGCATCGGGGCCAGCTCCCGGGCCAGGGCCTCGGCGGTGGCGACGGCCAGGGTGTCCAGGGTGCCGCGTTCCTCGACCGGTTCCACCGGATCGTGGCGGTAATTTTGGATCAGGAATCCCGCGTCCGACGGCGGGGCGCCGGCATCCGCGGCAACGGCCCCTGCCGTGCCGCTCGCCGCCCGTGCGCCGGGCGCGGGGGTGTGGCCTGCCTTGGCCCGGGCACTGGCCTGGCTGCGGGCGGCCTGCGCCCGGTAGCTGCGGGAGCCGGCCGGACCGGTGGGGGCGGCGACGCCGTCCTGGCTAACGCGCACGCTGATTTCGCCGGGCTCCTGGCGGCGGTCGGCCACCAAATACACCACGGTGATGCCCAGCTGGGCGAGCCCGGCGTGCCGGTCCGGCAGCACCAGATCCTCCGGCAATACGCCATAGCAGTCGGCCAGCACCAGCAGCCGGGGGAGGTGCTGGCTGGCGCCCTTGAGGTTCTTGGAGGATTCGGCTGCCACCACGGCGCGGCGGTTCAGCTCGTCGGCGAGCACGGCACCGAGTTCGTCAACGGAGCGGGCCATCCGGCGCACCGGACCGGTGGCATGGGTCTGCTTCTGGTCGGCCAGATGCGGCAGCCACAGGGTCCAGTCCCAGTCGCGCAGCCGGTCCTCGCGGGCCGCGATGCCCACCTGCAGGTCTTCCGGCGAGTGGAAGGCGCAGGCCTCGATGAGCAGGTTCCGGGCGGCGTTGAGCACGAATTCGCGGGAACCGATGATGCTGACGTTGCCGGCCGAGTCCAGCGGCAGGGTCAGCGGCAGGTCCGGCGACCTCTCGTAGCGCTGCTGCAGGATCCGCACTTCGTTGTCCATGAACGTGTCCCGCTGCGCGGTCGCGGGGCCCTGCTCGTTGACGGTGATCTGCCGGCTGATCCGTTCGCCGGATCCGATCCGGACCTGCAGGAAGTCTTCGTTGCCCCGGCGCCGTTCCCACAGCCGCCCGGTATTGCGGACGATGTCGAACAGGGCGGTGGGTTCCGGGTTGCTGGTGCGGGCCGTGGTGATGGTCCGCTGCTCGTCGGTGCGCAGCGTGGCCCGGGATTCCTCCAAGTACTCCAGATAGCGGTCGCGTTCCTCCGCCCGGGTGCGGGCCGCCCGGCCGCGCTGGCCCAGCATCATGATGATGGATGCCACCACGGTCACGATCATGGCGATGGCGCCCACGGCGGCCAGGCTGTTGCCGCGGAAGAGCATCATCACGGTCATGGACAGGCCGGCGCCGAGCAGCGGGATCAGCGCCATGGCGTTCATCCGGCCGGACTTCTCGGCCATCGGCGGCGGAGCTTCGAGGCTGAACGGTGCAGCCTCGCGGGCCGGGGCGGTGGTGCGGGCCGGCCGGTGGATGATCTTCACGCTCATTGGCCGGTGTGCTCCATTGCCAGGGCCAAGGCGGTGGAGGCGAGCTCCGCCGCCTGCAACCGGACCGCACGGGACATCAGTCCGGGATTGAACTCCACGCCGCTGGACAGATGCCGGTCGTAGCCTAGCGGCAGCACGGTGAGTCCGTCCCCGGCCAGCGCCTTGGCTTCGGACATCGGGTCCAGCGGTGCCTGAGCATCGGTCTGGGTCAGCACCGCCAGCAGTCCGGTGCCGGCCAGTGCGGGCGTAGCCGCCCACGCTGCGGCCGTCCGGCGCACGTCCTGGACCCCGGCCACCGAGGCGGGGGCCACCAGCACGGCCAATTGGGCGGCACCGATGGCCCAGTTGGTGTCCGGATTCTCGCCCGGGCCGGTGGTGCAGTCGTAGACCGCCACCGGGCAGTAGCGGGAAATGCTCTGGCCGGCTGCAGAAAGCGCCGCGCTTCCGGCATGTCCGCCGAGCGTCCGCTCGCCTGCCACCCACAGATTGGCGCCCGCGGCGGCCAGCAGCCGTCGCAACTCGTCGGCGCCCGCGGCGGGCTCCTGCTGCAGCACCGCTGCGGCGGCGTCGATGGCCGGTGCGTCCGGCACGCCGAGGCGCAGCGCCAAGGTGCCGCCGGCAGGCGCCAGGTCCACGGCTGCAATGGTGTCCTGCCGGGCCGCGGCATAGAGCGAAGCCAGCAGCGCCGCCGTCGTGGTCTTGCCGGCTCCACCCCGGCTGCCGATCACGGCGATCCGGCGCCCCGTGCTGACGGCGGCCTGGGCGCCGGCGGTGGCGGCGACCAGCCGCTGCGGGTAGTCGTCGGAGGACACCAGGCCCTTCGCGGCGCGCGCGGTGCGGACCAGCCACGGCTCGCCGGGACGGCTGCGCAGCCGGCGGCGGCGTCGTTCGGCCTCGGACTCGAACGGTCCGGCTCCCTCCGGCCCGGCAGTCGGTGCCGGCGAGCTCCACGGATCAGCCGCCTGCGCCACACCCGGGAGACTGGCTCCCGGCAGGGCGCTCTGGAGGCCGGCACCCGGCAGGGCGCCCTGGAGGCCGGCACCCGACGGGGCGCCCAGCGGCGCGCTGCCCGGAAGGGGCTGGCCTGCGGTGAGCTGACCCGCGGTGAGGTGGCCTGCGGCGGCTTGCTCCCGCGCGATTGAGTCCCTGCGTGAAATCGGTTCCATAGGTCAATCCCAGCCTGAGTCAGTCGAAGGTGGTCAGCAGCGATGCGAAGATGCCGAACAGGCCGATGATCAGCGGGACCGAGGCCAGGATGGCCAGCGTCTCGAACCGGTTGGCGAGCAGGCGCAGTTTCGCCGCGGAATGGTCGGCCAGCGTCACGGTCAGTGAGATCACGACCGCGACGGCCAGCACCAGCAGGCCGGCCGCCACCAGCCAGCCCTGGGCGGGGGCGAAGGCCAGCACCGAACGGGCCAGCGCCAGCGTTCCGACGGCCGCGGCCAGATAGAGCGCGATGCGGTCCGGGGCCAGCGGGAAGGCACGCGCGCGCAGCCCGGTGGCCAAGGCCAGGCATCCGACCAGCGGCATGGTCCAGACCTGCCACTGGGTGTCCGTGCCCAGAATCCACAAGCCGGTGGCCACCGAAACCGCCACCAAGGCGGTGCCCAGGCTGAGCCCGCGGTGCGCGGAACCGATCGCCACATGCACGTCCGTGCGTCCGATCCGGCCGCCTTTGGCCCGGCGGTCGTCCAGCGTGGCCAAACCGGAGACGGACAGGGCGATCTGCGGCAGCAAACCCAGGGTGGCGCAGCTCAGCAGCGCGGCAACGCTGGCGGCCTGCACCGGAGTGCCGAAAAAGGCCAGCGACGCGGCCCAGAACAGGGTGAGCAGGGCCAGCAGGCCGGCAGCGGACAGCAAGGCACGCGGTCGTCGCGAGATCAGGCCCGCACACACCAGCGCTACCGCGCTTACCGCTGCGGCCAGCAGTACGTGCATCCCGGGGCCGGCTGGCAGCCGCAGCACGCCGCCCACAGTCAGCAGCCAGCCGGTGCCGACCAGCAGCGGGCCCAGCACCGTGGCTGTGGCCCGGCCCAGATAGATGCCGGTGCCCAGCAGCACTGCTGCGACGCCGAAAAAGACCGCGGCGGCCAAGCCGATGGACACGTCGTCGAGCAGCACGTGCACGCCCAAATACAGTCCCGCGGCGGCGAAGACGGCTCCCGTGGCCCGGCGGACCCGCTCGGTCCAGCGGCCGCCGATGTCCTCGGTCTGTTCCACCACGGCGTCGGTGATGTCGTACACCACCGGCGCGGGCGGCGCCTCGGACACGTTCACCAGCCGCAGCATGGCGCCGTCGGCGATCCCTGCGTCACTGAGCGAGGCGTCCTCACGGACCGGGTCGCCCGCAGGAGTGATCAGCGTCTTGACCGAGACGGCGGAGGTCGGCTGGTCGTCCAGCAGTTCCAGGATCTGCGGCAGCAGCAGGCCGGTAGGGGTCTGCGAGGGCAGCAGCACATCCACATGGCGCTGCGGCCCGGCCACCGTGACGCGGGTAAAGGTTTCGGCCATGGTCAGGCGGCTCCTGAATGCGGGGTGAGGTCGAGACGGAAACCGGCGCCGCCGTCGTCGTACATTGATTCGCTACCGAGCTGGAGGACGACGGCGGATGCGGCGCGCTGCTGCTGTTGCTCGCGCAGGTCTTCGAGCAGGTTGGTCACAAACGAATAGCCGACGCAGACGGCGGCGATCACCGCGGCCAGTGCCACGCTGAAGAAGAAGGTGCGCACGCTGGACTTCCACCGGCGCTGCAGCGGGTTGTTGCCGTAGAGCAGGGCAGTGGTCAGGCGGGCCCGTCGGACAGCCACGGACTCGATGAGCTGATTGTCGTAGTCGTGCGCCATCTCTCTCCTCCCACGCGGTGCGGTTTTCCGGTGTGTCGCTTCTTGAGCTTATCGTTCCAATTGATGGACAAATCCGCCCCGGACCCGCGCAGGATGGGGAGATGTACCCATTAACTGCGATTGACGCCGGTGCTCGCCAGCGCGTTCCATGGTAAAGGCGGGGAACCGTCTCAAGACAACCGGCCGGGCGGCAACCCGGCATTCGGCGGACGAGCCATGCCCGCCGGCACAGCGGCAGCGACAGCCCCGATGGGGCACGGAGGTGGAGCAATGAGCGGCAACCAGTTCATCAAGATGGAGAAGAGCGCGTTCGTCGACGCCGGCAAGGCCAGCGCGGCGGCCGACACCGAGTTGCAGGCCCTGATGAAGGAACTCGAGGCCGTCCCGGAGCCGATGCGCAGCAACACGGCCGGTGACTTCTGGGAGAAGTTCAAGGGCATCATGGGCCGGGCCAACATGGTGGCTTCCGGACTGCAGAAGTCGTTGGTGTCCATCCAGCAGGGCCAGTCCGAGGTCAACACCACCATGCAGCTGGGCGAGCAGCAGCAGGCCGACGACGCCGACGCCACCGAGGGCAAGGCCGCCTGGGACGACGCCGTCTTCCGCAACCGCGGCTAGTGCTCCCGCCGCATCGAGCGGCAACCGGCCGCCAGCAGCGGTCACCAGACGCAGGCACCGATCAGAGACTTTCCGGCCACGGCCGGGCATGAGGGAGGAAACATCATGGCAGACCAGAATTCATTCGCCTTTTCGGACGGCGGAGCATCGCAGGCCCAGGACAACCTGGACCGGGTGAAGAAGAAGCTCAACGCGCTGGTGGAGACCCGCAAGAAGGACGCCGCGGACCTGCAGGCCAAGTTCCAGGCCACCGACATCGCCGAGCAGTACGACCGGGTGGAGCAGGCCTGGGCCGACGCCGGTATTGCTTTCGCCGGCATCATGGCCGACGTGCACAAGCTGCTGGAGGACGCCAAGAGCACTGCGGGCAGCACCATCAAGACCGCCGGCGGGAAGATCGCCAACATCTAGCACCGCCGCACTGTGCAGGCACCGGGCAACACCCAGGGCATGGGCAACAACTAGTACGGAAGGCGGACAGCAGTGGCACTCGACGGCTGGGACATCGACCCCACCAAGGTCCAGGCGATCGTCAGCACCGCCAGCGGGCGGACCGAAGGCTTCGAGAAGGACTTTCCCGCACTCGGCACGGAATTGTCCGAGATGGCCGCAGCCTCCAAATCCGGTCCGGTGATGGAAGCGCTGAACGGCTGGGCTGAGAAGACCGTCCAGCCGGGCCTGGAGAGCGTCGGCGGCCGCCTGCAGACCACCTTCCAGGGGACCATGGACGCGGTCAACGCCTACGTCCTCGGAGATGCCAGGATGGCCGGCGACGCGCAGGACCTGATCGGCACGTTGCCCGAGGACGAGCAGTCCGCCCGCCCGCACAGCCCTCACGGCCCGGTTCCGCAGGCACTCTGAACCGGGGAAGGGCGGACGCCGGCGTCTCCGGCCACTGCCCGCCGGAAACCCGCACCGCCGTACGCAGCCCGTACCACCACACGTCTCTCGCACCACATCTCGCACCACCTAAGGGGAATCAATGACGGCCTGGGATCCGTATGCCGAGGCATACCCGCCGCGGCCCGACGCCGAACTGCTGCGCACGCACGCCCGGACGCTGGATGAGACGGCCGAGGGCATTGTCGACGCCGTCGAGCTGATCGAGAGCGACTGGAGCGGGCTGGAAGCGGTCTACAAGTCGCCGGAAGCACCCCAGGTCTATGTTGCGGTCAAACCGGTCAAGACCACCGCAGAGGAGATCAAGGCCGACACCGCCGCCATCAAGTCGGCCATCGAAACATTCGCCGACTGGGCCGACACCTTCAAGGCGCGCTATGACGCGCTGGTGGTCCGCTGGCATGGCGTCCGGTCGCGGATCGCCAGTGAAGGCGATGACTGGCGCAAGGAAGAGGACCTGGTCAACGACGACAACCAGCTCCTCAAGGACGCCAACGCACTGGCGGCCGAGCACATGGCGGCCGAACGCACCTGCCACAATGCCATCACCGCGCTGTACGGTGGCATCACCCTGGTGGAGACCACGCAGGACGGCCCGGGCACCGGGCAGCAGGCCTACGGTTACTCGGCCGAACAACTGGATTCCGCCACCGGGGAAGGCCATATCCCCTGGGGCAAGCCCACGGAGTGGGACAAGCCCTGGTACCGCGATGCCTGGGACGGCGTGGTGTCCTTTGGCAAAGGCGTCTGGAGCGGCATCACCGGCACGGTGACCGGCCTCTGGAACATGGTCAACTTCACCGACGGGGAAACCTTCGCGGCCACCTGGAAGGGCATCGGCCAGATCGCCCTGAACGTGGCCATTGTCTCCAGCCCGATCACCGCAGTGGTGGCCGAGAAGATCGGCGGCCCGGGAACGGTCAAGAAGGCCGGCGAGGAACTGCTCGCCGTCGGCAAGGCAGCGATCCACTGGGACGACTGGCAGCGCGATCCGGCCTACGCGGCCGGTGCCACCGCGTTCGATCTGTCCGCCATCCTGCTCACCGCCGGTGGCGGAGCTGCCGCAAAGGTCGGCGGCGTGGCCAACAAGGTCACGGCCGTCAGCCGGGCCGGCGGTGTGGCCTCCAAGGTGCTGGACTTCTCCGGCCTGACCAAGACGGCGGGCGTCACCACACGCGCCCTCGACTTTTCCAGCAACCTCAAGTTCACCGCCATCGACGTCACCACCAGCGGCTTCAAGACGGTCAGCAACACCGTCCGCCCCTACATCAGCACCGCCGGACACACCATCACCGACGGGCTGCGCCACGCCTCCACCGGCCTGCGCACCGGCATGGACAACCTCACGACGTCGGTGCGCACCAGCGCTGACAACTTCGCCAATGCGCTGGGCGGACCGCGCGTGGCCACCGCCGGGGGCGGCTTCACCACGCCGCACCGGTTCGACGTGGAGATGCCGTCCAGCCGGAACTCCAACAGCACCATGAACTTCGACGCCGACGGGCCCAAGCCGCCCTCCGGCCAGTCCGGCTACACACTCCCGGACCGCTCCGCACCGCCGCAGTACGGCCAGCGGATCGAAACCCCGGAGACCAACGCCGGACGCGGTTCCGCGCCGGAGACCGAGGCGCCGCGGAACACTCCGGAGGCCGAGTCCTCGCGGAACACTCCGGAGGCCGAGACTCCGCGCACGGCTGCGGACGTCGAGGCCCCACGCAACACACCGGAAACGGATGCTCAGCGCAACACGACGGATACCGAGGCTCCGCGCACCGCTGCGGACGCCGAAACTCCTCTGGACACCCCGGACTCCGACATTCCGCGGACTGCCCAAGACGTGGACGCCGCGCAGAACCCGCCGGATTCCGACGGCCCGGCCACGGGCCGAGAGCCCGGACCCGACGTGACAGTGCGCCGCGACGATTCCGGCCGGCCCACCGAGGTGGTCATCGACGGCGAGACCCACACAGTTTCCACCCGCTCCGACCAGATCGCCAAGCTTCCGCGTTCCAGCAACCCCGCCAACTGGGCCGATGCAGAATCTGTCCTGCAGCGGCACCTCCCGGAGAGCGACCTCGCCCGGCTCGACGATCTGCGGGGCCCGGACGGGAAGCTGCCAAACGAGGTCATCGACAACCAGCTGGCAGGACTGATCGAACGCGAATTCGGTGCCCCGGACGGTAACTGGCCGGAGCCGCCAAAGGACGCCAGCGCCGTCGAGCGGGCACTTGCCCCGTTCACCAACCGCTACTACTACGACCTGACCGACTCCCAGGCAACGCTGATCCACGACCTTCGTCATGCCATGGGAACCGGAAACCCTGACACCCTCTACCAAAAGGTCATGTCGGTAGACGATGCCGCCCAGGTCCTCGCAGGTGCCGACCGCTATCCGGGATCGGTCGGAGGCTTCGTCAGCCAGGCGGCCGATACTGCTCGGTTGGCGTCCTCCGGAGATATCGTCAACGGTCTGCGGCTCGACTACTGGCTCGACGATGCGGCCGGCCGTCGGCTCGCCTACCAGGCCGACAAGGTCGACGAGGTGGTGGCCATCCGATTCCAGGCCAAAGACGATGCGGCTTGGGAAAACATTGGGATCCCCGACTGGTCCAACCGTGAGCGGGTTGGGGAGCTCCGCTACGATAGGGCGCACGCGCATCAAACCAATGCTCCGCAGCGGCCGGAGGATGTGGAACGAGCTAAAGCCGAGGCCGCGAATGCCCGCGGGGACGAGATCAAGCCGGACGCAGCTGCCTGGCCAAACACCGGCCACGGCTTCACCAGCAGCCGGGTGGACGGCACCCCTGTCTTACCAGAACTCAAAGTCAATGGTGGAACGAATCTTCGTGACGGCGCAGAGATGTGGCGCATCAACAGCGCGGGCGAGGAAACGCTGGTGGGTGTCTACGACGCGATCAACAACCGATGGGCCAGGGTCTAACAAATGTGGATGAGTGACGGAACCAAGCTTTCAGGATCGTACGGCACTTGGCGGGGTGAAGAACTCGAACTGGACAGCACCCGGCCGATCAGGGGGAAGCTCGTCCTGATTCAGGATGGGGGCGACAGCCCGGGCCCGGAGTGGACTGAACAGCATTTTCCGAATCGTTTCGCGCGCACCCCGGTTCACTTCAGACGCATCGTGGACGCGAACGAAGTGTCGGACTTACATTCCATTCGTGCCACGGCCAAGCTGGACCGGGTGTCGGTCGAACTGCTGGCGGAGGATGACGAAGGGCGCCTCGCTGTGCAGACTTTGGGCGGGGCCGCGCCGAACTTCATGAACGGGTTCGTGGAGGAATTCGGGTTTGAGCGCTACGAGAATGCCTTTGTTTTCGGATGGGTTCCCCGGCACGCCCTCGTCGATATCACCATCGAGCGCACAGAGCGTGATGGCTGACTGTCCGACAAGCAGGTTGTCCAAGTGATTGGCGGGCCGAGAAAGGGTCAAGGCCATGTGGATGCCTGATGGTACGAAACTGACTGGCTATTAAGGTACGTGGCAGGGACAGGAATGGGAGCTGTGGAGTTCTGCCAGTGATCGCGGGAACCTGACTCTGGTTCAAGACGGTGGAGAACAGCCAGGGCAGGACTGGGAGCGGCTGAAATTTCCCAACAGGTTCGCCCGGACACCAGTCCGTTTCTACAAGGATGTCGACGCAGCCTCGGTCTCCGACGTCCATTCCATTCGGGCGACGGCGAGGTTGGATAGCGTCGCCGTGGAGCTTCTGGCGGAGGACGGCGAGGGACGACTTGCCGTTCAAGCGTTGGGTCAGGTGCCGCCGAACTTGATGGATAGGCTCGTGGAGGAATTCGAGTTTGAGCGCTACGAGAATGTCTTTGTTTTCGGCTGGGTTCCGCGGCACGCCCTCGCCGACATCGCCATCGAACGCGCCGAGACGGTGACAGGCGTGCAAGTGAGGCAAATGGAGTAGGCAGCATCACCCGGGCCATCCTGCAGAGGGGATGAGCCCGGCCTTGGGCCGTGGAGACAAGAGGCTCCGGTCGAAATATTCGACGGAGATGGTTGGAATAGGGTGTAACCATGTGGCTAAGCGATGGAACTCCGTTGGACGGAATCTACGGGGTGTGGAGCGGCCGAGTGGTGGAACTCCAGCGACGAACCCCCTACTTGGGGAAGCTGACGATCATTCAGGACGGCGGCGAGCCGCCTTCGCCGGAATGGTCCACACTGGAGTTTCCGAATCGGTTTGGCCGGACGCCTTTCCGGCACTACCTACACGTTCCCGAATCAGAGGTATCCGATCTCCATGAGATTGCCGCCACGGGATACGTTCCGCTCACCGACAGCACGGGCCACGACATCCAGGCACGCGTGAACATCATCGCCCAAGACGCAGAAGGCAGGTTGGCCGTTGAGACCATGCCGCGCGAACCCCGCCACCATTGGGATGCGCTCGTGCGCGAGTATGACTTCGAAGAATATGACCGCAGCTGGGTCTTCGGCTGGGTTCCAGCGCATGCGCTGACGGATTTTAAATCGGAACGAGTGGAGCTGGCAGCATGACCCGGACGATCCTACAGAAGGCCGTGAGCCCGGCCCTGAGCCGCAATTATCTGGCCAACTCCACGGACACTGTCGCCGGCTACGTGTTGCGGGCGGCGGACGTCGCTGAGGCACGAACCCCGCAACAGCTGTTCGACGCCCACGGACTGGGGTTTTCCGGGTCTCCGTGGCAGCGGAGTTCGGAAACCATCGACGTAATCCGGTTCCAGTCCCCGGTCGGGAACTACCTGCACGACGCGCTTTCTCCGGAGTTTGTGGACCGTGCGCCGTTCACCGGAACCGGACTCACGTCTTGGGACGGTGGGCGGGCGCCGTTGTTCTATCTCGACGAAGTGCGGCTGCCGGCCGGAGCGGAACTTTGGCGCATCGGCCGAAGCGGCTCGGAGGATCTCCTCGCGGTTTATGTCGATGTGGCCCGGGGCTGGGCTGTGGTCGCCGATGAGGCGAGGGTGGAGCCGAAGCCCGTACCGCCGTCGTCGGTGTTGGGCTGGCGCGCCACTTGGCGTGGAGCAGAATTCGTTGCCGACATGGTTGACGACGGCAATACCGTGGTGCTCTCATCGCCCGGCGAGCCCCCGGCGGAAGTGTCAGGTTTCGAGAAGACCCCGCGCGGGGTCTGGCGGGCGAAGGTTCCGCTGGCCGACGTCACCGACCTCTACGAACTGAACGTCTCCTGCACTTTCAACGGGCTTCCTTTCCGGGTCCTCGATACCGCCATGGATGGCGGCCGGCGCGTCTTCCGGCTCTCCTACACCGGTCACAACGCCGACTTCGCCGAAGGCCTGCAGCTCGATAAGGCCGATGCCGGAGTGTACCGGGCCATCGCTGCCGAGGAGGACGTGCAGGATCTGCAGTTCGTGCAGAACCGGCTGGCCGGCCTGCCGGGCTCCGGCCGCTGAGCATCCACTGTGCCAGATGAGACGCAGGGCACACTGTTAGGCGGCAAACCTGCGGACATTTAGAATAGGAAACTGTGCGCTTATTGCGCAGGAGGATTCCACAAGAAGAAGGACTGCCCGTGTCTAACTCTGCCGAGGCCATCACCCAGCGTCCCCTCAGGGTGGCTATCATCGGCGCCGGACCAGCCGGCGTCTACGCCGCTGACATCCTCACCAAAGCTGAGCGGGACTTCGAGGTCAGCATCGACCTCTTCGACCGCTATCCCGCCCCGTACGGCCTGATCCGCTACGGCGTGGCGCCGGACCACCCCCGGATCAAGGGCATCGTCAACGCGCTGCACAAGGTGCTGGACCGCGGCGACATCCGCTTCCTGGGCAACGTCGACTACGGCCAGGACCTGACCCTGAGCGACTTCCGGCACTTCTACGACGCCGTCATCTTCGCCACCGGTGCCATCAAGGACGCGGCCCTGAACATCCCGGGCGTTGAACTGGACGGGTCCTACGGCGCCGCCGAGTTCGTTTCCTGGTACGACGGCCACCCGGATGTGCCCCGCGAGTGGCCCTTGGACGCCAAGGAGATCGCGGTCATCGGCAACGGCAACGTGGCGCTGGACGTGGCCCGCATCCTGTCCAAGCACGCCGACGACCTGCTCAGCACCGAGATTCCGGACAACGTCTACCAGGGCTTGAAGGGCTCGCCGGTCACCGACGTGCATATCTTCGGCCGGCGCGGCCCTGCCCAGGTGAAGTTCACCCCGCTGGAACTGCGCGAACTCTCGCATTCCCGCGACGTGGACATTGTGCTGTACCCGGAGGATTTCGACTTCGACGAGGGATCCGACGAGGCCATCCGCACCAACAACCAGACCAAGACCATGGTCAACACGCTCACCAACTGGCTGGTGGAGGAACAGGACACCGGCGCCTCGCGCCGGCTGCACCTGCACTTCCTGCACACGCCGCTGGAGATCGTCGAGGGCACCGGGGACGGCGCCGGACACGTGGCGGCCATCAAGTTCGAGCGCAACGAACTCGACGGCACAGGCAATGTCCGCGGCACCGGCGAAATCGTCGAATACCCGGTGCAGGCGGTCTACCGCGCCATCGGCTACTTCGGCTCGGAGCTGCCCGAGGTGGGCTACGATGGCCGCCGCGGTGTGATCCCCAACGAAGGCGGGCGCGTGATCGACGAGTCCGGAAGCCCCGTCCCCGGCATCTACGCCACCGGCTGGATCAAGCGCGGACCCGTCGGACTGATCGGGCACACCAAGGGCGATGCCCTGGAAACCATCGGCTTCCTGCTGGAGGACCGGCTGGACCTGCCGGCCGCAGAGGAACCGGACGAGGACGCCATCGTCAAGCTGCTCGAAGAGCGCGGCGTTGCCTACACCACCTGGGAAGGCTGGCTGAAGCTGGACGCCCATGAGCGGGAGCTCGGCGCCTCCTTCGTGGCGGAACACAACGACGACGGTGCTCCCGCCGTCGAGCGCGAACGCGTCAAGGTGGTTCCGCGCGAAGACATGATCAAGATTTCGCAGCACTGAGACAAGCTGCCCGAGCTGGTCGGTGGTCGATGGAGGCGCGCCAGCGCCGGGTGCGGTGGTCGGTGGAGGCGCGCCAGCGCCGAGTAGAGACCCGAACGGCTCGGCCAGCGGCGGCGTGCCTAACGCTCGACGTAGAAGCGCAGCACGTCTCCGCCGGGCAGCTCCACCCGGACCTTGCCATGGCTAGGCATGCTGAGGCGTGCGCCGGGGTAAGTTGACCGCAGGCTGGTGAGCAGTGTTTGATACGGATCCAGTGTTTGAAGATCCGGGGGCGGAAGCTCCGGCCCGCGCTGAATTTCCGGTGCCGGGCGGAGGAACAGGGCCCGAAACCGCCCTCCGAACCGCTGCAGTCGAGACTGTGCTGGGACCACCATCGCCTTGTTGCCCGCTTCCTTGCTCGCTTCACTGCCGGCGGCCGGCCGGTCCGATTCCCCTGGGTCGGCCCTTCCACCAAGTATGGGAGACCCCGGCCATAATTCCGCGAGGCGTTCCGGCAAGTCGCGGAAGAGTCTGTGATCTGCGCGTCCCGGCACGCCCTCGACCCCAGCGGCTAAGCTGAGACCCGGCCGGCTACCAGCCGTCCCGGCAAGCACCACGATCACGGTCGTTCACGCAGAGGTTCCGAGCAGGAGGAGGCAGCGCACCGCATGGCCAGGCCGCAGAATCCGCAGCGCAAGCCGCAGCTGCTTGAAGACATCCTGGACTACCTGCAGGACAAGAACCTGGCGGACCTGTCCTTCCGCCCGCTGGCCGAGGCCCTGGGCATCAGCAGCTACATGCTGGTCTACCATTTTGGGCACCGCGAACAGTTGCTCGAGGAAATTGTGCACCAGGTCCAGGCGCAGCTGCCCGCGCCTTCTCAGGAGCAGCTGGCCGACTTGGATGCCCCGGCACTGCGTCAACTGCTGCTGCAGATCTGGGAGCGTTCGCAGACCCCGCAGAACCGCGTGCTGCAGCGGCTCGGATTCGAAGCGGCCATCCAGCAGGCGGCCAGCCGGCAGGCAGCCACCCAGCAGGCAGCCATCCTGCAGGCGGCCATCCGGCAGGCGGCCAGCCGGCCAACGGGCTCCTCGCAGTCCGCGCTGGCCGGAACGGCCCTCCGGCCGCCCGGTTTCTCCCTCTGGCGCGACGCCGCTGCCGGTTGGCTCCGCGCCCGCGGGGCAGGGGAGCAGCAGGCAGCAGCTGAAGGGACGCTCTTCGCGGCCGGACTGTGCGGTCTGTGGTTCGGGCAGGTAGTCGCTGCCGAACCGCCGGAGGGGTCCACCGAGGCGTTCCACCTGTTGCTGGAGCGCCTCCTGCAGGCAGCACCCTGACGCTGCCTGCCCTCGACAAGGCGCCATCGCGACCAAAGCCGGGCTCCGCCGTCGTGATTCGGCACCGGCTCGCATAGTCTGGGGGAGTGACCAATGACATGCCGCTTAATGAAGAACAGACCCAACGGATTGTCGGCATCGCCATGGATTTGGCCCGCGAGGGCAAAACCAGCGAGCTGGCTGAGTTCCTCGACCACGGACTGCCCGTGGATGCTCTTGATCCGGACCGCAACACGCTGCTGATGCTGGCTGCCTACCACGGGCAGGAAGAGACCGTGGACATGCTGCTGGGCCGCGGCGCCAATCCCGATATCCGCAACGTCCGCGACCAGTCGCCGATTGCGGGTGCCCTGTTCAAGGGCGAGGACGCGGTGGTGGCCAAGCTGCTGGCCGCCGGAGCGGATATTGACGCCGGCACGCCGTCCGCCCGCGATGCCGCCAAGATGTTCGGTCGTGAGCACCTACTGGAGCGCTAGCCGCCGGAAAATAAAAAAACTGCCCGGGACCGGCCGCAATGGCTGGTCCCGGGCAGTTTCATGCCGTGAGGCGGGGCAATTACGCCGAGTCGGTGTTCACATCCACTGCGGAGACCTTGCCGGCCTGCAGGGCCTCGATGGCCTTGCGCACACCCTCACCGTAGGCAGGATCGGCCTTGGTGCAGTTGGCGATGTGGCGTTCGATGGTGGCTTCGGAAGCCCCGTCGATGGCGCGGGCGGTGTTCTCGAACAGCACCTGGCGCTGCTCGGCGGTCATCTTCTCGCGGAAGAGGATGCCGGGCTGCTCGAAGTAGTTGTCGTCGTCCTCGCGGAAGTTGAACCGGTCGGCAACGGCGCCCACGGCCTGGGCCGGGTCGCGGTACGCCGGCTGTTCCTGCCAGCGTCCGTAGCCGTTCGGCTCGATGCCCGGGGTTGCGCCCTGGTTGCCGTCGATGCGCATGGCGCCGTCACGGTGGTAGGAGTTGACCAGGCCGGCGCCGCGCGGGTAGTTCACCGGGATCTGGTGGTGGTTCACACCCAGGCGGTAGCGCTGCGCGTCGCCGTAGGAGAACAGGCGGCCCTGCAGCATGCGGTCCGGCGAGTAGCTGATGCCGGGCACCACGTTGGCCGGGGTGAAGGCGGCCTGCTCCACGTCGGCGAAGTAGTTCTCCGGGTTGCGGTTCAGTTCCCACTCGCCGACCTCGATCAGCGGGTAGTCCTTCTTGGACCAGACCTTGGTCAGGTCGAACGGGTGGTACTTGTAGGTCTCCGCGTCAGCCTCGGGCATGATCTGGACCATGAGCTTCCACTTCGGGAAGTCGCCCTTGTCGATGGAATCGAGCAGGTCGCGCTGGTGCGATTCGCGGTCCTCGCCCACCAGTGCGGCGGCCTCGGCATCGGTCAGGTTCTTGATGCCCTGCTGCGTGCGGTGGTGGAACTTCACCCAGAAACGCTCGCCGGCGTCGTTGATGAGGCTGTAGGTGTGCGAACCGAAGCCGTGCATGTGGCGGTAGGACGCCGGGATGCCGCGGTCGGACATGACGATGGTGACCTGGTGCAGGGCCTCCGGCAAGTTGGTCCAGAAGTCCCAGTTGTTCTCGGCGCTGCGCAGGTTGGTACGCGGATCACGCTTCACTGCGTGGTTGAGGTCCGGGAACTTCAGCGGGTCGCGGAAGAAGAACACCGGGGTGTTGTTGCCCACCAGGTCCCAGTTGCCCTCTTCGGTGTAGAACTTCACCGAGAAGCCGCGGATGTCGCGCTCGGCGTCGGCCGCGCCGCGCTCGCCGGCCACGGTGGAGAAGCGGGCGAACAGTTCGGTCTTCTTGCCGACCTCGGAGAAGATCTTCGCCTTGGTGTACTTGGTGATGTCGTTGGTCACCGTGAAGGTACCGAACGCACCGGAGCCCTTGGCATGCATGCGGCGCTCAGGGATGACCTCGCGGTCGAAGTGCGCCATTTTCTCCAGGAACCAGACGTCCTGCAGCAGCATCGGGCCGCGAGGACCAGCGGTCAGGCTGTCCTGGTTGTCCGCTACGGGCGCGCCCGCAACGGTTGTCAACGGCTTGGTGTTATCAGCCATTTAGTTATCGCTCCTTGTCGGATCTTCCATCTTGTTGGTCTTTCGTGGCAGTGCAGGCGGGACAGATGCCCCAGAACGTGACCTCGGCTTCGTCAATTGCGAACCCATGGTCATCGCCCACGGTTAGGCACGGTGCCTCGCCCACAGTGCAGTCGATGTCGGCAATGTCGCCGCACCGCCGGCACACCACGTGGTGGTGGTTATCGCCAACCCGGGCCTCGTAGCGCGCCGGGGAGCCCGAGGGCTCGATCCGGCGCAGCAGCCGGGCGTCGGTCAACGCGGCAAGCACGTCGTACACGGCCTGTTTCGAAACCCCGCCCAGTTCGTCCCGCACCATGCCGGTGATGGCATCGGCGTCGGCATGCGGGTGCGTGCGGACTGCTTCCAGTACCGCGGTCCGCGGACGGGTGACGCGCAGCGAAGCCTCGCGCAACATGTCCTCGGGTTCCCTCATATCGACCATGACAGCCATTCTGTCAGCTTTTCTGGACTCAGTCCAGAATATGTTTTGGAACGAGTCCAGAACAGTTGGTGAACCGCGGGTGTCGAAGAAGCACGACGGTGGTGCCCGCCGCCGCGTTTTTTGGCGCTCGCCTGTGCGCTGCCGACAGGGATTTGCGACGGCGGTGCTCGCCGCTGTGTGGTCGGCATGGCCTGGTCATCCGCGACCGGTGCATCGACTCGCCGTCGCGTTTAAGACGCCACGCTCCGCGGTGCGCGCCGCCAGCCGAAGAAAGGTGCCGCGGGCAACTAGAATTTCCGCCATGCCCAAACTGTTCGCCGACACGGCGCCGCTGACTGAGAGCCCGGAATTCCGCAGGCTGTGGATCGGCACGTCGCTCTCTGCGATCGGCGCTCAGTTGACCGCGGTGGCGGTGAGCCTGGAGGTCTACCAGCTCACCGGATCGACGTGGGCGGTGGGCGCGGTCGGCGTCGTCGGCTTGATTCCGCTGGTCCTGGCAGGGCTATACGGCGGCTCGGTGGTGGACGCCCACGACCGCCGAAAAGTAGCGCTCTATTCCGGTCTGGTGCTGTGGGCCTGTACCGCAGTTTTTGCCCTGCAGGCGTGGTTCCAGCTGGAACAGGTGTGGTTGTTGTATCTGGTGATTGCGGTGCACTCGGCAGCGGCCGGGATCAACCAGCCGGCGCGCAGTGCAATTGTGCCGCGGCTGGTGCGGCGCGAGATGCTGCCGGCCGCCAATGCGCTGACCATGATGACGTTCGGTCTGGGCATGACCATCGGGCCGTTGGCCGCAGGCGTGCTGGTGGCAAATGTGGGCTTCGGCTGGACCTATACCTTGGACGTCCTGACGTTTACGGCGGCCATTTGGGCGGTGCTCAAGCTGCCGCCGATCCCGCCGGAGGGGGACGTGCGCAAGGCCGGCCTGAAATCGGTGGTGGAAGGGCTGCAGTTCCTGCGCACCCGTCCCAACATCCGGATGACGTTCCTGGTGGACATGGCCGCGATGGTGCTGGCCCAGCCGCGTGCGCTGATGCCGGCCATCGGGGCGGTGATCATCGGCGGCGGCGAGGCGACCGCAGGCATCCTGCTGGCCGCGGTGGCCGCGGGTTCCTTTATCGCGGCGGTGTTCTCCGGGCCGTTGGGAGGCGTCCGGCGGCAAGGGCTGGCGGTGCTGTGGTGCGTGGTGGTCTGGGGGAGCGCCGTTGCCGGGTTCGGCGCCGTCGTCGTGATGGCAAGCCGTGCCGACGCCGCAGCTGCCGGAGACGTCAGCGAGTGGCTGCTGCCGGCGGCCCTCTGCCTGGCCGTTGCCGGTGGCGCGGACACGGTCAGCGGTGTCTTCCGCAACACCATCCTGCAATCGGCCACGCCCGACGCCATGCGCGGGCGGCTGCAGGGAATCTTCATTGTGGTGGTGGCAGGCGGCCCCAGGCTGGGCGATGCCGTTGCGGGCGGAGGGGGCGAATGGCTAGGCGAGGGATTCGCAGCCGTCGCCGGCGGTATCGCCTGTGTCTGCATGGTAGGGCTGCTGCACCGGTTGCAGCCGAGATTCGCCCGCTACGACGACAGGCACCCCGAGCCATAGCTGTCGCTGCCGCCCTGGGAACCCGGCGCCGGATTCCGGCGTTGGAATAAGTGTGCGGTAGATACACTGAAACCGGACATGCTGCGCCCGCAGCGGCAGAGGGCCGCATCGGCGCGGGAGAGGACTAACACGCTGTGCACAACCACTTCAACGGACTGAAAACGGCAGGATTGCTGGGCGGACTCTTCGCCCTGCTGCTGGCGATCGGCGCGCTGTTGGCCAGCGGGACCGGCAGTGCCAACTGGATCTGGATCATGGCCCTGATCGGCGTGGCCACCACGGCCTACAGCTACTGGAACAGCGACAAGCTGGCCATCCGCAGCATGCAGGCCTACCCGGTCACCGAAGCGGACCAGCCCGCCATGTACCGAATCGTCCGCGAACTATCCACGCGGGCCAACCAGCCGATGCCCCGGCTCTACGTTTCCCCGACCATGGCGCCGAATGCCTTCGCCACCGGACGCAACCCGAAGAACTCGGCGGTCTGCTGCACCGAGGGCATCTTGCGCTTGCTGGACGAGCGCGAACTGCGCGGCGTGCTGGGCCATGAGTTGATGCACGTCTACAACCGGGACATCCTGACCTCCTCCGTTGCCGCCGCCGTGGCTGGTGTGATCACCTCGGTGGCACAGTTCCTGCTGTTTTTCGGCGGCCGCGACCGCAACGCCAACCCGCTCGCGCTGATCGCCATGTCCTTGCTGGCACCGATCGCGGCCATGCTGATCCAGATGGCGGTCAGCCGCACCCGTGAGTACGACGCGGACGAGGACGGCGCCACCCTGACCGACGACCCGCTGGCGCTGGCCTCCGCGCTGCGCAAGCTGCAGTACGGCACGCAGCAGGCGCCATTGCCGCAGGACCAGAAGCTGGTCAACACCAGCCACCTGATGATTGCCAACCCGTTCAAGGGTGGCGGCGTCAAGAAGATGTTCAGCACCCACCCGCCGATGGACGACCGCGTGGCGCGGCTGGAACGGATGGCCGGACGGCCACTGGGCTACTGAGGCCGTCATGCGACTGCTGCTGATCCGGCACGGCCAGACACCTTCCAACGTCCGCGGGCTGCTCGACACTGGGGCGCCAGGGGCGGAACTGACCCAGTTGGGCGAGGACCAGGCCCGTGCCCTGCCGACGGCGCTCGACGGCGAACCGATCGACGCGCTGCTAGTCTCCACTCTCGTGCGCACGCAGCTCACCGCCTCCCCGCTGGCTGCCGCACGAAAGCTCGATACCGACGTTCACGACGGGCTGCGGGAAATCTCGGCCGGTGAGCTGGAAATGCGAGGCGACCGAGACGCCATCATTGCCTACATGACCACGGTCTTTGCGTGGGCATCGGGCGACCTGGACCGGCGGATGCCCGGCGGTCCAGACGGGCACGAAACGTTCGGCCGCTTCGATGCCGTCATCGACGAGGCCCGGGCCGCCGGCGTCGGCACCTTGGCGGTGGTTAGCCACGGGGCCATGATCCGCAGCTGGGCCGGCGCGCGGGCATCGAATCTGAGCGTCCCGTTCGTTGCCCAGAACCAGTTGAGCAACACCGGAGTGGTGGTTCTCGACGGCGGCCCGGGCGGCTGGGAGGCGCTGACCTGGATGGGTCAAGCCATCGGTGGCCCGGAAGTGGCCGCCCCGCTGGCCGACGGTCCCACCGCCGATGCGATCAACCCGGACCGCATCCCCACCGATTCCCGGGACTGACGTCAGGATCTCGGGCTAGACGTCAGGTTCCAGGGCCGACGTCTAGCCGAGCTGCCCGGCTATCAACGGCCGAGAATCCACGCCTGTTCGCGTCCATGTCACAGTTTCAGCCCTCCGCGGTGTCCTATGTTTATAACCACAACCAGAGGGAGCTCACGGTGACTGCACATCAACGGATCGTCGTCATTGGGGCTGGCTACGCCGGAGTCATGGCGGCGAACCGGCTCGCCGGCAACAAGGACTTAGCAAGCCAGATCGACGTAACCGTCATCAACCCCTTCCCGGACTTCGTCGAACGGATCCGGTTGCACCAGGTGGCGGCGGGCAGCCGGGCCGCAGCCTCGGTTCCCATGGAAACGGTGCTGCACCCACTGGCCACGCTGGTGGTCGGCCAAGCCACACGGATCGACCCGCACGCCCACACCGTCCACTTCGACGACGGCCGAGATCCGCTGAAGTATGACTTCCTGGTCTACGCTCCCGGCAGCACCAGTCAGCCGGCCCCTTCAGGATCCGGGAGCTATGCGCTGCGGGACGCCGAGTCGGCCTTGCGCCTGCGGCCGGCACTGGAGCAGTTGGCGCCGGGCGGCGTCGTCAGCGTGATCGGCGGTGGGCTGACAGGAATCGAAGCAGCTGCTGAAATCGCCGAAACCCATCCGCGCTTGACGGTGCGGCTCGTCTCCCGCTGTCGGCTCGGGGCCGACCTGTCGGACGGCGGACGACGCGCGTTGCTGAAACGACTTCGGGAGGTTGGAGTCCAGCTGGTGGAAGGACAACGGGTGGAGCGGTCGGAGGGGCAGCAGATCACGCTCTCCGACGGCACGTCGATGGCCTCCGACTGCACCGTTTGGACAGCGGGCTTCGCCGCCCCGGATCTCGCCCGGGTGAGCGGCCTGGCCACCGATGCTGACGGCAGGCTGCTCGTCGATTCAGCGCTGGCCTGCCCCGAGTTCCCGGAGATCTTCGGCGCCGGGGACGCTGTCCGCGCGCCGGACGCGGTTGCCGCGCACCTGCGGATGAGCTGCGCGATGGCCATGCCGATGGGCGCACACGCCGCGGACAATATCAGCGCCCGGATCCGGCAGCGCAGCCCACAGGAGCTATCCGCTGGCTTCCTGCTGCGCTGCATCAGCCTGGGCCGGAAGTCAGGACTCGTCCAACCGGTGCGAGCCGACGACACCCCGCGCCGGCTAGCCCTGAGCCATCGGACAGGCGCCATGGTCAAGGAACAGGTGTGCCGCATGACGCTGTCCTGGATCAGGGGAGAACGGCGGCGCAGCGGGTCGTACAGCTGGCCGCGCGGTCCCCGCGCTGTCAGGGCGCAATAACTGCGGCAGATGGGGCTACACGGGGCCGGCGGCTGCGCCAGCGGCACATGAGGCTGTGTGAGCCCGGCGGCAGCGGCAACGGGCGACGAGGTGGCGCGGGGGCGGCAGCAGTGGCAACGCAGGCCACACCGATGCGCACCGAGCACAGCCCAAAGTACGACGACGGCCACGCACCTGGGGTGCGCAGCCGTCGTCGTACTGAAGTCAGTTGGCTTTGAATCAGCGGTAGTTGATGAACTGAAGGTCGACGTCCAGATCAGAACCCTTGAGCAGGGAAATGACTTCCTGCAGGTCGTCGCGGGACTTGGAGGTGACGCGGAGTTCGTCACCTTGGATCTGCGCCTTCACGGCCTTGGGGCCTTCGTCGCGGATGATCTTCGAGATCTTCTTGGCCTGGTCCTGGGCGATGCCTTCCTTGATGCCGGCTTCGATCCGGTACTCCTTGCCTGACGCGAACGGCTCGCCGGCATCCAGCGACTTCAAGGAGATGCCGCGCTTGACCAGCTTGGACTGCAGTACGTCCAGGACAGCTTTCACGCGCTCCTCGGAGTTTGCCTTCATCAGGATCTTCTCGCCGCTGAAATCGACTTCGGCGCCGACTCCCTTGAAGTCATAGCGCTGCGCAATTTCCTTCTGCGCCTGGTTCAAAGCATTGGCAACTTCCTGCTTGTCCACTTTGCTGACGATGTCGAACGAAGAATCGCTGGCCATGGTTCCTCCTGGGTCGGGGCGTGTGTGCTTGGCACCAGCCTACTGAATCGGGCAGCGCCGGGTCAGATTTCCCAGCTTCCACGCAGCTTCCGTTCATTGTTCCTTCATCCGGATCCGCCAGAATCACTGTGTTGTATCAATCACCGATCTTCAGGAGAAGCGCACATGGGAGCCCGCCCGCGGTACATAGTCACGTCGATAAGGGTTGCCGCGGGTTCGTTCGTGACCGCCACGGCCGTCGCCACGGTGGTTGTGATGGGTTCCGCTCCGGCTTCGGCGGCCACTGTGTCCCTGCCATCGGCGCAGACCCCTGCCAGGGCTATCGGCGCCGTCGGTGCTGCCCCTCTGCTTTCCCGGGAGACGGCGAACGGCCTGGGCCGCGACGGCAGCAACTCGGACGGTGTGTCCGGCGCAGGCGATGTGTCCGCTGAAGCCGACTTGCTTGTCGGGGCTGGTCCGGTGTCCCGCTTGGATGGGATCCGCCGGGAAATGGATCAGGCGGTGCAGATGCGTATGGTCACCGCGGACCAAGCCGACCGCTTTGTGAACCAGATCCAGGAGCGGATTCTCCGGGGTTTATAGCTGCGAAGCACCCCGATTCGATTCTTGGGCCGATCTTTGTGTAAAGTTGTCTTGCTTCCTCACGGGGAAGCGGTCTTCTGATGAAGAAGGCGTTCGGCAGATTACCCGAGCGGCCAAAGGGGGCTGACTGTAAATCAGCTGGCATTGCCTACGGGGGTTCGAATCCCTCATCTGCCACCGAACGGGAAACCCCGTCTGACCAAGACTTACTGGTCGGACGGGGTTTTCCGTACTAGCCGGTTTTACCGGCGGCCGCTGGTCCACCTGCGACAGCGGGCCGGGACCGGCGCCGATAGACTTGACCGCGGATGTGACCGGCGGCGACTGGCCGCCATGACGAGGAGTTCTCTTGCGACAATTCACCGCCCGCTTTGCGACGCCAGAGGAAATCGAGGCCTGGGACAGCCATGTCACGGCGAATCCCAATGGCGGCAACATGCTGCAGGCCAAGGCCTACGCATCGGTGAAAGCGGAGCACGGGTGGAAGCCGCTCTACCTCGCGTATGAAACCGAGGGCTACACCAGCTACAACCTGGTGCTGGAAAAGCAGGTTCCGCTGCTGGGCCAGTACTGGTACATGATCAAGGGCCCGGATGTCGCGTCCCCCGATGACCTGCCGGGCATTTTCGAGGCCAACCGCCGCTTCTGCCAGGAGCAGGCCCGCGGTGTCTTCGCGATCCGGATTGAGCCGGATGTCGAGGCCACTGATGAAGCGCGCGCCCTGCTGGCACGCGAAGGGCTGGTCAAGATGCCGGACCTGCAGCCGAACGATCACACCGCGATTGTGGATATTGCCCCGGAACCGGATGTGGTCCTCAAGAGCTTCTCCTCCCGCGGCCGCAATGCCGTGCGCCGGGCGATCCGAGAAGGCGCCGAAGTCGTCACGGCTGAGCCGACGGAGGAAAACTTCCGAGCCATGTTCAACCTGATGGGGCAGGTGCAGCAGGGCCAGAAAAACGTGCAGGTTCGCTCTTTCGAATACTTCAAGGCGTTCTGGGGCAACTTCATTGCCGCCGGACAAGGCCGGCTGCTGTTCACCTATGAGGACGGCAAGCCGTCGGTGGGTGCGTTCGTGGTCAATTACGGGCGCAAGGGCACCTACAAGGACGGCGGGTCGCTGCCGAGACGCAAGCAGTACGGCGATTCACATCTCATCCAGTGGACGGCGATGAACCAGCTCAAGGAGCTGGGCACCACCAGTTACGACCTGTGCGGAACTCCGCCGGCGTCCGAACTCAAGAACCCCGAGCATGAGTACTACGGACTGGGCCTGTTCAAGACCAGCTTCACCAAGACCATCACCGACTTCGTTGGCTGCTATGACCAAGTGATCTCGCCGCTCAAGTACAAACTGTGGTCTGCATCGGGAGAGAAGATCGCCCGCGGTCTCTACGTCCGCCGCCGCCACCAGCCGTTCTACTGAGCAGCCTGGCGTCACGCCACCCCTCAGACGGCTGGGACGCCACTCAGCAGCCGGTCGGACACCACTCCTCAGCCGTCCTCACGCTGCTTCGCTCAGCGGCAGCGGGTGGATGTCCCAGAGGAAGCAATACGTGGTCGGCCCCGAGTTGTGCATGACGTTGTAGTACAACCACTGCCAGGCAGAGGCGTCGTTATGGTCGGCCGGAGCAGGTGGGCAGTCCGCCGGCGTGTACCACTTCCCATCGCTCCAGATGTAGTACAGGTCGCCCACGTACGTGGCTGCCGGCCCGGCGCCGGGTTTGCCGTGCGGCAGGCCGACCCGCTCCTTCAGCGAGGCGCCGTCGCCCACCGCATACAGCTCGGTCTTCGACGGATCATGGGCGAACGGGAGCCTGTCATTCAGGTCGTCCATCAATCCCATGCTCCGGGTGATGGCGGCGTCGAGCTCCAGCCCGTCGGTGACAATCAGGACGGTGCAGCGGTTCATGTCGTTCCCCTCCGGTGAGTGTCTGGTGGAATCGACCTTAGATAGGCGGGCACCGCTGCCGGAAGGCGTCGCTCCAGGCTGTGGATAACAGCCGCCGCCCGCCTTGCGACACCCCGCAAGCTCATGCGCTGAGCGAACACGGGGCGACAGGCCTCAGTCCGGCGCGTAGCGTGGGGGTATGGCAACCATCGATATTACCGAGGCCCAGTTCCCGCAGACCATTGAAGAGAACGACATTGTGTTCGTTGACTTCTGGGCCGACTGGTGCGGCCCCTGCAAGCAGTTTGCCCCCGTCTACGACGCCGCTTCCGAGCAACACAACGACATTGTCTTCGCCAAGGTGGACACCGAGGCTGAGCAGAATCTTGCCGCCGCCGCCGGAATCACTTCGATCCCCACCCTGATGGCTTTCCGCGAAAAGGTGCTGGTCTTTTCCCAGCCCGGCGCATTGAACTCCAGCCAGTTCACCCAGCTGGTGGACGCGGTCAAGGGCCTGGACATGCAGGAAGTCCATGCCCAGGTCGCTGCCCAGCAGCAGGCGCAGGACGGCCAGACAGCCGAGTAGCCACGACGGTCACGAACCTCCCGAGGGAGCAGGGCAACTGTCCTGCTCCCTCGGTGCTTAACCGGGGCTCAGTGCCGGCGGTGGTCCTGCGGCGACAGCCGCGGCCCGAACGTGGGCTTACGGAAACCACTGAGCACCAGCATCCGCACCACGCGCTGCCGGTGGCCCCGCCAGGGTTCCAGGAGCTCCAGCATGCCGGCGTCGTCCGTCTTGCGTCCGGTGAGGGCGTAGCCCACAAAGGCCGCCAGATGGAAGTCGCCCACCGACACTGAGTCGGGGTCCCCGTGCGTGCGCTGCGCGGTTTCGGCCGCAGTCCACGGTCCGATCCCGGGGATGGTGCACAGCTTGCTGGCCAGCTCGGCCCCGGCGGGCAGCGCAGCCAAGCGCTCCAGTGCGGCGGCGGATGAGCAGGCACGCAGGATGGTGGCGGAGCGTTTCGAGTCCACACCGGCGCGGTGCCAGTCCCACGATGGAATGCGCCGCCATCCGTGGGCCGTTGGCGGGACCATGAGCCCGTCCGGAGCCGGTCCCGGTGCCGGGGTGCCGTGCCGCCGGACCAGATATTTGTAGGAGTATCGCGCCTCGATCGTGGTGATTTTCTGTTCCAGGATCACCGGCACCAGTTCATCGATCATCCGCCCGGTGGCCGGCAGCCGCAGCCCCGGGTTCCGCCGCCGCGGCACGCTCACCAGCCGGGGCAGTCCCGCGTGGAATTCCGGTGCGTCAAATCCGGACCAGTCGTCGTTGACCCCCAGCAGGGCCGGCAGGCCGGCCAGTGCTTCCTCCGCGCCCGGCCCCCAGGCCTGTCCCATGACGACGGCGGTGCCCCGGCTGCCTGCCGCGGCCGCACCGCGGGCGTCGTCTTCCTGGGGTGTGGCTTCCCGAGGGCTTTGATTGTCCCGGTTTGGTAGGCGGGTGATGCGCAAGGTGGCCGCGCCGGAGGAGGTATTCAGCGTCAGCCAGGCACCGGCGTCGTCCATCCGGGCGGTGGGATCCTGCTTGCCCCGGGACAGGATGGACAAGGTCCCGGGCAGGTCGTAAGGCTCCGGGAATTCCACCTCGCTGGTGAGCCCGGTGGTGCCGGACGCGGAGGCAGTGAACAGCATGGATTAATCGTCGCACGCGCGGCCGACAGTTCCCGCCCGGCCGGCTCGCGGACCGCATTGACCGGCACGGGCGTGAACCCGTCTTACGCCGGATGTGCCCCGGTCTGGGCGGGCGGGTAGATTTGGGCCCATGAAATATGCCAATTCTGTTCTGGACCTGATCGGCAACACTCCGTTGGTCAAACTGAACAAAGTGACCGAAGGTATTGCTGCCACCGTCCTGGCGAAGGTGGAGTATTTCAACCCGGGCGGATCGATCAAGGACCGCATCGCGGTGAAGATGATCGAGGAAGCAGAAAAGGACGGGCGGCTGAAGCCCGGCGGGACGGTGATCGAACCCACCAGCGGCAACACCGGTGTGGGGCTGGCCCTGGTGGCCCAGCAGAAGGGCTACAAGTCCATCTTCGTGACCCCGGACAAGGTGGGCCTGGAAAAGCGTGATGTGCTCAAGGCCTACGGCGCCGACGTCGTGGTCACGCCCACGTCCGTGGCTCCGGACAGCCCGGAGTCCTACTACGGCGTCTCCGACCGGCTGGTGACGGAGGTGGACGGCGGCTACAAGCCGGACCAGTTCAACAACCCGGCAGCTCCGGCCAGCCACTATGAGACCACCGGCCCGGAGATCTGGCGCGACACGGACGGCCAGGTCACCCATGTGGTGATCGGCGCCGGCACCGGCGGAACCATCACGGGAACCGGTCGCTACCTCAAGGAAGTCTCCGCCGACCGCCCCGCCGGCCCGGTGAAGATCATCGGCGCCGACCCGCAAGGTTCGGTCTACTCCGGCGGCACCGGACGGCCCTACTTCGTTGAAGGCGTGGGCGAGGACATGTGGCCGGACAACTACGACAAGTCCGTGCCGGACGAGGTCCTGGCCGTCAATGACGCGGAAGCGTTCGCGATGACCCGCCGGCTGGCGCAAGAAGAGGGACTGCTGGTAGGCGGCTCCTCCGGCATGGCGGTGGTGGCGGCGTTGAACGTGGCCAAGACCCTGGGCCCGGAGGACATCGTGGTGGTGATCCTGCCGGATTCCGGACGTGGTTATCTGGGCAAGATCTTCAACGACGAATGGATGAAGTCCTACGGCTTCATTGCCGGCGGCGAAGATGCCACCGTGGGCGAGGTGTTGCAGCGCAAGAGCGGCCGGCTGCCGGACCTTGTGCACACGCATCCCTACGAAACCGTGCGCGACGTCATCGAGATCATGAACGAATACGGCGTCTCCGTGCTGCCGGTGCTGTCGCAGGAACCGCCGGTGGTCATGGGCGAAGTGGTCGGAGCCGTGAACGAACGGGACCTGACCGCCAAGCTGTTCAAAAACGAAGCACAACTGACCGATAAGGTCGGCGATCATCTGGGAACGGCGATGCCGCTGGTCGGATCGATGGAGCCGGTGTCCGCCGCGCGGGAGAAGCTGCAGGCCGCCGACAGTGTGCTGGTCACGCTTGCCGGGGCTCCGGTGGGCGTGCTGACCCGGCACGACCTGCTGACCTACCTCACGAGCTGAAGGAGAGAAGAATGAGTGCAGAGAACAACCAGGGCTTCAACACCCGGGCCGTGCACGCCGGACAGGTGCCGGACGACGCTACCGGCGCGGTGGTGCCGGCGATCTACCAGTCTTCGACCTACGCCCAGGACGGCATCGGCGGGCTGCGCAATGGCTACGAATACGGCCGCGGCACCAACCCCACCCGCGACTCGCTGCAGGTTCAGTTGGCGGCGGTGGAGGGCGGCAAGCATGCGTTCTCCTTCGCGTCCGGCCTGGCAGCCGAAGACGCGCTGATCCGCGCCTTGCTCGCCCCGGGCGACCACATTGTGCTGGGCAACGACGCCTACGGCGGAACCTACCGGCTGATCAACCGGGTGCTGGGCGCCTGGGGCATCGGCCATACCGTGGTGGACATGTCCGACGCCTCGAGGGTCGCCGCCGCGGTCAATGAGCACAAGGCCCGGTTCCTCTGGGTGGAGACTCCCTCCAACCCGATGATGAAGGTCACCGATATCGCCGCGCTGGCCGAACTGGCCCATGCCGCCGGTGCGCTGCTGGTGGTGGACAACACGTTCGCTTCGCCGTACCTGCAGAACCCGCTGGCTTTCGGCGCCGACGTCGTGGTGCACTCGACCACCAAGTACATCGGCGGCCACTCGGACGTGATCGGCGGCGCTGTGGTGCTCAACGACGACGCGCTCGCCGAGAAGATCGGCTTCGTGCAGTTCGCAGTGGGCGCGGTGTCCGCCCCCTTGGACGCCTTCCTGACCACCCGCGGCCTGAAGACCCTGGGCGTCCGGATGGACCGGCACTCCGCCAATGCCCAGGCCGTGGCCGAATGGCTGCAGGGCCGGTCCGAAGTGGAGGCCGTCTTCTACCCGGGGCTACCGGAGCACCCCGGCCACGAGCTGGCCAAGAAGCAGATGCGCGGCTTTGGCGGCATGGTCTCGGTTTCCTTCAAGGGCGGCGAGGCGGCGGCGCGCAAGGTCGCCGAGTCCACCACGGTGTTCACGTTGGCCGAATCCCTGGGCGGCATCGAGTCGCTGGTCAACTACCCCTCGGAGATGACCCACGCCTCGGTGAAGGGCACCGAACTGGCCGTGCCGGAGAACCTGATCCGACTGTCCGTGGGCATCGAGGACATCGAGGACCTGATCGCGGACCTGGAGCAGGCCTTCGCCCAGCTCTAGGCAACTCTAGGCAGCTCTCTGGACGGCTCCAAGGCAGCCCAGAGAAGCTCAGAGCGGCCCAGAACTGTTCGAGCAGCAGCACAGCAATAGCGCAGAGGCCTGCGGTACCGGCGAACCGGACCGCGGGCCTCTGGCGTGTCGCGGGCGGTCAGGGAATACTGTGCCCATGGATCCGAACAAGCAGTACCCACCGGCCAGCGTTGTCCCCGGTCTGCAGTCGCGCAAGGCGGCGCAACTGATTGAGTACCTCACCGGCACCGTGGGGTTCACCGAACACGCCCGGTTCGAGGAGCATGGCGTGGTTCTCCACGCCGAGCTGCTCTGGCCGGAAGGCGGCATGGTGATGGTCTCCAGCCACGCCGAAGGCACCCTGTGGGCCCGCGAGCCGGGCTCGGCCCAGCTGAACGTGTACACCCACGATCCGGATGCCCTCTATGCCCGGTTGAAGGCAGCCGACGCCTCCATCATCCGCGACCTGCAGGACACCGACTACGGGGACCGCGGCTTTGCCATCAACGATCCGGACGGAAACCTCTGGGCCTTTGGCATGTACCGCGGACAGCCGCTGCCGGGCGCAAACGGGACCGAAGTCCAGGACATCAACTTCGAGGGCCATGCCTGAGCAGACCTCCGCCCCATCTCGCGACGACTCACTGAATTCCGGACTTCTGCTCGCCCTCTGCCGGCTCCATGCGCTAAAGCCGGATGCCGGCACAGTGGGAATAACCGGCATCGACAAGCGTCCGGTCGCCGGCCGGATTCCCCTGCACCCGATGGGGCTGCGCGCCGATCTCCAAGCCGACCGCAAGCACCACGGCGGCGAGCTCAAAGCCCTCTACGCCTACGCCCAGGAAGATGCCGCCGCCTGGGCGGATGAACTCGGGCGGGACATTCCGCCGGGTCTGTTCGGCGAAAACCTGCGGACCACCGGCGTGCAGGTCAGCGCCGCGCTGGTGGGGGAGCGGTGGCAGGTAGGCCCGGAGGTCGTCGTCGAAGTCACCATGCCGCGGATTCCGTGCGCCACTTTTGCCCGGCACATGGGCGAACCCCGCTGGGTCAAACGCTTTCTGCAGAAAGGGCTGTCCGGCGCCTACCTCAAAGTCGTCACTGCCGGGTCGCTTGCCGCCGGCGACGGGATCCACGTGCTGTTCCGGCCGGGGCACGGTGTCAGCGTGGCGGAGTCGTCGCTGGGGCTCACCCCGGAGCAAGCTCAGGCGCTCCTGGCGTCCGAGGCCGACGGCGAGATCACGCTGCACGGCAACGTCCGCAAGGCAGTCCACAGGGCGTTGAACCGAGAACTCGACCGAGGGCAGGACTCAGGCCAAGGCACCGACCGAGATCCCAACCGGGGCCGCGTCCACGCCTAACGGCGCCGGCCAGGCCCCGGACCGAGGCTAGAGCCGCCGTCCGAGATCCCGGCCCGAGGCCGCGTCCACGCCTAACGGCGCCCAGCGACACCGGACCGCTGGATCTGTCCGGTGAATCCGCTACTTGTCCTTGTCCGTTGCACCCTCTCGCCGTAGGCTTTATGCAACTTGTTGTGCAAAGGAGTGCATAGTGGTGGCCTATCCGAAGCTGTTCGAACCGCTGGACCTGGGCTTTACTACCTTGCCCAACCGCGTGTTGATGGGCTCCATGCACGTGGGGCTGGAGGAGCTGCCCGGCGGTTTCGAGCGGATGGCGGCGTTCTATGCTGAACGGGCCCGCGGCGGCGTCGGGCTGATCGTTACCGGCGGCATCGCCCCGAACGCCGACGGCCGGCTGCAGCCCGGCGGCGCGATGATGACGACGACGGCGGAGGCCGCCCGCCACCGCACCATCACGGATGCCGTCCACGCAGAAGGCGGGCGCATCGCGCTGCAGTTGTTGCATGCGGGCCGCTATGCCGCCCACCCGGAACCGGTGGCGCCCAGCCCGGTGCAGGCTCCGATCAGCCCGTTCAGCCCCCGCGAACTGAGCGAGGAGGACATCGAGCAGACCATCGAGGACTTCGCCGCCGCTGCCGCGCTGGCCCGGGACGCCGGGTACGACGGCGTGGAGATCATGGGCTCGGAGGGATACCTGATCAACGAGTTCGTCGTGGCCCGGACCAACCAGCGCACCGACGGCTGGGGCGGCAGCTACGAGAACCGGATCCGCTTCCCGCTCGAGATAGTCCGCCGCACCCGCCAGCGCGTGGGGAAGGACTTCATCATCATCTACCGGTTGTCCATGCTGGACCTGGTGGAAGGCGGCTCCAGCTTCGAGGAGGTTGCCCAACTGGCCCGCGGCGTCGAAGCGGCGGGGGCCACCATCGTCAACACGGGCATCGGCTGGCACGAGTCCCGGGTGCCGACGATCGCCACCTCGGTACCCCGGGCGGGGTTCGCCTGGGTCACCCGCCGGCTGATGGGCGCCGTCGGAATTCCCTTGGTGACCACCAACCGGATCAACAACCCGGACACCGCCGAGCAGCTATTGGCCGACGGGTGCGCGGACATGGTCTCGATGGCGCGGCCGCTGCTCGCCGACCCGGCGTTCGTGCTGAAGGCATCCCGCGGCCAGGCCGACCACATCAATACCTGCATCGCCTGCAACCAGGCCTGCCTGGACCACACGTTCGCGGGCAAGATCACCTCCTGCCTGGTCAACCCGCGCGCCTGCCACGAAACCGAATTGGTGATCGAGCCCGCGGCTAAGCCGAAGTCGCTGGCCGTCGTCGGCGCCGGACCGGCCGGCCTGGCCTGCGCCGTGACCGCTGCCGCGCGCGGCCACCAGGTCACGCTGTACGAAGCCGCGGAAGAGATCGGCGGCCAGTTCAACCTGGCCAAGCAGATCCCCGGCAAGGAGGAGTTCCACGAGACCATCCGCTACTTCGACCGCCAGCTGGAGCTGCTCGGCGTCGACGTGCGGCTGAAGACCCGGGTGGCGGCAGCCGAACTGGCCGAGGGCGGATTCGACGAGATCATCTTGGCCACCGGCGTGGTGCCGCGCATCCCGGAGCTGGACGGTGTGGACCACCCGAGCGTGCTCGGCTACCTGGACGTGCTGCGCGACCACCGCGAGCTGGGGGCAACGGTGGCCGTACTCGGCGCAGGCGGCATCGGTTTCGACGTCAGCGAGTACATCACCCAGGCCGGGCCCAGCGCCTCGCTGGAGCCGAAGCTGTTCCGTGAGCACTGGGGGATCGACGACGACCCGGCTGTCCGCGGCGGCCTCGCCGCGCCCCGGCCCGCACGCCCGGCACGCACGGTGCACTTGCTGCAGCGCAAGGACACCAAGCCCGGTGCCGGGCTGGGCAAGACCACCGGCTGGATCCACCGGGCAGAACTGAAGAGCCGCGGCGTGCAGATGATCCCTGCCGCCACCTACCGCAAAATTGACGACGACGGCCTGCACCTGACCATCGACGGCACCGAGTCGGTGCTCGCCGTCGACAACGTGGTGCTCTGCACCGGGCAGGAACCGCAACGCGAGCTGCTGGAAGGGCTCAAGAGTGTCGGCCTGCCGGTCCATCTTGTGGGCGGCGCGGACGTGGCCGCCGAGTTGGACGCCAAGCGCGCCATCAACCAAGCGACCCGGCTCGCCGCCGCGTTGTAGCAAAAGGATCCAGACGGTGTCCCTGCCGCACGCCATCCTCACCGCCCTGCTGGAAAAGCCCGGATCCGGGGCAGAACTGGCCCGCCGCTTCGATAAGTCGTTCGGTTTCTTCTGGCCGGCCACGCACCAGCAGATCTACCGCGAACTGGGCAAGCTGGAAAAGGACGGTTTGGTCCGGTCCGGCGGCCGCGATTCCAGCCGGGGCCGGGCCAAGGACTACACGGTGCTGGCCGCCGGCCGCAAGGAACTGAGCCGTTGGACGCTGGAACAGCAGGAGCCCCGGCCCGTCCGCGAGGAACTAATGATCCGGCTGCGCGCGTCCTCGGTGCTCGGCGACGTCCCGATCGAGGAAGAACTCCAGCGGCATCTCGCCCTGCACCGCACCCAACTGGCCACCTATCTCCAGTTGGACGAACGAGGCCCTTGGGGCGAGGCCAACCGGCTGCAACGTGCCGTGCTGCAGGCCGGAATCATGTTCGAGCAGGCCTGGATCGAATGGGCGGAACACACGCTGGCGCTGCAGGCCGGGGCAGCCACCGAGCGGGAGTCAAGCGCCTCTTAGGCGACCTGCTGTGCCCAAGCTCACCGGCCGCCGTCGTGCTTTGGGCCTGTGGGGGAGCGCCGCGTGCCGTACACTGGATGCATCCCCCACTGTCGGTATTCCCTTAGTTCTGCGCGATAATGCCACTTGCGGTCTTGTCGAAGCGTCTGATTGGTGTGTGGGTCCGCCTCTAAATGGCGGGCAGTTTCATGTTTGGGAGCGCCGGCTAAAGAAAACGCCGCTAGGTTTCCCCGCAGAATGCGGGCAGCCAGCGAAGCGGCGGAAAGCCCTGCCACGGGATTGTAATAGCGCCGGGCTTTGAGTCAGAGGACCGCGGACATCGATGTGCCGCGGCCACCGGTCCCCAGCTGAATACGAGGAACTGCCCCGTGTCCGAAAACACTGTTAACACCCTGCCCGAAAACACCGACGCCGCTCCGGCCGTCGAAGACGAGAACACCGTACTTTTCACCGACTTCGGCCTCGACGGCCGCGTCCTGGCCGCCCTGACCGACGTTGGCTACGAAAAGCCCTCGCCGATCCAGGCCGCCACCATCCCCGTGCTGCTCGAAGGCCGGGACGTCGTGGGCCTGGCCCAGACCGGCACCGGCAAGACCGCGGCCTTCGCCATTCCGGCGTTGTCCCGGATGGCTGAACTGCCGGCGACCAAGAAGACCCAGATCCTGGTCCTGGCACCCACCCGCGAGCTGGCCCTGCAGGTGGCGGAGGCGTTCTCCTCCTACGCCGCGCACATGGACGATTTCACCGTGCTTCCGGTCTACGGCGGCTCCGCCTACGGCCCGCAGCTCGCCGGACTGCGCCGCGGCGCTCAGGTTGTGGTCGGTACTCCCGGCCGCGTGATCGACCACATCGAAAAGGGTTCGCTGGACCTGTCCGAACTCCAGTACATGGTGCTGGACGAGGCCGATGAAATGCTGCGCATGGGCTTTGCCGAAGAGGTGGACCAGATCCTCTCGAAGACCCCGGAAGAGAAGCAGGTTGCCCTGTTCTCGGCGACCATGCCGACCGCCATCCGCCGGATCGCCAAGAAGTACCTGAAGGACCCGGCCGAAATCACGGTCAAGGCCAAGACCACCACCGGCAGCAACACCCGCCAGCGCTACCTGCAGGTCATGGGCCCGCACAAGCTCGACGCGATGACCCGGATCCTGGAAGCCGAAGACTTCGACGGCGTGATCGCCTTCGTGCGCACCAAGATGGCCACCGAGGACCTGTCCGACAAGCTCAAGGCCCGCGGCTACCGGTCCGCCGCCATCAACGGCGACATCCCGCAGCAGCAGCGTGAGCGCACCGTCGAGGCGCTTCGCGACGGCAAGATCGACATCCTGGTCGCCACCGACGTTGCCGCCCGTGGGCTGGACGTCGAGCGCATCACCCTGGTGGTCAACTACGACATCCCGCACGACACCGAGTCCTACGTGCACCGCATCGGCCGCACCGGCCGCGCCGGACGCTCGGGCGACGCCATCCTGTTCATGACTCCGCGCGAGAAGTACCTGCTGCGTGCCATTGAAAAGGCCACCCGCCAGCCGGTCGAGCAGATGCACCTGCCCTCCGCCGAGACCATCAACAACCTCCGGATGCGTAAGTTCGCGGAAAAGATCACCGAGACCTTGGCCTCCGAAGACGTCACGGTCTTCCGCGATCTGATCGCGAACTACGAGACCGAGCACGACGTTCCGGCTGCCGAGATTGCTGCAGCGCTGGCCGTCATGGCACAGGGCGGACGTCCGCTGCTGGTGCAGGACCTGCCGGAAGCACCGAAGGGCCAGCGCGAGCGCGCCGGCGGCGGACGTGACGGCATGAATTCCCGCGGCCCGTCCCGCGCACTGACTGAAGGCAACGCCACCTACCGGATCGCCGTCGGGCGCCGCAACCGCGTGATGCCCGGCTCCATCGTCGGCGCCATCGCCAACGAGGGCGGCCTGTCCGCCGCGCAGATCGGCGGCATCGACATCCGCTCGGACCACTCGCTGGTGGAGCTGCCCGCGGACCTGAGCAAGGACCAACTGCGTGCCCTCTCCAAGACCCGCATCGGCGGCGAGCTGATTCACTTGGAGCTCGACACCGGCCGCAAGCCGCGCCGGGACCGCGACGACTTCGGTGGCGGCCACCGCGGCGGGTTCCGCAGCGACCGGGGCGACCGCCCGTTCACCAAGAAGTTCGACGGCGACCGCCCGTTCAAGAAGAAGTTTGACGGCGATCGTCCCTACAAGAAGAACGACGGCGAACGCAGCTTCAGCGGCGACCGCTCCGATCGTGGCTTCGGCGGCGACCGCGACCGCAGCTTCGGCGGCGACCGTTCCGATCGTGGCTTCGGCGGCGACCGCGACCGCAGCTTCGGCGGCCCGCGCAAGCCCCGCCACACCCGCGGCTGATCCCCACCGGATCCTCTAGCCACACCCTCCGGGGCATCTGTCATGGACAGGTGCCCCGGAGGCGTTTAAGGGCCTTCCTGCGAGCCGGAGTGGTGTGGCTTCTGGCTATCCTTGCTATCGCGTGCCGGAGACCACCGCGGAGCCGTGCTCCGGGGAGTAGGCCACCTCAGTTGTAAGCCCGCAGCTTTCAAAGGCACCGGCAGCCCTCTCAGCCTGGCGCTCGCTCGTTTCGACCAGAACTGAACCACCCGGTGTCAACCACCCAGGTGCGCCCGCAGCAACGCGACGCATGACCGCCAAACCGTCAGCGCCGCCGTCGAGCGCCCACGCCGCCTCATGCAGACGGGCTTCAGGCGGCATCAAGTGCAGCGCCTCCGTGGGGACATAGGGGACGTTGGCGGCCAGGATATCGACCTTGCCCCGCAGGCTCACCGGCAAGGCATCGAACAGGTCGCCCACGTGGACGTTGCCGCCCGGCAGGTTTTTGCGCGCACAGGCAACCGCCGCCGGGTCCACATCGGCGGCGTGCAGTTCGGCTGGTGCCAGCAGCTTCCCCAGCGCCGCAGCCACCGCACCGGAGCCGCAGCACAGGTCGACGACAACATCGGTGTCCGCGGGGGCCAAGGCCACGGCCCGCTGGACCAGGAACTCGGTCCGGCGGCGAGGCACAAAGACTCCGGGAGCGACGGCGATGCGCAAGCCACAGAACCCGGCCCATCCCAGGACCTGCTCCAGCGGCATACCGGCAACGCGCTGTTCCACTTTTGCCACCAGGACTTCCGATGGCCCGCACTCGGCCAGCAGCAGGTCCGCTTCTTCCTCAGCAAATACGCAGCCCGCCGTGCGCAATCGGGTGACAATCGCGTCCCGGGAGGTGGATGACTGGGAAACCGGCATGGATTCCTTTCGCATGGTGCCCCCAGACTACCCAGTGACGGCAGTGCGGGGTCCGCCTCCATGTGATCTTCCCTGCATTTTGAGGTGACTCCGCGCATCGAAGATTTGGGTCCGTGGCAGGGCAGCAGGTCAGTTCCGAAGGCTAAAGAGTTTCATTTTTGGTGTCAGATCCTTGGAGTTTGGACAGGATCACCGTGGAGTCGGGGCATTATCTCTTTCTGACGAGAAGCCGTCAGTGTGTCGTTCACCACGAGCCCCCAATCCGATTTCTTCCCGGGGCAAATTGCTGGTAATGTATTTCTCCGTTGCCCCCCTAGCTCAGTGGTAGAGCGCGTTCTTGGTAAGAACGAGGTCACCGGATCGATTCCGGTGGGGGGCTCTGAATGGCAAAGCCCGCGTCTGCGTCGCGAGACGCAGCGCGGGCACTGCCATTCGTGGCGGTGTAGCTCAGCTGGTTAGAGCGCACGACTCATAATCGTGAGGTCCCCGGATCGAGTCCGGGCACCGCTACCAAACCTCGAGGGGTCCTTCCGGAACAGCAGTTCCGGAAGGACCCCTCGACTCGTTTCGGGCACTTCTCCCGACTTGTTTCGGGTCAACTGCCAACGTGAACCGCTTATCAAAGTGGCCGGCATCCGGGCTTACTAAAGTGGACAGCATGCCCGCCCTCTACCTTGTCCATGGCATCGCCTGGACGTCAGCCGGGCCCCGGTTGCGCTTGGCCTCTCCCGATGGCATGCCGGAGGAGGTGCCGATATCGGCCGGGACGCGCCTCGGTTTCCGGGTGCTGGATCCGCAGGTCTTCTGCCTGGGCAGCCACCGGGTCCACTCGGCTGATGACAGGACACATGTGCGATGCCGGTTGCAGGCGCCGGCCGAGCGAGGCTACCAATGTGTGAACTGCTTCCTGAACGACGACCTGCGCTTCCTCCATGACAGCCATCGGAGCGGCCGGGCACCTGAGGGCCTGCTGCTATATCTCGCGCAGCCACACTGGCTCTATGTGGCGACGTTCGCCCATGGGGCCAGCAAAGTGGGTACGGCGGCCAACATACGGAAGTCGTTGCGGTTGGCCGAGCAAGGCGCTGTGGCCGCCCGCTACGTTGCCAAAACGCGCGACGGGCGGGTTGTCCGGGTACTGGAGGACATGGTTTCGGCAGCTACCGAGCTGACCCAAGCCGTACGCAGCGCAGCCAAGTATGCGGGCCTCCTGACGCCGCTGCCCGCCGACGAGTTGGGCTGGATCAATGCCGGGCACGCCGCTGCCGTGCGCAAGCTACTGCCTTCCGCTCAACTGGAGGGCTTCGACGTCGTCGATGAACAGTGGCAGCTGCCGGAACTGGCCGCGCCGGTGCTCGCGGACGGCATCAGGAGGAGCTACCCGTCCAGCTTTGATTCGGGCGACCACGGGCTCACCGTGCAGGGCATTCTCGGCAGCGTCGCGGCGGTGCAACTGACGGAGGGCGGCCTGCTCTTCCTGGCGGACCTCGGGAGACTCAAGGGCCGCAGGATTGAGCTGGGGGACTTCGCCTCGGAGCTGCCCGCCATGCAGGAGCAACTGTTCTAACGAACCCGCGACTGAGGCACGGCTAACCGCTCAGCGGTTCGGCCGGCAGCACTCTGGCCGGTAATCTTGAAGTATGAATCCTTGGGACCTGGGCTCGCCGCTGTACCGCAAGCTGGTGATCTCCGCCATGGTGCTCATCGGCGTCGGGATCCTGCTGTCTGTCATCGGCGCCTCAGCCAGCATCCAATGGCTGATCTGGGCAGCGATTGCGGTCATTGCCACCGGCCTGTTGACCCATCTGGCGGGGCTGCTGGTTCGGGTCCGCGATGCCCGTGCCCGGCAAGCCTCCGCCCATCCGCGCAGCACGCCCCCAGCCAAGCGACGTTAGTTCTTCCAGCCCCTCCACCCGAAGGAGATCCATGTCCGAGCAAGCCGGGGTCAACCCCGACCTCGCCGGCCGCGTGTACCCGGCCGGCGCCGCCTACACGGTAGGCCGCGAGAAAATCAGGGAGTTCGCCTCGGCGGTGAAAGCCACGCACCCCGCGCACTTCGACGTGGAGGCCGCGCGCGCACTCGGCTACACCGATCTGGTGGCACCGCCTACCTTCGCCATCATCGTCGCCCAGCGCGCCGATGCCCAGTTGATCGAGGATTCGGACTCCGGCATCGACTTCTCCCGCGTCGTTCACGCCGATCAGCGGTTCGTGCACCACCGGCCCATCGTCGCCGGCGACGAACTCGTGGCTGAACTCCACGTTGATCAAGTGCGTGCGATGGGCGGCGGGGCCATGATCACCACCCGCGCCGAGATCAGCACCGTGGCTGGCGAGAAAACGGCCACCACCACGTCGTCGATCCTGGTGAGAGGGGAAGGCCAGTGAGCGTCGAACTGAACGAACTGACCGTAGGACAGGACATCGGCTCACGAGCCATTGACGTCTCCCGCGCGGACCTGGTCCGGTACGCCGGAGCCTCGGGCGATTTCAACCCAATCCACTGGAACGGACGCTTCGCCGAGCAGGTCGGGCTCCCCGGTGTGATCGCCCACGGCATGTTCACGATGGGCGCTGCCGTGCAGCTGGTGACGGACTGGATCGGCAACCCTGCCGCCGTCGTCGACTACCAGACGCGGTTTACCAAACCAGTCCTTGTGGAGGATGTTGACGGTCCCGGCGCGAGCATCGAAGTCAGCGGTGCGATCGGCGCCATCGACGCAGACAATGGGACGGCCCGGGTCGACCTGACGGTGACTGCGGCGGGGGTCAAGGTTCTGGTCAAAGCCCAGGCGGTCGTCAAGGTTTGGTGACTCGCCCTGTACCCGGCAGCGGAGAGGCTGGCACCGTGACAGAAACGATTCTCGCTCCGCTGACAACTGCTGGCGTGGGCGGCGTGGCCGCGCGTTACGTTGAGGCCCGCTCAGAGTCCGAGATCATCGATGCTGTCAGGGCTGCCGACGGCGCCGGCGACGACCTTCTGATCGTCGGTGGCGGGTCCAACCTTGTGATTTCCGACGACGGCTTTCCCGGCACTGTCATTCATGTCGCCAACACCGGCTACGCCGTCGATGAACAGGGCGGGGCCGTGGCGCTGACGGTTCAAGCGGGCGAGCCGTGGGACGATCTCGTTGCCCTGACCGTCACCAACGGCTGGGCCGGGCAGGAAGCGCTATCCGGTATCCCGGGACTCACAGGTGCCACCCCGGTACAGAACGTCGGCGCCTACGGATCCGACGTTTCGCAGACCATCACCCGGGTCCGAACCTGGGACCGGCACACCGGATCCCTTCGCGAATTCGAGAACAACGACCTCGCGTTTGGCTATCGCGATTCAATCTTGAAGCGGAGCACCGTCAATGGTTCGCCGCGCTTCGTGGTGCTGGAAGTCGAGTTCCGGCTAACGGCAGGGCAGCAGAGCCTTCCCATCCGTTATGCCGAATTGGCCCGTGTGCTCGGCGTCGAGATTGGCGGAACGGCCAAAGCCGCGGACGTGCGACGCGAAGTGCTCCGGCTCCGCGCGTCCAAAGGGATGGTCCATGATCCCGCCGACAGGGACACATTCAGCACAGGATCATTCTTCACGAATCCGATCGTCGATGCCGCAACCGCGGAAAAACTTCCCGCGAACGCGCCGCGTTGGCCGGCCGGCGACCAGATCAAGCTGAGCGCTGCCTGGCTCATCGACCACGCAGGTTTTGCCAAGGGCTTCGGCCTCGAGGGCACCTCAAACGGCAACCTCATCGGGCACGATCTAGCCGGCGGCCGCGCGTCGCTGTCGACCAAGCACACTCTGGCGATCACCAACCGTGGTGAAGCCAGCGCGGAAGACATTCTGGTGATCGCGCGGGCGGTACGGGATGGGGTTGAACGCACTTTTGGCATTCGGCTTCAGCCCGAGCCACTCCTGATCGGCTGCAGCCTCTAACCAGGCGGCATCAGGGCCCTCGGGACACCGCTGCCTCCTGGTAGCTGTTCCCTAGGGCAGATCTTCACGCCTAATCAGGGCATCGGCAGGTTGGTGTGGAACCTCAGGACCCTTGCCGGCCTTCGAGCGAACGGTCAATTCATCTTGTCGGATCATGAAGCGAACGATGCTTGGCCGGAGCTCGCGGAGGTTTACAAGGCCGCTGCTGCAGAGCCAGCAGACCAAGCGGTAGCTGTGATTGACCTGCACCAGCCGGTCAGTGCCATGGTCAAACAGCCATTCCGGTGACAAGAAATCGTGCATCGGCGGCAAGAGACAGTCCGCCGGCAGGAGCCGGGCGAATGAGTCCTCCGGATCGAAGCACTGTTCAACCTGCAGCACCAACCACCATTCCTCGCTGATGTAGGCAGGGCCGCACTCTTCCACGCATCTTCGTAGATGCGCCTCAAGCCGCAGCGAACGGTCTTCACGGATCGGACGGGACTGACGCTGCTGTGCGAAGAATACGCGGAGAACATCGTCGACGGTGGGCGTCGGTTGGCTGCTTCTGCTCACTGTCAGGTCCCTTTCCCGTGGTTTCGGATCAGCGATCTAGAAGGGTGGTGCTGCTTCGTCGCATTGGTCGTCGTCGTCTCCGTCATCGGAGGCACATGCTGGGCTTGTTCCGGGGGTGGTGGTGGTGTGGGGTTGGTCGTTGGCTGTGGGGTAGGTGATGGCCCAGTTTTCGTCGGGGGTGGTGGTGTGGGTGTGTCCGGAGCGGGTGGTGTAGTGCAGGGTGCCGTCGTGGTCTTGGGTGACGGTGCCGCCGCCGTGGTGTTTGGTTTTGTGGCCGGGTTTGCAGCGGGCGTTGAGGTTCTCGAGGACTGTTTTGCCGTCGTCTTCCCAGGCAATGGTGTGGTCAATTTCGCATTGGTCGGCGGGGACGGTGCAGCCGAAGTCGCGGCAGTGCCGGTCGCGGAGCCGGACGAGGCGTTTGAGCCATTCGGGCGGGGTGCGCAGGTCTTTGGCGGCGGCGATGGCTTGGCCGTAGTCGTCGGTGAGCACGGTGAGCCAGGATTTGGCCAGTGCGGTGAGGTTGCGGGTCATTTCGGGCGGGATGAGCCCGTAGCCGGTGAGTTCGCCGGGGTCTTCGGCCAGCCCGAGCAGGGTGGTCAGCGGAGCGGTGACGGCGACGGAAGCGGTGGTGTTCCCGCCGCCGCAGGTGCAGGGGCCTTGGCCGCCGGCGGAACCGCTTGAGGCACCGTTTCCGGTGGCCGCCTCTTCGGCGGCTGCGTGGCCGGTCGCCGTTTCCCCGGCGTCGGTGTTGTGGGTGTCGGTGAACCGTACTGGGTCTGGTAGAGACTCTTTCCTCACCGGAGAATGAATCATGACCAGCGGAATCAAGTACGAACAGGAATTCAAGGACCGTGCCGTGCGCCTGTATATGGAGCGGCGCGCG
>NZ_SUKC01000022.1 GCF_005047635.1 Arthrobacter sp. CAU 1506 | reverse complement strand
CGAGCGCTTTGAGCGTGTGCGGCATCTCGGTGACCAGGACCCTGGCCCGGCCCAGCAGCAAAGCGCCGCAGTTCGGGGACTCCCGGCGCGCCAACCCGACCTGCTTGGCGATCCCTTCACCCCATCGGGCAGCGGGCACGCCCTTGGCGGCCCGCTCGGCCAGCATCTGCTGCTCCAAGGCGACGATGAGCTGGGCCTGCTCCGCCGCGATCGCGTCCTTCGCGTTCTCCCGCGCGGTGATCTGATCCACCAACACCGCCGCCGACGCCCCCAGATCCACCGGCGGCAACCACACCCCGGACCCGTTGCCCGCGGGCAGCCCAACCGCCGGAACCCCGCCGCCAACAGCCGCGGCTTCCGCCGGAGGGACAACGCCGACCGGGGGTGACGCCGGCGAAGCTCCGCTGACTGATGGTGCGGCCGGAGGAATGGAGCCAGCGGGAACCGATCCGACCGGGGGTGCGGACGCAGGTGCCGCGCCAGCAGACACCGCACCAGCAGGCGCGCCACCGGACGAGACTGTGTCGGACGGTGCGGAGGCCTCCGCCGCGCCAGGCGGTTCAGGTACTGGCGGATCAAACATGACTGCGTCTCAATCTTCAGCATGCCCACTCGGGCACGGCATCGACTACGAACGGTCGCGAAACAAAGCCCGCAAACGCCACCAGGAACCCCCAACCTGGTGGCCAACGTTTGGTACTGAACTACTACTGAAAACAGCCTATAAGCCGGGTCTGACACTTTTGACTGGAATCGAACGGATGTCCTGGATCGGCGCATCGGCGATGATCCGGCCGCGGCTGATCACAATCAGTTGGTACGCCGTTAGCGCCACATCCCTCATCAAGTGGGAGGAGAGGAACACGGTGCGGCCCTCGGCACAACAGACGATGGGCCTGTTCGGACGCTTTTTGGCTAGGCGACGGCCGCGATTGGGGGTGGATTAGATGAAGCGCGGAGATTCCCAATACTTGCAGTCGACCAACCTGTTCGACCGGTCCATATTGCTCACGTGGGCGAGCGCTCTGAAACGGTGAGAGGAAGTCATGCCAACCGATAGTTTCGGCCCATCGTTGGATGACCCAGAAGCCCGGGGACCAGATAGAAAAGGATCATCTGGGCAGACCGAGCGGCACGGTCGCCGACGGCCTGAGAAGCGGAACGAATCGATGCAGGAAGCTCGCGTATTGCTTCGCCGTCGGATGCAGCTTGTCCTAGCTCAGCGCCTTCACCAGGTGCGGCAGCAGTGCGCGGAATGCTTGGCCGCGGTGGCTGATGGCGTTCTTTTCCTCCGGCTGCAGTTCCGCGCAGCTGCGGTCCATGCCGGCCGGCTGCAGGATCGGGTCGTACCCGAATCCTCCGGAGCCGCGGGGTTCGGTCAGGAGGACGCCGGCCAGTCGGCCTTCCTCGACGGCCTCCAGCCGCGGCGACACAATGCTTGCCGCACAGACGAATGCGGCACCGCGATGCTCGGGCGCTATGTCGGCCAGCTGGGCCAGCAGGAGCCGGAGGTTCGCCTCGTCGTCGCCGTGTTTCCCAGCCCAGCGTGCGGAAAAAATACCGGGTGCACCGCCGAGCACGTCCACGGCCAAGCCGGAGTCGTCAGCCACCGCAACCAGGCCGGTGGCTTCGGCCACGGCGTGCGCCTTCAGCAGGGAATTTTCGGCGAAGGTCAGGCCGGTTTCGGGGACGTCCGGCGCACCGGCCGCAGCGGCGTCGATCACCTGCGTGTCCACATCGAGCCCGGGAATCTGACCTCGCAGCAGTTCGCGCAGCTCGCGCAGCTTGCCTTGGTTATGAGTGGCCAGCACCAGCCGGGGTTCGCCGTTAGCCACGGATGACTTCTCCAAGCGTCTCCGACAGCGTCTCGCGCTGGATCTGGGAGAGCTGGGCCGTGCCTGCGAGCGCCAGGTCCAGCAGGGCGTCGAGCTCTGCGCGGTCGAACGGCGCGCCTTCGGCGGTGCCCTGGACTTCCACGAACTGGCCGGATCCGGTCACCACCACGTTCATGTCGGTTTCCGCGCGAACGTCTTCGACATACGGCAGGTCCAGCATGGGCACGCCGTCGATGATTCCGACGCTGACGGCGGCCACGGTGTCGGTCAGGGGCCGGGCCGAACGGGCAATGAGTTTCTGTTCCTTGGCCCAGTGCAGTGAATCGGCGAGAGCCACGAAGGCGCCGGTGATGGCCGCGGTGCGGGTGCCGCCGTCAGCCTGCAGCACATCGCAGTCCAGCACGATGGTGTTCTCCCCCAGTGCCTTGGTGTCGATCACCGAGCGCAGCGAGCGGCCGATCAGCCGGGAAATTTCGTGCGTGCGGCCGCCGATTTTCCCCTTGACGGATTCGCGGTCGGAACGGGTGTTGGTGGCCCGGGGAAGCATGGCATATTCGGCGGTGACCCAGCCGCGCCCCTCGCCCTTCAGCCAGCGGGGCACGCCCGCGGTCAACGACGCGGTGCACAGCACGCGGGTGTTGCCGAATTCAATCAGCGCGGAGCCTTCGGCTTGGTTGGACCAGCCGCGGGTGATGCTGATCGGGCGCAGCTGCTCCGGCGTCCGGCCGTCGGCTCGGGCGGTGACGGCGGGCAGGGCGGAGCTGGAATCAACATCAGTCATGGCACCAGCCTATCGGCTCGCACCGGCCGCCGCGGGTCAGATGACGTAGCTGACCCCGGCCACCGCCACGGCCAAATCGCCGTGGTAGGTTTCGCGGGCCTCGTTGACGGTCCGCACCGAATCGTTCCAGACCGGCAGGTGGGTCAGCAGCAGCCGGCGGACCTGCGCTTCGGTGGCGGTTGCGCCGGCGCGCTTCCCGGTGAGGTGCACGCCGTCGACCGCGTCGTCGCGGCCTTCGTGGAAGGCGGCCTCACAGAGGAACATGTCAGCGCCGGTGGCTGCTTCCACCAGTTCGGGACAGCTGTCGGTGTCACCGGAGTAGGTCAGTACGCGCGTCACCGGCCCGTCGGGGGTGGGTTCGGTCGCCTCAACCCGGATGGCGTACGCCTCATCCACCGGATGGCGCACCGGGTAGGGAGTGATGCTGAACGGACCCAGCTTGACCGGTTCCCGTTCCGACCAGTGGTGGAAGTCGAACTCCTCGGTCATGCCGGGATCGAGCTCGAGTCCGTAGGCGGTGGCCATCCGATCGGCGGTGGCCGCCGGCCCCCAGACCGGAATGCGGCCCTTGGTCCAGCCGTCGGGATTCCAGCGCACCGCCACATGGAGTCCGCACAGGTCCATGCAGTGGTCCGGGTGCAGGTGGCTCAGGAAGATCGCGTCGATATCCTCCAGCTCCATATACCGTTGCGCGGTCCCCAAGGCTCCGTTGCCCAGGTCCAGCAGGATGCGCCAGGTGCGTTCGCCGTCGTAGGCACTGACTAAATAGCACGACGCCGGTGACTGTGGGCCGGGAAACGAGCCGCTGCAGCCGATGATGGTCAGGTTCATGCCCGCTCCCCCTGATGGGGCTCCGATGCCGTGGCGGCAAACGGCGAGATCCTGGGTGCGGATGGGGCACCGGCGCGTGCAGCGGCAATCATTTCCGGAGTAATCCGCGCCATGCTGCCGGTGGGATATTGTGCGGCCACGTGGTCCACATGCTCCACGGCGATTACTTCCGGCCCCAGGAACCGGCGCGCCAGCACCTCGAAGGACTCGGCATCGCCGGTGGCCACAAAGTGGTGCTGGCCCGGTGTTCCTTCCGGTCGCAGCAGATCGTGCGAAACCAGTGCACGGTAGACGTCCTTGGCGGTCTCTTCCGCACTGGACACCAGCGTGACGCCGTCGCCCATGACGTAGGAGATGACGCCGGTCAGCAGCGGATAGTGGGTGCAGCCCAGCACCAGGGTGTCAACGTCTGCCCGCTTGAGCGGCTCCAGATACTCCTCGGCGGTGGACAGCAGCTCCTGCCCAGCGGTCACGCCGGCTTCCACGTACTCCACAAACCGGGGACAGGCCACGGAGGTCACGTCCAGATGTGGCGCGGCGGCGAAGGTGTCCTCGTAGGCGCGGGAACCGACCGTGGCCGACGTGCCGATCACGCCGATCCGGCCGCTGCGGGTGGAGGCGACAGCGCGGCGGACAGCCGGCTGGATTACCTCGATCACCGGAATGCCGTAGCGCGCGGTGTACCGCTCCCGGGCGTCCCGCAGCACCGCGGCGGAGGCTGAGTTGCAGGCAATGACCAGGAGCTTGACGCCGGCGTCGACCAGTTCATCCATCACGCCCAGCGCATTAGCGCGCACTTCGGCGATCGGCAGCGGACCGTAGGGGCCGTTGGCCGTGTCCCCCACGTACAGAATGGACTCATTCGGCAGCTGGTCGATGACCGACCGGGCAACAGTCAGCCCGCCCACCCCGGAATCGAAAATGCCGATCGGAGCTGCGGGTTGGATCAACATCTTCCGTGTCACTGCCTTTCCGGGCTCATATTCACTAGAGGATAAGACGCCGATGGCCGGTTGGGCGAACTTCTGGGCGGCTTCTGTAAGCCATCTCACAGCCCTGCCGGCGTCCAAACTGCCGCTGTCCGCGGCGCCGCGGAGCTCAGCCCTCGCGGCCGGAGTGGCGTTCCAACCCGTCCAGCAGAGCCTGCATGAGCGTTTCCTGAAGCCAGGTCATGAAGTTGTAGACCAGCGCCAGGTAGGTCTCCAGGTCCTCGGCCTGGGACCAGTCGTCGATCTCATGCAGCGCCTGCGCGTCCTCGTCGGTGCGGATGTCCAGCCGCTCGGCCAGCACCAGCCGCACGTCGTTGGTGGCGCGCGCGAAGAGCCGGGCCTGCTCGTCGGTCAGCTGCAACGGCGTGTGTTCCAGCAGCAGCGCGCTGGCGCGCAGCGCCCCGAGCTTGTCCTCGCGCAGTGAGCGTTCGGTGAGCCTGCGGAACTCCAGCGCCTCGCCGTCGTCGTGCTCCACTGCGTCAGGCAGTAGCCGCAGCAGCGCCGCGTCCTGGGGCTTGGCGGCGTCGAGGTCCAGGCCCACCATCGCCGCCAGCGGATCCTCGTCTTTCCGGTCTATCTCCAGCATGGAGATGACGTCCCCAAACAGCTTTCCGATCAGTTCGCGCTCGGCGGGCTCAAGGTGCCCGGTGATCCCCTTGCGGGTGCGCTTGAATGCCTTGGCCATCTACGCCTGGTCCGCCTTCTGGTAGGTGGCCCACAGGCCAAACGAGTGCATCGCCACCGTGTCCCGCTCGGCTTGCTCGCGGCTACCGGTGGCCACCACGGATTTGCCCAGCTGGTGCACTTCGAGCATCAGTTTGTGCGCCTTGCCCTCCGAGTAGCCGAAGTAGCTCTGAAAGACATAGCTGACGTAGCTCATCAGGTTGACTGGATCGTTCCACACGATGACGACCCACGGGACGTCTTTGGCCGTGAGTTCGGAGGATTCCGTGCGGCGGGAGGTCTCAATATCCGCGTCCAGCACAGTTGTGCAGGAGGGAAGCATGCTCACGGTCATGGCTTCCATTGTAGGCAGGCGCCGCTTCGGGGCCCGCCGGAAGCCCCGAAGTACTCAGACGGCGAACACAGGATTAGAGTCGTGGATGTGAACACTGCAGCCGGCTGGAAGCACCCCAGCACCTCCCTGTACACCGACCACTATGAGCTGACCATGCTGCAGGCCGCCCTGCATTCCGGCGCAGCCCACCGGCGCTCCGTCTTCGAGGCCTTCGCCCGGCGGCTGCCCGAGGGGCGGCGGTACGGAGTGGTGGCCGGCACCGGTCGCGTCCTGGAAGGGATTGAACACTTCACCTTCACCGAAGACCAGCTCGACTTCCTGGCCCGCACCGACGTGGTGGACGCGAAGACCATCGACTGGCTGGCCAACTTCCGTTTTTCCGGCGACATCTACGGCTATGCCGAGGGCGAGGCTTACTTCCCCTACTCGCCGATCCTGATTGTGGAGTCCAGTTTCGCCGAAGCATGCGTGCTGGAGACGTTCATCCTGTCCGTGCTGAACCATGACAGCGCCATCGCGTCGGCAGCGTCCCGGATGACGGGCGCGGCGGGCGGCCGGCCCTGCATCGAGATGGGGTCCAGGCGCACGCATGAGGAATCGGCCGTGGCTGCTGCCCGTGCCGCCGTGATCGGCGGCTTCTCCAGCACCTCCAACTTGGAAGCCGGGTACCGCTACGGCGTCAAGACGGTGGGCACGGCCGCCCATTCCTTCACCTTGCTGCATGACAGCGAGCAGAAGGCGTTCGAAGCGCAGCTGGCTTCGCTGGGCGTGGGGACCACCCTGCTGGCAGACACGTACGACGTCGAGACCGCCGTCCGTACGGCGGTGGACTTGGCTGGTCCCGAGTTGGGCGGAGTGCGGCTGGATTCCGGCGATCTGATCGCCCAGGCGCAATGGGTGCGCAAGTTGCTGGATGATCTGGGCAACCACCACACCCGCATCACCGTCACCTCCGATCTGGACGAATACGCCATCGCCGCGCTGGCCTCGGCGCCGGTGGACTCCTACGGCGTCGGCACCGCCCTGGTCACCGGGTCCGGCGCGCCCACCGCCAGCATGGTCTACAAGCTGGTCAGCCGCGAGGGCGCGGACGGCGAACAGGTTTCGGTGGCGAAGGCATCGAAGAACAAGATTTCCGTGGGCGGACGAAAGTATGCGCTGCGCCGGCTGAACCAGCGGGGCGCCGCCACGGCCGAGGTGATCGGCATTGGCCGCCAGCCTTTCGACGACGGCAACGACCGGCCGCTGTTGCAACAATTCATCGCCAACGGCAAGCTGGCGGACGGCTGGACCGGCGCCGAAGGCGTCCGCCGCGCCGCTGAACGCCACGCCGCTTCCATGGCCGAGCTGCCCGGCGCGGTACACCGGTTGCAGCGCGGCGAGGCCGCCATTCCCACCGAGTTCGAGGAGCAGTCATGACCCGGGCACTGATCATTGTCGACGTCCAGAACGACTTCTGCGAAGGAGGCACCTTGGCGGTCGACGGCGGCGCGAAGACCGCCGCGGACATCAGCGAGCACTTGGACACCCGGCCTGATGAATACGACGTCGTGGTGGCCACCCAGGACTGGCATGTGGATCCGGGCGGCCACTTCGCCGACGAACCGGACTTCGTGGACAGCTGGCCGCGGCACTGCGTGGCCGGCACGCGCGGGGCGGACTTGCACCCCGATCTGGACACCGACCGGATCGACGCCTACTTCCGCAAGGGCCAGTACGACGCCGGCTATTCCGGCTTCGACGGCCTGCTGGCACCGGCTGACGAAGTCGCCACCGGCGAGCGCGACGGCGACGAGGAAGAAGAAGACACCGAGATGCCCAGCCTGGACGACTGGCTGCAGGAACACGAGGTGGATGAAGTGGTGGTGGCCGGGCTGGCAACCGACTACTGCGTCCGCCAGACGGCGCTGGATGCCGCACAAGCCGGTTACGCCACGTCAGTGCACCTGGCGCTGTCGGCCGGCATCAACGCGGAACGCGTAGAAAGAACGCTGGCCGAATTCCGCGACAACGGCATCGACGTCATCAAGTAGCCGGAATCGCCCGGGCCTGCGCCGGAATCGCACGCGGCTTAGACACCTCGCTCGTTCCTCGCTCGGCGATGCGCCGCTTAGCGATTCCGGCCTCCGGCCCCGGTGATCGACCAAAGGCCCCCGCGCCCGGTGATCGCCCCTCCGGTGATCGACCAAGGCCGCTTGCGGCCGCGTGGAGATCCGCCTGCGTGGAGATCCGGCCGCGGGCAGATCCCGCTCGCCGGTGCCCTGTGGAAACAGCCTGCCGAGACCGCAACTTTTTGGCACACTGGTCCTCCGGACGGGAGGCGGCATGCCATACATGTACATCCTGCAGTGCGCGGACGGCAGCTTTTACGTTGGGAGTACGTGGGACCTGGAACGGCGGATCAGCGAGCACGGATCCGGTGAAGGCGCTGCCTATACCGCCCGCCGCAGGCCCGTGCGTCTTGTGTACTGCGAAGAATTCAGCCGGGTAGAAGACGCGTTTGTACGTGAGAAGCAGGTTCAGAACTGGAGCCGTGCCAAACGAATTGCCCTGATTGAGGGCAGAGTGGACGAGATCAAGAGCGATATGAAGTAGGCCGACGGCAGCTGACCGTCGGGTTGTCGGAGCAGCGACAGGCTTGGATCTCCACGCGGCCGCGAGCGGCCTTGGTCGATCACCGGGGATGCAATCGCTTTTGGTCGATCACCGGGGTACCGCGGTCGGAATTGCTAAGCGGCGCATCGCCGAGCGAGGAACGAGCGAGGTGTCTAAGCGCGTGCAATTCCGACCGCGGGCCTTTACGCGTCGGGATCTCCACGCGGCCGCGAGCGGCCTTGGTCGATCACCGGGCGGGCGGATCTCCACGCAGGGCGGATCTCCACGCAGGGCGGATCTCCACGCAGGGCGGATCTCCACGCGGCCGCGAGCGGCCTTGGTCGATCACCGAGGAGCGTTATTTGCGGCCGATGAACCAGTCTTGGAGTTTCTTCAGCCGCTTGTTCAGCTGCTCTTCGTTGGCCTGGGCCACGGCGGGACCGCCGCAGACGCGGCGCAGCTCGGAGTGGACCACGCCGTGCGGCATGCCGGAGCGGGCCGACCACGCTGAGACGTTTTTGGCCAGCTGGTTGCGCAACTCGGTCAGCTGTCGGTGGTCCACCACGGCGGGCGCAGGCTCAACCGCGGCCGCTCCTCCGGCCCGCTGCCGCTTACGGGTCTGCTGCTCCTGCTGGCGCTGCCGCAGCAGCACGCCCACCTGCTCGGCGTCCAGCAGGCCGGGGATGCCCAGGAAGTCCAGTTCGTCTTCACTGCCGATCTCGCCGCCGGTGCCGAACTCTGCGCCGTCGAACAGCACGCGGTCGAAGGAGGCCTGGGAGTCCAGCGCCTCGAACTTCTGCTTGGTCAGCTCGTCAGAGGCCTTGTCTTCCCGGTTGGCCTGCTCCATCAGCGCTTCTTCCGGAATGAAGCCTTCGTCGTTGTCCTTGTCCGGACGGTCCAGCGCGTGGTCGCGTTCCAGTTCCATCTGGTTGGCCAGTTCCATCAGGTTGGGTACCGACGGCAGGAAGACCGACGCCGTTTCGCCGCGCTTCCGGGCCCGCACAAAACGGCCCACGGCCTGCGCGAAGAACAGCGGCGTGGCCGTGGAGGTGGCGTAGACACCCACCGAAAGCCGCGGGACGTCCACGCCTTCGGAGACCATCCGCACGGCGACCATCCAGCGGCTGTCGCCGGCGGAGAACGACTCGATCTTCTCGGAGGCACCGGCGTCGTCGGAGAGGATGATCGTGGCGGATTCGCCGGTGATTTTCTTCAGCTGGCCGGCGTAGGCACGGGCGTCGTCGTGGTCGGTGGCGATCACCAGCCCGCCGGCGTCGGGGACGGCCCGGCGGACCTCGGTGAGCCGCTTGTCGGCGGCGGCGAGCACAGCGGGAATCCACTGGCCTTGCGGGTTCAACGCCGTCCGCCACGCCTGCGCCGTGATGTCCTTGGTCACCGCGGCTTCGCCGAGCGATGCTGCGTACTCGTCCCCCGAGCTGGTCCGCCACCGCATTTCGCCGGAGTAGGCCATGAACATCACCGGGCGCACCACGTGGTCGCGCAGCGCGCTGCCGTAGCCGTAGGTGTAATCGGCCCGCGAGCGGCGGATGCCGTCCTTGTCTTCGGCGTACTCCACGAAGGGAATGGCCGCGGTGTCGGAACGGAACGGGGTGCCGGTCAGCGCCAGCCGCCGGACGGCCGGTTCGAAGGCCTCGCGGATGCCGTCGCCCCAGCTGAGCGCGTCGCCGCCGTGGTGGATTTCGTCCAGGATCACCAGTGTTTTCGCGGCTTCGGTCTTGGCCCGGTGCAGCAGCGGTTTCATCGCCACCTGCGCATAGGTGACGGCGACGCCGATGAAGTCGCGGCCGTGCGAACCGTCGGAGTTCTTGAAGTTCGGGTCGATGGAGAGGCCTACCCGGGCGGCGGCATCCGCCCACTGCCGCTTGAGGTGGTCGGTCGGGGCCACGATGGTGATCCGGTTGACGAGGCCGCGATCCACCAGTTCGGTGGCCACGCGCAGCGCGAAGGTTGTCTTGCCGGCGCCGGGCGTAGCCACGGCGAGGAAGTCCTGCGGCGCCATCTCGAAGTACTTTTGCAGGGCCTCGGCCTGCCACTGGCGTAGCTTGGGCGCCGTTCCCCATGCGGCCCGCTCCGGGTATGCCGGCGGCAGCACCGGTCCCGCGCCAAATAGTGTGTCATTGCTCATTCGGTGGCCTCCTCCCGTTGTTCCTGTCTGTCTTGCGTCTGGTCCGCGCTGCGCCACCCGGTGGCGATTCCGCCGGCAGCCACCGCAGCCAGCACCAGCCACATCACCACGTAGACGCCGATCGCGCCGGGGTTGTCCGGATCGCGCAGCAGCGAAAACAGCGCTCCCGCGCCCGCGGTTCCCACGACGCCGCCCAGCTGGTCGGCCAGCTGCAGTGACGCCGAGTTGCGTCCGCGCTCTTCGGGAGCGGACATCTTCAGCACCAGCACCGAGGTGGTGGACAACGCCACTCCCATGGAGAACCCGGCCAGCGCCCAGACCAAAATAAGCGTCCACAGCGGCACGGACGGCGCCGAGACCAGCGCCATCAGCCCCATGCAGACGGTCAGGATACCGGCGCCGCCCACCAGCATCAGGTGCCGTGCGGTCTGCACGCGTGCCTGCAGCCAGGAGCCGATGCTCCAGCCCACCGCGCCAGCCGTCAGGGCCAGGCCCGCGGTGGCGGGCGAGATCCCGTGCGCCGCCACCAGCATCAGCGGAATGAAAGCCTCGGCGCCGAAGAACGCCAGGTTGATCAGTCCCCGGGTGGCGATCACGCTGGGCAGTCCACGGCGCAGCCGCATGGTCCCGGCCGGCATGAGCTTGGGCAGCGCCACCAGCGCCAGCACCACTCCCCCAGCGGCCAGCGCATACAACAGGACCAACTGCCAGGCGGTCCCGCCGGCGACCGCTTCAAACAGTGCCCACTGGGCCAGGAACACGCCGCCGGCCAGCATCAGGCCGCGCACCGCCTGCAGGCGTCCGGCGCGCCGGTCTGTCGTCGGGTTTTCCGGTGCGCCCACGCTGCGTGTCCGCGGCCAGATCACCAGCACGGCCAGCAGGAAGATTGGCGCCACGCCGTAGAACACCAGTCGCCAGGAAATGTACTCCGCCACCACGCCGGCGGCCAGCGGCCCCACCAGCGAGGGAACCACCCAGGCTGCTGCCAGCCAGCCGAAAACCACCGGCTGCATCCGCTGCGGATAGACCTGCCCGATGATCACATAGACAGCCACGATGGCGAAGCCGCCGCCCAGCCCGGCCACGGCCCGGCCGGCGGTGAAAATCCAGAACTCCCCGGCCACCCCGGACAGCACCAGTCCGGCCACCATCAGCACCAGCCCTGCACCAAGCGCCGGGCGCGGCCCCTTGGCGTCGCACCATACACCGGCCACCACACTGGCCAGCAGCGAGGCCGTCAGGAACATGGAGAAGGCCAGCCCGTAGGCAGACTTTCCTTCCAGGTCGGCCGCCACCACGGGCATCGCCGTCGCCACCGCCACTGCCTCGAAGGCCGCCAGCGTAATCACTGCCAGCAGACCCAGCGTCAGCGGCCGGTAGGCAGCCGACATGGCGCCGGGCGCGCGGACGGCAGTGGATTCGGTCATCAAGGAACCAGGGCTAGCTTTCTTTGCAGGCAGGGGGCAGCGTAAGCGGACGCCGGACGCGCCCGCTTCAGGTGGGTAGGAGCGCTACTTCTTCTTGCCGGAATCGTCGCCGCCGGGGCGCAGGCCATCATAAATGGCCTTGCAGTCGGGGCAGACGGGGAACTTGTTCGGGTCGCGACCAGGCACCCAGACCTTACCGCACAGGGCGATCACCGGTTCGCCGGACAGTGCCGACTCCATGATCTTTTCCTTGCGGACATAGTGCGCAAAGCGTTCGCGGTCGCCTGGCTCAAGCTCTTCGCGGAGTTCTTCACGCTCGATCGTCGCGGTGGAGCCGCCCGGGGTCTGCGGCGCGCGGGGGTCGTTTTCGAAAGGATCCGGGGGAAGACTCATGCCAACCATCTTAACCCCTGAAAAAGGAAGGACGACGGCGGAGGCAGCCTCCGCCGTCGTCCTCGCCTGCCACCGCAGCTGAGTTGGCCGACTATTTGTTTTTAGCCACAGCCTGGAGGAGTTCCGGCGTGCGGCTGTCATACCAGCGGCCGCCCAGCACAATGCCAACCACCAGCAGCACAGCGCCGAGCACGACGCCGACCACCAGGGCCAGCCAGCCCCACAGCGGCTCGCCGGTGAACACGCCGATCAGCGCCAACACGATCTCGGGCAGCGCGAGCAGACCCAGCACGCCGAGGCCACCGAGCTGAACCAGCATCATCCGGGCGGTCGACCCGGGCGGGGTCTTGAACGGGCTTTCCCCCGGCAGCGGCACGTTGTAGGTGTAACGGGCCGAAACCACACTGGACAGGCCCAATCCGGTCAACAGGATTCCGAGCGCGACGCCGGAGACGGGGGCCAGCAAGTGCCATTCCCCGATGAAGACGAACGGCAGCACGGTGAGCAGCACGGTGGCCGGCAGCGCGATCACCGCACAGGCCACGACACGCCCGATCCGGTCGGCCCGGCCGCTCACGCCGGTGGTGACGTGCAGCGCGAAGGCCGTGTTGTCGTACGCGATGTCGGCGGAAATAGCGAAGGAGAGCAGGAAGGCGATCATCGGGCCCAGCCAGAGCATGAAGGTGAAGTCGCCGGCCTGCGAGAGGCCGAAGAAGACGGCCACCGGAATCAGCGGAATGGACACCAGCGATGCGCCGTAACGCGGATCCTTGAACCAGTAGATCAGTGCCCGTGCCGCCACCGCACCCGCCGGGGTGCCGGGCATCCGGGAGAACCAGCCCAGCTTGCCGCCGGCCTTCCGGGACACCGCGTTGTACGGCGGAGTCACCAGGGCGCGGGCCAGGCTCAGCTTCCACAGCCAGGCCATCACCGCGAGGAAGGCCACCGCGATGAGCAGCCGGGCCGCGGCGGCACCCCAGTTGCCCAGCGCCAGGTCGCCCGGGACGGCCCAGACAGCACCCAGCGGCGACCAGGCCAGGCCCTCGGTCAGCGATGGCAGGAAGTCCTGCGAGCTGCGGAACCCTTCGGTGATGCCGAGCGTGATCGGGCCCAGCAGCACCAGCGGAATGATGCCGATGACCCCGCTGAGGTCCTTGAACCGGCGCGAACTGGCCAACGTAGTGGAGGCCGAGGTGGTCACGCGGGAGAGCACCACGCAGGTCAGCGTGGCGATTCCCGCGCACAGCACCGCGGCCACGAGCGCCACGGGATGCTGCCACCAGGCGGCCGCATGCCCCAGCGCTGCCACCAGCGTGACCACGCCCGGGATGCCCACCAGGCCTCCGATGGCGAGTCCCAGCAGCAGCTGCCGCATGGGCACGGCAAAGGTGACGAAGCGGGCCGGGTCCAGTGTCATGTCCACGCCGGTGGCCATCATCGGGATCAGCGCCCAACCCAGGAACGCGGCGGATCCGCCCAGCACCACCACCATGCGAGCCATCTCCGGCTCGGTGTAGCTGAGGAAGAACAGTCCGGCGATCAGCAGTGCCAACACGCCGACAGCGTAGAGGCCGCCGAGGATCACGCCGACCAGCTGCCACGGGCTGCGTTTGAAGCCGTTGCGCAGCAGCGTCAGCTTCAGCCTTACGAGGTGCGCAACCACTCGAGCCCCTCCGCCTGGGTCCGGCCGCCGACCAGCTGGACAAACCGCTCTTCCAGGCTGGCACCGTCACGGACCTCGTCCACGGTGCCGGCGGCCAGCACGTTGCCGCCGGCGATCACCGCCACGTGGTCGCACATGCGCTGGACCAAGTCCATGACGTGGCTGGAAACGATCACCGTTCCGCCGGAGGCCACGTAGTCGTGGAGGATGTCGCGGATGTTCGCGGCGGAGACCGGGTCCACGGCCTCAAACGGTTCGTCCAGCACCAGCAGTTTCGGCGCATGGATCAGCGCCGTGGCCAGGGCAATCTTCTTGGTCATGCCGGCGGAGTAGTCCACCACCAGGGTTCCCGCGTCGTTGGTCAGGTCCATTGCCCGCAGCAGGTCCGGCACGCGCGCGGCCACCGTCTCCCGGTCCATGCCGCGCAGCAATCCAGCATAGGTGACCAGCTGCTCGCCGGTCAGCCGGTCGAACAGCCGCACACCGTCGGGCAGCACGCCCATCAGCCGCTTGGCTTTCAGCGGCTCGGCCCAGACGTCCACCCCGTGCACCCAGACCTGGCCGTAGTCGGGCCGGAGCAGTCCGGTGGCCATGGAGAGCGAGGTGGTCTTGCCGGCGCCGTTGGGGCCGACCAGCCCGTAGAAGGACCCGGCTGGCACGTCCAGGTTGACGCCGTTGACGGCGATCTTCTCACCGAAGCGCTTGGCCAGGCCGCGCACGGCCAGCGCCGGCACGGGAGCTTGGGCGCCGTAGGCCGGAGCGGCCGGCTGCTGCGCGGGGGCCGGGACGCCGTCTGCAGGGCCCGGGGCCGGGGCACCGACGGCCGGAGGCTGGCCGGGGTTCTGGTTGTCCGGCTGCTGGACCGGAGGCTGTGATGGGTGCGAAGTCATACCGCCACGCTAACAACGCGGCGTCCGCGCGGGCATCATCCGCAAGGACTAAAAATTCTCCGTCTCGGCGGCACGCTCGTACTGCGGTGCCCACGCCAAGTCATGCCCCAGTTCGACGGCGGCGCGCTGCCACCAGTGCGGGTCGCGCAGCGCGGCCCGGGCCAGCAGTACGGCGTCGGCCGAGCCGTCCCTGACAACGGTGTCGGCCTGCGCAGGCGTCGTGATGAGCCCGACGGCGCCGGTCGGGACGCCGGTCTGGCGGCGGATAGCGGCAGCGAAGGGCACCTGGTAGCCCGGGCCCAGCGGAATGTTCACGCCGTGTACCGCGCCGCCGCTGGACACATCCACCAGGTCCACGCCGCGGGCGGCAGCCTGGGAGACAACGTCGGCCACCGCTTCCGGATCCAGTCCGCCATCCGCCCAGTCGCTGGCGGAAACGCGCAGCAGCAGCGGCATGGCATCCGGCATCACGCCGCGGACCGCGTCCACTACTTCCAGCAGCAGGCGCGCACGATTGTCCGCCGAGCCGCCCCACTCATCGGTGCGGGTGTTGATCAGCGGGGACAGGAACTGGTGCAGCAGATAGCCGTGGGCGCCGTGGATCTCGATGGTGTCGAACCCGGCCCAGACCGCGCGGGCCGCGGCGTCGCGGAAATCGCAGACAATCTGCCGGATGCCTGCCTCGTCCAGCGCCGCCGGCGCCCCGTAGCGGCCGAAGGCGCCGGTGGTCGGAGCAACGGCCCGCCAGCCGCCCTCGTCGTGCGGCACGGATCCGGATTCCCGGGCAAAGGGCGGGTAGGTCGAGGCCTTGCGCCCGGCATGGGCCAGCTGGATGCCGATCTTGGTGTCCGCCGAACCGTAGCGGTGCACGAACTCGATGATCCGGCTCCAGGTCTGTGCCTGGGCGTCGGTCCAGATGCCGGTGTCCTGCGGACTGATCCGGCCAATGGCGTTGACCGCGGTCGCCTCGGTCAGGATCAGTGCCGCGCCGCCGGCGGCGAACTGGCCCAGATGCATCAGGTGCCAGTCGTTCGGCGTGCCGGGCGCATCGTCCCGGCGAACCGAGTACTGGCACATGGGCGCCACCCAGCCGCGGTGGGCCAACGGCATTCCGCGCAGCTTGATCGGCTCAAACAGGCCGCCAACCGGACTCTGCGCCATTTAGAAGAGCGCCCGGGCCAGAGCCTGGCGTGCCTTGGAGACCCGTGGGTCGGAGCTGCCCACCACATCGAACAGCTCCACCAGCCGCGCCCGGGCCGTTTCCCGTTCGTCTCCGGCATGCCGGCTAATGAAGCCGACCAGCCGCGCGAACGCGTCCTCGACATGGCCGCCGGACACGTCCAAGTCGGCTACGGCCAGCTGGGCCTGCAGGTCGTCGCTCTGGTCGGCGGCGGCCCTGCGCAGCTCGTTGGCATCGGCTCCTTGCAGCCGCTCCAGCAGCTGCACCTGGTAGAGCCCGGTGCGGGCCTCGTTGTCGGCCGGCTGTTCGGCCAGCGCCTTCTGGTACGCCGCCGCGGCCCGGGCGTAGTCGCCGGCCTCGATGGCGTCGAATGCTTCCTGATGCAGCGGCGGCAGCGGCTTCTCCTCCTCGGCCGGAGCCTCAGCCGCGCCGGGGGCCGTGCCGGTCACGCCGTTGGCCTGGGCAACCTTCAGCAACTCGTTGACGAACTGCCGCAGCTCGTCGGCCGACGCCGCGCCTTGGAACAGCGGGATCGGCTGGCCCTTCAACAGCGCGACGGCGGCGGGCACGCTCTGCAGCTGGAAGGCCTGGGCGATGCCCGGGCTGGCGTCGACGTCCACCCGCGCCAGGACAAACCGGCCGGCGAACTCGTTGGTCACCTCGGCCATCGCGGAGGCCAACTGCTGGGCCTGCTCGCTCCACGCTGCGGTCAGCTCCACGATCACGGGAACCTGCGCGGAGAGTTGTACGAGCGCCTGGAAACTCTGCTCGTTGACCTCGACGATGTAGCTTGCGGTGTCGCCGTTGCCCGGTGCCCCGGCTGCCGCGGCCGGAGCACCTGAAGCCGGTTGCTGCGGCTTTTTCAGCGCCGACAGGTCAACGGCGCCGCGCAGGCTGACGGAAGACGGCCCGGGGCCCTGCTCTGGAGTTGGAGTGGTCATGACATCACACTAATACGTCTCGGCGGGGGTCCGGAATTACGCGGCGGCAGGCGAGGCTGCCCGGCCGGTTGCCCGGCCGGGCCGGCGCTACTTCAGCTTGGCGTCCACCAGGCCCTGGGCCACCCCGACCAGATTGACCGTCTCGTCGGACTCGGCCGGCGGCACGTACAGGAAGACGGCTTCGCTGTACGTCACGTCCACGCCTTCGGTGGTCGAGTCGTCACCGGCCAGCGCGGCAAACTCCGGCGAGAGTTCCACGGTGGCACCGGATTCGGCCGGCACGCTCCTGGTCACAGACTTGATGTGGCCGAACACCACGGCGCCGCCGTCGGCCGTGCGCAGCGCGCTCAACGACTTGTTGTCGACGCTGCGGCGGAAGGAGATATCCGCGCTCTTGTTGGACTTGACCTGGTCCTTCTGGATCTTCTGGATCTGGTCGGAGAAGGTGTTCTTGCCGATCTTGCCCTGGTGCTTGCCGCTGTCCAGGTTCTCGGCCACCATCTTCACCGCTGCCTGCGGCGAGTAGAGCAGGCCGTCCTCGGCATCCAGCGGAACAGCAGGTGTCCCGCCGCCCTCGGTGGAGACCTGCGGGAAGGTGGTTCCCGGCAGCATCTGCATCGCGCCCACCATCCGGTAGTTCGATCGGGGATCCTGCTGCGTCAGCACAATGACCTGCGGCACCGGGTTGTCTTCGCCCTCGGTCACCGTCACCACGGTCCGCGGCCACTCCTCGCTGGTGCTGACCATCGAGGTCAGGATCGGTCCGGCTGCCACCGGAACCGGAGCCTGCGCCTTGCCGTTTTCGGCCCGCACCGTGTAGTTGGCCTCGCGGACCGTCAGGGCCGCCCCGCCGACGCGCGGCTTCAGCTTGCCGGCGTCCCTTGCCTTGTCGGCTTCGGACACTGACGCCGCTACCGAATCCATAATCCGAGTCAGTTGGCTCTCCTGCACGACCGGGAAACCTGCGGCTTCCTCGGCTTCCTGGGACGGAGCCGCCTGCGCCGGCATCGTTGCGCCGGCGGCCAGCACGACGGCGGTGCCCGCGGCGGCCGCAGCACGCAGGCCTAGCGCGGGGCGGACCATCAGGGAACGGCGGCCGGAGGGACGGGAACCCTCTTCCGGATTCTCGACACCAGTACCTGCAGTTGTGGCTTCGTCAGCGCGGCCGGGCTTTGCGGCGTCGGTAGCGGCCAGCGGCGCGGTCGCCGGGCCGGCTACGGTCTGTCTGCCGGTGCCACCGCCGGGGCCGGATCCGGTGCCCGGCGAGTCGTTGTCCGGCGTCTGGCGGTTCGGACGGCGGGACACCACTGCCATCGCCACGCCGAGCACCACCAGCAAGGCCCCCAGGATGATCAGGGCGAGCGACCACGGGATGGACGTGTCGTTCGGCCAGGTGACGGTCACGTTGGTCGGGGCCGGGGCATCGCCGTCGGAGGCCAGCAGAATGGACCACTCGCCGTCGGCCGGAGCCACCCAACGGTGCTCCATGCTGCCCTCTCCCTGCTCCTCGCTGACCCAGAGGTCGGATCCGGCGGGATTCGGCACTTTGGCCTCCCCCTCGGTCACGGTCCCCTGCAGTTGGCCGTCCTCGATGCCGGTCAGGGAAGTGTGCGCTGCCTCCCCTACCCAGGCGTCGACGTCGCCGGCACGGCCGATGGCCATCAGGAATTCGCCGTCGGCCTCCACCGAAACATCCACTTCTTCCTCGTGGACGCCGAAGACTTCCGGTTCAATCACGGTCACCGGAGCGGTACCCTCCGCCGTGTAGCTGGCAGATGCCCGCTCGGGCGGGGCCCAGACGGTGCGCTGGGCGATGCCCAGCGCGATGGCCAACAGCCCGATCACCATCAGGGCCACGGAAATCTTGAAACGCACAAAAATACCAATCGTCGATCGTGCAGGAAGGCAGGGCCGCAGGTCCGCCCCTGGCGTTCAGGGCCGGGGCGGCTGCCCGGCGTCGGTTAAACTTTATAACCCTATGGTAACGAACCGTCTTGCAGTCCGCGCAGGACCGGATTCCGCACGCGGGCGCAGGGAGCCCCCGCGACCGGTGTCATCCGCTGCAGCGGCGGGCCGTACTGGTAGTCTTTCGCTCAGAATTGACCGCGTCCTGCGCCGTTGCTGCCTACCGCGCGACAGAAGCGCCCGCCCGCAGCTTCAGCGGCTGCAGGCGGAAGAGAGGATGCTGCGTGAACGAACATCGGGACGGTCCGGTACCCGGCTCCGGTAACGGACCGGATGCCGACGACCACCGGGCTGCCGCCGATTCACCGGCCGAATCTTCAGCCGAACCAGCGGCCTCCCCGCCTGTGACGGCAGCACGCCAGCGTGCGGTCCTGGGCGCGCTCGGGCGCATCGGAGCTTCCATGCCCCGCGCCCGGCCCCGCGTCCGGTTCGAGATGCCGCCCGAAGTCGATCCGCCCGCTGCCTCCACCGGCCTCTCCGGCCCCGACATGTCCCCCGCGCGGCATCCGATCCATTTCGGATTCATGGCGACGGTGGGCGTCGGTTTCGCGCTGCTGCTCTACTTTGTGCTCATCAACGTCGGCGCGCTGCTGGCGTGGATTGCGGCCGCGCTCTTCATTGCCCTGGGGCTCGATCCGATTGTCCGCTGGCTGGAACGCAAGGGACTCCCCCGGCCGGCCGGCGTCATCATTGTGGTGCTGATCCTGGCCGGGCTGGTCGCCGCCTTCATCTCCACGCTGATCCCGACCATCGTCAACCAGACCACGCAGATCGTGGCCAACGCCCCGCGCTATGTTGACGACTTCCTGAATTCGGCCTTCTTCCAGTCCGTGGACGAGCAGTTCCAGGTCCGGGAGCGCATTGACGTGGAACTGGCGAAGTTCTTTGCCAATTCGGAGAACGTCACCGGTATTTTCGGCGGTGTCCTTGGCGTCGGCGGGGCCGTGCTCCAAGGTGCGTTCGGGGCACTGATCGTGCTGGTGCTCACGTTGTACTTCCTGGCGTCGCTTCCGGCGCTGAAGATCTGGGCCTACCGGCTGGCTCCGCGCTCCAAGCGCCGGCAGGTGCAGCGTCTGTCCGAAGAAATCAGCAGCAGCGTTGGCAGCTATGTGATCGGCCAGGCCTGCGTGGCGCTGATCAACGCGTCGGTCGCCTTCATCGCCATGACCATCGCCCAGGTACCGTTCACCGCCTTGCTGACGTTCGTCGTCGCTTTGCTGGCCTTCATCCCGCTGATCGGTGCGGTGATCGCCGGTGCGCTCGTCTCGCTGGTGGCCCTGACCGTGAGCTGGCAGACGGCCGCACTGTTCGCCGTCATATACTTTGCCTACCTGCAAATCGAGGCCTATTTCGTGTCGCCGCGCGTGATGCAGCGGGCTGTTGCGGTGCCGGGGGCCGTGGCGGTGATCGCCGTGATTGCCGGCGGCTCGCTGCTGGGTGTGCTGGGCGCGCTGATGGCGATTCCTGTGGCGGCATCGGTGATGCTGCTGCTCAAGGACGTCTTCATCGTGCGGCAGGACCGCGCCTGACCGAAGCTCAGCGGTAACGGAAACTGCGGGTCTGCCAGCACCGCGGGTGCCAGTGCCGCCGCTCGCCCAGCGCCGTTTCGCCGCCGAACAGCGAGTCGGCGCGCCAGGCCACCAGGTGCTCGATTCCGGGGCCGATGGTGCGGTTGCAGCCCGGGCAGGTGTAGTCCTTGGCGGCGTTGGATCCGGTGATGCGCCGGACGTTCCATTCGCCGTCGGGCGCGTTCTGGCGTTCGGGGATGCCCGCGCGGGCACGGTCCAGGTTCAAGTCGCTTTCCCGCGTCCATTTGCTGCTGCCCGTCCCCGATCGGCGGCGCGGACGGTTGGATCGGGGCATGTCATCCATTCTGCCCCACCGCCGCGGCCCCGGCCGAACCTGCCTCCCGGCAGAAGGTAAAGTGGCCTACTGTGCGTCTTGTCATTGCCCGTTGCTCCGTTGACTACATCGGCCGCCTCCGCGCCCACCTTCCGCTGGCCACCCGCCTGTTGATGGTGAAAGCGGACGGTTCCGTCCTGATCCATTCCGACGGCGGCTCCTACAAGCCGCTGAACTGGATGAGCCCGCCGGCCACGCTGCGCGTAGCCGATCCGGAGGCCGACGACGCCGAGTCCGGCGTCCAGGAGGTCTGGCACGTGCAGCACGCCAAGAGTGACGACCGCCTGGTGATCAGCATCCACGAGCATCTGCATGAATACAGCCACGACTTAGGCGTGGACCCGGGGCTGGTCAAAGACGGAGTGGAGGCCGATCTGCAGCGCCTGCTGGCTGAACAAATCCACCGCCTCGGACCGGGCCACACGCTGGTACGGCGCGAATACATGACCGCGATCGGCCCGGTGGACATCCTCGCCCGCAATGCCGACGGCGGCACCGTGGCCGTCGAGCTCAAGCGCCGCGGCGACATCGACGGCGTGGAACAGCTGACCCGCTACCTGGAGCTGCTCAACCGTGATCCGCTGCTGGCCCCGGTCAAGGGGATATTCGCGGCGCAGCAAATCAAGCCGCAGGCGCGGGTGCTTGCCACGGACCGCGGCATCGACTGCCTGACCCTGGACTACGACGAGATGCGCGGCGTGGACGACGCCGAATCCCGCCTGTTCTGAGCCAGCGGCCCCGCCACCAGCTGCCGGACGGTACCCGGCCTAGAATCGGACCATGAGTTCCCCCGGGCAGGACGGTCCAACACGGCAGTACGTCCGCGGCAGGATCGTCTCATCAGGGACCACGCTCGACGACGGTGTCGTCGCCTGTGAGGGCGACCGCATCCGGTATGCCGGCCCCGCCTCGCACTTCGACCCGGCGGGCTGGCAGCACGTGGACCTCCCGGCGGACAGCCTGTTGCTGCCGGGGCTGATCGACACCCACTGCCACGGCGCCTACGGCGGCGACTTCTCCTCCGCCGATGAGACGGGCGCCCGGCAGGCCGCCGGGTACCTGCACCGCAGCGGAACCACCACCGTGGTGGCCAGCACCATGGCAGGCCCCCGGGAGAACATGCTGCAGTCCGTGCAGCTGCTGGGCAAACTGACCGGTGAGGGTTTGCTCGCTGGCGTCCACGCGGAGGGGCCGTTTCTTTCCCCGGCGCGCTGTGGCGCGCAAAGCACCGACTATCTGCTCGCTCCGGACACCGGTCTCGCCGCCGGGCTGGTCGAGGCGGCCGGCGGGCACCTGGTCTCGATGACCTATGCACCGGAGTTGGACGGTGCCGACGAACTCGTTGACCTCCTTGCGGCGTCGGGCGTAACGCCGTCCCTCGGGCATACCGACGCCGATGCCGCGACCGCCGCAGCGTCGCTGGTCCGCGCGGCGGCTGGTTTGGCACAGGCCGGCTCCGGTCGGGACCGGCGACGGCCGCTCGTCACGCACTTGTTCAACGCCATGCGGCCGCTGCACCACCGTTCCCCCGGTGCCGCGGCAGCCTGCCTGCGCGCTGCCGCGGGCGGACGCGCCGCCGTCGAACTCATTGCCGACGGAATCCATCTGGACCCGGAGACCGTGCTGACCGTGTACGAACTGGTGGGCGGTGCCAACATCTTGTTGGTCTCCGACGGGATGGCGGCCACCGGCCTGGGCGACGGCGGGTATGTGCTGGGCGCCAACGACGTGAGCGTCAGGGGCGGTGTGGCGAGGGTGGCTGCCAGCGGAGCCTTGGCGGGCGGCACGGCGACGCTCCTGGACGTGGTGCGTTGTGCGGTTGCCGCCGGGGTGCCACTGGAGACCGCTGTGTCCTCCGCCTCCGCCGTTCCGGCCGCGGTGCTGGGGCTGGCGGAGGAAGCCGGCGCGCTGTCCCGCGGTTTCAGGGCCGACCTGCTGGTCACCACCGCAGGCTTGGCCTTGACCGCTGTGATGCGCGGGGGCCGCTGGCTCGACCCGCCGCCGCGCTAGCCGGACGGCGTTAAAGTCACGAATCGAACTCTTGCTTAATTTTAGATTGAATCGCCCTTTGTACCGTTGACCGCCCATGTGGCTTATGTGATGCTTAACTCAGTCTTTGTGTAGGTGAGTTTTTCATGCTCGCAAGACATGTTGCGAGTGTGAAGCTCCTCAGCGACCGGCCGATGGCCCAGTTGTGCGGATCTTCCACGGAGTAACCGGGTTGGTACGAAGTGTACCGGCTTGATTCTGTTCCACGATGAGGAGATTTACATGGCACAGGGGACCGTCAAGTGGTTCAACGCGGAAAAGGGCTTCGGCTTCATCACTCCGGACGAGGCTGACGGAGATGTGTTCGTTCACTACTCCGAGATCCAGTCGGGCGGCTTCAAGACGCTCGATGAAAACCAGCGCGTGAGCTTCGAGATCGGCCAGGGCGCCAAGGGCCCGCAGGCCACCGGCGTCACTGTCATCTAGCTTCGGCTTCAGCACCGCGCGGCCCACGGCAGCGCACCGCCAGCAGAACCCTTCCGGACGTTTCCGGAGGGGTTCTGCTGTTTGCGCTGTCAGGCCGGCAGCTTCGGTGGCCCCAGCCGGACCGCGTCCCCGCCCAGCGCCCGCAGCCGCTCGTCGAACCGCTCGTAGCCCCGGTCGATGTGCTCCACGCCGTGGACCTCGGTTGTCCCCTCCGCGACGAGCCCCGCGATCACCAGCGCGGCACCGGCACGAATGTCGTTGGCTTCGACCGGAGCGCCGGAGAGCTGCGAGACGCCCTTGATCAGTGCGTGGTGCCCGTCCAACCGCACCACCGCACCCAGCCGGGACAATTCGGCGGTGAATCCCCAGCGAGCTTCGAAGACGTTCTCAGTCACCATTCCGTGCCCGTTGGCCACGGCGTTCAAGGCCACAACGAACGGCTGCAGGTCCGTGGGAAAGCCGGGGTACGGCAGGGTGGACACGTTGATCGGCTCCGGACGCTGCGGCCCTTCCACCGTGAAGCCGTCGTCCCGGCGGGTTATCCGGCAACCGGCCTGCGCCAGCTTGTCCAGCACCACGGTCAAATGGCCGGGATTCGACTTGGCGACGTCCACGGTTCCGCCCGTGATCGCAGCGGCAAAGGCCCAGGTTCCGGCTACAATCCGGTCCGGCACTGTGCTGTGGCGCACCGGGTGCAGGCTTTCGACGCCGGTAACCACCAAGGTGGGAGAGCCGATCCCTTCGATCTGCGCGCCCATCGAGACCAGCAGGTCGGCGATGTCGGTGATCTCCGGTTCCCGCGCGGCGTTGTCGATCACCGTCACTCCCCTGGCCAGCGTGGCCGCCATCATCAGGTTTTCCGTGGCGCCGACCGACGGATAGGGCAGCCGGTGGTGGGCGCCGTGAAGCCCGTTCGGCGCCTTGGCCACCAGATAGCCGTGGTCGATGCTGATCTGCGCACCCATCTGCTCCAGCCCGGCCCGGTGCATATCCAGTCCGCGGCTGCCGATGGCGTCTCCCCCGGGCAACGCCACTTCGGCCTGGTGGCAACGGGCCACCAGCGGGCCCAGCACGGAGATCGACGCCCGCATGGCGCGGACGAGGTCGTAGTCGGCCTGGTGCGCCGGTGCGGACGGGACGTCAATATCGACGCTGGCAGCGTCCACGTCGTAGTCCACCACGCAGCCAAGGCGGCGCAGCAGTTCCGACATGATCCAGACGTCCTGGATGTCCGGCACATTGGTGATCGTGGACCGGCCCTCCGCCAGCAGCACTGCCGCCATCAGCTTCAAGACACTGTTCTTTGCGCCCGAGACCTCCACCCGCCCGTTGAGCGTGCTGGGCCCGCGCACCACGATCACCTCATCCATGCAATCCATCCTACGGTTGTGGCGCGGCTGTGCTGGTCAAACGGCTGACGGCGCGGCTGTGCTGGTTAAACGGCCGACGGCGCGGCTCCCGGGGGAACCGCGCCGTCATGACCAGACCTAGCGCCAAGTGCCGATGCCGATCACCGGTCCGGCTTCAAGCCAGGACGACAGACCTGCGTAGACGTCGAACGTCATCGCCATCGTCAGATCGTGTCTTTCATGCGTGAGCATCACGACGATCGCACCGGGCTGGATCTTTGCCCGTTCGGCTTCGGTCGGTTGCCGCCAGCCCTGTAGTTCCAGCGAGCTGCGTCGGAACTTGTAGCGCGGCTTAGGACTTAACGACAGCAGTCGCAACCATTCCAAATGGGTGTCCGTATAACGACAAACCCCCATCTGCCAGCTGCCGGGCAGCATGGCAATGGAGGCGTCGAAGGTGCCCAGAGTGCGCCGCAGTTGATAGCGGCGCACTCCGAAGGCAATCAGTGCCAACACCAGCAGCAGGAACACTGCGGCCAGGATGGCGAACGTGATGTCGAGACCGTTCACCGGCGGCTAGCGGGTCGCCGTGGCCTCGTCGCCAACCGTCGCATTGTCTGCAACGATGACAACACGGTTGCTGTCCACGGAGAAGAATCCGCCGTCGACATTCACGGTGATGCGGTCTCCAGACACCGGCTGGATGGCCAGCTCGCCGGCTGCCAGGACTGCCAGGACCGGGGTATGGCCCGGCAGGATCCCGATTTCGCCGTCGCTGGTCCGCGCCTTGACCATTGTTGCCTGGCCGGACCACACGAAGTGGTCCGCGGCAACAATCTCAACTTCCAGTTCAGCAGAATTATTAGCCACAGGCCTTACTTCCCGGTCTGTTCCTGGATCTTGGCCCACTGGCGCTCGACATCGTCCAGGCCGCCAACGTTGAAGAAGGCCTGCTCGGCGATGTGGTCGAGCTCGCCGTCGCAGATGGCCTTGAAGCCTTCCACGGTGTCCTTGATGGAAACCGTGGAACCCTCGACGCCGGTGAACTGCTTGGCGGTGTAGGTGTTCTGCGACAGGAACTGCTGGATGCGGCGGGCACGGGCGACGACGATCTTGTCTTCTTCGCCCAGTTCATCAATGCCGAGGATGGCAATGATGTCCTGCAGTTCCTTGTTCTTCTGCAGGATCTGCTTCACGCGGACAGCGGTGTTGTAGTGGTCGTGTCCGATGTACTGCGGATCCAGGATGCGCGACGTCGAGGTCAGCGGATCCACGGCCGGGTACAGGCCACGCGAAGCGATTTCACGGGAAAGTTCCGTGGTCGCATCCAGGTGGGCGAAGGTGGTCGCCGGAGCCGGGTCGGTGTAGTCGTCCGCGGGAACGTAGATCGCCTGCATCGAGGTGATCGAGTGGCCCTTGGTGGAGGTGATGCGTTCCTGCAGCACGCCCATTTCGTCGGCCAGGTTCGGCTGGTAGCCCACGGCCGAGGGCATGCGGCCCAGCAGCGTGGAGACCTCGGAACCGGCCTGGGTGAAACGGAAGATGTTGTCAATGAACAGCAGCACGTCCTGCTTCTGCACATCGCGGAAGTACTCCGCCATGGTCAGGGCGGACAGGGCCACGCGCAGACGCGTTCCCGGCGGCTCATCCATCTGGCCGAACACCAAGGCGGTGTCCTTGAGCACGCCGGCTTCTTCCATTTCCACCCAGAGGTCGTTGCCCTCGCGGGTACGCTCGCCGACACCGGCGAACACGGAAGTACCGCCGAAGTTGCGGGCCACACGGGTGATCATTTCCTGGATCAGCACGGTCTTGCCCACGCCGGCGCCGCCGAACAGGCCGATCTTGCCGCCCTTGATGTACGGGGTCAGCAGGTCGATCACCTTGATGCCGGTCTCCAGCATCTCGGTGGAGCCTTCCAGCTCGGCGAAGTTCGGCGCCTTGCGGTGGATCGGCCAGCGCTCGGTGATCTCCAACTGGGAGGCTTCAACGTCCAGCGGCTCGCCCAGCACGTTGAAGATGTGTCCCTTGACGCCGTCGCCCACGGGCACGGTGATCGGGGTGCCGGCGTCCTGCACCGTGGTGCCGCGGACCAGACCGTCGGTGGCCTGCAACGAGATGGCGCGGACCAGGTTGTCGCCCAGGTGCTGCGAGGTCTCGAAGGTGATGGTGCGGGTCTCGCCGTTGAGGGTGACCTCAGCGGTGAGAGCGTTGTACATTGCGGGGATTGCGTCCGCCGGGAATTCGACGTCGACAACCGGGCCGATGACACGGGCGATACGGCCGGTAGCGCCCGTAGCGACGGAACCAGTTCCGTGCTCGGTGGTTTGGGCAGTCATCTTTCTCACTTCTCAGTTTCGATGGCGTGGTTTATGTGTGCTGTTGCTGCAGGGACTGATCAGGACGCTGCCAGGGCGTCCGCGCCACCGACAATTTCGGTGAGTTCCTGCGTAATCTCTGCCTGACGCGCATTGTTCCGAAGACGCGTGTACTTCTCGATCAGGTCCGTGGCGTTGTCGCTGGCGGACTTCATCGCTCGCTGGCGGGCTGCCAGCTCGCTGGCAGCAGCCTGCAGCAACGCTGCGAAGATGCGCGATTCGATGTAACGCGGCAGCAGTGCGTTCAGAACCTGTTCGGGTTCCGGCTCGTACTCGTACAGCGGCAGCAGGTCGGTCTCCGCGGTGGCCTCTTCTTCCACAACCTCCAGCGGCAGCAGTCGGATGACCGCGGGCTCCTGGACAACCATGGACTTGAAGCGGGTGTAGACGATGTGAATCTCGTCCACGCCACCATCCTCGAACGGCGTGTTGAAGTCGGAGAGCAGTTCTTCGCCGATCTCGCGGGCGGTGCTGAACTCCGGAGAGTCAGTGCCGCCCGTCCAGACCTGCTGGTACTGGATGTTCCGGAAGTCGAAGTAGGCCTGCGCCTTGCGGCCGACCAGGTAGTGGCGGACTTCCTTGCCTTCTCCGTGAAGCAGCTCGGTCAGGGACTGGGCCTGCTTCAGCACGGACGCGGAGTACGACCCCGCCAGACCGCGGTCGGAGGTCAGCACGAGCACGGCGGCCCGGCGGATCTGCTCCGGCTCGGTGGTCAGCGGGTGGTCGATCTCGGACTGCGAAGCCACAGCAGAAACGGCACGGGTGATCGCATTGGCGTACGGCATCGAAGCCGCGACACGGCTGCGGGCCTTGCCAATGCGTGAGGCGGCGATCAGCTCCATCGCCTTGAAGATTTTCCGCAGCGACGAAGTCGATGCGATCTTCTGGCGGTAGACCCGAATCTGGGCTCCCATACTCTTCCTTTCCTCGTCTTCGGCGGCCGGGCGGGACCGCGGTGTGGTCCCGCCCGATCAACAAAGATGAATTAGCGCTTCTGCTTGACGATCTGTTCCTGGGCGACTTCGTCTTCGGCCAGGGCGTCGTACTCTTCGCGGCCGGCGCCAACCAGACGGCTGTCGCCCTCCCCGAAGAAGCCCTGCTTGAAGTCGGCGATCTGCGACTTCAACTCGTCCACCGTGGAATCCTCGAGCAGGTTCGTCTGCGCGATGGTCGTCAGCACCGAGCTGCGGTGCCTCAGGTGCGAGAGGAATTCGCCCTCGAAACGGGTCACGTCCTCCACCGGCACGTCGTCCAGGTAGCCGTTGGTACCGGCCCAGATGGAGACAACCTGGTCCTCCACCGGGTACGGCGTGTACTGGCCCTGCTTGAGCAGTTCCATCAAACGGGCACCGCGGGTCAGCTGCTGGCGTGACGCGGCGTCCAGGTCCGACGCGAACATGGCGAATGCCTGCATGTCGCGGTACTGGGCCAGGTCCAGCTTCAGGGTGCCGGAGACCTTCTTCATCGCCTTGACCTGTGCCGCACCACCCACGCGGGAGACGGACACGCCGACGTCCACGGCCGGACGCTGGTTGGCGTTGAACAGGTCGGACTGCAGGAAGATCTGGCCGTCCGTGATGGAGATGACGTTGGTCGGAATGTAGGCCGAGACGTCGTTTGCCTTGGTTTCGATGATCGGCAGGCCGGTCATCGAGCCTGCGCCCAGTTCGTCGGAGAGCTTGGCACAACGCTCCAGCAGGCGGGAGTGCAGGTAGAACACGTCGCCCGGGTAGGCCTCGCGTCCCGGCGGGCGCCGCAGCAGCAGCGACACGGCGCGGTAGGCTTCGGCCTGCTTGGAGAGGTCATCAAAGATGATCAGGACGTGCTTGCCGCCGTACATCCAGTGCTGGCCGATGGCCGAGCCGGCGTAGGGCGCCAAGTACTTGAAGCCGGCCGGGTCGGACGCGGGCGACGCCACGATGGTGGTGTACTCCAGCGCGCCCTTGTCTTCCAGGGTCTGGCGGACGGCAGCGATGGTCGATGCCTTCTGGCCGATCGCCACGTAGATGCAGCGGACCTGCTTGCTGACGTCGCCGGACTCCCAGTTGGCTTTCTGGTTCAGGATGGCGTCGACGGCGATGGCGGTCTTGCCGGTCTGGCGGTCGCCGATGATCAGCTGGCGCTGGCCGCGGCCGATCGGGATCATCGCGTCGATCGCCTTCATGCCGGTCTGCAGCGGTTCGTGCACGGACTTACGCTGGGTGACGCCCGGAGCCTGCAGCTCCAGCGCACGGCGCTCGGTCGACTCGATCGGCCCCTTGTCGTCGATCGGCTGGCCCAGCGGGTCCACGACGCGGCCCAGGTAGGCGTCGCCGACCGGGACAGACAGGATCTCACCGGTGCGGTGAACTTCCATGCCTTCTTCGATGCCGGTGAAGTCGCCGAGGATCACGACGCCGATTTCGCGGGTGTCGAGGTTCTGGGCCAGGCCCAGGACGCCGTTCTCGAAACGCAGCAGTTCGTTCGCCATGACCGAGGGAAGACCCTCGACACGGGCGATGCCATCGCTGGCAGTGGTCACGTGGCCGACTTCGACCCGCTCGGCGCTTCCGGGTTCATAGGACGCCGCGAACTCGTTCAGCGCATTGCGGACGTCGTCGGCGTTGATGGTCAATTCGGCCATCTGCAGTCCCTGCTCTCCTGTGTTTATGATCATCGCGAGGTGTGCGACGACCGGTGTTTATTTCAGTCTGTGTGAGGCTTGCGGTCCAAGTTTCCTTGCGGAAACTACACCGTGAGACTCCTGCGGAGTTCAGCCAGGCGGGAGATCACGGATGCATCCACGACCTCGTCCCCGACCATGACCCGCACGCCGCCGACCAGTCTCGGATCGACGTTGACGTTCATCTTCAGTCCACGGCCGTACAGCCGGTCGAGGCCGGCCTGCAGGCGGGTCGCCTGTTCGCTGGTCAGCGGACGGGTGACGCTGACCTCCGCGATCCAACGCTGTTGGCGCTTGGCCACCAGCTGGACGAACCGCTCTACCAGTGCCGTGGGCTTGATGCCGCGCGGTGCGGTCACTGCCTGCCGGATCAGCAGCTGGGCTGCCGGACCCGCGTTCGGCACCAGCTTCAGTGCCAGCGCCGTCTTGGCTTCGTCAGAAGCCTGGGGCTCAACCAAAGCGCGCTGCAGGTCGTGATCCGACCCGACAATGCGGTTGAACGCGAACAGGTCGCTCTCCAGACCTTCGAGTCCGTCAACACCCTGGCCCTTGTTCTCTGCAACAGCGACGGCAGTGGTGGCCGCCAGGGTCTCCAAAGCGTCCCCGATGTCGCGCGCAGAGGCCCAACGCGAAGCAGCCAGCGAGGTGACGATGTCCCGGGCATCCGCCGAGACCTTCCCCTCGAGAAGACGGCCGAACAGTTCGGCCTTCTCTTTGCTGTCGCGCGCCGGGTCGGTCAGGGCACGGCGCAGTCCGGCATTGCTGTCCAACAGGCCCAGGACCCCAAAGAGTTCCTCAGCCAGGGACAGCGAAGCGGTGGGAAGCTTAGCCTCCAGCTCCTGCAGTGCCGCTTTCAGCGACTCGCTCGATACACCGGCCATTATTTCGCAGCACCTGCACTCTGGGACTCAAGGTCAGCAAGGAAGCGATCCACAACGCGGGCAGAACGCGCGTCGTCGTTCAGCGCTTCGCCGACGATCTTGCCAGCCAGTTCGGTCGCCAAGGATCCGACCTCGCTGCGCAGCGAGGTCACGGCAGCCTGACGCTCGGCGTCAATCTGGACCTGTGCCTGCTCGCTGATGCGTGCGGCTTCGGCCTGTGCCTTTTCCTTCAGCTCCGCCAGGATCTGGGCGCCTTCGGCGCGTGCGTCCTCACGGATGCGGTTGGCTTCCGCGCGGGCGTCCGTCAACTGCTGCTTGTACTCGTCCAGCGCAGCGCTGGCTTCAGCCTGAGCCGCCTCCGCCTTGGCGATACCGCCTTCGATGGCCTCGGTCCGCTCTTCAAACGTCTTCTCAAACGCCGGAACGACGAACTTGGCGACGATGTACATGAGGATCGCGAAGCCGATCAGCGTGACAAGGATTTCCCAGGGGTTCGGGATCAGAGGGTTTGCACCCTCCGCGGCGGCGAGGATCATTGCCTGATTCATATCTCACCCGTCCTATCTATTCGGTGTGGATGGTTCGCGTTGCCTTGATTAGAGGACGAACGCGAACACCAGACCGAGGATGGCCAAAGCTTCAGTCAGTGCCAGGCCCAGGAACGCGATCGGCTGAAGCACGCGCTGTGCCTCAGGCTGGCGGGCAACGCCGTTGATGTAAGCAGCGAACACGAGGCCCACACCGATGGCACCGCCGATAGCGGAGAGACCGTAACCGACGAGGTTGATATTGCCTTCCATTTTTTTCCTTTCAAGATGCTCCCCTTGGAGGGAGCAGGTTGTTGGTTCAGGTTCTTCCCCAGCGGGGAAACTTAGTGTTCCTCGGCCAGGGAGCCTTGGATGTAGATCGCGGTCAGCAGGACGAACACGTAGGCCTGCAGGACCTGGATCAGGATTTCGAAGAAGTACATGCCGACGCCGCCGGCGAGGGTGAGGATACCCAGCGGCTTCAGCCAGAAGTCGGCGTCCACCAGCAGGAACTGGGTACCGGCAGCGGCCAGCATGATGATCAGGTGGCCGGCCAGCATGGTGGCGAAGAGTCGCAGGCTGTGCGTGACCGGACGAACCAGGAAGGTCGAGATGATCTCAATGATGACCACCAGCGGCAGGATGGCCTTCGGTACACCGGAAGGCACCACGGCCAGCTTGAAGTAGCCGATGCCGTGCTTCTTGATGCCGAGCACAATCCAGGTGACGTAGACGATGCCGGCCAAGGCGTATGCCGTTCCCACATGCGACGTCGTCGGCATCTGGATCAACGGGATGGAGCCGAAGAGGTTGTTCACCAGGATGAAGAAGAACAGGGCGAACAGGAGCGGTACGAACGGCTTGAAGTCGCGCTCACCGATGATGTCCTTACCCACCGAGTTGCGGACGAAGTTGTAGCTCATTTCGCCCAGGTACTGCAGCTTGCCGGGGACAAGCTGGCGGCGGCGGGCCGCCACGATGAAGAACCAGGAAATCAGAACGACGGACAGCAGGACCAGCAGCATCTGCTTGCCGAAGCCCTCGCCGTACGGGGCCATCCACGGAAGAATCTCCGGTAGATGCATGTCTTCGAGGGTCGGTGGGACGAAGCCACCTTCATTAGCGGCCGCCGGAAGCGCAAGCGCGATCAACGCGTTTCCTCTCTGCAGTGTCCATCTTTGGGCGTTTCAGGGTGGGTCGCCGTCAAGGCAGGCCACCATATGAAGTTGTCTGACATTTAGGTGTGGTCCCCCGGGCCGCCCTCATGGCGACGCCGAGCGCCGCGCGTGAGCTTGTGTTTGCGGGCCAAGTAATATCCGCCTCCAGCGCCTAGAACGGCACCGGCGAAAATCAGCCAGCGGGTATCCAGCAGATAGTCCAGTCCCCAGCCTATCAAACCCCAGGCGATGATCCCGCCAAGAATATAGGTCAGGACGGTGTTGCCGCCCTGATAGGTGGAGTGGTCGCCGGAATCCTTGTTCGCCGGGCCCGATGAGCCGTTAGCTGCCATCGCCGGATCCCCCGTTCCGCTGCTGACCGTCTTCCGGCTCGGGGTCGGCGTACAGCTGGTGCCGGGTGCGCGAAAACGCGAAGACCTCTGCGGCCTGCCACACGACGACGGCTGCTACCGCCGCGATGAAGAACCAGGTCCGTTCCAACCAGTCCGGTGTGCCGATGACGAACAATGCGGCACCGAATCCCACCACTTTGATGATGTAAGTGGCAATGAAGGCGCCGATGGCACCGGACGGATTCGACCGACCGACGAAATGGCCCACCAGCAGGCTGATGGCGAAGAACAACATCACCAGCACCGCGCCGAGCAGGGCGCTGACCGCACCGGCCGCTCCGGCTGAGATGGCTGCCGCCACGGTGATCAGTGCGGCTGCTGTGCCGCTTGCTGCCAAGGAAGCGCGAAGGATCTTCAGCCACGGGGACCGGGTCGGCCCGGATGCGCCGATGGCGCCGCCGGCGGCGGGTGTGCCGTCGTGGCGGGTGGCGCGCATGGGAGTCCGTTCGGTCGCAGTCGTCGTGAGCTGGCCGGAACCGGCCGGAATAATTCTACATGAGATAGAACTGGCCGACGAGCCACGACCCGCTGTTACGCTGCGGGTCCTGCAGCGTTAGATGACCGCCGGCTGAAGATCACCGGCGAACGCAGATAGAAAATAACGACGGCGGCGCCCGCGACGATCGCTGCGGCTTTGCCCATCAGGTCCGATTCGGCGGCGAGATAGCCGCAGAATCCGGTCAGCAGCGAGCAGCCGGTGACCAGCAGCGCCGATTGCAGGTGGCTGAAGCCGACGTCGGTGAGCCGCTGGTAGGCGTGGGTGCGGTGCGGCGCGTACCACCGCTCCCCCGCACTGATCCTGCGCAGCAGCGTGGCGAGAGTGTCCGCCAGGTAGATGGCAACCGGCCCCAACAGGTATTCGGCGGGGACTCCGTCGAGGAAAGCGGTCAGGCCCAGCATGGCCAGGGAGGCCCCCAACAGGTAGCTGCCGACGTCGCCCAGGAAGACGTTGCCCCGGCCGAGGTTCCAGGGCAGGAACGCAACGAAAGCGGCAGCCACGACGGCCCCACCAACCACCAACCAGCCATGTCCGGTGACTGCGCCGGCGGCGGCGAACATCAAGCCGACCGCGGTGCCGTGCAGTCCGGAGATGCCGTTCACGCCGTCCATGAAGTTGGCGATGTTAATGTAGGCGGCCAAGGCCAAGGCGCCCAGCGGCAGCCACCACCAGGTCTGGTCGGTGAGTGCTATCGCCAGTGCGGTTCCGCCGGTGCCGATGCCCAGCTGCAGCGCAGCCCGGCCGCGGATGGACAGCCCGCGGAAGTCCTCGACCCAGCCCAGCAGCGCTGCGGCCGTCGCCACTGCGGCAACCGCCAGCAGCAACTGGGAAGAGTCGGTGGCACCGCCGATCCCGGCGATCAACAGGCCCGCCACCAGCCCGACCGCCACGGTGATGCCGACGCCGCGCACCACCGGGCGCGTATGCGAGGACCGTTCATTCGGCACATCAAGCACGCCCAGCCGTTTGAGCAGCGGGATCAGCGCGAACGGCAACAGCAGGCTCAACAGCAGGGCCGCCAACACGGCCACCACGGCTGTGGTCACGACGCCCGCTCCCGCCCGTCGGGTTCAAGGTCGTCCTCGGGCGCAACCGCCACCGGGACAGTGTCCAGGGCACCCGTCGAGGCGGAGACCAGATGCTGCCGGCTCTTCCAATCGGCCAGGCTCATCCGGTCGGGGTCGAGGCCGTCGATGCTCGCGTGCGAAATCTTGGGGTGCAGCGGCCGCGAATCGCTTTCGCCCTCCCCGATCAGGTCTTCGTGCAGCTTCTCCCCCGGCCGCAGGCCGGTGAAGACGATCTCGACGTCCCGGCCCGACATCGCGATCATCCGCTCGGCCACATCCAGGATCTTCACCGGTTCGCCCATGTCCAGAATCATCACTTCGCCGCCGGTGCCGATGGCGCCGGCCTGGATCACCAGCTGGCAGGCTTCCGGGATGGTCATGAAGAACCGGGTGGCATCGGCGTCGGTCACGGTGACGGGACCGCCCTTGCGGATCTGCTCGCTGAACAGCGGCAACACCGATCCGCGGCTGCCCAGCACATTGCCGAACCGGACCGAGACATACTTCAACCCGGTTTGCTGCGCCACCCACGCCGTCAGCTTCTCCGCCACCCGCTTGGAGTGCCCCAGCACGGTGGTGGGGTTGGCCGCCTTGTCGGTGGAAACGTTCACGAAAGTCTCGACCCTGGCAGCGCGGGCGGCCCGCAGCACGTTCAGCGAGCCAAGCACATTGGTCTTCCAGGCTTCTTCCGGATACTGCTCCAGCAGCGAAACGTGCTTCAGCGCGGCAGCGTGGAACACCACTTCCGGCCGGCGGTCCAGGAAGATGGCTTCGAGTGCGGCGGCGTCGCGGATGTCCGCCAGCACAGTGTCCTTGCCCGTGAGCAGGCCCTGGCCGGTGATTGAAATCTGCGTGCCCTGCAAGCCGGTCTCGTCGCGGTCCAACATGATCAGTTCAGCCGGTTGGAAGGCGTGGATCTGCCGGCACAGCTCGGACCCGATGGATCCGCCGGCGCCGGTGACCAGCACCCTTCGGCCGGTCACGTAGTGCGCGATTTCTTCCACGTGGATGTCTACCGGCTGGCGGCCGATGAGGTCTTCAATCGCTACCTCGCGGAAGGAGAAGTCCTGCCGTCCGGTGAGCATGTCCTTCAGCGGCGGCACCACCAGGACCCGTACGTTCAGGCCGGCGATGGTGTCGGAAATCTTGCGCATCTGCACGGAGTCGATATCCGCGATCGCCACCAGCAGGACCGTCGCCTGCGTGCGGTGCACGATCTCGGGCAGGTCTTCCATCCTGCCCAGTACCGGAACGGATGCGATGCGCAGGTGCTTTTTGGACGGATCGTCGTCGATCAGACCCACCGGCAGCCACGGCGAGGCAGGATCGTTGCTCATCCGGGTGACGATGTTGTTGCCCACAAAACCGGCGCCATAGATCAGCGTCCGTTCGGCCTGTTCGCCGGGCTTGGCTTTGCTCTCCACATACATGCGCTTCAGGTAGCGCACCGCCGCCATGAACAAACAGGCGAACGGGAACGCGATCAGGCCCGTGCCGCGCGCGATGCCCAGCGAGATGCCAAAGGTCAGCAGCCCGACGGTCAGGATCACGGAGACCGAGATGGTCACCATGACCAGCAGCTTGGCCTCGTGGAAGCTGCCGAAACTGTAGCGCCCCTTATAGAGCGCAAAGGCGGAGCCGACGGCAACCTGGGCGGCTATTGCCAGCGCGCACAGCAGGATGATGCCGGGGATCTTGGCAGGGCTCAGCGCCATTTCGTAGCGCAGGAAAACTGCCAGCACAATCGCCACGACCCACGCAAGGGAGTCCAGCAGGATCTGCGACCAGAGCCACAGGGCGCGGTCGCTGCTGGCGGTCTTGCCGGGGGGAAGAGCGGAAACACGGCTCATGCTTCTACCGTCTCCCCCAGGCCAAGAACATCCGGGACAACGGTGCGAAGGGTTTCCAGGCTGATGGTTCCTTCGCGCACCACCCGCAGCGGGCTGGAGGTGCAGTCCACGATGGTGGAGGGCACCGCCGTCGCGCCTTCGGCAGGACGGAAGCCGTCTTCCAGGTAGACGTCCACCGACTCGGCCAGCTGCTCCATCGCCTGCGCGGCGGTCTGCGCCGAGGGTTGGCCGGTGCGGTTGGCGGAAGATACGGCCAAGGGTCCGGTGGCCGCCAGCAGTTCCAGCGCAAGCTCGTCGTCGGGCATCCGCAGGGCCACGGTGCCCTTCGTTTCGCCCAGGTCCCAGGTCAGCGACGGCTGGGCACGGAAAATCAGCGTCAGGCCGCCCGGCCAGAAGGCGTCGGCGAGGGCGCGGGCTTCGTCACTCACGTCGGTGGCGAGCCCGTCCATGGTCTGCGGCCGCGGCACCAGGACCGGCGGCGGCATTTTCCGGCCGCGGCCCTTGGCGGCCAGCAGGGTTGCCACCGCCTGGGGTGAGAACGCGTCGGCGGCGATCCCGTAGACCGTATCGGTGGGCATGACGACACACTGCCGGTCTGCGAGGGCGGCTTGTGCAGCCGCCAGGCCCTCGCTGCGGTCTGCGGCGTCGGTGCAGTTGTAAGTGGTGCTCACAGTTTCATTGTTCCATTCTCATAACCGTCGAGCGGACGTGGCCCGCTCGCGCCCGGTTAGATCGTACTCGGTAGCCACTTGCTGCCAGCATCCGGCAGCCTGCAGGAGGGACAGCACCGCTGCGGCCTGTACCTCGGCATGCTCCATGATGAAGTAGCCTCCGGGCTTCAGCAGCCGCGCCGCGGTCGCGGCCGTGGCGGCCGGCAATTCCATGCCGTCCGCTCCCCCGCCGTAAAGCGCCATCTGCGGATCGTGCTCGGCGACTTCGGGCTCGCGCGGCACCGCTTCGGAGGGAATGTAGGGCGGATTGGACACCACGACGTCGAACGTTCCGTCATGCTCGGAGAGTGCGGTGCGCAGGTCGTCCCTCAGCAGGGTGACCCCCAGCGGCGCGAGGTTCCGTTCGGCCCAGGCATGCGCCAGGTCGCTCAGCTCCACCGCATAGACGGTGGCCGTGGGCACTTCGCTGGCGACGGCGGCGGCGATGGCGCCGGACCCGGTGCCCAGGTCCACCACCTTGGCAGCCGGCAGGGCCAGAGCTTGGTCGATCGCATGCTGGGCGACGGTCTCGGTCTCCGGCCGCGGCACGAAGACGCCCGGCCCCACTTGCAGTTCCACGTGCCGGAAGAAGGCCCGGCCGGTAATGTGCTGCAGCGGAACCCGGGTGGCGCGTTCCGCCACCAGGTCCTCCAGGCCGTCCGGAGATTCAGCGTCCATCAGCGCCAGCGCACGGACCCGCCCCAGCGAAACGCCCAGCAAGTGGGCGGCAAGCAATTCGGCGTCCACGCGCGGCGAAGGGACGCCGGCCTCTGCCAGCCGCGCTGCCGCGGCGGCGAGGGCTTCGGCCAGATTCGAGCCGGGCACCGCTGGCTAGTTCTCCTCGCCCAAGGCGGCCAGCCGGTGTTCTTCGTCCATCTGGATGGCGGACTGCACCACCGGTTCCAGTTCACCGTTCATCACGGCGTCCAGGTTGTAGGCCTTGTAGCCCGTGCGGTGGTCGGCGATCCGGTTTTCCGGGAAGTTGTATGTGCGGATGCGCTCGGACCGGTCCATGGTGCGGATCTGCGACTTGCGCGTCTCGGAGTTCGCCGCGTCGATCTGCTCCTGCTGGTGGGCCAGCAGTCGTGCCCGGAGCACGCGCATGGCGGCCTCACGGTTCTGCAGCTGCGACTTTTCGTTCTGCATCGCCACCACGATCCCGGTGGGCAAGTGGGTGATGCGCACCGCCGAGTCGGTCGTGTTCACGGACTGACCGCCCGGCCCGGAGGACCGGTACACGTCGATCTTCAGGTCGTTCTGGTGGATGTCCACTTCTTCCGGCTCGTCCACTTCGGGAAGCACCAGCACACCGGCAGCGGACGTGTGGATGCGGCCCTGCGATTCCGTCACCGGAACCCGCTGCACGCGGTGCACGCCGCCCTCGAACTTCAGCCGTGCCCAGACGCCTTCGGCCGGGTCGTTGGAATTGCCCTTGATGGCCATCTGCACGTCTTTGTAGCCGCCCAGGTCGGACTCCGTGGCGGAAATGATTTCGGTTTTCCAGCCGCGGGACTCCGCATAGCGCATGTACATCCGCAGCAGGTCGCCGGCGAACAGGGCCGCCTCGTCGCCGCCTTCGCCGCCCTTGACCTCAATGATCACATTGCGTGCGTCGTCTGGGTCGCGCGGGATCAGCAGCCGGCGGAGCCGTTCCTGCGCCGTCTCGAGTTCGGCCTCCAGGCCCGGAACCTCGGCAGCCAGTTCCGGATCTTCCTCGGCCAGTTCACGTGCCGCTTCCAGATCATCCGACAGGTGCGACCAGCGCTTGTGCGCCTCCACGATGCCGTTCAGCTCCGCCGACCGCCGCCCCAGCTTCCGCGCCCGCGCCTGATCGGCATAAACAGCAGGGTCGCTCAATTCCTTCTGCAGCTGGGCATGCTCATCCAGCAGCCCCTGAACGGACTCAAACATCTTCAAACCTCTTTCGACTCACAACAAGTCTAAATAGCAACGACTATGACCGGCATGGAAAGGCCCCTTAAACGACAAGCCGCTCAGAATCTTTCTCCGGCCCGGGAGTGGCATCGGGCCTGCCGTAGCGCGGAGGCTCGAGTCCGTAGGACGAGAGCCTCCGCGCGAAGGGGCGGGGCCGGAGAAAATTCTGAGCGTTAAACCAGCTACTTGTCGTTCTCAGCCTTCGAGCCGAGCGTCGTCTTCTGCACCTGCATCAGGAACTCAACGTTGGACTGCGTTTCCCGGATCTTGCCGGTGAGCAGTTCCAGCGCCTGCTGGGTGTCCAGACCGGAGAGGACGCGGCGCAGGCGCCACATGATCTTGACCTCTTCGGGCGAGAGCAGGTTCTCCTCGCGGCGGGTACCGGAGGCGTTGACATCGACGGCCGGGAAGATGCGCTTGTCCGCCAGCGAGCGGGACAGGCGCAGTTCCATGTTGCCGGTGCCCTTGAACTCCTCGAAGATAACCTCGTCCATCTTGGATCCGGTCTCCACCAGGGCGGTGGCGAGGATGGTCAGCGAACCGCCGTTCTCGATGTTGCGGGCGGCGCCGAAGAAGCGCTTCGGCGGGTACAGCGCGGACGAGTCCACACCGCCGGAGAGGATACGGCCGGACGCCGGAGCGGCCAGGTTGTAGGCACGTCCCAGGCGGGTCATCGAGTCCAGCAGGACCACCACGTCCATGCCCATTTCCACCAGGCGCTTGGCGCGCTCGATGGCCAGTTCGGCCACGGTGGTGTGGTCATCGGCGGGACGGTCGAAGGTGGAGGCAATGACCTCGCCCTTAACCGTGCGCTGCATGTCGGTGACTTCTTCAGGCCGTTCGTCAACCAGCACCATCATGAGGTGGACCTCAGGGTTGTTGGTGGTGATCGCGTTGGCGATGGACTGCAGGATCAGGGTCTTACCGGCCTTCGGCGGGGAGACGATCAGGCCACGCTGGCCCTTGCCAATCGGGGCCACCAGGTCGATGACGCGGGGGCCGATCTTCTTCGGCTCGGTCTCCAGGCGCAGGCGCTCCGACGGGTAGAGCGGAACCAGCTTGGTGAAGTCCACGCGGTCCTTGTTGTCTTCCACCGGCTTGCCGTTGACGGAGGTGAGCTTGACCAGCGCGTTGAACTTCTGCCGGCTGCTCTGGCCGCCGGAATCGCCGTCACGCGGGGCGCGGATGGCGCCGACGACGGCGTCGCCCTTGCGCAGGTTGTACTTCTTGACCTGGGCCAGCGAGACGTAAACGTCGTTCGGACCGGGCAGGTAGCCGGAGGTGCGCACGAAGGCATAGTTCTCCAGCACGTCCAGGATGCCGGCGACGGGCAGCAGCACGTCGTCTTCGGAGATCTCGGTGTCGTCTACGTCCGGCCCGCGGTCGCGGCCACGACGGCGCTCATTGCGGTCGCGGTAGCGGGTGTTGCTGTCGTTGTCGCGGCGGTTGCGGCGGTTGCGGTTGCGTCCGCGGCCGCCGTCCTCGCCGTCGTCCTGACGGTTGTCGCGGTTGTCCCGGCCGTCGCGGTCGCCTTCGTTGCGGTTGCGGTTCCGGTCGCGGTTGCGGCGCTCGGACTGGCCTTCGCCACGGCCGGACTGCTGCTGCTGGCCGGCGCCGTCCTGGCCGTCCTTCTTCTCGTCCTGCTTGCCGGTTTCGGCGGTTTCCTGCTGGGTTTCACCCTTGGTCTCGGCTGCGTCCTGCTGGCCGGAGTCGGAACGGCGGTTGCGTCCGCGTCCGCGGCGCTCCTGGCGGACTTCGCCGTCGCCCTGTACGGACTCCGCTGCGGGAGCCTGGGCAGGGGCTTCGGCCGGTGCCGCGGCGGCCGTAGCGGTGTCGGCAGTTGCGGCTTCGCTGTCGGCAGATGCCACGGTGCCGTCGCTGCTGGCGCGGCGGTTGCGGTTGCGGGTACGGCTAACCCGCTCGGCGGCCTTGTTGAGGTCACCGCCGGAGGTGCTGCCGGCGCCCTCGCCTGCGGTGCCGGTGGTCTCTTCCTTGGCCGGAGCCGGAGCTTCGGTGCGCGCCGGCTGGTCCACCTTCTTGGCGGCTCGGTCTGCAACCGAGGAGCCACGCTGGTGGTCGGAAATCGCGGCGACCAGGTCGCCCTTGCGCATCCGGGAACCGCCGGTGATGCCGAGTTGTCCGGCCAGCACCTGCAGTTGGGCCAGCTTCAGGCCGGCAAGGCCCGCACTCTTCGGTGCAGGAGAGTCTATTGTTTCCACACCTGCGGTCAGGTCAGTGGTTTCGGTCACGAAGGATCCTTCCCCCTCGTCGGGCGGTGTGCATATGAAGCGCACCGCGTTGTTTGCCACCCGACCGTTGCATGAGAAGCCCGGCCGGGGTCCGTTATTTGCCTGCGGCGTCGTGCCGAGGAAAGTCCGGGTGAACAGATATGAAGCCTTGAAACAAGCCGTCCGACTGGAACGAGTGAGGTCCTGTCCGGCCGATGGCCGTCAGCAACGCCGTGGAGTGCCGCGGAAGGCTCCTGAAAGGCTGCACCTGGAACGGGGATCCTGCCTCAACGGCTACTCGGCTTACGTAATCCGGAGCATCCGGACAGGGTTCCTCGCCGGTTAATCCCGGGGGTGCCCTTCCACTTTAGCACCATCTGTGTCTACTGCCAGTTTCAGAACACGCCAGCTGCCCGGCATGTCGTGCTGGTCCAGGTGCGTAGCGATGGCACGTTGCACCTGCATTGCCTCGGCCTCGTCCGCTGCCAGCGTCATCACCGTGGGTCCGGCGCCGGAAACGATGGCCGCATGGCCCTGGCCGCGCAGCGATTCGATCAGCGCGGCACTGGGTTCCATGGCCGGGGCGCGGTGCCGTTGGTGCAGCCATTCTTCGGTGCCGGCCCGCAGCAGGGACGGGTCGCGGGTGAGTGCGTGGACCAGCAGTGCGGCGCGGCCGGAGTTGGCCGCAGCCACGTGGTGCGGCACCGATGCGGGCAGCAGGTTGCGTGCCGTTTCGGTGGAGAGTTCGTAGGAGGGTATGGCGACCACCGGCACGATGCCTTGGCAGATCGGAACACGGGTGCTGTAGAACACTCCGGCTTCCTCCCAGGAGATGGCCAGCTGGCCGCTGAGGGCCGGCGCCACGTTGTCGGGATGGCCTTCGAGCGTGGAACAGATCTGCAGGATCTTCCCTGCGTCAAGGCGGTCCTGCTCGGGAAGCAGGGCGTTGGCCAACAGCACGGCGGACACCACGGCGGCGGCGGAGGAACCCATGCCCCGGCCATGCGGGATCAGGTTCTCGGCTTCCAGACGCAGCCCGCCGGCGTCGTACCCTGCTTGGCGCAGGGTGCTGCGCAGCGTGCGGATGATGAGGTGCGATTCGTCCGAGGGCAGGTTGGCGGCGCCTTCGCCGGTGACGGAAGCATGGAAGACGCCGTCGTCGGTCGACTCCACCGTGACCGTGTCATAGAAGGCCAAAGCCAGGCCCAGGCTGTCGAAGCCCGGACCCAGGTTGGCGCTGGTAGCCGGCACCCGCACGGTGACGCGCTGGCCGGGCGCAATGCGGCCGGCCACCGCGGTGTCCTCCCCCGCCAAGGTGCTGCTACTCAAGACCCAGAGCGGAGGCCACGCTGACCACGTCGAAGTCCACCTTGATCGGCGATGCTTCGCTGCCGTCCTCGGTCCGCAGTGCCCACTGCGGGTCCTTCAGCCCGTGACCGGTAACCGTGATCACGATGGTCTTGCCCGACGGCACTTCGCCGGCGGCGTGCTTCTTGATCACGCCGGCCACGCCCGCGGCGGAGCCCGGCTCCACGAAGACGCCCTCCTTCGAAGACAACCAGCGGTGCGCGGCCAGAATTTCGTCGTCGGTCACGGAATCGATCAGTCCGCCGGATTCATCGCGCGCGGCAATGGCAGTGTCCCAGGACGCCGGATTGCCGATCCGGATCGCGGTGGCAATGGTCTCCGGCTCGGTGACCGGGTGGCCCAGCACCAGCGGCGCAGCACCGGCAGCCTGGAAGCCCCACAGCGTGGGGGTCTTGGTAGCGACGGGGCCCAGCATGCCGGCGGTCGCCGACTGGTATGGCGCGGCGTACTCCTGGTAGCCCTTCCAGTAGGCGGTGATGTTGCCCGCGTTGCCCACCGGCATCACGTGGATATCCGGGGCGTCGCCCAGATAATCAACGGTCTCGAAGGCGGCCGTCTTCTGGCCCTGGATGCGCGCCGGGTTGACCGAGTTCACCAGGAACACCGGGTAGGCCTCGGAGAGTTTGCGGGCCACTTCCAAGCAGTTGTCGAAGTTGCCGTTGATCTGGATGATTTCGGCGCCGTGCGCGATAGCCTGGCTCATCTTGCCCATGGCGATCTTGCCGGCCGGCACCAACACGGCGCATTTCAGCCCGGCCTGGGTGGCGTAGGCGGCCGCGGACGCTGAGGTGTTGCCGGTGGATGCGCAGACCACCGCCTTGGCACCGGCCTCCACCGCCGCCGTCATGGCCATGGTCATGCCGCGGTCCTTGAAGGAGCCGGTGGGGTTCATCCCCTCCACCTTGAGGTACACCTCGGAGCCGGTCAGCTCGGAGAGAGCCTTGGCCCGCACCAGCGGGGTGCCGCCTTCGCCGAGGGTGATGATCTCGGTCTGCTCCGTTACCGGCAGCCGGTCCGCGTATTCACGGATGACGCCGCGCCATTGGTGGGCCACTTAGATTCCTTCTACTCGCAGGACAGAGGTAACAGCGTTGACAATTTCGAGCCCGCGCACGGCTTCGACCGTCGCGGCCAGCGAGGCCTCGGATGCGCGGTGCGTGACAATGCGCAGCTCGGCGGACACCTGACCGCCGTCGCGGGCAGTGTCCAAGGCGTCTTCGGCGTGGATAGTCTGGCGCATGGCCTCGATGGAGACGCCGTGTTCGGCGAAGATGCCGGAAATCTGGGAGAGCACGCCCGGCTGGTCGGCCACGTCCAGGCCGATGTAGTAGCTGGTCATGACCGAATCCAGTCCGACGGCGGGCAGCGCCACGGTGGCGGTTTCAGTGCGGCCCGGACCGCCGCCGACCATGCGGCGGGCGGCGCTGACCACATCGCCGACCACGGCGGAGGCGGTGGGAGCTCCGCCGGCCCCTTGACCGTAGAACATCATTTCGCCGGCGTTTTCGGCTTCCACGAAGACCGCGTTGAACGCTCCATGCACGGCTGCCAGCGGGTGCTTGCGCGGCAGCAGGGTCGGGTGGACCCGGACGGCCACGCCTTCACGGCCGTCGAGGCCGCGCAGCCGCTCCGCGATGGACAGCAGCTTGATCACGTAGCCGCTGTCCTTGGCCGCGGCGATGTCATCCGCGGAGATGGAGCTGATGCCCTGGCACTGGACGTCAGCCAGGTCGAACGCAGTGTGGAAAGCCAGTTCCGCGAGGATCGCGCCCTTCGCTGCGGCGTCATGGCCTTCGACGTCCGCGGTGGGGTCCGCTTCGGCGTAGCCGAGTTCCTGGGCGGCGGCCAGCGCATCGGCAAACTGTGCGCCGGTGGAATCCATCTGGTCCAGGATGTAGTTGGTGGTGCCGTTGACGATGCCCATCACCTTGGTGATGCGGTCCCCCGCCAGCGATTCGCGGATGGGCCGCAGCAGCGGAATGGCGCCGGCGACTGCTGCTTCGAAGGACAGCTCGACGCCGGCTTCGTCGGCGCGGGCGTACAGGTCCTGGCCGTCGGCCGCCAGCAGCGCCTTGTTGCCGGTGACGACGGCGGCCCCGTTATCGATCGCGCTGCGGATCAGTGTGCGGGCCGGTTCCAGTCCGCCAAGCAGCTCGATCACGATGTCGGCATCCTTGACCAGCGGCTCGGCCTCGGTGGTGAACAGCTCGGCGGGCAGCTCCACGGTCCGCTTGGCGGCGACGTCGCGCACCGCGATGCCGGCCAGTTGCAGCCGCGCGCCGGTACGCGCGGCGAGCACGTCGGCGTCGTCAATCAGGATCCGGGCTACCTGGGCTCCGACATTCCCGCATCCCAACAGTGCTACTTTCAGCGTTTTCATGCTGCCCAAACTCTCAGTCTTTGTGTCTCACTCGCCTTGCCTGCTGCCCGCCGGGGCTCAGCCCAGATCGCGGGCCAGCAGGTCGTCTTCAGTTTCGCCGCGGATGATCAACCGCGCCTCGCCGCCGCGCACGGCAACCACAGGCGGCCGGGCAACATAGTTGTAGTTGCTGGAGAGCGCCCAGCAATAGGCCCCGGTCGCCGGCACTGCCAGCAGGTCCCCCGCCTCGATGTCCTCGGGCAGGTAAACGTTCCTGACTACAATGTCACCGCTCTCGCAGTGTTTGCCAACCACGCGGGAAATAATCGGCGCCGCTTCCGTCACACGGGACGCCAAGACGGCGGAATAATCGGCGTCGTAGAGCACCGGCCGGGCGTTGTCGCTCATGCCGCCGTCCACGGACACATAGCGCCGCGGACTGCTGCCGCCACCGGCCAGATCCACCTGCACGGTCTTCCGGGTGCCGGCCGAGTACAGCGTAAACGTGCTCGGTCCGGCAATCGCGCGGCCCGGCTCAATCGAGATCCGCGGCACCGGAATGCCCAGCCGTTCGGTAACGGAGCGCACGACGGCGGCCATCGCGTGGGCGAGTTCAGCCGGCGGGCGCGGGGTGTCTGCTTCCGTGTAGGCGATGCCGTAGCCGCCGCCCAGATCGAGTTCATGCAGGTCCACGCCATGCTCATCCCGGACCTGCGCCACGAACGTGAGCAGCCGCTCGGCCGCCAGCGCGAACCCTTCGGGCTCGAAAATCTGCGAGCCGATATGGCAGTGCAGGCCCAGCAGGTTGATCGACTCGTGCGCCAACGCCGCCGCCACGGCCTGCGCGGCAGGCGAGCCGGCGGACTGAGCCGGGGCACCGGCGTCGTGCTGGGGATCCGCGCCCGCCATCGAGAGGCCGAACTTCTGGTCTTCATGCGCCGTGGCAATGAACTCGTGTGTGTGCGCGTGCACTCCGGGGGTCAGCCGCAGCATGACGTTGGCCATCTCGCCGCGGGCGGCAGCGATGGCTCCGACCCGTGCCAGCTCGTCCAGGCTGTCCACCACAATGCGGCCCAGCCCCATGTCCAGCGCGCGGTGGATCTCGGCGTCCGACTTGTTGTTGCCGTGAAGGCCCAGGTTCTCCCCCGGGATGCCCGCGCGGGCGGCAACGGCAAGCTCGCCGCCGCTGCAGGTGTCCAGCCGCAGCCCTTCCTGTGCCACCCAGCGGGCTATTTCCACGCTCAGGAACGCCTTGCCGGCGTAGTAGACGTCCACGCCGCCGCAGAGCGAGCTGAACGCATCGTCGAATGCCTGTTTGAAGGCGCGGGCCCGGGCGCGGAAGTCGTCCTCGGAGACCACAAACAGCGGCGTGCCGAACTGCTCCTTGAGCTCGGTGACGCCGATGCCGGAGATTTCCAGTTCGCCGGCCGCGCCGCGGGCCACGTCCTGGGCCCACAGTTTGGCATCCAGCACGTTGGCATCCTGCGGGAAGGTCAGCCAGTCCGGGGCCAGCTCGGACGCGGCGACGGATTCATGTGCGGCGGGCATTACATCCTCTCCGGGGCGCTGACGCCCAGCAGGTCCAGGCCGTTGGCCAGCACCTGGGTCACGGCGGTGTTCAGCCACAGCCGGGTGCGGTGCGTGTCGGTCACTTCGCCGTCGCCAATCGGGGTGACGCGGCAGGCGTCGTACCAGCGGTGGTAGGCGCCGGCGATGACTTCCAGGTGGCGGGCCACGCGGTGCGGTTCGCGGAACTTTGCCGCCATGGCGACCACCGACGGGTAGGCGCCCAGTACGGCCAGCAGCTCGTTCTCGGTGGCGTGGTCCAGCAGCGATGCGTCGAACGCGCTGCGGTCGACGCCGGAGGCGGCAGCATTGCGGGCGACGGCGCAGGTGCGGGCGTGCGCGTACTGCACGTAGTAGACCGGGTTGTCGTTGCTGTGCTTGACCAGCAGGTCCAGGTCGATGTCGATGTTGGAATCCGCGTGCGAGCGGGTCAGGGCGTACCGGGCCGCATCCACACCCACGGCGTCGACGAGGTCCTCCATGGTCACTACGGTGCCGGCGCGCTTGGACATCCGCATCGGCTTGCCGTCCTTGACCAGGTTGACCATCTGGCCGATCAGCACTTCCACCCGGTCGGCGCTGTCGCCCATAGCCGCCGCGGCGGCCTTCAGCCGGGCGACGTAGCCGTGGTGGTCGGCGCCGAGCATGTAAATGCACAGGTCGAATCCGCGGTCCCGCTTGTTCTTGAAGTAGGCGATGTCGCCGGCGATGTAGGCGGCGTTGCCGTCGGACTTGATGACCACGCGGTCCTTGTCGTCGCCGAAGTCGGTGGACCTCAGCCACCATGCGCCGTCGCTGTAGTAGAGGCTGCCGGAACTCTTCAGCTCTTCCAGCAACGTCTCGACGGCACCGTCCTCGAACAGGGAATTCTCGTGGAAGTACACGTCGAAGTCGACGCCGAATTCATGCAGCGACTTCTTGATCGCGGCGAACATCAGTTCCACGCCGCGGCTGCGGAACTCTTCCTGCGGGTCCGCGGCGGAGAGCGCATCGGGGTTCTGTTCCAGCACGGCATTGGCAATGTCGGCGATGTAGTCTCCGCCGTAGCCGTCCTCGGGTGCCGCCTCGCCCTTGGCCTTCGCCAGGAGGGAACGGGCAAAGCGGTCGATCTGCGAACCGTGGTCGTTGAAGTAGTACTCGCGGGCCACATCCGCGCCTTGCGCCACCAGGATGCGCGCCAGCGAATCGCCGAGCGCGGCCCAGCGGGTGCCGCCCAGATGAATGGGGCCGGTGGGGTTGGCGGAGACGAACTCCAGGTTGATGCGCTGCCCGGCCAGTTCCTCGCTGGTGCCGTAGCCGGTGCCCGCTTCGACGATGCTCTTGGCCAACACGCCGGCCGCGGCGGCATCCACGGTGATGTTGAGGAAGCCGGGGCCGGCAATCTCCACCCGGGCAACGCCGTCGATCTTCTCCAGACGGGCACTCAGGATCTCCGCGAACTGACGCGGATTCATGCCGGCCTTTTTACCCAGCTGCATGGCAATGTTCGTGGCCCAGTCCCCATGCTCCCGGTTCTTCGGTCGCTCCACCCGGACCTCGTCCGGCATTTCGACGGCGAAATCGCCGGCGTCGACGGCGGCCTGCAGGCAGGCGGCAATGGCAGCGGAAAGTTCTTCAGGAGTCACCCCACAAGCATAGGGCAATCGCCCGTACCACCCGGCTTTCCGCGGTCCTGCTGTGACGGGGCTCGCACCGGCCGTTCAGGCGGGTCTGCCACTGCCGGGCACCGGTCCCGTCCGGCGCGCGGCGGTGCGCATTTCTTCTGTCGGCTCGGATGCTGATAAGCTCAGTAGGTCCCGCAGGGCATCAGGTGAACAGCCGGTGCCACGCCCTCGTAGCTCAGGGGATAGAGCGTCTGCCTCCGGAGCAGAAGGCCGTAGGTTCGAATCCTATCGAGGGCACTGATACTGCAGGACTTGGGAATCCCCGGCCAAACGGCCGGGGATTTCTTCGTTAACCGGCCTAACGGGCCGCGCTGACTGCCGGTTGGCGTTCCTTGGCCGCTGCACCACTGCCGACGCCGCTGCCCCGGAAAGTGCGCCGGTAGGCTGCCGGACTCACACCAACGGCCTTGGCGAAGTGGTGGCGCAGCAGCACAGCCTGCCCGAATCCCGTGATCCGCGCTATTTCGTCGATATTCAGGTCCGATTCCTCCAACAACTCCTGTGCGCGGAGCACCCGCTGCGCGTTAATCCAGGCTGCCGGAGTGGCACCCGTTTCGGCCCGGAACCGGCGCGCGAAGGTGCGCTCCGACATGTGCACCCTGTCCGCCAACTGGGAAACCGTCACGTCCTGGGCCAGGTTTTCATCCAGCCACACCAGCAGGTCTTTGAGCGTATGGCAGCCGGCCAGCGACATTGGGCGGTCGATGTACTGTGCCTGCCCTCCGGCCCGGTGCGGCGGCACAACCATGTCCCGGGCGATGGCCGTTGCCACCGAAGCTCCGAGTTCGGTGCGGACCAGGTGCAGGCAGGCATCGATCCCCGCCGCCGTCCCGGCACTGGTGATGATGCGGTCGTCCTCGACATACAGCACGTTTTCGTCGACGTCGATCTGCGGGTAGCTGGCCGCCAGTTGGTGGGAGTACTGCCAGTGCGTTGTGGCACGGCGTCCGTCCAGCAGCCCGGCTTCGGCCAGCACAAACGCCGCCGAGCACACGGACAGCACCCAGGCGCCGCGGGCATGCGCGGCATGCAGGGCTTCCTTCAGTTCGTCCGGGACTTGATCCATCTGCTGGTAGGGGGCAACCACCACCAGGTCTGCGTCGGCGGCCGCCTCCAGCCCCAGCGGGACGTTGAGGGAGAATCCCAGCTTGCTGCTGACCTCCCCGGGCACGGTCGTACAGATGCGGAAGTCGAACGCCGGAACCCCTGTGCCCCGGTCGGACCGGTCAATGCCGAAGACTTCGCAGACCACGCCAAATTCGAACGGTGCGGCCCCCGGCAGCACCACCACAGCCACTGTTTTCAACATGCAACTAGTATGGCAGTTTTTTATGCTTTATGGTCGTTTCTGCCACTCTTTTTTCCGCTGCATCAGGATCACCATTGAGGCATGGAACTACTTCTGATCACCGCATTGGCACTCTTCGTCATCGTCGCCACCGTCCGATCGGTCATCCGTGACGGGCGCGGCAAAACCCCACCGGAACGTTCACACGCCGACTGGACCGCGGGCTCCGTCCCGAGCCGCCCCTATTCCGAGGTGACCCGGCTGGCCTAGTGCCCACCGGTCCAACACCACTACTGTCTGTCTCCGCCACTGTTTAACACCGCCACAACAAAGCCCGGCCGATCCGGCCGGGCTTTGGCTTGCTACCAGCGGTGGGCGAACAGGTCGCGCAAGAGCGCAATCTCGGCCAAATGATGAATCAGTTCCCGGTTGATGTGCAGCACCAACGCGCCCATGGAGTGGTCGGCAAAATGGCCTTCCGCGGGTCCGCACGGCCGGCCAAGCCCATCCTGACCGAGCGCGCGGACACCTTTGAGCCAGCGCGCGTAGTACTCGTCCAACAGGGCCAGCGCCTCCGCGGCGGTGCCCGGATACTCGAAGGACTCGTAGCCCACTGGCGGGCCGCCAAAGTGTGCAGCATTCCGACTCCCGAGCACCCCCACCAAAATGTGGTTCAGGCGCCAGGCCACTGTTGTTACCGGCGGCGGCTTGGGCTCAGGGACTGCGAACTCGATGACAAAATTCCCGGCGCCCACCGCCAACTGTGCACTGCTGGTGCCACGGTGGCGGACGTTCCAGCAGCCCTCGGCCGGCTCCCAGAAATACTCCTCGTCCGTGAGCCCGTGCAGCCGGGGCCGAGCCTGGGCGTCCCAGTGCCAGGACAGTTGCTCCACCACTTCCACTGCCGCATTGAATGACATTCCTGCTCCCATCAGACCCCAAACGCCGCCACACTGAGTCTCGAGTCCATCTTGGCGGGCCCGGCCCCCCCTTGCCCAGTGCCCGCCGCCTGAATTCCGGCCTTCCGCCCTTGCATCACGGACAGCTCTCGTCCGCAATCACGGGTAGATTGAGCCCTAGGTCCGGAAATACCGGCTCCGGTCCGCGGCGGAGAGCATTCGCGGGGCCGACCGCTTCAGACACAGGTGCCCATGCTTGAAACCTCCGCACGGCTGCTCCAATTGCTTTCCCTGCTCCAGATGCGCCGGGAGTGGACCGGTTCCGCCCTGGCCGAGCGGATGAGCGTCACCGAGCGCACGGTCCGCCGGGACATCGGCAAGCTGCGCAGCCTGGGTTATCCCATCAACGCCTCCCCCGGCGTGGCCGGCGGCTACCAGCTGGGCGCGGGGGCCCAGCTGCCGCCGCTGCTGCTGGACGACGACGAGGCCCTGGCCGTGGCGCTGGGCCTGAGCGCAGTGACGGCCAGTCCGGTGGCCGGCGTCGGCGAAGCTTCGCTGCGCGCCCTGACCAAGCTGGAGCAGGTTCTGCCCTCGCGGCTGCGACCGAAGTTCTCCACCCTGAAGAACGCCGTGGTCACGCTAGCCGGCCCGACCGCTGCGGTGGATCCCGAGGTGCTGACCGGCATTTCCAGCGCGGTCGCCGAGCGGCGCGTGATCGGCTTCCGCTATGCCAAGGCGGACGGTGAATCCTCCCGCCGGCTGGCCGAACCCTACCGTCTGGTGGACACCGGCCGTCGTTGGTACTTAGTGGCCTTCGATACCGGCCGGCAGGATTGGCGCACCTTCCGGGTGGACCGGTTCGAGTCGGTACCGACGCCGCGGGAACGCTTTTCTCCGCGGCAGCTGCCGCAGCCGGACCTCGCCGCCTATGTCCAGCAGTCGATCACCCGGTCCCCCTACCAGTTCGACGTCGTGGTGCGGATCGACGCTCCGCTGCAAGCCGTCGCCGAGCGGATTCCGCCGAACATTGCCACCCTGACCGAAGATGGCGAAGCCACCGTGCTGCGCGCCGGCTACGATTCGCTCGACTATCCCCTGGTGCAGCTGGCCGCCGTCGGTTTCGCCTTTGAGATTCTGGAACCGGCGGAATTCCGGCAACGAGCGGCGGAGCTCGCCGGCCGGTTGTCTGCGGCTGCGGGTACGGAAACGGCGGCCGTCCCACCCGCCTAGGTGGGACAGCCGCCGTCGTGCGCTGCCGTTTGGGCGTTGCCCGGGAGCGCCGGTTGCTATTGGAGCATGGTGCGGTCGTCCACCACGCCCTTGATCTTTTCGAATTCGTGCAGCAGGTCCGGCACGGTGGCCTTCAGCTTCTGCTCTTGGTCCAGATCCAGGATGATCCGTCCCTCATGCATCATGATCAAGCGGGTGCCCAGCCGCAGCGCCTGCTCCATGTTGTGCGTGACCATCAGCGTGGTCAGCTGGTGCCGATCCACCACCTCGGCCGTCAGCCGGCTGACCAGATCCGCACGCTGCGGATCCAGTGCGGCGGTGTGCTCGTCCAGGAGCAGGATTTTGGGGCTGCTGAAGGTGGCCATCAGCAGCGACAGCGCCTGCCGCTGGCCGCCCGAGAGCAGCCCCACCTTGGCCTTGAGTCGGTTTTCCAGGCCCAGCTCCAAGGAGCGCAGCTCCTCTTTGAAGAACTCGCGCTTCTTGCGCGTCACACCGGGCCGCAGTCCCCGCCGCTTGCCGCGCTCATAGGCAATGGCCAGGTTCTCTTCGATGGTCATTTCCGGCGAGGTGCCGGCCATCGGGTCCTGGAAGACGCGGCCGATGTAGCGGGCACGCTGGTGGTCGACCAGCCTGGTGACGTCCTTGCCGTCGATGCTGACCGTGCCGGTGTCCGGGCGGAGCTTGCCGGAGGTGATGTTCAGGATGGTCGACTTACCGGCACCGTTGCTGCCGATGACCGTGACGAACTCTCCGGCGGTCAAGGACAGGTTGATCTCTTGCAGGGCCACCCGCTCGTTGACGGTGCCTGCGAAGAAGGTCTTGTGAACGTTCTTGATATCCAGCATGTCAGCCCTTCGCTCCCATCAGCGACTTCTTCATCTTCCCCAGCCCACCGACTCGGGCGAAGACCTTCCACTGCGGAAGGACCAGCGCGATCACAACGAGCACGGCGGAGACCAGTTTCATATCGTTGGGCTCCAGCCCGGCCTGCAGGGCCAGCTGGATGACTACGCGGTACAGCACCGAACCCAGCACCACGGCCAGCGAGGCGATCCAGATCAGGCGGCTTCCGAAGATCGCCTGGCCGATGATCACCGAGGCCAGGCCGGCCAGGATCAGGCCGATGCCCATGCCGATGTCGGCGAAGCCCTGGTACTGGGCGATGAAGGCGCCGCAGAGTGCTACCAGTCCGTTGGACAGCGACAGGCCAAGGATCTTCTGGTTGTCGGTGCTGACGCCAAAGCTGCGGATCATTTGTTCGTTGTCGCCGGTGGCCTGCATGGCCAATCCGATGTCAGTGTGCAGGAACCAGTCCATGATCACCTTCACCGCCAGCGCGACCAGCAGGAAGATGGCGATGGCGCCGATGCCACCGAGCATGCCCGCTTCGCGCAGCGGGGTGATCAGGGTTTCTTCACGCAACAGCGGCAGATTGGACTTGCCCATGATGCGCAGGTTGATGGAATAGAGGGCGATCATGGTCAGGATGCCCGCCAGCAGGCCGTTGATCTTGCCCTTGGTATGCAGCAGACCGGTGACCGCGCCGGCGGCCATGCCGGCGATGAACGCCAGGATGGTGGCCATGACCGGCGGCATGCCGTTGATGATGCTGATGGCGGCAACGCCGGCGCCGGTGGTGAAGCTGCCGTCGACTGTCAGGTCGGGGAAATTAAGGATGCGGAAGGTCAGATAGACCCCCAGGGCCATGATCGCGTAGATCAGCCCAAGCTCAACCGCGGTAATCATAGGTAAAGGACCTTGGTTCTCTCGTGGGGGTCCGTCCGGCGGCCGTGGTGACGGCCACCGGACGGACTGCGGAACTTCTTCAGCTCAAGCTGGAAGTGCCATCGTTTTACTCGAAGACGTGGTCAGCCTTGTCTGCGTAACCGTCGGGCAGCGTGACGCCCATGCGCTTGGCAGCGGCCGTGTTGACGTACAGCTCCAGCTCGGACTGGGTCTCCACCGGCATCGATGCCGGATCGGCCTCGCCCTTGAGGATCTTCACTGCCATTTCGCCGGTCTGGTAGCCCAGCTTTTCGTAGTTGATGCCGTAGGTGGCCACCGTGCCACGTTCCACCGAATCGCCCTCAGCGGCGATGGTGAGGATCTTCTTCGACTCGGCCACCTGGATCAGCGATTCCAGGGCGGACACCACGTTGTTGTCGGTCGGCACGTAGAACGCGTCGACGTCCATGGACTCGGCGGCCTGCTGGACCTCACCCGAAGTGGAGATGGCCTTTTCCTTGATTTCCAGACCCAGTTTCTTGCCGGCTTCCTTGGCCCATTCGACCTGGACGCCGGAGTTGACCTCACCGGAGGAGTAGACGATGCCGACGGACTTCGCGTCAGGGTTCAACTCCTTGACCAGGGCCAGCTGTTCTTCCACCGGGTTGCGGTCGGAGGTGCCGGTGACGTTGGAGCCCGGTGCATCCATGCTTTCCACCAGGTCAGCCGACTCCGGGTCGGTGACGGCGGTGAACAAGATCGGGGCGTCCACGATGGCCTGGACGGCCGCCTGTGCGGTCGGCGTGGCAATGGCCAGGACGAGGTCCTTCTTGTCACTGGCGAACTTGCCGGCGATGGAGGTAGCGGTAGCCTGGTCGCCCTGGGCGTTCTGCTCGTCGTAAGTCACGGTCTCGCCGTCGACGTAGCCGTTGTCGGCCAGTGCCTTCTTGAAGCCTTCGCGGGCCGCATCCAGGGACGGATGCGAGACGATCTGGCTGATGCCGATTTCTACGGATTCGGGAGCCCCTTCGGCGGCGTTGCCTTCGGACGATGCCGAGCTGCCGCACGCGGAAACCAGCAGGGTGGTGGCCAGCAGGCCTGCACCCAAGCCAAACATGGTCGAACGTTTCTTCACGGTGTTCCTTTCGAATGTGCATCACGTACCGGTAGTCCGGCACATTTCCCGCCTCGCTGCCCCTCCCCGGCGCAGCCGTTGCGGTCCGCCACACACGGCATCGTCCTCGGCGCCGGAGATGTGGCAGGCGATCCCTGCGGAAAGCGTCCTGAAGATCTTACATGTGAACCGAGTCACATTGTCTAATCAGGACCACGGGGTCAGGACAACCATATGAGATACGTCTCCCCTACCGGACGAATTGCAATCCTTTGTCGCCGGATAGTTATTTTCGTCTACCAGACGCTTTGTGCTCTGGACCCCCGTCCGACGGGCCGGAGCCGCCGGTCCAGCCGTTAGACTGTGATCAATCATGGCTGTGAATATCACGTACCCCTCTGCCCTGCCGGTTTCGGAGCGGCGCGAGGACATCATGGCGGCCATTGCCGCGAACCAAGTGACCGTCATCGCCGGCGAAACCGGTTCCGGCAAAACCACCCAGATCCCGAAAATGTGCCTGGAGCTCGGTCTGGGCGAGAAGGGCCTGATCGGCCACACGCAGCCCCGGCGGCTGGCGGCCAGGACCGTGGCCGAGCGGATCGCCGAAGAACTGGATGTCAAGATCGGCCAGGAAGTGGGCTTCCAGGTCCGTTTCACCGGTGAAGTCAGCCGCGATACCCGGATCAAGCTGATGACCGACGGCATCCTGCTGGCCGAGATCCAGCACGACAAGCTGCTGAAGAAATACAGCACCATCATCATCGACGAGGCGCACGAACGCAGCCTCAACATCGACTTCATCCTCGGCTACCTCAAACGCATCCTGCCAAAGCGCCCGGACCTGAAGGTGATCATCACCTCGGCCACCATCGATCCGGAGCGATTCGCGCGCCACTTCGGCAGCGACGACGAACCAGCGCCCGTCATTGAGGTCTCCGGCCGGACCTACCCGGTGGAGATCCGCTACCGGCCGCTCAACCAGCCGGCAGGTTCCGCTGCCGATGATCCGGACGCGGATGAATTGGAGGAAGACCGGGACCCGCTGGACGCCGTCTGCGACGCCGTGGACGAACTGTCCTTGGAAGCACCCGGGGACATCTTGGTCTTCTTCTCCGGCGAGCGCGAGATCCGCGATGCCGCCGACGCCCTTGCGGCCAGGACGAAGACCAACCGCCGGCTGGCGGGCACCCAGATCTTGCCGCTGTACGCCCGGCTCTCACTGGCAGAGCAGCACCGTGTCTTCTCCCCCGGTGGCCAGCGCCGGATTGTGCTGGCCACCAACGTGGCCGAGACCTCGCTGACGGTCCCTGGGATCAAGTACGTGATCGACACCGGCACGGCGCGCATCTCCCGCTACTCGCACCGCACCAAGGTACAGCGGCTGCCGATCGAACGGATCTCGCAGGCCTCGGCCAACCAGCGCTCGGGCCGCTGCGGCCGCGTCAGCGACGGCATTGCCATCCGGCTCTATTCCGAAGAGGACTACGACTCCCGACCCGAATTCACCGATCCGGAGATCCTGCGCACCAACCTGGCCGCCGTCATTTTGCAGATGACCGCCATGGGGGTGGCACGGGACTCCAAGGACATCGAGGCGTTCCCGTTCGTGGAGCCACCCGAGACCCGTGCCATCAACGACGGCGTCACGCTCCTGCGTGAACTTGGCGCCCTGCCCGAGCCCGGCGCTTCGGTGGTCGACCAAGGCGCGCCAGCGCCGCGTGGAGACCGGGCGAAACCCGGACTCACCGCCGTCGGCCGCAAGCTGGCGCTGTTGCCGGTGGACCCGCGGTTGGGCCGGATGATTGTCGAGGCCGGCCAGCGCGGGTGCGTGCGCGAGGTGATGGTGCTGGCGGCGGCGCTGACCATCCAGGACCCGAGGGAACGCCCTACCGATCAGCAGCAGCAGGCCACCGAGAAGCACAAGCGCTTCGTGGACGAGAAGTCCGACTTCACCGGCGTGCTGAACCTGTGGCGCTACCTGCAGGACAAGCAGCAGGAGCTCTCCTCCACCCAGTTCCGCAAACTGTGCCGCACCGAGTTCATCAACTACCTGCGGGTCCGGGAGTGGCAGGACCTGTTTGCGCAGCTGCGCCAGCTGGCCAAGCCGCTGGGCATCACGCTGGGGTCCGGGCGGGATGTGGACCCGGCCGGCAAGCACGATGACATCCACAAGTCCCTGTTGGCCGGTTTGCTAAGCCACATCGGCGTGTACGAGGAACGCAAACGCGAATACGCCGGCGCCCGCGGCACCCGGTTCGCCATCTTCCCCGGCTCCGCGCTGTTCAAGAAGTCGCCGGACTGGGTGATGGCGGCGGAGCTGGTGGAAACGTCGCGTCTCTGGGCCCGGGTGGCGGCGACCTTCGACCCCGTCTGGGCCGAAGAGATCGCGCCGCAACTGTGCAAGCGAACGTATTCGGAACCGCACTGGTCCAAGAAGATGGGCTCGGTGATGGCCTACGAGAAGGTCACGCTGTACGGCGTGCCGATCGTGCCGCAGCGGCGGATCCAGTACGGCCGGATCGACCGGGAACTCAGCCGCGAGCTGTTCATCCGCCATGCCCTGGTGGAGGGCGACTGGCGCACGCACCACAAGTTCTTCCACCGCAACCGCAGGCTGCTGGCCGAGGTGGAGGAACTCGAAACCCGGATGCGCCGCCGCGACCTGCGGGTGGACGACGAAACGCTGTTCGAGTTCTACGACGAGCGGATCGGCCCCGACGTGGTCTCGGAACGGCACTTCGACAAGTGGTGGAAGGACGCGCGTGCGAACGATCCGACGCTGCTCGATTTCGATCCTGACGCCGTGCTGGCCGCCGATGCCGAAGAACTGGATGCCTCGGCGTTCCCGAAGGTCTGGCAGCAGGGCTCGTTCGAGCTTCCGCTGAGCTACGAATTCTCACCGGTGGCACCGGGCGCAGCCCCGAATCCGTCCGACGGCGTGACCGTGCACGTGCCGGTCCTGTTCCTGAACCAGCTCGATGATGCCCCCTTCCGCTGGCAGATCCCCGGGCTGCGGGTGGAATTGGTGACCGCGCTGATCAAGTCGCTGCCGAAGCAGATCCGTAAGAACTTCGTCCCGGCCCCCGACGTCGCCCGGAGCGCGGCGGCTGCCCTGGCGGCGGACTTCAATCCGGCCGAGGACGCGCTGGAGCCCTCGCTGGAACTGGTGCTGCGCCGGTTGAAGGGACACATCATCCCGCCCGGTTCCTGGAACTGGGACACCGTGCCGCCGCACCTGCGGATGACCTTCCAGGTGCTGGACGGCAAGGGCAAGGTGCTGGACGAAGCCAAGGACCTGTCCCAGCTGCAGCAGGACTTGGCGCCGGCCAACCGGCGGGCGATCGCCGAGTCGCTGGGCGCGACACCGGGTCTCCACGCGGCCGCGAGCGGCCTTGGTCGACCACCGGGCCGGCCGTCGCCGGACAAGGGCCGCGGCGCCGCCGGCAAGAAACATGGCAAGCAGGCCGGCAGGCATTCAGCTGCGGCCGGAGCCGCCCCCGGCGCCGGCGCACCGTCGTCGGCCTCCCCCGCGCAGGCCGGGGTGCAGGAACGCAGCGGGCTGACCGCCTGGCCGGACGGCGACCTCCCCCGCGAGGTCAAGCGCGACGTGGCCGGCCACACCGTGACCGGCTATCCGGCGCTGGTGGACGAGGGCGCCACCGCGGGCGTGCGGGTCTTCCAGACCCCCGCTGGCCAGCAGGCCGCCATGCGTACCGGTCTCATCCGGTTGCTGGTGCTGCGCGTTCCCTCGCCGCAGCGGTACGTGCTGGACCACCTGAACAACACGGAGAAGCTGACGTTCACACAGAACCCGCACGGTTCGGTGGCATCGTTGATCGACGACTGCACGCAGGCAGCGGTGGACAAGCTGGTGCCCGCCGAGCTGCCGTTCACCAAGGCCGGGTTTGATGCGCTGTACGAACAGGTCCGCGCCGAGCTGATCGACACCGTGTTCACCGTGACCGCCATTGTGGAGAAGATCCTCTCCAGTGCACGGCGGGTCCAGAAGGAACTGAAAACCAACGCCAGCCTGGCCCTGATCAGCCCGCTCTCAGACATCAAGAGCCAATTGGAGCAGCTGGTTTACCCCGGGTTTGTGGCCGCCACCGGCTACGCCCAGCTGAGCCAGCTACCGCGCTACCTGGCGGGAATCGAGCGCAGGCTGCAGAAACTGCCCACGGCCGTGGGCCGGGACGCGCAGCACATGGCCGTGGTCCAGCGCCTCGAAGATGAGTACGACGACGCCCGGGCAGCGCTGAAGCCCGGCAACCTGGACGGTTCCGGCCTGGACAAGGTGCGCTGGATGCTCGAGGAGTTGCGGATCAGCTTCTTCGCGCAGGAACTCGGCACCGCCTTCTCGGTGTCCGAGAAGCGGGTCCGGCAGGCCCTGCACGAGGCGCTCGCGTAGCCGACGCTGGCCGCAGGGTCTGCCGAAACAAGGTCTGCTCACTCAAGGTCAGGCGCCAAGTCCGGTCCGTCGGTGAAGGCCGGGCTGGAGGTCGGGGATTAGGCTCGAGGTCAGGGGTTAGGCCCGAGGTCAGGGGTTATTGGCCCTGAGCTCGGCGTGACCACAGGGTTTGGCGTCCACGTCAGGGGTTACCGGTAACTGTCAACCTGTTTGAGATTTTTTAGGCAGCTTGTTGTGGGGCGTCGAGCTCGGTCAGCGGCCCGGTTTGCGGGTGGGGTTTGTTGATCCAGGTCTGGGTTTGGACGGTGGTGGCTTTTGGTGGCCGGCGGTAGCGTT
>NZ_SUKC01000021.1 GCF_005047635.1 Arthrobacter sp. CAU 1506 | reverse complement strand
GGTCGCTTGGAGCACCTTCGCGGCTCAGCCCTCGGATTCCGCAACCTCACCAACTACATCGCCAGATCACTGCTCGAAGCCGGCGGATTCAGACCGCATTTACACTCTCGATTCCGATGAGCCACATTTCCTCGTCAAATGTCATGAGCATAGTTTCGATTGCGCCGGGTACCGGGTTGCCGAGGCCATCTGTGCCGTTGATCCAAACAACGTCGGGGGGTTGAGCGGCATTCATGGCTTGAAGCGAGCCAACTGCAGTGAGTCCGTCATCATCGCTATCAGCGAAGATGAAGCACGGGGTATTGGTCATTTGAGAGAACTTCACGGCTGCGGAGGCAAGCTCGTTTGAGAGGCTCCCGGGATCCACGACCGTGATCCCATGGGACTTCCCTCCGAGTGCGTGGCGCAGGGCAACCGGCAGGAAAGCCCGCTCGGTGGCACCGTCTCCGATCACTACGCAACTCGAAAATAGAAGCTCCCCGAAGGGTCTCTCCACAAGCCTACGGAGCTTCTCCATCTCTTGCTTATGAAGGCTCGGACGAAATGCCCGATGCACTGCAGATCCGCCACTCGAAGCGGGACCGAGGTCGATAATTCGTGTTGAGCCACTTGCAGTCTGAACTAGACGGATCGAAGAAGGGTCAACCGAAGTAACGAGATGAGCCGAGTGAGTACTGACGACCTTCTGTCCGCGCATACCAACCAAGAGCTCAGCCAGTTCCATCGCCGCCTGCGGATGAAGGTGGGCCTCGGGCTCTTCCACGAGAGTAATTGGCGTTGGAGGAACAGCACTTCCATCCCGACCCAGACGCCGTTCGTATAGAACCCCCTGCACCTGCAGGGATGACAGGCTCCGCGATCCGGCACCATGAAATCGAATGGGAAGCGGGCCTCCTCCCGTGTCGAGGTCGATAGAAATAAGGCGACCCAATTCCTCCAGGCTCGTAGGAATTGGATTCAGTGCTGGAGAGCCGACACTGCCGACTAAGGAATGAAGTCTGGTTAGCTCGTCGTCAACTGATTTGAGCGTTCGGCTCTCAGTGCGTATTTGAGCGCTCAAATCCACGAGTTGGAGTTCCAATGGCTTACGTTGATCTTCGGGAACTTCTAGGTCTGAGAGCACCTTCCGTATGCTCGACCCCTGCCTTCCCAATTCATCGCGCAAGTCCCGACCTGTATTAATCAGATCCACAGCGAAGGCTCTTCGCTGTCGTGAAGACAACGGCATAGGTGAGGTCAGGCGCTCCCACTTTTGGCTGAGAGAATTGAACACCAAGAAGAACGACTCAGCTCTAGCACCCCCGCCTTCGGCAGAGCGAGATATCTTGGTTCGCCAGGCAATCCTCTCGCGAAGGGGAGTCTCACTAAGTGTCTGAATCTTATTCTCGAACAACTGAGTAAAGTTGGTTTCGAACTCCTCGTCGGCACCGACCGTAACCGGGGGGCCCGGAGCGATGATTACATCGATTTCGGGGGTGTCCTCTAGTCCTACGGAAAAATCGTCAACCTCAGCGGCGCGACCACCCAGTGCAACTTGCAGCGCAGAAATTATCCTCGACTTTCCCGCATTATTCCGTCCGGCTAACACCGTCACGTGAGGTTCCAACTCGACCTCGCAGGAATGAAGACCCCGAAAGGTCCTGATAATCAGCCGTTCGATATATGGTCCAGACCGGCCTGCATCGTCGGAGGGCACAGCTGACATTGCGTTCATTCCCCTAACATAGCCACGAGTCTGCAGTGCAGAAGTATATCGTGAGACTTGCTTATGTCTCATGATTGGGTTCCCAAGTGAGATTCAGGGGAAAGTCTTGCAAGCACGCCCCCGACGATTCGCATATACCCTATGCGCAAAAACCCGCTCAGGTGCCTGCTGCTGGGCGCCGAATCAGTCAACCTGTCGCCGTGCTCCCGATACCGGTAGCCGGTGGTACTGCTGGGCCAATGCTCTTGCTGATTTCCGCCTCAGCGCCTGTCAGCCAGGAAAATCTGCGGATACGGCGGAGGCACGACCTTGAAGTATCGAGAGGATCTCGAGTCGGTACCTTTGCTGCACACGGTGCCTGGTCCCCTTTTTCATCTCCGAGATTAACTTGCTAATCGACTCGGCGTGTCGGAATTCCCCTCCCGCAGCGAAGAAGGCTTTCAACCAAGGTTCCTTCTCCAGAAGGTAACCGCCCTCAGCGAAAGCACGGATCAGTTGCACGACGGCGGCTTTCCCGTTCCCCGTCGAGAGCCCGTTGTATTGTTCATCAACCATGCACTTTGCTGCCTCTAGCTGGACTGAATCGGGTGCGTCGTGGACTGAGCCTGTATCCAAATTACGCGCGCACATCCCATCAAGCCAATTCCGGACCATATCCGAGGGCGACCAGATGACCACAAAGAGACGTTCGATCTCATCATTGGTAACTAGCTTTCTGAGCAACTCGCAATCATCTTGCTCGTACGGATGCAGGACTGTGACCGCTCCGTTGAAGCGTTTGCTTTGCTGCGCAAGCTGTCTCAACTCGGAAATGCCCAAAATCTGTCGAGGGACCTTCTCAAAGGCGACATAGTCAATGAACTCCATGTCTGCGCTGTTCGGCTCTCGAAGTCTTCTTATGTCGGAGGCTGCGAATACGTAAGGGGGCTCGCCGAGCCAATCGCGGATCACGGCACTCTGGGGCACCATCAAAGTACCTCCCTGCGCCCAGGCTTCGCGTGTCATATAGGCAAGTTCAGTCATGTCCGGATACTCCCACACCCCTCCGACAATACGGCGCCGGAGGATTCTTCGTTTCGCAACTAACTCCAAGAATTGGCGTCTCCAATCAGGTGTACGCAACCGACTCTTGCCAGAGAGCGCATGGCTCTTTCTTGATGTCGTTTCCACGACTTCACCGGAGTGGATCCCCCCGACCATGATCAACCTTATGCTCTCTCGTCATGGGCACCTTCGCCGAGGTTGAACGGTCCCTGATCGAGGATCGCCAACGCGAAGGCCAAAAGGGGGGGGCGGCCGCGGACGCAAGAGTCCCCTCACTCCGAAACAGCAGACGGCGCGGGGAAAGCTGCTGTCCGGCGAACTGAGGGCCACTTGCCTTCAGGGCCAATCCGCATCCCCATCTCTGACACCAATAAAAGATTTCCACAGTCCTTCGTGACAGGGACGCATAAACGGTGTGTCGAGGGAAGCAGCATTCGAGGCCTACAGCGCGGTCAATAGCATCTGCCGTGGATTCTGGCGCCGCAGTAGGTTGAGCGAGTTTGGGTGTTGTGGATGGGGCAGCTGGGGGGGCGAAAATGAGAGGGTGCTCGTGACCCTCAGGAAGTTGCGTGGGGAACCGGTATGACATTTTGATTGAGAAGATGCGGCGGCAAGCAAAATAATGTTGGCTGTTGTATTGTTGCGGCCCGCTGCTTCTGTTAGCGTCAAGTTATGAGGTCCCCAGCGACACCTCGTGGGAATGAAGATGCGGGGGGCCTTTCCACCGTTGATAGCGTAGCAGGACTTGCGATTTCCACCAAGCTTAGACTGGTATTAGGTGATCGGGTAAGTCGCCAGATCCCCTTCGCAGACATTCCGGTGGAGGCAATTCTCAAGGCTGGGCCAGTACGGAATTTCAGTTCACATCGCCGTCAAAAGAATTTGTCCGGCAGATATTGGTGTTCAACCGTCATGGCACATGTTGTTTACGAATCGCTCTTTGAATTGGTCAGATTGCAGTTGGCGGATTTCGATCCGTCGGTGTGGCACATTTGTGCTCAACCATTTGAGATTTCAGGCCGCGTGGGTGGCCGGCCTGTCCGTCACGTGCCGGACTTCTTTCTGGCGCGCACTGACCGGTCATACGTCGTTGTGAACGTGACACGTGCGAAGCAACTGGACGACCCGCGTGTACAGGAAAGGCTCCAATGGGCCGGACTGATGTTTCTACTCCGGGGCTGGCAGCACGAGGTGTGGAGTGGCGCTCCTTTGGTCAAGACGGAAAACATCCGGTTCTTGGCAGGTTTTCGACGTGACTATCTGTTTGAGGGGGGACCGCTCACTAACGACGAAGTGCGCCGGTTGCATGGGATGACGATAGGCGAGGCAGCACTTGCCCTTGATCCCTATAGGCCGGGCAGCCTTTGCCGTCCCTTGCTGTTCAACGCCCTTTGGAAGGGAACCCTGACCGCCGACCTGGATCGCCCGCTGGGGTCGGACACCGGCGTGGAGGCCGTGAAATGACACTCCGTAGCTCGAGGCTTGGCGTGGGGACGCGCCTACTTCTCCACGAAGAAGTCCTGACAGTTATTGAGTTTGGAGCTGAATACCTGAAACTTCGAGACCAAAGCATGAGAACCTTTGCGATGGCAATCACGGATGTTTTCTCAGACGATTCCTTCCGATTGCTGTCGGAGAAAACAGACCCACCTGACTACTTGCAGGAGGTCCTGTCCAATCTGACATCCATACAGCAGGAGGCATTGCGGGAACGGGCCGGGCACGTGCAGGAGGTGCTGACTGGATACCGTTCAGGATCGGAGGAACTGAAGGAAGCCGACGAACCTCGGAGCGGCTACGGCCCGGCCGAACCGTTAGGCGCACGTGAGCGTCTGAAGGCGGACGAACTGGGCGTGAGCCTCCGAACCGTCCAACGGTGGGTTTCAGGTTACCGGCGGTCCGGGCCGGCCGGCATCATGGACCGGCGCGGCAGCCGTGTCGCATCTGTATACGGGAACCTGGATCCAAGGTGGGTCGAGGAGGCATGGCAACTCATTCGCGAATTTGTCGACAGGTCGACCATTTCCAAGGGCCTTGCCGTTCAAAAGATCCAGGCACGGGTTGAGGCCAAGCATGGCAAGGGAGAGGTGCGCATACCCAGTAGAGCGACGGCTTATCGGCACCTAACACGCATGGATACAGGGCATTACGCATTCCACGGAAGCGCCAAGACGCGTCGGTCCACCGCTAGCAGACCCGAGGGAACGTATGGGCGGCTGCGGGCAACGCGTGTTGGGGAGTATGTCGAGCTGGACACGACGGTCTTGGACGTATTCGCTCTGGACCGGGCTACCTCCAAACGCACGAAGGTGGAACTGACCATCGCCATGGATGTCTTCAGCCGTTGCGTATTGGGTCTGCGCCTGGCTCCGGAAAGCACAAACAGTGTCGACGTGGCCGAAGTGCTGTTCGAAACGATCGTGCCGAGAAAGCGGCCGGACCATTGGGATCCCGAGGCGCGCTGGCCTTACCCGGGGATGCCCACCGGCATAATCGCTGGACGGAAATATGGCATAGACATGGCTGGCCCCAATGCCTGCCCGGAAACGATAGTGGTCGACCATGGCAAGGTGTATCTCTCCGAACATGTGCTGAGCGTCTGCGCCAGCCTCGGGATATCCATTCAGTATGGCCGCCCATATCGAGGATCGGACAAGGCAGTCATCGAACGGTGGTTCCGCACTCTGCGCGAAGGCGTCCTGGAGACGCTGCCCGGCTACAAAGGGCCGGATATCTATGGACGTGGCCTGCACGTGGAGCAGGACGCGTTTTTCTACATTGACGAACTGGAGGATCAACTTCGCCAATGGATTGCCGGGGCCTACCACCGACGAACACACAAAGGGCTCTGCCTGCCCCGGGAACCAAAAATCGAGGTCTCACCCTACGACATGTTCGAATTCAGCATGCTGCAGACCGGGTACATGCAGGTTCCGCCCAGAAGCGACCTGGTGTATGACTTCCTTCCTATCGAATGGCGGAGGATCAACCACTACGGTGTTGAACTTGGCGGGCTTCGTTACAACGGGCCAGCCCTTGACGCTTACCGGAACAGTGAGAGCAAATACCGCGGAAGCAATCCCGGCAAGTGGCCCTTTAGGGTTAACCCGGCGGACTGCACTTACGTCCTCTTCCGGGATGAGCAGAACGGTCAATGGCATCAGGTGCCGTGGGAACATGCAGCGCGTCTACAGCAGCCCTTCTCCGGAGAGGATCTGAAACACGTCAAAGAGGTCCTCAAAGACGCGGGGGGACACCGGGACGGGCGGGCACTAACGGCTGAAATTGTGGCACGTTACGGGGTGCACATGACCGATGGGCCGGAGGAACACAAGGTTTCGCTGGCTGAGTACCGAAACAATAGCCGCCGGATTTCGGAGTATACGCATAACGGTCCAGCCCTTGCTCCGGCCACGATCAGGGGGCCGGATAACCCGTCTGCCCCGATCGACAGCCAAGACGAGCTGGACATCCCTCAAGATCAAACGGACGTCGAATACTACGGCCAAGCCTTCAGGATCCTCCCATGAAGCAGGTAAAGGCTGCCCGCGCAGGCTCCCTGTATTCCCTGTCACGTAAGGAAGGGTTTGCCCGTATGGTCCAAGGGCCGTCTCGGACCCGCCCAAATCGGATCAGTATCAGCGAAAGATCAAAGCTCTCGAATGCCGAACGCGCAAGATACGACGAGCAACGGGCAGACTGGCACGCCAATTTGGGTCCCATTGAAACCCCGCAGCTTCAGACAGCTAAGCAGAGCCTGTGGCAGATCGTGGGCAGCAACCGGCAGGACGGCGACCGGCTCAAAGGCAGCGTTGCGCTTGACGGTTTTGCAGGCCTGGGAAAGACCACCATCGTCAACTACTTCGCCCGCGAATACTGGCGCCAGCGGGTTGAAACCTACGGGCCCGTAACTGAGCAAGGACATGACAGGATTCCGGTCTGCCGTCTGGGCCTGACTTCCAACACCACAATGAGGTTGCTGAACAGCATGATGTGCGAGTTCTTTGCCTTGCCCGGCAGCCGAAGGGGATCGGCCGGGGAGCTTGCGGCTAGAGCTTTGGACTGCGTGTTGGCCTGCGATACCCGCGTCATCATTGTAGATGACGTACATTTCATCAATATGCAGCGGATCAGCGGCAGGGAAGTCAGCAATCACCTGAAGTGGATAGCGAACGAATTTCCGGTTACCTTTATTTTCGCCGGCATCGGACTGCAGCAGCGCGACCTGATGAACGAGGCGATGGTTCCGACGGAGGCGGTTCTAGCTCAGACAGCAAGGCGTTGGACCCGCATTGCTGTCCGTCCGTTCGAAGTCACCACTAATGCAGGCCGGACGGAATGGCGGAACCTGTTGTTAGCCTTGGAACAACTTGTGGTCCTATCCGGCTCGTACCGCGGCATGATCGCCGACGATCTGGCCGCCTATTTGTTTCAACGGTCAGGTGGGTACATAGGGTCTTTGATGACTTTGATTACGCGTGGATGCTATCAAGCGGTTGGTAACGGCACGGAGCGTCTGACGGCGACGCTGTTGGACACAGTGCCTTTGGATGAAGCAGCCGAGAGTCACCGCGGTGAAATCGAAGGGTCCTTCACCAACGGTACGTTCGCTGTCAAGGTCCCGCATCAGCGATCGAATTAGGAAGCGGTGCATGGCGCTAAGACGACTGCCTATCAGGGTTTATCCGGAAAATGACGAGGCCCTGCCAAGTTGGGTCGACCGGTACAGCGAACGCCTAGCAGTTACTCGTGAGGATTTTTTTCAAGCAGCGGGACTGTATCCTTTGGCCGATCGTAGGGCGAAGCCTAACTTTGCGATTCGCTTGGAAGAGGAGCAAGCCGAGTGCCTGCAGTTCGCAACTGGGATTCCAGCACAGCGCCTGCATGAAATGACACTTGCCAAATATAGCGGGCGCGTACTCTTTCTTGCAAAGAGCCGACGCGCGATAAACCGGCATTACCTTTGGGCGCGCGGAAGTGGTTGGCGTTACTGTCCCGAATGTCTTGCGGAACGGCCAGGTGTTTACAAACTCGATTGGAGATTAACGTGGGCTTATGCCTGCATCAAACACGCCGGTCTGCTGCGAGACGTGTGCCAACGCTGTGGGGGATACCCCGGAAGGAAACCGGACAGACTGCGCCAAATTCCTAAAAGCAACATCTGTCGCCTGCTGCTTCCCCAAAATTCTGAGCATGAGTACTGCGAATGCGATTTATCGACGCTTACGCCCCTGTCTATTCCCCAGGATAGCCCGTTGTTGGTTGCGCAAAAGTGGATAGAATCCATCATTAAAGATGACGAAGCTATCGCGCGAGAGGTGCGCAGCGTTCTTAACGACTTAAAGCTGCTTGCTGGACGCGCGTTGACTCTCCTTCCCGCGGAGAGGCTTCTGGAGTGGAACGGTCCGTCGGCGAGCCCGGGCATCCATTTTGACACTCCGGACAAGGCGGGTCTTGGAAAGTTTCCTCCGTCTTCCGCCGTTGCAACCGGACACGCTCTATCCTGGGCAACCGCCATTCTAAAGGATGACGAGCCTGAGGAATCGGTTGCAGCCATTCGCCAGTTGGTTGAAGCGGACCGCTGCCGAGGCGTGACGCATAACCCCACGGATATTATCCACAGTTGGGGCACCCCCTCTGACCAGCTGAAACACAAACTACTTAAGGCTGTATGTAGCGACTTGGGCCGCGTTGACATGCTTCGTTATCGGATTCGCAATGGCGAACCGCGCAAGGCGGATTTGGATCGTAAAGAGATCATGCAGCGGAGTCGGTCAGTGCCACAGTGTTTTTGGCCATCGTGGACACACGCGCTACAACTCGATCTCTCAATAGGGGTGCACACACTTCAGAGTGCTCTCAGCATGGGTGTCCTTCTGCCTGGATACAGGAGCAGAGACAGCAGTCTGGCTAGAGAGCTTTTGTCCACGAACATCGACTTGTCCGGCGTCTTTGGTAGGATGCGAGAGGATGCTCGTCGGAGCACCTTCCTAATGCTAACTGTCTTGAGTGAATTCCTCGACGCGCATCCTGCTCCCATCAATTACCAACAGAGGCGTCTAATACCTCTCGACAGGCTCCTTCCTATCCCCATGTGGCAGGCCGTTCACCGTCGAAACTTTGCTGATCAGCTAGACCCGTCGGTCGCACGGTCGTTCGTGTTCTATCGGATTACCGGTTCCTTACCGACAAGACCAGGCACCCGAAGCACCGTCCACCTTGAAGTCCAGAAACTGCTGGCCACTACACCCTTGGAAGTGCTTGGTGAATTGGACGAATTCGCTAAATCGGTCCTCAGGCATCACGACATTAGCGGCCCGCAGGTGTGGGAACCTCCAAGCGAATTACTGCAGGAACAGGGCCTTGAATCAAAGGCCAGGGCGGACGATTTAGCACCTAGGCTTGAACAGTTGGTCAAGTACGGCTTGGTCGAGCCTCGATGGATCGATCGAATAGGTGGTGAGCATCTAGGAACGTCGGGGCAGAAGGCACCAACCAACTCGCTTGAACGGAGTGTGCATGATGCTGCCATAGCGAAGGTCCCGATCGAGGTCATCGCTTTGCAGGTAGAGAGGGCACCTAGAACCGTCAGACAATACATACGCCGATTGGGACTGGCCGAGCATTATGATAACAAGCGAACCTTGGACGTTGAATGGTTGCGCCTTAAGTACCTTGATGAACGACGAACTGCTCCCGAGATTGCCGTCCAGACGGGGATGAGTAACAGCACGGTCCGACGGCGTCTCAAGGACTGTGACATACCAATGCGAAGTCGTGGAAGCGGAAGCAGGTCTCTTGGACTCTCAGCCGAACAACTCAGAACACTGCCCCCGGTCATCAAAAAAACAATTCAAAATGAACACTCGTTAGTACGTTTGCGGAATTTCATGGGAGCCGTACGGTACCCGACGTTGCAGGCTGCAGCCATAGCCCTCAAAGTCAGTACGGCCGGACTGATAGGGCAAATAAAGCGCCTCGAAAGCGATCTCGGCGGAGACCTTATAATTCGCGCACGGAGGAAGTGCCCTATGAGGTTGACCCAATTAGGTCGTGACCTAGTTCGCGCGGTGAATGGCAGCCATATCGAGGACCTCCAACCCAAGAGACGACAAAGGTCTTTGGAGTCGTAGCAAGGTGCAACGACTCACCGATGGGGAGAAGGACAGGTTCACCGCAGCCCCGAACCACTGACCGCCGAGTAAGAGCGCGAACCTGGGTAGGAAGTAACGAGATTCATCTGGATCGCATCATGCGGTTGCGTGGCGGGCTGAGCCTCTTCCGCATGAAATGCGCCTTCGGCCGTGGCATGCCGGACCGCGAGCGTTCTGAGAAACTGGATGGATAGCCCTTGGCAGGGAACGTATGGCAGCCTGGACGCCGATGAGCAACTTCGCCTCGCGAAGGAGAACTGTCGGGTCTGGCTGGAACTTTGAAGGCATCTGCCACAATGCGGCTAGGTGCCTTCTGGGGCGAGGACGATGTCGAATCGGGTTCGGGCCCAGGTTTGCTCGGCGATGTCGCGACCGTCGGGAGTGGGTGTGCCGGCGGCTTGCTGCTCGAACGTCTTGATCAATGATTCCTTCACCCCGAAGACGGAATCACCGATCTCGATCTGGGGGTCGCCCTTTACAAAGATGTGGGTGACGAGGGTGCGCAAGTTCTCCGCGGTGACCATGAAGTGCAGGTGTGACGCGCGGACCGGGGAACGGTTAGTGGCGACGAGCATCTGGCCCACGGGCCCGTCGTGCGGGATGGGGTAGGGGGTGGGTGTCAATCCCCAGAAGCTGTAGTTTCCGTCCTGGTCGGAGTAGAGATGGGCGCGTCCGGCGACGCGTCCGTCGGTGTACTGGACGTCGTAGAACCCGTCGTCGTCTGCCTCCCAGACCTCGATGCGGGCATTGGGGACGGGGTTCCCGGCGATGTCGGTGACGGTTCCTTCGACCCAGCAGGGCTGGCCAGCGGCTCCCCCAGCGATGTCCCCGCCGATCGGGATTTCGGGGGCGTCGTTGACGAAGAAGGGTCCGAACACGGTGGCTTCAGTTGCGTCGCCTATCGTTTCATTGTTGACCGCGACGGTTTGCATTGAGGCGCCGAGGACGTCGGAAAGCAGGATGAATTCCTGACGCTTGTCGTCGGTGATGTGTCCGGCATGGGTGAGGAACCCGATGCCCTTGTTCCATTCGGCCTCCGTGAGGCGGACTTCGCGAATAAAGTTGTGCAGGTGCTTCGTCAATGACTGAAGCACCTGCTTCAACCGCGGGTCGGGTGTGTCGTCGAAGGAGGCGACAACGGTATCTACGAGCTGCTGCTCAACAGCCTGCTGCTCGGGGCCAATAGTGCCACCGGTTCCGAGGGGGGCGGTGGTTTCGGTCATGAACAATTCTCCTAGCCGGTGGTCGTTCTCGGTCAGAGGCCGCGAGCGGTGCCTGCCGTGGCTGCACGGAGGAGCTCGGTGAGGTTCTCAGCGGTGGGCTTGCGGGGGTTGGACGCAGGGATAACGGGCAGGATCAGGTCCACGGCTTCGGGGATGCTCTCTTCGCTGAAGCCGTAGTCCTTCAATGCCTCGGGTGCGTCCAGGAAGGTGCGGAGGTTGTCCAGCCCGGCCACGGCGTCGTCGGTGCCAAAGGCTGCCGCAATCCGTGAAGTGGCCTCGGGTGCTTCGGGCGCGTTGAACGCGAGCACGTAGGGGAGCACGGTTGCGTGGGTCTGGGCGTGCGGCATGTTCCAGGTCCCGCCCAGGACGTGGCAGATCTTGTGGTGCATGCCGGACCCTGCGGAAGCAAACGCGACCGCGGCCAGATAGGCCCCGTACAGTGCTTGTTCCCGGCCGGCCAGACCCTGCGGATCCAGCTTAATCAGCGGGAGCCCGGCGTTGAGGGCGCGGATCCCTTCGGCGGCCAGGGCCTGGTTGATTGGATCCGCCCGTGGTCCCCACATCGAATCGACGCAGTGCGCCAGCGCGTTTAGACCCGACGCAACGGACAGGTCGGCGGGCAGTGACAGGGTTAGGGTCGCGTCATAGATCACAGTCGCGGGCAGTACCTTGTCGTCGATGCCAGTGGCTTTGTGGGCGGCTTGAGTCAGGCCCCAAACGTTGGTGGCCTCCGACCCCGCATAGGTGGTCGGTACGGCCACGATCGGCAGGCCCGAAGTCATTGCGATCGCTTTGGCCAAGCCCGTGGTCGAACCGCCGCCCACGCAGACCAGTAGGTCGATCCCGTGTTCGACTGCGGCTGTCCGGGCTTTCTTGGCCTTTTCGATGGGGACGTGCGGCACCACGTCGTTGTAATGCAAAGCCACCTCGATGCCGGAGGCGACCTCGGCGGCGGTCTGCGACTCGAATTTTGACGCGATCACCATCACTCTCTTCGCTCCGAATCTGGCGACTTCGGTAGCCAGGTTCTCGGCGGCCTTGGCGGAACCGAACAGCACCCGCTGTCCCAGGGTTACGTGCTCAAAAGTTGAGCTCAGGCGTTGCTTCGGGGGCGTCGTCATGGTTCTCCAGTTCGGTCGCGGTGTTTGCGAGTTCATCCGATGCGTCGGCCACGGCCGGAATGCTGGCGAGCGTTCTCGATAGCCGCTGCCGAGACATCTGCACGATGGCACTTTGGTTGCTGGACTTGCCCGGTGCTTTGGAACCCGACGGTCCCGGATATCGATGCGACATTTGATGATGCACCGCCGTTGCGGGCGCGAGCAGGTGTGCAGGTCGATGTCCTCCGCAACCATCTGCGTACCTCGTTGCTGCAGAACTTCACTACCGCGCCCCCGCCCGACGCCGGTAGCAATGGCCGCTCTGGAAGCCTGCCTTTCCTGGGGCATCGCGGTCCCTCCTTCCATGTAGATGGGATCGGCCAAATGTCACCGGCGCCGGTTGTTTCGCTCAGGCCCGGCCGAAAAGTTCACGTTCACGGGCGCGCAGCTGACGCGGCCTGTCCGCGTGCTCCCGCAGCACCTCGACTACCGCGCCCAGGTCCTTGTTTTCGTATGCTTCGACAAGTTTGCGGTGGTCGTTTAGCAACTCCGCGGTTGCATAGGTGGATCTGTTGATGGTTCGGGCATTCAGCCCGGGCAGGCCGAGCCGACGGTAGGTATCCAGCAGAATCTTTGATCCGGCTAGTTCCACCATGTACTCGTGGAAGCGTTCGTTGGCCTGGATCCAGGCTTCTGGATCCGTGAAGCGGTCATCCTTGATGAACTCGAACGTGGCCTCCATGTACTGGCGCAGCTGGGTAAGCTGGCCCTGGCTGACGCGGCCCACGGTGCTTTCGGCGACTCCAAGCTCGATCGCCAGCTTGGCGGTATAGGACTCGAAGATGATGCTTTCGGGTACCGGTGCAATGACGAATTGGCCGGCTTCGCGTCTTACCAGACCTTCGCTGACCAGGGCAATGAGTGCTCGGTGGACCAGATCTACGCCGACGGCAAGTTCCGCGGCCCAGCGGTCGAGATCGATGGCCTGGTCCACTTCATTCACGGTGGTGATGATGCGTTCACGGACCTCCCGAAGCACGGAGGCATCCGGGGCCATCTGCATCCGGCCAAATGCGCCGCGGAAGTAAGCGAGCGGGTGTCCCGGGTACGCAACGGCGTCCTCGACACGGGCCAGAAAGACGTAGTGTGTCCCCGCTTCGACCTGTTCGCTGACGCTGCAGACTAGGTGGGCTATGGCCCCAACAAGCAGGGGAGAGCCGTTGCCGTCCTTTTCGAAGGCCATTCCCTCGAACTTATCCGGAAGCTTCGAGGCGAACCGGCCGGCGAGCTGGACATGGTCCTCGGCCAGGACGTTTACGGCGAAGGTTCCGCTTTCTCGGATGGCGTGCGCACTCGTCGAGGACTTATTGAGGCAGATCAGCAGCATCGGCGGATCGTCGGTAAGGGAGGTGACCGCACTAGCCGTCGTGCCAAAGTTCCTGCCCCCGCTGCAAGTGGTGATGACCGTGACGCCGCTGGCAAACCTGCCAATGACGTCTCGGAAGGCTTGGGCTGACAACTGGACAGAAGCGGGGTTGGTATTCCCGCTGGTGGTAGTCATTATTGATCATCTCCTCAGTGGGGTGTCTCAGTGGGACGGCGGTCCTAACCCGAAATCAATTGACCATCGTTCGACTGTAGCACCATCATACAATCTGTGTAAGACTTGATGAGGCGCAGCTTACAGTCGTCCAGATCGACGACGTTAGATGCAATCGCTGGCTCGGCTTATGCCTCACGCAGCCATCCAGTGATGTCATGTTGTCAGGGAATCGCCTGCAGGACTGTTCGATTTCTGCAGGCGATGGCGAAGGAGTGCAAGGATGCATAGTTTTCCCCGATCCAACGAGACGCGGCTGTATTCCCCTCGGGAAACACTGGACCGCGAGTGTTCGGGCTGCGGCTCGGTCCGTGCTGCCGCGTACCGCGTCCTGAGCGAGGGCGGTTGGTGGGATGTCGTGAAATGTCAAGACTGCCTGAAGTCGCTGGAGCGAGTGCGTGCGCCGCGACTGGGGGTGTTCCGGCCAATGGTCGGCGCGACCTTGATGGAAGGACCGCCTGAGGGGTTCAAACATCACGAATCGGACCACAAGGAGGCCGCAGATGTTCGGAGTTGACGTTGGGGGAACTTTTACGGATGTGGTCGCCGTCCGGGATGGCGCGATTTCGGTCACCAAGGTGCCCAGCAGTCGTACGAATCCCTCCGCACCCGTCGTGGAGGGTGCCCGGAGACTGAACGTGGCGGGCAGTTCCACGTTCAACCATGCGAGCACCATGGGCCTTAACGCGGTGATCGAGCGGCGGTTGCCCAAGGTGGCATACCTGACCACCGAGGGGTTCCGCGACGTGCTGGACCGCGGGACCGTCCACAGGCCACTCGACGCGCAAACGGACCCTGCCTGGCGCCGCTCCTTCGGCGATGCCAGCCGGCCGCTGATTCCCCGGTATCTGCGGCGCGGGGTTAAGGAGCGTATCAAGGCGGACGGCAGCGTGCTGATCCCGTTGGACGAGGAACACGCCCGCAGCCAGTTGGCGGTTTTGAAGAAGTGCAATGTTGAAGGCATTGCCATCTGCACGATTAACGGTTACGTCAACCCGAGCCATGAGATCCGCCTGCGAGAACTGGTGCGGCAGGCGTTCGGAGAAGGATTTCCGGTTTCCATTTCCTCCGAAACGTCCCCTCTGGCCAAGGAGTACGCCAGGGCCTCCACGACCGTCATCGATGTCATAATGAAACTCCTTTTCACAGAATATTCGACCCGTTTGAACCGGGACCTGAGGGACCTAGGGTTCGACGGCGAGCTGAACTTTGCTGACTGTGCGGCCACCTTGCTGCCCTGGGAAGAAGCCCTGAACAAGCCATTTCGGATTGTTTTCGCGGGGCCTGCAGCCGGCACCATCTCCAGCGCCCGTCTCGGTGAGGCCCTTGGCGAACGCAATCTGTTGTGCGCCGACGTGGGCGGTACTTCCACGGACGTGTCACTGATTGTGGACGGCAAACCGTTCATTCAGAACACCTTCGAACTCGAACACGACATGGTGATAAACGCCCTCTCCACCGAGGTCTCCAGCGTGGGAGCTGGCGGCGGGAGCCTGGTCAGCGTTTCCCCGGCAGGCGGCATCCAAGTAGGTCCCGGGTCGGCGGGAGCCGAGCCAGGACCGGCCTGCTACGGTCGCGGCGGTACGGTGCCGGCAGTTACCGATGCCTGTCTTCTGATGGGCATCCTCGACGGGGAATCGTTCGCCGGCGGCGAGATGAAACTGGACAAGGTAGCGGCACAGCAGGCCTTCGCAGCACTGGACACGCCGGTGGCTTTCGAGGAGCGGATACGCTCTGCCTACCGTTTGGCCGTGGCCCACATGGCCGAGGAAATCCTCAACGTCGCCGTCCGCCACGGCGTGGACATTCGAGATTTCTCCCTCATGTCCTACGGTGCAGCCGGACCGATGCTGCTGCCGGCCGTTCTGGATTTGTTACCGCTCAAGAACGCGGTGATCCCGCCGTATCCCGGCCTCTTCTCGGCCTTGGGCCTGCTGTCCACCGACCAGGTATTCTACGATTCCCGCAGCGCCTACGTGGTGCTCTCCTCAGACAGCGCGGAGCAAATCGCCGGAGTCTTTGGCGAGATGGAACAGGTGCTGCGGGACCGTGTGGGTGCCGTCGCCGAGGGGCTTCCTGTCCGCAGAAGCTTCGACGGCCGGCTGCTCGGCCAGAGCTGGGAAACCCCTTTCATTCGGATTCCCGACGGCGACATCACAGCCGGAACCATAGGTGAGATGGTCGGCGCCTTCCATGATGTTTACGAGGAGCGCAACGGCAACCGCTTCGACCAGATTCCAGTCGAGGGTGTGACCTATCGGGTGGAACTCGTCGTCCCCGCGGACAAGGTTGAGTACATCCCCGCAGACGCGGCAGCGCCGTTCGCTGCCGAACCGGAACGGGTTTTCACCCTCGACTATGTCGCCGACGGTCCGGTTCAGGCCCGTGAGTACCTGAGGGAGAAGCTGTCCGTCGGCGCCACGGTACAGGGGCCGGCGGTCATCCGCGAGGACCTGTCGACCACCTACATCCTGCCCGGGCAGCAGGCGCGGATCGGGCTCTGCTCAGAGATTGTGATTGAAAGGATGGGTCAGGAATGACACTCACTAGCGAAAGCCGCCCTGTCGGAGTGGCCCTTATCCGGGATCTGAATGAAGAGGAGTTCGCCGCCCGTTACGGGTGCGACCGCTACACCGCCACCGTCCTGAGCAACCGCTTCGACTATCTCGTGGAGCACATGAGCGTCCGCCTGTTGACCGGTGCATTCTCTCCGATTTTGCGGGACTTCTACGACCTTGCCTGCACGATCAGTGGTCCGCCGTCACTGGGTTACCAAGTGCCGGCGGCCAGCAATGGGATCGTCCTGATGGCCGGCACCACCATTGATGCCGTGGCCAATATGGTTGAGGAATTCGGTGCGGATCGGCTTCAGCCTGGCGACGTGCTGATCGCCAACGACCCCTACCGCACCGGCAACCATAACAACGACCTGCTGTTCGTACGCCCCGTGTTCCACCACGGCGAAATCGCGGCCTTCGTGAACTTGAACGCGCATCAGTTGGACATGGGCGGCACTGTGCCCGGCGGCTTTAGCGCCTCAAAGCAGAACGTCTATGAAAACGGCCTGGTCCTCTCGCCGCGGCTACTGATCCGCGGGGGCGAGCCGGTGGCGGAGTCCTGGAACGTTATCTTCGACAACGTCAGAATGGCCGAGATCCTTTATCCGGACATGCAGACGGTGTGCTCCAGCCTGGAGCTGGGGGAGAGGCTGGTCCTGGAATCCATTGAACGCTACGGCCTTGGTGCGGTCCACGGGACGATGGAGTACGTCTGTGACCTGGGCGCTGAGCATATGTCGACTTCCCTGGCGGTACTGCCTGACGGAGATTGGACGGGCTCGGAGCGGATCGACTGCGACGGCGTGGACGACAGCGAGGACTATACGATCGAAGTGGCCGTCCGTAAGCGGGGCAGCCGCATTGAAGTGGACTTTTCCGGAACCTCACGGCAGGCCCGCAGTTCTATCAACGCCACCTCTTGGGACACCAAGACCAGCGTGGGGATCACCCTCAAGTACCTCTTTGACCCGCACGGCAGGTTCAATTCCGGCTTGTACAGGGACGTCGACATCATTCTGCCCGAAGGCACCATGCTTTCGGCGCTGCCGCCCGACGGGTGCGTTTTTATGTATTTCGAACAGTCCACGGCGGCTCTGAGCGCATTGTTGAAGGCACTCTCGGCGGCGCTTGGACCGGCCGCGCTGGCCGGCGACCGCGGCAGCACCGATATCCACACCGCTTTCGGAACGTATGAGAACGGGACACCCTGGGTCTCGGCGCTGCAATGCGGCGGCGAGATTGGCCCTTATGGCGCAAACCAGTTCGGGGACGCCGATAGCCAGTGCATGAGCTACTTGGCAAACGGTGTCGCTCCGGCCGTGGAAGCGATTGAAAAGGACAGTCCGGCGGTGATCCTCCGGCACGAGCCGCGAATTGATTCGGCAGGCCCCGGCCACTTCCGGGGCGGTGCCAGCATGATCCGCGACACCTTATGGATTCTTGATGCCAGTCACTCGCTGACGGAGCTGCGATACAAGAGCGTGGCCGGTTTTGGGGTGAACGGCGGTCAGGATGGACGCCGTGGGGGAATCTGGATGTTCCCTCCTGCCGCCGATGGCTCATTTCAGGAGCCGGACGCGACGATTGAATCGTTCGGCCAGGGTGAGGCTTGGGCAGGGGTGATAGATGCCGCCACAAACCTGCCTTCCGAGACCGGAACTTTCATCTATCCGTTCCGTCCCGGGGCGAACCGGTCGGTGGCCAACTCCGTGCTGCGCTACCTGACAAATGCCGGTGGCGGCTGGGGAAATCCGATGACCCGTGACACAGCCAAGGTCCTCACCGACGTTCGGGATGGGTACGTCTCGGTAGAGGGAGCGGCACTGGACTATGGCGTGGTACTGATCGGCGACCCGGAAATGGACCCGGAGGGGCTGAAGGTGGACGAAGCTGCCACGGCGCGCATTCGAGAGAAAAAATCACAACTGGCGTCGCAGGTCACATGATTATAGTATCGTCATACAATCCATCGTGTGATCCCTAGGAGCTTCTGATGACCACGAGTCTTTACACGCCGACTTGGCCTGCCGCGGGCCGGGGGCAAGCCGGTCCCACTCCAGATGAACTAGTTGCTCGGGCAACAGATCTGCGCCCTCGGCTCCGCAAGATGCAGGCCGAGCACGAACAGCTGGGTGGCTACTCGGAGGAAATTCACCAGGAATTCCTGGAGGCGGGCTTCTATCGCATCCTCCAGCCCCGCCGCTTCGGGGGACTGGAGTTGGGGATCGATGATTTCGTACGGGTGGGCGTTGAGATCTCCCGCGGCGACCCGGGTGTGGGTTGGTCCTTTGTCTTGGGTGCCGGCCACGCATTCCATGTGGGCTCGTTCTACGGCGAGCAGGGTCAGCAGGAGCTGTTCCGCGACGGGACATTCATCGCGCCAGGGCGGACGATACCTTCGGGCAGAGCTACCGTCGCCGACGGCGGCTACCGCCTCACCGGCACCTGGGACTACTGCTCGGGGTCAATGTGGAGCACACACGTGCTTGTGGTGGCTCCCACCTTCACAGCGGACGGGGAGGCACTGGGGCTGCGAATGTTTGCGCTTCCGCGCAGTGACTACACAGTGTTGGATGACTGGGGGGGCGACAAGACCATCGGCATGCGAGCGTCCAGCTCCAACTCGGTGAAAATCGAGGACGCCTTCGTCCCCGACCACCTCAGTATTGTCTACGACTTCCGCGAGCATGTACTGGGTGCGGAGGGGACGGTCGGATACCAACTGCACAAGAACCCTATGTACCTGGGCCGTACCATGACATACTTCAATGCGGAACTGGTCGCTACCCAGATCGGCGCGGCCTGGGCGGCCGTCGATGAGTTTGAGAAGCTGATGGAGGCCCGGCAGGCCAGCTTCCCGCCGCGCCTGCCGCGGCTGGAAGCTCCCGAGTACCATCGCTGGTTCGGGCGCCTACTGGCATTGGCGGATTCCGCCGAGACGCTGCTGCTGGCAGGAGTTCGCCAGTATGCAGAACTAGGCCGCCGGTGGGAGGCAACGGGCGAGGAGTTCACTCCAGAGCAGGATGCACGGTTGCGGGCCGTAGTCCAGCAAGCTGCACGCTTGGCCAACGACGCCGTGGAGTTGGCCTTTTCAACTGCCGGCTCTAGCTCCGCCAAACGCGGCTCTGCCATGGAGAAGTACTACCGCGATGTTGCTATGTACAAGACACACATTGCGGCACAGTGGGACGTCACTTACGGCGCAGTTTCACGTTTCCACTTTGGCCAGCCTCTGACGTTCTAGGGCTTCTCCCACGCATGCAGCGCCCGATCCGCTCCTTGAGAACTGGGAGCTGCGGCGCGCTGCATGCGTCCCGCTGATCCATTTGGCCCCGGGGGTGAGGTAACTGCTGGCCTCTGGCAGACCAAAGTCAGCCAAGGGCCTGCAGAGATGCAAGCAGCACTCCCAGAAAGGGGCTAGCTGGAGTCAGGACCGAAGACTCGCAGGGTAATGGGCCTGATCAGCATAGAAAAGGTCCCTGGCATCTGTCCGGGTGAACACAACCGGGGTCCGCCGCCGATGGGTCCCCTCGAAGCAAGCTGGTCATGACCCAGCATCCTGCAGAGGCTTCCGTAAGCGGAACCCCGTAATCTACCGCCCTGGAACGTTCGATCCGGTGTTGAATGGTGTGCCGGAGCTCCCTGCCGGGAAGTCTGGACCAGCGACGAGTGGGGATTTACAGCACCCCCTTCCACCGGCGGGTCGGGTGCAGGTTCTGCGTCCGGCATAGCCACCCAAACGCGTGGACCTGTTCATACGCCGGAACACAAGGCGACACCGACCCGATGTGGGCCGTCCCAGTACCCAAGATTCCCGCCGTGTGAGGTGGCCAGCGAACAGCGCCCGGACGCACATCATGGTTCCCGACGTGTTGAACGCAGGGAGCGATCTCGATCCGGGGCCGTCCTCGATGAATGTAGGTGACCGGTGTCCGCAAGCCGGAGGGGCAACTCTGAAGTGCAGGTGGGAGGCTCGCGCCGGAAGCGGCGGGCCGCGCCTCATCTTCCTGCCCTTCCCGATGTGAGGCAGCGGACGGGGACAGGGTGGCCGCGCAAAACCGGCTTGAGTGCTCACATCACTTTTCAGCGCGCATTGACGGGCGGGGTTGCCTCTTCGTCATCGTGCTCGCTAGGTCAGCACCAGCCTTGGCGGTACGCCCCCTAGGATCCCTCGGCTTCCTCCAGACTCTGCAGCGCCCGCTCGACAACGCGAAGAATGTGGCGAGAATACAACGTTCCGGCGCGCTCACCGTCGCCGCGCTGGATGGCTTCAACAATGCCGCGCAATTCCTCTACCGCAGCGGAGTGGCCTTCGGCAGGCATGGCCACCGCGCGGAGCACGCGGACGCGCGCCTGAATGCCCTCCGTGAGCTGCTGCAGGACCGCGCTGCCGGCGCCGTCGATGAGGACGTCGTAGAATACGTCCTTGGCAGTCAGTACGCTGGCGGCATCACCGCCGGCCTCGGCCACCTCGGCAAAGCTTTCCGCCGCGGCCGCTAGCTTCATTATCTGTGATTTGGATGCCCGTTCGGCAAATCGCCTCACCACCACCGCTTCCAGGGCTGCCCTTGCTTCGTAAAGGTCTCGGGCCTCTTCCAAGGAGGGTGCGCTGACGATGGCGCCCTTTTGCGGCACCACGGTAACGAGCCCCTCCGAGGTAAGTTCCCGCAGTGCTTCCCGGACGGTGGTGCGCGAGACTCCGAGCTGTTCAATCAGTTCCCGCTCAACGAGTCGCTGGCCCGGCTTTAGCCGGAAATCCAAGATCGCGGCGCGTAAGGCCTGGATAACCTGCTCGCGTAGAGGCGCAGCGATCCGGCCCACCGGGCTCGCCGCCCAGGCATCGGCTAGTGAGTTCGTTGAAGTGGACATGGTGCCTCTAGTAATCCCTAGGATTGGATGAACATCATACAATCTCACATGCTATTCCATGCAGTCCGTCCATGTCTCGTGGCAGCTAGCGACAGAGGCCAGCCGGAGGCACGAAGACTGCAGGCCCCGGTCTTGCAGCCGCCCACTGCGCGGCTGCAAGACCGGAGTGAGTTGGGCAGGCCGCTCGGGGCGCCGTGGCTATTCGACCTAGGCGGGACAAGGGGCCCGTGGTGAGAGTTCGCCCGATGGCTCGCCCGGCGGGACGCAGCGAGGACAGGCGTGCCCGCTGTGGACTGGTGCACGCCACGCTACCCGCCCGCAGACCTGCGGCACCTGCACCGAAACCCGGACCGAGGCCCGGCTGAGGCGGACGACGCTGCGGGTGATCATGTCCGCTCGCCCGCATTCGTCCCTGAAGCTGCGGGCACCCGGCCGGAGGCCCGATCGCCCACCGGCAGATTGGCGATCAGCACGGCGCCGCATGCAAGCAGAACTCCGGCCAGCGTCGGCGCCGTGACCCCAGAACCGGAACGGGGAAAGGCGAGGTCCAGGAGCAGGCCTATGGCGCTCTGGCCCGCAATCATGCCAAGAACAAGCCGCAGCACCCCGACGGTGTAGGCGGCAAGGGCGCTGGCAATGGCGATCCCTGCCCCCAGCGCTCCGCCCACCCAGCCCCAGGACGGGACGGGTCCAAGCGTTCCTCCATCGACCGCAATTATGGCAACGGGGATGGACAGGGCGGCGGCGCCGCCGACAAAGTTGACCAGTCCCATGGCCAAGGGCTCGCCAGTGGCCTGCGCCAAATGGGCATTGCCTGCCTGCTGGATCGACACCAAGGCCCCCACCGCTACGAGGAACACGACCAGGACCAGTGGGATCTGCCCGGCATGACCCACGGCGCTAATGACGACACCAGCCAAGGCACAGGCGGCGCCGGCCATGCGCTGCGGTGTAGGCAGTTGTCGGCCGGCCGGACCGAGGCCGAGGGCATCCGTCACCAGGCTCCCGATCAGTTTGCCGAGGACCATGGCAACGGCAAGTAGGGCAACGCCGAGGACGGGAGCTGACATGGCGTTGGCAAAGACGGCAGTTGCCCCGATTAGCCCGCCGAAGAACCACCAAATGCGCACAGGGTTTCGCCCGGAACGCAGTTCGCGCCACGCGCGTGTAACGGCTCCGCTCACAAGTGCAAGACACAAGACAATAAGCAAGGCAGTGCCGTTGTTGACGGCTGCCGCAGCCGCAGGCGAACCTATCACCTGCCCTAGATGCCCGTTTGTAAAGGACTGTATCGAGACTGCGGCGCCGGACACCAAGGAAAGCGCCAGGCCGCCCCACATATGAAAGCGGGACGGTTCCCGACCCCCGGATCCCTTTTTCGAACTGCAGTTATGTGTCGCCAAGGCAGGTGTCTCCCTTTCCAAAGCGGTTGTTTTGGGCGGATGAGATGAAATCCAAGGTCCGGGGCCTTATGGTGCGGCGGCGGAACACTATGACAATCTTATCAGATTGTCATACAATTCAGATGGTTGATGTCATGCTTGCCGCTCCGCGAGCAGGCCCCCTGCCTTCGTGCCGGAGGCACCAGCGGTCCGGTGAAGGGATCCGCAACACGACGAACACAAGACGAAGGAGAAAGCAATGGCGCACCCCTTTATTGATGCCCACCGCCGGGAGCACGGCACATACCACCCCGGCTGGGGCGGACCGGAATTCAGCAGTTGGCAGGACGAGCAGCTGTCCTGGAAAACGACCTGCTATGTGGGGGACTGGTCCTTCCTCTGGGATGTGGTCATCGAGGGGCCGGACGCCCTGAAGGTGTTCAGGGATTCAAGCATTAATAGCTTCGAAAAGTTCGCCATCGGCCAAGCCAAGCACTTGGTTCAGTGTGATGACAACGGCAAGGTCATCTGCGACGGAGTCCTGCTCCGACTGGCCGAGGACCGGTTCGCCACCCAGGGCGCGACGGCGCACTATTCGGCCTGGCTGGTGGCGCAAGGCAGCTACGAGGTGACTTGGCGTGAACAGAAGACGTTCCAGTTTCAAGTGTCCGGCCCCTCCGCGCTGGCTCTGAGCCAGAAGCTGACGGGCGAGGACCTGACGGACATCAAGTTCATGCACTTCCGAGACGTCACCATTGCAGGTTCGCCGGTCTACGCCGTACGCCAAGGAATGGCGGGGGAAATTGGCTTTGAATTCCATGGCCGAGCCGAAGATGCAGAGCAGGTCATGAGTGCCATTCTCGAAACTGGCGAAGAATTTGGAATCCGGAGGCTCGGCCGCCGCACGGCAATGATCAACCACCTGGAGGCCTCATTCCCGACGGGCGGATGGCACTACCTCAAAGCGCCCGGCCCGGAGGGCTTCCAGGAGTGGGTAGGTGAGCACTTTGACCGCTACGGGCTGAAGACGGCCGTCCGCGGCAGTTTCGAAAGCGACGATCTCAACGACTACCTGCAGTCGCCGGTGTCGATGGGCTGGGGCAAGTCCGTTAAGTTCGATCATGAGTTCACCGGGCGGGAGGCGCTGGAGAAGGAAATCGCCGATCCGCAGCGGGTGCGGGTCACCTTGGAGTTCAACAGTGAGGACGTCGTGGATGTCTACGCTTCGCTCTTCGGGCAGGACGCACCGTACGCGTTCCTTGACATTCCACAGCAACAGCGCTGGTTCACCTGGGCTGACGCCGTCCAAGACGAAGACGGCGCCGTCGTGGGAACTTCGACCACCCCCGGCTACAGCTACTACTTCAGGAAGGTGCTCGCGCTCGCCTATGTGCACCCTCGCTACGCGGAGGCCGGGACGGGAGTCAAGGTCCTATGGGGAGAACCTGGCACGAGACAGAAGCTAATCCGCGCCACTGTCGCCCCGGCGCCCTACAAGCAGGACAACCGCCGCAGCGAACTAGGCCAGGTTGCCGTCTAGGCGCGGCCTCCAACCTCCGTCGCACAGGCTTCGGCGCCCTACTACCAAAACAGGAATCTTCGTGAACACACTCATGCAACAGGCACCCGCATCAGCGTCTGTTCCGGCTACGGTCGGGTCAGCACCGTCGGCGCGGGAGGTGGGGCGGCTGCTGGTGCGCTGCCCCGATCAACCGGGAATAGTAGCAGCTGTCGGACAGTTGCTGGCCGACCACGGTGCCAACATCGTCTCTCTGGATCAGTATTCGACTGATCCACAGGGCGGGGAATTCTTCCAACGGACCGTCTTCCACCTGCCAGGACTCGCTGCTGCCGTGCCCGTCTTAGAACGCGAGCTGGACCGGCGCATTGCTGGTCCGTTTGGTGCCAGCTGGACACTGACCGAAGCCTCCCGGCCCAAGCGGGTGGCCATCCTGGCTTCCAAGACCGACCACTGTCTGCTGGACCTGCTCTGGCGGCAGCGGCGGGGGGAGCTGGCCGCTGACATCACCATGGTGGTCTCCAACCACGCAGACTTGGCCGAACAGGTCCGCCCCTTCGGGATCCCGTTCGTGCACATTCCCGTAAGCAAAGATTCCAAGACCGAAGCCGAAGCCCGCCAGCTCGAACTGCTCCACGGCAACGCGGACCTGGTGGTGCTCGCCCGCTACATGCAGGTACTCTCCGGCGAGTTCCTGGATCAGCTGGGCTGCCCGGTCATCAACATCCACCATTCCTTCCTGCCGGCCTTCATCGGCTCCGGCCCCTACCAGAAGGCCAAGGACCGCGGTGTGAAGCTGATCGGGGCCACGGCTCACTACGTCACACAGGACCTCGACGAAGGCCCTATCATCGAACAGGACGTCGTTAGGGTTTCGCACGCGGAGACCACAACGGATCTCGTTCGGCGCGGCGCCGATGTCGAACGCCAGGTCCTCTCCCGCGCCGTCGCCTGGCACTGCGAAGACCGTATCGCCCGCCACGGCAACAGTACTATTGTCTTTTAGACAGCGTTTCTCGCCCATAGCCTATGTCCCGCGGAGTCCAGACCAAACGATCGAAGCATCCGCCCTCTGCAAGGCAGCGACTTCCTCCCGGGACAACTGTAGGCTTCGGGCGGAAACAGCTTCTTCCAGTTGGTCGGGCCTGCCGGCCACGATCATGGGTGCGGTGATGCTTGGCTGGCGGAGTACCCAGGCCATGCGTCATCTGAACCCGCGTGCATCGGCAAACCTTGGTGCGCGCCCCGAAAATGCTGCGGTCATTGTCCTGATACAGCAGCTTAACGAAGTGATCGGATTCCCGCCGTGCCGTTCTACTTCCCTTAGGGCGAGCTAGCAGGCCGCGCGCAAGCGGGCTTCACGGCGTGACGCCCGCGCCCAGGTGACGGCAACGCGGAAGCATTTCGCGTTCCTCCTCGCGGTTGAGCAGGTTGTAGTGGTTTTGCATGCTCACAAAGCGCGTCCAGCCGTGAAGCCTTGCAATGCATTGGGCTTTTGCGAACTGTCAACCCCACATCGAGAAGGCGCCGAGGTGCCGGGCCTTGCCGCCCTTGACCACGTCGTGTAGAGCCTCGAGCGTCCCCTCGATGGGGGTGTGCGGATCCCAGCGGTGGATGATGTCGGATCCGGCCGCTTGCGTCTGTGCGCCTTGGTGGCAATCACCACTTCGTCACGCCGAGCAAGGTCGGCCAAGGCCCGCACGAGGATTCCTCGCCGCTCCCATCGGAGTACACGTTGGGGGTGTCCAAAAAGTTGATGCCGGCTCCCAGCGCCTGCCGGATAAGAGGCCGGTTTTCTGCTTAACCCAAGGTCCAGCTGTGAGGCCCCCCGTGCCGAATCGCCGTAGGTCAAGCGCCCAAGCGCCAGTCTGAAACGTTCAGGCCAGTGGTCCCAAGTCTGACGTGGTCCATTGGTGCGCCCGATCCGTTCAGTTGGTTTCAGCCTGGACTGACAGCCATGACTCACATTGCGGAACCAGCACGTCGGTGACGAGCCTCTGATGCTTGGGGTCATTCAGGTAGTTCTTGAACGCGTCCGGGTCGGCGAAGCGTACTTCCATGAGGAATTCGCTTACACTCCGGCCTTCCGGCCGCATCTGCAGATCGGCATGCACTAACGCCGGGCCGGTGGCGTGCGGTGCCGCGCGACCGAAGTCCTCCAGTGCCTCAAGGAACTGCTTGCGCTGTCCGGTGGTGGCCGGACGGTTCAGTCGGAAGATGACGGTATGGGTGATCATTTCGATCCTTCCATTCGATGGTCGTTTAAGCAGGAATTTCATGGCTGAGGACGGCTGCGCTTGGCAGCGCGACCCCGGTGATGCTGGCACCCAGCGCCGTCCACCCCAAGCCGGAATAGCCGGCGAGGTCGTGGAGCCGGGCGGGGCCAAGGCCAGGGAGAACTTCGAGGCGCGCACCAGAAAATTGGTGACGCCCATGGCCAGAGGTTCTCCGGTGACCTGGATCAGCTGGACGTGCCTGTCCGCTGGACAGTGGCCAGGGCCCGGTCACAATGACAAAGGCAAGCAGGGCAACAGGAGATGCCCTTTACCTAAACACCGCTAGCGGAATGAGGTGAACACTCCGCTAAGGTCCCGCAGCTCTCCGGAGGCATACATGGCCTCGTTCACCTCGGAGAGGGCATACTCGGCAGTCACGATAGGGGCTGCGAGGTACCGTTCGCTCTCCATCAGTTCCACGCAGCGGGGGATGTCACGGCCTAGGACGCTCTGCCCGTTCTGGCAGCCAATGATCTTGCGGCCTTGGATCGCCAGGGCCAGCTGGGGCAGCGAGACCTCGGCTTGGAACTGCTGGACGCCTGTCAGCACAACGGTGCCGGCCCGGCGGGACATCATGACTGCCTGCTGGACGGCCTGTTCCGGACCGGCCGCCTCAAGGGCGACGTCGACGCCACGACCTCCGGTCAGTGCCTTGACCTGTTCAACCGGGTCTCCGTCCGCCGGGTCCAACGCATGCGTGGCCCCCAGTTGCAAGGCAAGCGCGCGCCTCCCAGGCACCAGGTCCAAGCCGATAATGGTCCCGGCTCCGGCCACCCGGGCAGACTGAATCATCCACTGGCCGAGGTGGCCGAGGCCGACTACGGCGACGGATTGTCCGGGCTGCACCTGGGCGACATTGAAGACCGCTCCGTGACCGGTGGTGATCCCACAGCCGAGCAGGCTCAGCTGGCTGGCCGGCAAGTCGCTTTCGAGCTTCCAGATCTGGTTCTGGTTCGCGAGTATGTACTCGGCATAGGCGCCGACTCGTCCGGCTGCGCGAACCTCGGTCCCGTCCTGCTTTACCGCGACCAGCGGTTCCGGCATTTCCAGCAGGGCAGCGCACTGGTCGGGACGGTCGATTTCACAGTAGAAGCACTCGCCGCACTGCGGGGTTCCGGCCACCACGACCCGGTCCCCAGTCTCCACGCCCGTAACCCCGGTACCGGTGTGCTCCACGATTCCGACGGCCGTATGGCCGAGGATCACCGGCGGCTGCTTGTTCCGCATTGCCTTCCAGCCCAGCCAGTCCGTGGAGCAGAACGGGGCCGCGGTGGTGCGCACGATTACTTCGCCCGCTACCGGATCCTTCAAGCTGACGTCGTGAATCTCGAAGGGGACGCCGAACTTTTCCAGGATCGCCGACTTGATTTCGAGCATCGGATCAACTCGCTTGGGGCAGATCGCCGCCGCTGCGGATCAGGCGTGCCACGTGTCCACGAATTTGGACGAAGGTTTCGGTTTCCTTGGTGGAGATCTGGTCCCTCGGTTCTGGCAACGTGACCTCGATGTTCTCCACCAACCGGGCCGGGGCTTTGGAGAGCACCAGGACCCGGTCCGCCAGGTAGACGCTTTCGTCGATGTCGTGCGTGACGAACAGGACGGTGACGGCGTAGCGGTGGCGTAGGGTCAGGACCAGGTCTTCCAGCTCTGCCCGGGTCTGGGCATCCAGCGACGCAAAGGGCTCGTCCATCAGCAGCAACCGCGGCCGGTAGGCCAGTGCACGCGCGATGGCCACGCGCTGCTGCATGCCGCCGGAGAGCTGCCAGGGATAGCGGTTGTTGAAGCCCTGCAGTCCCACCGCTTCCAGACTTTCCTCAATGAGGGCCTTGCGCTCGGCGGCCGTGCCGCTGTCCTTAGTAAGCGGGAAGGCGACGTTCTTTTCGATGGTCAGCCAAGGCAGCAGGGAACGGCTGTAGTCCTGGAAGACCATGGCCATGCCGTCGGGGACGCCGATGACAGCTTTGCCTGCGATGCTCACGCTGCCACTGGTCGGTGTCAGCAGGCCCGAGAGTGTGCGTAGCAGCGTCGTTTTGCCGGCGCCGGAAGGTCCGACGATGGAGACGAACTCTTGAGGGTAGACCTCGAAGGACAATTCCTTGAGGGCCGTGTGGGCCGCAGGGCCCGATCCGTAGGTGTGGGTGACCTTGTCGACCTTGAGCAGTGGCGTAACTGCGGTGCTGCCGGCGGTTAAGGTTTCGCGCGTGCCGGGGACGGCATTGGTATTCATTGTTCCGGTCCTTAGCTTCGGGCCAGACGGTGCCAGGCCAGCAGACGGTTTTCGGTGATTTCCAGCATGGTGTTCAGCAGCAGGCCGAGGACTGCCAGCAGCAGCATCCAGGACCACATGTCCAGGATTTGGAAACGGGCTTGGGACTGGATGAGCTGGAACCCGATCCCATTGGTGGACAGCATGAATTCGGACACGATGGCGAACATCAGGGCGCCGGTGAGCGCCAGCCGCAGCCCGGCAAAGATCTTCGGCAGGGCAGCCGGGAGGATGATGCCTGTCAGCTGTCGGCGTTTCGAGAGCCGGAATGCCTTGCCCATGGCCAACTGGGTGGGGTGGATCGAGCCCACCCCGTTTGCAGTGTTGATCAGCACGAACCACGAAATGCCATACGCGATGAAGGCGACCCGCATGCTGTCCTCGCCGCCGAGCAGCACTATAAACAACGGCAGGGTTGCGGTAGCCGGGATGGAACGCAGGAATTCCACCACGGGATCGGCGACGTCCCGGAGTATCCGGTACAGCCCGATCGCCGTCCCCACCAAAACGCCCGTGACCGAGCCCAGCACGAACCCGAGCAGGACCCGTCCGAGCGTTTGAAACGTGTGAACCGTCATGGCTTCGGTGGCCAGACCGCCGCCGGCTGTGCTGAAGAACATTGTCCAGGCGTGGGTGCCGATTTTCAGCGGGGTGGGGAAAAAGGGGGACGGATTGAGTGCCGTGGCAAGCTGCCAGAGGAGCAGCAGCACCACGAGCAATCCGGAACTGTAGGCGAGCCGGGAGCCGACGCGTCCGGCGGTGCCTGAGATCTGTCCAGTCTTCGCCTTGACGTGAACTTCTTTGACGGTGGTGGACACTGCTCAGGCTCCCTTCGTCGTCGTCTGCCAGGCAAACCAGCGACGTTCCGCGGCGTTCATGATCATGTTCATCACCAGGCCTAACAGTCCTGCCATCAGCGTTCCGGCATACACGAGTTCGACTTCCGTGCCCGAGGCGCGGGAACGGGCGATGAAAGCGCCGACCCCCTCGGCGCCGCCGGCAATCAGTTCCACAGTGATGACCACAATCAGGGCGATAGAGGAGGACACGCGAATACCGGTGGCGATGAATGGTGCCGCCCCGGGAAGCACCACCCTACGTGTCACCCCGGCAGGGCCGACACCGAAGCTGCGGGCCATTTCCTTGCCCTGCTTGTCGACGTCGTGCACCCCGTACATCGTGTTGAACAGGATGGGCCAAACGGCGGCGAAGATGACGATTACCAGCTTCATCTGCAGGCCGTTGCCGAAAACCAGTACGACCAGCGGGATCAGCGCCACCGGAGGGATGGGCCGGATCAGTTCAACGACCGCGCGGCACGCCCTGTAGGCCTTATCCGAGAGGCCGAAGAGCACGCCCAGGGGGACGGCGATGAGGGCCGAAAGGCCTAGGCCGAGCAGGTACGAACTCAAGGTGGACAGGACATCACTGCGGAAATCTTCCCGGCCCCAAATCAGCACCGATTCCCGTAGCACCGTGGAGAACGGGGGCAGGAAGTCCGGGTGCACTAGTCCGGCCCGGGAAACGACTTCGATGACCAGGCCGAGGCCGATGACTCCGGCCGTCCCTGCCAATATTCTGTTCCGCTTCCGGGTGCCACCGGAAGGGTTGCTACGTCCGGCCGCCTTCCGGGTACCCCGGGAACCGTTTCCCCGGGTACCAGCTTGCGGTCGTTCAGTGGACATTATCATTACTGGCTCGCTACTCCAGGATTCGCTGGCCGGCCCGGCCTAGTCGCAGTTGGTGGGGGTGGGGAGAGTGATGCTGGAGACGTCGAATTCCTCGTCGATGGCGCCGATGGCGTGCAGCATGTCTGCATTTATCTGCAGCGGCTCCTTGCGGATCTCGGCACCCCAAGTGGGGGAGACATCCGCATCGATGGCCTCGTCGTTGAATTCGAGGTCTTCCTTCAGGACCGCCTTGTAAGTGGCCTCATCCTTGACCGCATTCGTGCCCTTGAGCAGCGCACACTGCAGTGCCGCCACGGTGTTCGGGTTCTCTTCGACAAAGGACTTCTTCATGATCCATCCGGACTCGGCCATACCCTCGTACTTGCCCTCCCCGTAGTCGAAGACAGTAACGGTGTTGAGCTTGTCCTTGACCTGGGCAAGAATGGCTCCCGTGGCGCTCGAAGCGTCGACAGTGCCCTGCTGTAGCGCGGCTGGTACCTCTCCGTACGGCAGTTCCACTAACTCCACTTCATTCGGGTCCAGGCCCTGCTCAATCATTGAGTCCTTAATCTTCACGGCATGGCTGCTGTTCAGCGAGACGACGGCAACTTTCTTGCCAATCAGGTCCTTCAGTTCCTTGATGCCCGAATCTGGCATAGTTTCCAGGGACTGCACGCCCGGGGTGCTGGCGTAGCTTTCACTGACGATGACTACGTCGATGCCCTGCCGGGCGGCGTCAATGACCCCGAAGTAGCTGGACTGGGCGATTTGGACATCCCCGGAGACCACTTGGGAGACCGCAGTGGCGCTGCTCTCGATCCATTCGGTCTTCAGGGACAGTCCATAGTCCGCCGCGACCCCGCCCTTTTCTGCCTGGATGAAACCGGCCGCAATCGGGGCTCGGAACGTGAGGCCGGTGATCTCCTTGACCTCCGGGGCATGGGGGTCTACGTCGCTTGCAAGCTGTGCGGTGGAAGGGCCGGCACCGCTGCCGCATGCCGAAAGAGCGAGGGCGGAGGAAGCGGCGAGGGCGGCGATGAAGCGGGTGAATCGCGGGCGGGGTGTCCGGTAGGGAAGCATGGTCATGGGGTTCCTCCAATGAGAATCAACAGCCGATCATTTTGTACGACGATCATACGCATATGGGTAACGAATGTGGAAGAGATCACAGTTATCGTTTTGGTCGCCGCATAGTCCCTGTCGGAGGCTCGGCGAGGACGGGCTTGCCGGGGCCGCGGCGGCGCAGTGGGGCTAGAAGACGAAGATGCCGGACAAGTCGTCCAGGTTTTCCGATTTCTTCAGTGCGAGGTTGATGTCATCCAGCGAGTAACGGGACGTAATTATCGGCTTGGCGTCCAACATCCCGCGTTCAAGCAGGCAGATGTAGCGCGGCAGGTCGCGCCGCATCCGGACGTTGCCGTTCTGCGTGCTCAAAAGCTGTCTGCTCTGCACTGCTAGCGGGATCTGCGGCAGTTTTACTTCGGCGCCGGCCTGGTCCAAGCCGCTAAAGACCACGGTCCCAGCGCGCCGGGAGACCTCCAGAGCCAGGCGCTGGGCATCCGGAGAGCCCGCGGCTTCAATTACGATGTCCGCACCCCGACCCGCGGTCAAGGACTTCACCGCGTCCGCGGCGTCCTGAACTGACGGATCGACGAGATCAGTCGCTCCGAGCTCCCCGGCGAGGCTGCGGCGCCCGGCGTGGGGTTCGAGGGCGATAATCCGGCCCGCTCCGGCCAGTCTGGCTGCCTGTACAACCCACAGGCCGAGGTGTCCGCAACCGACCACGGCCACTGAATCACCCGGCTGGACCTTGGCGACATTGAATACCGCGCCAACCCCCGTCGTAATGCCGCAACCTAGCAGGGACAGGACATCATAGGGCAAGTCCGTCTCCACGGGGAACACCTGATTCTTCGAGACGTTCATGATTTCCGCGTATCCGCCGACACAGCCGGCGGCGGAGACTGGTAGCCCCTCGGCCGTTCTCGCGATGTCGGGGTAGATGCCGCCGATATCGAACAGCTCCGAGCACTGGTCGGGGCGGCCGATGCCGCAGTAGTAGCAGTTGCCGCATTCGGGGGTTCCGGGAATGATTACCCGCTGCCCCGGCCTGATCCCCTCGACTTGGGTGCCCACTTCGATGACTTCACCGGTGGACGCGTGGCCAAGGATGGTCGGCGGGACCTTACCGAGGTTGCCATGAAAGCTGGTCACGTCCGTGGAGCAGAAGGGGCTCGCCTTGGTCTGCACCAGGACACGGTGCGGGTCCAGGTCCAAGAGATCGACGTCTTCCACCGTAATCGGGATGTTGAATTCGCGGAGCACTGCGGCACGCATGGGTTCACCTTACTGTTAGAACGACACTTTTCGTCATTCTGTCATACGATCATACTTCTGTCATCGAAGGTCACTTGAGACATCCGCATCTCGGCGGGCGTCTTCTAATGAAGCGGGCCACCGCTGCGCCTGGCCGGAAACTAGGGGCATCGGGCCAGGTCAGGGCAATTCTGATCCGTAAGGACTCCCAGCTGGAAAACGTGATCCCTTGCCCAGGTTTTGGATGCAGGACAGATCCAAGGTGAGGGATTCGATTGCAGGAGCGGCCGTCACAGTCCGGAGCGCATACACCATCGGCCGGGCCAGTCCCATCGGCCATCTGCTGCAGGATCTAGAGGGCCTCGGCGGAGAGGGAGAGCGCTTCGTTCGCCAGCAGCCCGGTCGAGGTAGCGATCCGGGCAGGTTCCTTGTATCGGCGCGAGAGCGGGGGCCTTGTAAAGGCTAGCTGGACGGAACACCGTGCAGCTTTAGGATCTTCGCGTCAGTGATGTCCACATCCCATAGACCGGCGCCGCCGGCGTTGCGGTTCGTGTTCTGGATATTGGCGCCGCCATCGATGGAGAGGATCTCGCCGGTGATGTAGCTGGCGTCATCGCTGAACAGGAAAGCCACAGAGCCCGCGATCTCCTCGGGCCTTCCGGCCCGGCGCAGCGGCGAGGTGCCGGCGCGGCGCACCATATCTGCCCGGCCCGCCTCGCCGAAGATGCTGGTGGGCACGATGCCAGGGGCGATGCCGTTCACGCGGACTCCGATCGGTCCTCCGTAGACGGCAGCACCATGAACCAGACCGATCACGCCGTGTTTGGAAGTGGTGTAGGCCAGCAGGTCGTTGCTGCCGCGAAGGCCGGCGATGGAAGCGGTGACGACGATGGAACCGGTCGTGCCAGTCTTCAGGTACTGCCGGAAGGCAGCCCGGACGCCAAGGAAGGGGCCGCGCAGGTTGACGGCCATGACCTTGTCCCACTCCTCGACGGACACGTCGACGAGGTCGGCTAACGATCCGGCGATCCCAGCGTTCAAGTGGTGGAAGTCAATCCGGCCGTAGGCCTTCAGGGCTTCTTCCATGTAGTGTCCGACGCCGGTCTCTGTGGCAACGTCGGCGCCGACGCCGATGATCTCTCCGGGGAGTTCCGCCGCGGTCTTTTCGGCCGCTTCGACGTCCAGGTCGACGGCGACCACCTTGAGGCCTTCTTCGGCCAACCGCTGTACGGTGGCCCGCCCGATGCCGCCGGCGGCGCCGGTGACGATTGCGACTTTGTTCTTCAGTCCGGCGTGTGTCATGGGTGTTTCCTCTTTCTTGAGCTGGTCTTGGGGTCCAGGGTTTGCTGTGGCGGGCGTGCGCGACCGCCTAGGTTGTCCGGCGCTTCGTCCAGCATCAAGCGGGCCGTGGAAGCGTAGATGGCGTCGACCGCGCAGCGATGTGCGTGTACATGGACACGTTCCGGTGGTGCATTTCCAGTCGTGGGCCGCGTCTGGTCGCTCGAACCGCGGTGGTGAAGGCTAGGTCCACGGCTTTGGCGGCTAGTTGGACCGCCTGCCAAATTTCCACCGGCCCGCAAAAGCGTGGCGAACCCGTATTCGAACTCGCCGTATCGAGCGGAAGCAGGATGTTGTATCGGCCGGCTTCCGCGAACGAACGCTTGATGGCTTTTCTCGCCGTAGAGGCCCTGCGTCGCGATCCCCGCGCCACCAGTTCGTTTGATGTGGGCGCGGCTCCGATTCCCGTGGACAGGGCGGACCTTGAGTAGAGGCTCTCGGTCATGATTCCTGGCCGTTCCCGGGCTGAAGCCCGTCGTCGAATTCGTGCATGTTTTGCAATGCGGTCTCAGCAGCTTGGCGCACGTGCTCCACATACAGGGCCGCCGCCTGTTGCCCGTCCCGAGACTGGATGGCTGCGAGGACGCCGCGCAGTTCGTCTACAGCCTTGCTGCTGCGGCCAGGCATGGACATCGAGGTGGCCCGCAGGACGCGCACTCGGGCCTGGATGCTCTCGGTGAGCTGTTGGAGGGCAGGGCTGGCGGCGCCAGCGAGGAGCACTTCGTAGAAGACGTCCTTGGCGGTTAGCGCGACATGTACCCCGGCCTCCCGTGTGGATGCCTCCGCGAAGCTTTCCACGGCTGCCGCCAGGGCCAGCTCCTGCGATCTCGATGCCCGCTCCACGAACCGTTCCACGAGGCGGGATTCCAAAGCGGCCCGGACCTCGTACAGATCCCTGGCGTCATCCCACGACGGAGCGGTGACGATGGCGCCCCTCTGGGGCACGATGGTGACCAGTCCTTCGGCAGTCAGCTCCCGCAGTGCCTCCCGCACCGTGGTGCGGGAGACGTCGAGCTGCTCGATCAGTTCCCGTTCCACCAGCCGCCGGCCCGGTTTCAGCCGGAAGTCAAGGATCGCCTCCCGCAGGGCGGCGGTCACCTGCTCGCGCAGGGGGGCGGCGACCCGGCCGACGGGACTGGCGTCCCAAGCCTCGGCCAGAGAATTGGTAGGTGTCGGCATGGTTACCCGGTGCTCAGCCCGAGCCCTTAGCGCACTGGCTCGGGTGCACTGCCGGCACCCGCGGTACTGCCGGCCCGGGCCAGCTCTTCGGCTAGGATCGGGAAGGCGGCCGTGGCAGCCTGCATGCCCATGACGCTGGCGATCTCCATGACCTCAAGCAGCTCTTCCTTGGTCGCGCCGTAGCCGATCGCGTTCTTCATGTGCAGCTTCCAGCCCTTGACATACAGGTGGGTGGCGGCCGCGTCGAAGGCGACGTAGATGAATTCCTTGACCTTCGGCTCCAAGGTGCCGGTTTCCCACGGCACGGAGGAGAAATCCGTATAGGCCTCGAAGATCTCCGGGTCCAGTTCCAGCATCTCGTCCCAGAACGAATGCCAGTAGCCGCGGTTCATGGTGAACCGGGCCTTGAGCTCCTCCTGGTATTCCGTCAGCGGTTCGGGCCCATCGCGCAGACCGGCTTCCTCGAGCACCTCGACCAGCAGCGGGACACCGATATTCATCGCATGGATTCCTAGCGTGCTCGTCAGCTCAATGACCTCCATGATTTCGGCGGGGGTGGCGCCGTGGGCCAGCGCGGCGCGGATGTGCTGGCGAACGCCCGGGGTGTGCATGTGCGTCGCCGCGGCATCGACGGCCAGGTAGATTAACTCCCTGGTCTTGGCATCAAGGTGGTTCTTCTTCCACGGAACGGCAGCGAACTTCGCGTAGGCCGCCAGGAATCCCGACCGCAGCTCCAAGATGGACTGCCAGGACTCGTCCCAGCTGCCATGGATGGCGATGATCTCGTCCTTGATGCGTTGCTTCTCTGCATTGAGGCTCATGGTTATTCTCCTTGTTCCTGGCCGGCCCGGGCGGCTGCGGCGGTCCAGCGGGCGATTTCGGTGTGGTCTGCAGCGGGCGGTAGATCCTGGGCCGCCTGCTCCCAGAGGGCCACCGCCTGCTCGCCCAGCCTGCTGGAGAAGCCCAACTGCCGAGCCAAGTCCGTGGCAATCTTCATGTCCTTGAGCATCAGACGCAGGCCGAACCCGGAATCGAAGGTCTCCGGGAGAATGAAGTTGGGGTACTTGTTGTCCGTAGAGCCGCTGCGGCCACTGGAGCTATTGATTAGCTCGACCATCAACCCCGGCTCCAGGCCGAAGCGCTCGCCGGCTAGGACACCTTCCGCCGTGGCCAGGAGGTGTGTGGCCGAGAGCAGGTTGTTGATGGCCTTGAGCGCGTGCCCGGCGCCCACTTCGCCGGCGCGGCGGGCCCTACCAAGGTGTGCCAGCAACGGACCGATCTGCGCCACCGCCGACTCCGGACCCCCGGCCATGATGGTCAGCTTGCCAGTTTGGGCCCCCTTGACTCCGCCTGACACCGGCGCATCGACCAGAATCACGGACACCGCGGCGAGTTCGCCGGCCAGCCTGCGGGTGGACAACGGATCCGAGGAGCTCATGTCCACGATGGTGGTGCCAGGCGCCAACGCCTGCTTCATTTCCGGCTCAGCCAGGACGGCCTCGACGACGGCGGAGTTGGGCAGCATCAGGATGACGACGTCGGCGCCGAGGGTGGCGTCGGCGGCGCTTTCGACGGCGGTTCCGCCGGCATCAGCCAGCCTGGCCCGCGCGCCGGGGTCCAGGTCAAAGCCGGTGACTCGATAGCCCGCGGCAGCCAGCCGTGCGGACATGGGAGAGCCCATATTGCCCAGACCGATGAAGCCGACGGAAGGCAGGCCGCAGCCGGGGTTATTCATGGCCCTTGAACTCCTTGATGACCTGCTCGGCCACGCGGAAGGATTCCAGCGCTGCAGGCACGCCGACGTAGATGGCCGTCTGGAGCAGCACCTCCTGGATCTCTTCCTCGGTGACCCCGTTGGTGAGGGCGCCGCGGACGTGGACGGCCAGTTCGTGGCTGCGGTTCAGGGCGGTGAGCATGGCCAGGTTGAGCATGCTGCGGGTGGCCCGGGTCAGGCCCGGTCGGGTCCAAATTTCGCCCCAGCAGTACTCGGTGACCAGTTCCTGCACGGGGCGGGCGAATTCGCTGACCTGGCTCAGGGACTTGTCCACGTGGGCGTTGCCGAGCACCTCCCGCCGGGCGGCAAGCCCGTCCTCGTAACTCTGGCGGTGAGTCTTGTCGCTGGTCATTGTTACTAGCCTTCCTGCGCCGCGGATGCGTCGCCGTATTGTTCATCGCTGACTTCTTCGGCCCAATCGGTCCGGCCCAGAGAGACGGCTGTGTGTGTCATGAAGGCGCCGGCGGCGGCTCCGTGCCAGTGCCGTTCTCCCGGCGGGCACCAGACGGTGTCACCGGTGTGCAGCACCCGCACACCGTCGGCCTCGGTGCAGACGAGGCCTTCGCCGGCGAGGACCTGGAGGATCTGGCCGTGTTCGTGCCGGTGCCAGTAGGTCCGGGCGCCGGGCGAAAAATTGACGGTGTTGATGGTGACACCGTCGGTGGAGGGCAGGGTCAGGTAGTTGTAGACCATTCCGGTGAACTGTGAGCCGGTCTTGCCAGCGGTGCCGGCCTGTTCGGTGCCGTGGATGAGTTTCATGCCCTGTCCTTTCCTGCAGTGGAGGTGTCGGTGCCCGAGGTGCTGTTATGGAGGCGGACACCGCCGGAGACGTCGCCGATGGCGTCGACGACGGTGTTACTGATCTGGTCGGAATAGCCCATCTGCTGCGCCAGTCCGAAGGATGCCAGCGGAGCGGAGGAGTTGGGGCTTGCCACGCCCAGGCCGGACAGCAGGTCCACGTAGGCCAACACGTCCTTCATCATCAGCGAGTTGGTCAGTCCACCCTTGAGGTAGTCGCCGTGGATGATCTTTGGGAACCGGTTTAAGGTCGCGAAGTTAACCCCCGAGCTGTTGTTGAGCACCTCCAGCAGGACTTCCAAGTTCAGGCCTGCCTTACGGCCGGCGACCATCACTTCGGCAGTCGCCGAGAGCGCAATTGCGTTCAGGAAGTTGTTCAGCAGCTTGGCGGTGTGGCCGGCGCCGACGGCGCCGCAGTGGAAGATATGCGCGGCGAACGCCTCCAGCACCGGGCGGATGCGCTCTAATACCTGGATATCACCGCCGGTCATCAGGGTTAGCGCGCCCTTCTCGGCCGCGGCCGCGCCCCCGGAGATGCCGGCGTCGATCAGGGTCATGCCCTTTTCCAGCAGCTGCGCATGCAGCCGGATGGTTGAGGAGGGGGCGGAGGTGCTCAGATCCACCAGGACCTGGCCGGGCCGGGCATGGGCCAGCACGCCGTCCTCGCCGAGCACCACGGCCTCCACGATCCTGCTCTCTGGCAGGGACAGCAGGACGATGTCGGAGGAGGTTACCACCTCGGCCACGGACGAGGCCGAGGTGGCGCCGGCCGTCTCGATGCTTTCGGGACGGGTGTCATAGCCGAGCACCGGCTGGCCGGCATTGACCAGACAGCGAGCCATGCGTCCGCCCATATTCCCTAGGCCGATAAAGCCGGTCCTGAATCCGTCCAGCGGCAGGGCTGGACTGTCGTCACTCAGCGCGGGGGTCATACGAGTTCCTTTTCCGTTGTTGCTGTGGGCTGCGGCAGACGGCCGATCGAGGCGGCGAAGCTCGCGAGCTCGCCATCGTACTGTTCGTGCCGGCCCAGGACCTCCGGGTCATGCCCGGGGACAAGGATGGCGCCGCGCTCGGCCATCAGGCGCTTCATTTCGTCGAAGCCGGCGTACATGGCCTCCAAGTCAGCGACCACCAGGAAGGGCATGTCTCGGTCCAGCTCCTCGTAGTAGTGGGTGGCGTCGGAGGCCAGCAGCACTGTGCCGGCGCTGGTCTTGACCGTCAGGATGGCCTGGCCGGGGGAGTGACCGCCCAGCTGAATCATCTCGATGCCCGGAGCAAGCAATTCCTGCCCGGCGTGGAACTGCATCCGTCCCTGTTCGTAGACGGTGCGCAGGTGGTTGATCTCGCTGCCCTCGACCGAGTGGCGGTACTGCAGCCGCCGCGCATAGGGCCCTGTCCAGAAATCGAACTCCGTCTTGGGCACGATCACCGTCGAGTTTGGGAACAGGTCCACATTGCCGGCGTGGTCGTAGTGCGCGTGGGTCAGGATCAGCGTCGCCTCGTCCGGGTCGACGCCGAGCTTCCGCAGCGCTTCGCCGGGATGGATCAGGTGGCCGCGGTTCCGGTTATTCCCGCCGAGCGTGCTGTAGCCGGTATCCACGACATAGGTGCGGTGGCTATTGCGGATGACCCAGAAGTAGTAGTCCATTCCGATCGGGCCGTCCGGCTCCCCATACAGGTGGTAGTTCAGGTAGACCTGGCTGCGCATTGTCTGCCGTGAGGCGTAGCGGACTATGACGACTTCATACTCCGCGTCCCTGTCCGTGTTCACGATTACTCCTTGACGCGTCTTGCCATGACAGCTGGAAATGATCAACCTCATCCATTACTTTGTAAGTTCGTAATACAATAACTCAAAAAAAGCGACTCCGCCTAAACAACAGGAATGCCGACATCTCGGACGGAGAGGGGCGTTCTATCCCCTCTTGGGCCGTCGAGCACGCTCCGCGGGCAGATGCGGTTGCGGTCCGTTGGATCGCCATCTAGGACGGATCCGCTACCAGCGCGAAGACCAAGCTCGGCACGCCGGCTGTGTCCAAACACGAACCGCCGAATTCAGAATCGACAGGAAGGACATCAGCATGCGCCGTGACGAACAGTTACCCGCCCGAGACAATGAAGGATTTCTCGGGATCGTGCGGGAGCGGGCCTCCGAATCCGTCCGGGCGTGGCCAACCAAGCCGCGTCCGATCCAGGGCTCGCCGAACGTCGTCGTTATGCTGATGGACGATGTGGGCTTCAGCGACATCGGCCCGTTCGGCAGCGAAATCGACACGCCGAACCTGGACCGCCTGGCCGGGGGCGGCTACCGATTCACCAACTACCACACCCCGCCGATGTGCGCCCCGGCCCGGGCTTCCCTGATAACCGGACTGAACAACCACCGCGTCGGCTTCTCCTTCGTGCCGCACATCGACCCGGGTTTCCCGCACTCGACCATGGAGATTCCCGCGAATGTGCCCACCGTTGCGGAATCGTTCCGGGCCGCAGGCTACGCGACGTTCATGGTCGGCAAGTGGCACCTAACCGGCGAGAGCCGCCTCCACGACGGCGCAGACAAATCCTCCTGGCCCTGCCAGCGCGGCTTCGACCGGTACTTCGGCTGCATGGACGGCTTCACGTCCCTGTTCCATCCGCACCGGCTAGTCAGCGACAACTCCCAAGTCAGCATCGACAGCTTCCCCGAGGACTATTACCTGACCGACGAATTGACGGACAGGGCAATGGCCATGGTTACTGAACTGCGCCAGTCTGACCCGGACAAGCCGTTCTTCCTCTATTTCGCCCATCAGGCGGTGCACGCGCCGCTGCAGGCCAAGGAGGCCGACATTGCCAAATATCGCGGCCACTACGGTGCCGGCTGGGACGAGGTCCGCAAGGCACGCTTCGCCCGGCAGCTCGCCTCGGGGCTCTTCACCGAGGGCACCGCATGCGCTTCGCGCAACGCCGAGACCGGTTTCGACGTCGCACCGTGGGAGAGCCTCGGGGTGGACGAGCGCGCGCTGCTAGAGCGCTATATGGAGGTCTACGCGGCCATGGTCGACAACACCGACCAGAACCTTGGCCGCCTCATCCGACATCTGGAAGAGGCTGGCGAGTTTGAGAACACGATCTTCGTCTTCACCTCCGACAACGGTGCCTCGGCCGAAGGCGGCCCGGGCGGCACCCGCAGCTACTTCAGCCAGTTCACGTCCAGCTCGCTCCTGCCCGACGATTGGGAATCGGATGTGGACCGCGACCCTTCGTTGATTGGCGGGCCACAGACCTTCGTACACTATCCCCGCGGTTGGGCCTATGCCTCCAATACGCCGTTCCGGCAGTACAAGATGCATACCTATGCGGGCGGCGTCCATGTCCCTGCCATTATCTCCTGGCCCGGAGGCCTTCCGCGCTCTGCAGATGACGATGGTGTCCGCCGCCAGTTCGCGCATGTTACCGATATCGCACCCACTATGCTAGACCTTGCCGGCGTCACACGCCCGGAGACCTGGGGTGGGTTCCCCGCCCCAGATCAGGACGGCAGGAGTTTGCGCGCGGTGCTGGAATCCGGATCGGCAACCGCCGGCCAGTCCCGCAGCCAGTACTTCGAGCTGGTGGGGCGCCGTGCCTACATCGAGGGCTGCTGGAAGGCTCTGTCCCCCCTTAGGACCGGTCCAGGCTGGGAGGACGACGAGTGGGAGCTCTACAACCTGGATGTCGACCCTGCCGAGACAGTAAATCTCGCCAATCAGTATCGGGACCTGCTCAGCGAATTGAAGCAAAGGTGGCAGGCGGCCGCCTGGATGAACAGCGTCTTCCCGTTGGACGACGACGGCGCCATGCAGCTGGTCCGACCCTCCACCGAACTGCCGATGGAGGAACCGGTCACGCTCCGCCCCGAATCGCCGACACTTGAGCGCTACCGGTCCTCAAAGCTGATCAACCTCAGGTCCTTCTCCATCGAAGTCGACCTTAAGTTCCAGGACGGCGACTGCGGTGTCCTGGTGGCGCATGGCGACCAGGGCGGGGGCTACGTCCTCTACATCGAGGACGGTTTCCTGCAGCTGAGCTACAACTGCTACGGCCGGATGTTCTACATCCGGACCCCGCTTGCTGTCGGTACGACGGCAGTAGGCGCCAAGTTCACAACACTTTCCCACGTGCGTTGGCGTATTGGGCTCATGGTCAACGGTGCCGAGGTCGCCGTTCTCGAACAGGTCCATCAGCTCATTGGCATGTGCCCACTCACCGGCATCAGCGTAGGCCTAGAACGGGGCGGCCCTGTGGACTGGGACCTCTACCGGCGCCACGGCTGCTTCCGCTACCGGGGAAACTTGCGCCACGTCCGCTACGTTCCCGGACCTAAGGCCGAGTACAACCGGGAACAGATCGTCGACGTGATGCGCCGTGTCGAGCTTGCGTTCGAATAGCAGCACTGACGCTCGCGTAGGTGTTGCAGATGCGCTCCTCATTAGGCGTGAAAGGCCTGTCCACATCGTCAACAGAGGGGCCACAGACGCCAGCCATATCCGTACGGCGGTTGCTTGTCCGCACGGAAACAAACGAGTGCACCGCGCTGCCCCAGCACCGCGATGCACCATGCGCTTATTGCCCACCACTCTTCTGAGGTCAACCGGCACACCCTTCACATGTTCAGCCATGCCTTTCATAAAGACACCGAACAAACCTTCAGTCTGTGCGGTGACCCTACTTGGGATTGAGCCTCGGCGTGGCTAGGATTGCTTTCCGCAGCACCGCCCGCTTATCCGCCACCGATCTTCTTGGGTAAGTGTGGACCTTGCACCGCTGCCGGCTCTGTCCTCCGTCGTTCCGAGACCCACACTGCGATCTGGCTGCGGGACTTAAAGCCAAGCTTTCCTAGGATCCGCTGGACATGTCCTTCGACCGTTCGACGAGAGATGACGAGCCGGGTCGCGATGGCGGGATTTCCGAGTCCCTCCGCGACTAGTTTCCCGATCTCCCATTCCCTGGCGCTCAGCTGGCCCGCTGGGTCAAGAGCAAGTTTGGGACGCTGGCTGGAGTCCTCTTGCAAATCCTTTTGCAAAAGCACATGGCTGATCGCTTCGGGGACTGAGAACGCGTGAGTGGCTAGGTGCTGGTGCTTGAAGGGAGCCGAGCCCACGGCTGCTTTGATTTCTTCCAGACGTCGCATGTCGATCTCGCCTATAAGCATCGGCGGACGCTTGCCCCCATCGGGGAGGGTGCTGGTGATGCGAGCGGCAAAGTCGTGGTCGCCGCGGCCCAAAGCGATCGTTGCCATGAGTTGGGCTGCAAGAGTTAGTCCCGTTCTGTCCTGATAGGCCAACAGGACTTCGGTTGCCTGGTTGAGGACTCTGGATGCTTTTTCTTCTTCTCCGCGACGCAGCAGCAACAGTGCAAGGAGCCACATTGTGTAGGCGCGTCCCCAGACGTCGCCATGAGTTTCGCAGAACCGCAGGCCCTCCTGTACCTGCTGTTCCGCCCCCGATAGATCTCCCTTGGCCAGCAGGGTCATAGCCAAGAACCAATACCGCTCGCCTACTTGGTCCGACATTCGCTGGCCGGCCATGGCAACGTTGGCCACTTGACGAAACGAACGCTCGGCAGCCGCCAGCTCTCCCCGGCCGAACTGAAGGAGTCCGTCGATAAAGATTCCGAAGACAAGGTCTTTCGCCTCTGGATGTAGATCAGCCGCCAATGCTGCTGCCAGACGTAATTGCGCTCCGGCCTCCTCAAGATCGTTCTCGTAGAAGGCTATATATGCGTCCATCTGGAGTGCTCTTAGCCGGGCGGTATCGGGGATGTGGGTGGACTTGAGTGCTGCGTTAATCCAGTCCCGTGCACGCGGCCACGGGACGACAGGACGAATTTGCCAGTAGTACCGCAGGCCGCAAATTAGATTTAAGGCCAGATGAGCGTCGCGAGGCGTGCGCGAAAGTTCATCTAGCAGCTCAGTGACTTCTGCCGTGTAACGGTTTAAGAACTGGACCGATGGAAGTTGGCTTTCCGAGAACCACTCCTCACCGGCACTGTGCAGATGACTGATCAGCTTTTCCCGGAGCAGGCGACCTGCCGCATCTGCGCCGTCGGTGGATCGCAGTTGTTGCAACGCGAGGTGACGATATGGGGCTGCCATGCTGAATAGCGGTTCCCCATCGACCATTTGCGCGGTGAGGAGCGATTGGTCCACGAGTCGGGCCATAGACGGGGCGGTGGCCCCCACGTCCCCCTCTGCGAAGACTTCAGCTGCAAACTGGATGTCAAATGGCGAATGGAAGAGGGCGAGCTTGAGGTAGAGGGACCTGTCCACTGCCTCAACCCGCTTGAGTCCCTGTTCAAAGGCTTGCCGCATCACATCCTTGCGTAGTAGGGGGGAAGTGAACTCATCCAGGGTCAGTGACTGTTCGCTCAGGGTTCGAGCGAGACCCCGCGCACCCAGCACACCGTGGGCTCGTGCTGCAGCTTCGAGGTAGCTCGGTATCCCAGCAGTGAGGCGGCATATGGTGAACAGATCCTCTGCGTTCCGGCGAGTGGCTTCAAAGGCGGGTACGGACTGTCGAATGCTTTCCACGAGAAGCTCGACAGAGTCGAGGGCCAGTGCGCGGTCGACGCCTTGGCCCTCCACAAAATCGGGAGTGGGGACCGGCAACGCTCCGAGGGTGAAGACTCGTTCGCCCGCCAGGTGTGTCCTTCCCCGTGCAGTTACGACGATTTTCAGTTCATGGCATAGTCGAAGGAGTTCAGAGGCCAGCTGGGCCAGACCGAGGTCCGGCGCGTCCGCGCCGTCGATGATGACGAGCGCGGGGCGCTGCTTGAGCTTGAGCGCGATCCCTTCCACTGAGTTGGTCGGAGGTGCTCCGATGACCGAGGCGATTTCCGCAATCAGGTCCGCCTGAGTGGTCAACGTACCTGCCTGGACGTAATAGACGTTGTTGTGGAAAGCCCGCTGCACCATACCGGCGAGGTGGAGTGAGAGCCTGGTTTTCCCAACACCACTCATGCCCACGATGAGGATGTAACGTTGTTCTGACAGGAGGGACCGCAGGTTTTCCGTCTCGGCTCGCCTACCTACGAACGGCGTGAGTTCGGCCGGGAGGCCGTTAAACGGCGTTGACTCCATAGACTGTTCCTACTCGTGGTGTGACACCATTGGGGACGCGGCGATCCCCACTGTTGCTTCCTTTTGCATCTTATGGGCTGTGAAGGTGTTCTCCAGCAACATGGTTATGGTCATAGGCCCGACACCGCCGGGCACAGGTGTGATCCAAGACGCGATCTCTTCCACCTCGTCGAATTTCACGTCTCCAACCAAACCACCGCGGGTGCGGTGAATCCCTACGTCGATGACGATTGCGTCCTTCTTAACATGTTCAGCGCCTATGAGTCCGGGCACGCCGGCAGCGACCACAAGGATGTCGGCTCCGCAGGTTATGCCCGGCAGGTCTGTGGTGCGGGAGTGGGCGATGGTCACGGTGGCGTGGCGTTGCAGCAGTAGCTGGGCCAAGGGCCGGCCTACGAGTTCGCTTCGTCCCACTACAACTGCCTGTTTCCCTTCCATCTCTACACCCGTTGCGTCCAGCAAGGCGATGACCCCGCTGGGCGTGCAGGGACGCAAACCGGGCAGCCCCTGAGTGAGCAGTGCAACTGACGCTGCGGTCAGTCCATCGACGTCCTTCTCTGCGGGAATAACTTCAAGCAGCGGCGTCGGGTCCAGGCCGGCCGGCAGCGGAAGTTGCAAAAGAATGCCGGAGACATCGCTCTCTGCTGCTAGGTCAGCGAGGACTGCCTTGACCTCAGCCTGTGACGCTCCAGCGGGAAGGCGGCGATGGAAGTCACGAATACCGGCTTGGGTGGAAGCCTTTCGTTTGTTGCCGACGTAAACTTCGCTTGCCGGATCGTCGCCAACTAGAACCGTAGCCAAGCCGGGCACAGTTCCGGTCATTGATTTGTAATTAGCGATGTCCTTTTCCAGCCGGTCTCGTCGTGACTGTGCGACCTGCCGGCCGTCGAGGATGCGGGCTCCCACCTTAGAACACGACCGTGGTGTTGCCGTGCAACATGACCCGATCTTCGCAATGCCAAGACACAGCTCGGGAGAGGACTGCACGTTCGACGTCTGCCCCGGATCTCATTAGCTGTCGCGTTGTCCCATCATGGGAGACACGGATGACGTCCTGTTCGATGATGGGCCCCTCGTCGAGATCTTTTGTCACGTAGTGGGCAGTTGCCCCAATCAGCTTCACCCCCCTGTCTTTGGCTTTCTGGTAGGGACCAGCGCCAATGAATGCAGGGAGGAAGGAATGGTGAATGTTGATGACGGGGGTCCCGACCTCGTCGAGAAAGTTCTCGGAGATGACTTGCATGTAGCGGGCAAGGACGATCAGGTCGACATTGCCGTTGAGCAGTTCGAGGTGGCGGTGTTCGGCCTCTTTCTTGTCCCCGGATACAGGTACATGGAAGTACGGGATACCGAATGGCCGGACGGATTCGGCAAGGTCGGCATGGTTGGAGACCACCATGACGATGTCCATCGCAATCTCACCGCGCTTGTGCCGCCACAACAAGTCCAGCAGGCAGTGATCCGTTTTCGACACGAAGATCGCCACACGCTTCCGACTCGCAGCAGGTGCCAGGTGCCAAGTGAGGTCAAAGTTTTTCAAGGCCGCACCCAGGCTACGCTCCAACGCGGGCAGGGCGGCGGGAAGATCTTCAATGTGGAATTCAGTTCGCTGGAAGAATGCGCCGCCTTGCGCGTCGGTCGAGAACTGGTCCAGAGCGATGACGTTGGCCCCGCTTTCGGTCAGCGCCGACGAGACGGTCGAGACGATCCCGGGCTGGTCCACGCCCTGGACTAGGAGGCGTGCGATGTTGGAGTTGTGTGCGCGATCTTGGTTAGTGGGCATGGGAAGGGACAAGGTGGCAGCGGTGTTGGTCATAGCGGGTCCTTCGCGAACTCGCCGACGTTGAAATGTGCGCGCGTGTACGCGGTGGCAGCGGGGTCTGCCATCACTGTGTTGAGGTGGGACCACCATTGGCTGAGGTCACGAAATATCCGTTCGAGCCGCGAACCGTTAACAACGGCGCTGGAGCCTGCACTCTTGAAGAGGATCTCCTGTACTGCGCCCCAGGCGATCTCCCCGGCCTGTGAGGCTACAAGGTGGACGAGGAAATCTTCCTTCGGAGTGATGGCGTCTCCGCCTTCGGCAGTCCGCTCGACGAACTGCTGGAACAGTGCTGCCGCGTGGTCCAACGTAGCCTGCGCTGATTCAAGCTTTGCCGTGGCTACACCGAAGCGGTGCTGGAAGAAAAGATCTTCGGTCCGGTTAGGGAAAGGAGGCCGAGTGGTCTTCTTATGGGGCATCAGTGCTGCGTATTCGTCCAAGGCTCCCAGCGCTCCTCCGACCGCGAGGTTGGCCAACTCGGCCCCAAAGAAACCGATCTCACTAGCCCCGAACATCGGATTGCCGTGCAGCGCCAGACCCGGTGTTCCGGTGGATATGTCCAATGCGGTCTGGTTCACTCCTTCCAGAACGTAGTGTCCCGGTATAAAGGCGTCGCTGAAGAGCACGGAGTGGGAGCCGCTCCCCTTTAACCCAAGGGTGTGCCCCCAGTCGTCAAGGACGGTGTAGCTTTCCCGCGGGGCAATAAACGTGGACACGACGCCCGGGCGGTCATCATGGAAGGCGTGTCCCGAGAAGTGGGTGGAGTACGGGACCCCGGAAGCGTAGCTGTGCTTGCCGTTGACGATGAACCCGCCTTCCACCCGGGTGAGAGTTCCTGCGGGCGCGCTCGTCATTGGAGCGGCAAAGTAGGGGCCGGAGAAAATCTCCCGCTGCGCATGCTCCGGCCACAGCGAGGCGACCTGGAGGTTATGTCCTGAGGCCAGGGTAAGACACCAGCCCGTCGCCATATCGGCTCGCGCAATCTCACGCATGACCAGTAGGAACTCCGCGAGCGTAAATTCGTATCCACCAAAAGTCTTAGGTCTCAGTAGGTGGTAAAACCCAGCAGCCAGGAACCCGCGGTGCAGTTCCTCGGAGTGATAGCTCCGCGCTTCAGTGGCAGCGGCCTCATCCCGGACAAGTTGTCCCAGGGTCCGTGCGCTGTTCAAAGCCTCCTCTAGGGTGAGGCTGGCCGGGACGGTGTCGTCCTTCGTGTCGACAGGGGTGGTCATCGAAACTCCTTCAGGGTCGTCATCGACCACTACTGTTCCGCGGCACTCGGAGGGATCCCTAGCGTAGACCTACGTGTTTGCATACGTGATTGATCGAATAGGTGTTCTGCCTTCTCCCGTGACAGGCAATCATTGGTCTCAGCCCACTCCCTACCAGCAGATAGATAAGGAAGTTCGAATGCGCGCAGCTCTTTCCCTCGAACCCCAGCAACCGCTAGTGGTCGAGGACATAACCCTCAGCGATCCTGGCGAGGGACAGGTAATTGTCCGTCTCGATGCCTCGGCTGTGTGCAGCACAGACAAATTGACGCTCGCGGGGGATCGGGCTGCGCCGATTGCGGTCGTTCCCGGTCACAGCGCAACCGGGGTCGTGGAGGCAGTGGGCCACAACACCGTCAAAGCCCAGGTTGGGGATCGTGTGGTTATCGCTGGCAGCATGGAATGCGGCAGTTGTTACAGCTGCCGGCAGGGGACTCCGTCCCAGTGCGAGAAACTTTGGCAGGACACATTCAATCCCCCACACGTGGGAACGACCTCCCACGGGCTTCCTCTCGTCGGGGTTGGCGGGGTTGGGACGTTCAGTGAATACATGACGTACTACGAACGAAACTTTGCCGTCGTTTCCAGCGACTTGGAACCCGAACATTTAGCCCTTCTGGGATGCGGGGCGATCTCGGGTGTGGGAGCAGTCATCGAAGTGGGACAGGTCAAGCCCGGAGACGACGTGCTGGTTCTTGGTTGCGGCCACCTCGGCTTGTGGATGATTCAGGCGGCACGTATGGCCGGCGCGGCAAACATCATTGCCGTCGAGCCGTTGCCGGCCCGACGCGAACTCGCCGGCACGCTCGGTGCCACCACTGTCATCGATCCTCGGAACGATGACACGGCAGCTCTCGTTTTGGCCAAGACCATGGGGCGCGGCGTCGACGTCGCACTAGAAGCCACGGGAGCGCAAGGAAGCGTCGAGGATGCATTCAGCCTGACTCGCAACGGCGGCATCATAGTCGCTACCAGCATGGTCGCTCCCTTGCAATCATCCACCGTCAGTCTCCCAAGTGTCCCGCTTTCACTTTTTGGCAAACAGGTACGCGGATCCCAAAGCGGTGGAGGCTTCCTCAACCGCGATCTGCCGCGCATTGCTCGGTTGATCGAACGGGGCAAGTTGGACGTTGCCGCCATGCTCAGCACTACTTTCACTCTCGATCAAGCCGACGAAGCGATGCAGGCGGCCGCCGATCGGTCGCTGATCACCGGCGTCGTACTCACACATGCCTGATCATGGAGCAGCCTCTCGCACAACTCTTACTTACGTACTGCCACAGCGTTCGACGACTAATGATAGGAGAAGCAATGTCCAAGTACCTGATCGGCTAGAGGGCGGAGCCCTGAAAAACTATCGCCGGGGCCTGAATAAACCGACTGCCAAGACAAACAACTCTCGTGGAAGACCACCTGCTATCCCAGAGACTGGTCTTGTCCCTGGGGTATAGAAGCCGGCGGCCCCGAAGGGCTTGAGTCCTCAAAAACCAGGCGCTGTACCTGCTTAGTGCCTCAGCCGCTCTGTATAGCTAGAACTGGTATGCCCACCGCCCAACAGCAGGGTAGTACGGTCGGCGGCTTACATCCTGAGAGCGGGAACAACCGCTCCAGTCCATCTCCACAGATTTAGGTCCCTACGATGCACGCGGCTACCACTAAGAAGGGGAGCCGCATCGAAACATTTACTGCACGGACTCCAAAAGAAGCCGGTGCACCGCATCTAATCTGCTCTTTGCGTTCAATACCACATCAAAATCGATGGGAAAAACAAAAATGCTCAATGCAGGCATGCCTGATATTAACAATTCCTCCAACACCTCCGGACTCGACGCCGACGCCACGGTTTCGAAACGCGGCCGCCGGGCCTGGATGGTGGTAGCCGGTTCAGCGGCAGCTCTCTCGGTGTCAGTAGTTCCCTTGTTTATGAGTACCAGCGGCGTGTTTCTGAAACCGATTAGCGACGAATTCGGATGGAGCCGTGGTGCGATCAGCGCCGGCGTTGCAATCGGCGGCCTCTTGAGCGTGCTGGTACAACCTATGGTCGGCTCCGCCATCGACAAATGGGGGGTGCGGCGCGTTGTGCCAGTCGGCGTAATCTTGATGGCCCTCAACCTTGCCGCGTTGGCGGTTACGCCAGCCGTCCTGGGGGTCTATGTCCTCCTTGTCGCCTTGTTGGCAGTGACCGGGGGTCCTCAGAACCCGGTCTCCTACGTCAAGACGGTAGCCCGATGGGTCGACCGCCGCCGCGGCTTGGCCATTGGGTTGGCTGTAACCGGGGTTGCCATTGGTCAGGCAGTTATTCCCCAATACGCGCAGTATCTTGTTGGCCTCTTCGGCTGGCGCGCAGGCTACTTCGGGCTTGCAGCACTGTTGCTAATCGTGGCTCTTCCCTCTGTCCTCGGCCTGGTCCGCGACCCGAAACCAGGTGAAGTCCCAGGAACAACTGTGCACCCCTTGGCTGCGGATCAAGCAACACAAAAGCTCACCGGTATTTCGGTTCGCTCCGCGCTTCGGAATCGCACCTTTTGGTTGCTGGCTTCCTCGGTCCTGCTGGCCACGATGGTTATCGTAGGCACTACCATCCACGCAGTGCCATTGCTGACAGACAACGGTTGGAGTCCCGCGGAAGCGGCGGGTTCTCTCGCCGCTTTAGGTATGGCATCAATCGCAGGACGAATTTTTGCAGGCCTGCTTTACGACCGCTTTCACGCGCCGAAGGTTGGCGCGATTGTATTCGCTGTGGCATGTCTCGGCATCGTTTTCCTGGCCTCCGGGACGGCACCTATTTTCGCATTGATCACGATTGGTTTCGCCGCAGGCGCCGAGACAGACCTCATCGCCTTTCTCGCCTCGCGTTACTTCGGCCTTCACTCCTACAGCCAACTGACAGGCTACCTCTTTGGAGCGGCCGGAATCGGCACCGGTCTGGGACCGGTTGTCTTGGGGACGGCATTTGACGTCAACGGCACCTACACGTCGGTACTGTTCCTCTTCGCCGGGGCACTCCTGATCGCAGCAGCCCTCCTGCTGTTCCTACCGAAGACCTATCCCTTCCCGACCGGCAGCAAGGCAACTGAAAGCGGAAATGTTTCCATGACCAGCTGATCTATCCTGGCGCAGCAGAAGCCGTTTTCTTCACGTTGAACTGTTCGGCATCAAACGGAAGTCAAATCCTGCTGCTCCGGCACAAGAAGACTGGGGCCGGAGCAGCAGGACTTTGCTGCTCCGGCCCGTGGATTACTCCAGTCATCCGTAAGCGTTTGCTGAACTTCCAACGTAGGCCGTGGCCGTGTTCCGCCCGGATCCCTCACGGGCGCAGCGGTACCGTCCTGAAAGTTTTCAGCCTATTGTGCCGGCGGTATTATGCCGCCGGTACAAGCGCTCGCAAGGACTGGGATTTCGCCAGCTCCACAGCAGGCCTGGGGGAGTAGGGGCAAATCGCCCGACGTGCCACCGTTCCAGGCAGCAGCTCCATCTGATGGTTCAGCTCGAAACATTCACACGCACCACTGCTGTCGCCACGTTTCGATCTCTTGATGATGAAATCGTCGAGCTTGGATTGAACTACAGCACGGCTTATCACCTTCAAGGGGATTTTCCGCGGCACGGTACCAGAGACCTGCTGGTTGATGGCTTAGCCGTGCTCAATACCCGAGACTACTCCCCCGTCAACCGCGAACTGGCTGCCAGTTGAATAAACTGCACGGGAAACGATGTAAATCATCATGTCGGCTACCTCTTCCGGCCGCCCGAACCGCGGTATGGGAAGGTTCCCAGCCACGGCGTCCTCCCGGGCGCCGCCCATCATCGCTGTGTCGATATAGCCGGGATGCAGAGAGTTGACCCTGATGCCGTACCGCCCCAACTCAAGCGCAGCTACCTTCGTCAGACCGTCGATCGCCATCTTGGTCGCAACGTAGTGTGCCAGTTTGGTGACCGGTACCGTTGCCGTCATCGAAGACGTGTTGACGATGGCTCCGCCGCCGGCCTGCTTCATGGAGGAAATCACGGCCGAGATCCCATTGAAGTGGCCTGTGAGGTTCACGTCCAGGGTCTTTTGCCATTCCTCCGCAGTCATATCCTCCAGTAAGCGCGGAATGCTAACTCCTGCGTTATTTACCAAGATATCGACGTGTCCGCTGCCCCACTTCGGGTCTTCGGCCATGGTGACCGCAGCAGACCAATCATCTGGGTTCGTGACATCGAGTCGGGTGAAGCGAGCGGCGGCCCCAAGTTCCAGTGCGGTAGCTTCACCCGCCTTCGCATCAACATCACCGAGCACGACCTTGGCACCGTTTTGTACGAGCGCTGCTGCATGAGCTGCACCAATGCCCCTTCCTGCACCCGACACAAGTGCGGTACGCCCAGTCAATGGTGAATTAGACAAGATGACCTCCTAAAAAATCAAAGAAGATATAGCCGGATGAGTGCCAGCCTAGAAGTGAAAGTTTCTCGCCGCTGCAAGGTAGCGCTGATTCGCGTGGAACTACCTATACGCGTCTTCCGGGCATCCGAACCGGCGATGTTGATCAGGTAGCCGTTCGGGTAATCTCCTGCTGTTCCGTAACTCTCCCGTAGCCATAGGTTCGTAGGACCAATTGGCCTTCCTGCTTGGTGGGTCACCGAATTCGGAAGGGAGCTCCGCAATGGACACTGCAGTCCAAGAGCGCAACAGCACCAATGACGTTTTGTCAGCAGATCATTTCAAGAGGGCCTTCAGAAACCATCCTGCAGGCGTGGCAGTGATCACTGCCGACCCAGGGGACGGTCCCGTCGCTCTGACCGCTACTTCAGTTATTTCCATCAGTGCGGCCCCTCCCATACTGGCCTTCTCACTTTCCTCAACCTCGTCGGCCAGCGCTGCCATACTCAAGGCCGAAACGGTGGTAATACACCTACTAACAGCTCATGACCTCCCTATCGCCCAACTCTGCTCGACGAGCGGTTTGGACAGGTTTGCTGACCTCACTCTCTGGCGCAGGCTCAGTACCGGCGAGCCCATCTTTCACTCCGTCGTCAACCGGATAAGAGGGCGAATCACCAATACCGTGGACGCGGGCGGGTCAACAATTGTTGCTGTAGAAGCCCTCGAAAGCAGCGTCACCGAGGCTCCAGAGGCGGCTGTGTCTCCGCTTATCTACCACGACCGGACATGGCATCATCTAGGACGCCACTCCGTACTCTGAACCTGCGATTTTCCATGCACGAATTCGGCCATCGGAAGGAACCGCTTTGCCTTTGAACTTCGAGCACATCACTTTGGGCCAGCGCGTGGTCTTCGAATCCGGCCGTTTCGCCCAAAACGTTGCCGCCGAGGGCCAGCGGCTTGGCGCGCAGCGTGCCATGCTCATCGCCTCCAACCGCGACCATGAACTGGTCTCCACACTATCGGCCGCGATTCCCGTGGCTCTGCGTTGGAACGAGGTCCGTCAGCATGTCCCGGTCGAGAACGCCGAGCGAGCCCGTGCAGCCGCGGCCGAGGCCGAAGTCGACCTTCTGGTGGCGGTAGGCGGGGGGTCAGCGACCGGCCTGGCGAAGGCCATAGCGTTAACCAGCAGCGTACCGATTGTTTCCGTACCCACCACTTTCTCCGGGTCGGAAGCGACGAATATGTGGGGCTTGACGGAGAACGGCACAAAGCGCACCGGAATCGATTTGAAGGTGCTGCCAGCCGCCGTCGTCTATGACGCGGAGCTGACGCTCTCCCTGCCCATAGAGCTGGCAGTTTCCTCCGGCCTGAACGGTCTGGCACATGCGGTGGATTCACTGTGGGCGCCCCGGGCCGATCCGATCAACCAAGCGCTGGCGCTGGAGGGCGCGCGGTCGCTTGCGGGCGCCCTGCGGGGTCTCGTTGCGCACCCCGACGACCTCTCGTCCCGCGAGCAAGCCCTTTACGGCTGCTACCTCTCGGCTGTAGCTTTCGCGTCCGCCGGATCAGGCCTTCACCACAAAATCTGCCATGTGCTCGGTGGCACGTTCGATCTTCCACACGCACCCACCCACGCTGCTGTGTTGCCATATGTGCTTGCCCTGAATGCACCTGCGGTCCCCGAGCTGGCAGCCCGACTGGCAGGTTCCCTGGGCCCCCACGATCCAGGAGAAGATCCGGCAGCGGCCGCCGTTGCCGCCCTCAGTGGTCTGCACACCATGCTCGGGGCACCAGGACAATTGCGCGGTGACAAATTCACCACCCGAGATATAGCCGAAGCGACAAGCCGAATCGTAGCTGCTGCGCCCTCGTCCAACCCTGTCGCTGTCACAGAAGAGAACATCACAATGTTGCTGTCCGACGCCCTCACTGGAGCAGTGCCAACTAGCCCCTTCCAATGGGCCCAGAATCCGAACCGCGAACAAGGAGCACCATGATGACTGACACCAGCCACACCAGCGGATCGAGGTCGGCCGTCTTAGCCGAGCAGTCCGCCGTCGAGGAAACCCTGACCCGGAATGTCCTGCGCTCGTTCGAGAACTGCACCGACCCGCGGCTTAAGGAGCTCATGCAAGGCCTTGTAACCCACCTGCACGCCTTCATCCGCGATGTCCGCCTGACCGAGGCCGAATGGAATAGGGCCATCGAGTTCCTCACCGCCACCGGACACATCACCGACGACAAGCGTCAGGAATTCATCCTGCTCTCCGACGTCCTCGGCGCCTCAATGCAGACCATCAACGTCAACAATGAGGCCTACAAGAACGCCACGGAGGCCACCGTGTTCGGCCCGTTCTTCGTCGACGACGCCCCCGAAATCGCGATCGGCGGCGATATCGCCGGCGGCGCCCCCGGCCAGCCCTGCTGGGTCGAAGGCACCGTCTGGGACACCGACGGCAACCCGGTCCCCGGAGCACGGATCGAAGTCTGGGAAGCCGACGAAGAGGGCTTCTACGACGTCCAGTACACCGACGGCCGGGTCGCCGGACGCGCACACCTGTTCGCTGACCAGGACGGCAACTACAACTTCTGGGGCCTCACCCCGACCCCGTACCCGATCCCGCACGACGGCCCGGTGGGACAGATGCTTGAAGCAACCGGCCGGTCCCCGATGCGCGCCTCGCACTTGCACTTCATGGTCACCGCATCGGGCAAACGCACCCTAGTCACGCACATCTTCGTCAGCGGCGACGACCTGCTCAAATCCGACACGGTCTTCGGCGTCAAGGAGTCGCTGATCAAAGACTTCGTGGAACATCCCCCCGGAGTGCCGGCCCCGGACGGACGCGACCTCGACGGACAAGGCTGGGTACGCACCCGCTTCGACATCGTCCTCGCGCCCGAGAACGCATAATCCATCATATCGCCGCCCTAACTGCGCGGACGATTCCAGGGGCGGCGGAAGAATGGTCGCCATTTTGACCTGTCCGCGACGGTGGTACGGTATGTTTCGCCTAGTTTGCAGCACGGCTTGGGGCCTTCGTTCTGCCCCTTACACTCGGCCCTTAGCGTGAGAATACCCAACCTCATACGCGATCCATAGAACGCGTAAGGGCGAATCAACCCTGCGCGGGCAGAATGATGGCTGAACAAACCATCACTTCCAGGCCGAAAGACCTGGACAAGGACGTCAACGATGAAGGGCTGACGAAAGGCCGGCGGACGCTGCGTCAACGCAGGTGCATATGACAACGAACTCGGAGTAAACGGATGCCGGCCCAATCGCAGTGCAACGAAGCACGCAGAACCTAAAGGAGAACTAACAGATGTCAGCATCTACTGCTATTGCTGAGGGAGTCTTTACACTTTTCCAGGCGGGACCTAGGCAGGTCCCCTTCGAGTATGAAGGTGCGCGTTCCGAAATACTCGCATCCAAAACGACGGCACATATCTGTACCGCACTCCATGGCATTTCACCGGTGTACGACGTCAGTGGCCCCGAGGCTCTTGAGTTCCTCCGTTCGGTATGCGTGAATTCCCTCGCAAACTTCGAAGTCGGTCAAATCCGCCACGCAGTGTTGTGCAATGAAAAGGGGCAGATACTTACCGACGGAGTCTTGGCACGCATTTCCGAGGACACCTACCGCTCATACTGGCTCGCCCCGGTCTTGGAGTACCGGCTGCTCAACAGCACATTCGATGTGCAAGGCACTGACAGGACATCTGAGGAATTTTTCATTCAGGTAGCTGGACCCCGGTCACTCGAGATACTGGAACAAGCGGCTGGGGAAGACCTTCACGACATCAGGTTTGCCAGGCACCGAGTAGCCATGATTGCAGGCGTCCCGGTCCGTATTATTCGACTCGGAATGGCCGGAGGCCTCGCCTACGAACTCCATGGCGACATGGAGGACACCGAAGCTGTTTACCGCGCCATCTGGGAAGCCGGTCAGCGGTTCGGAATGAAGAAGCTTGGACAGGCGGCCTACATGATGCAGCACACAGAGGCGGGCTTTCCAAACATAAATCTGCACTATCCCTTACCGTGGTACGAAGACCCCGATCTCGCAGCCTTCTTCGACACGCGACCCCATTCGGCAATGTTCAATAAGTACCGCGAGTTGGTTGGCAGTGTCGGTAACGAAATCGAAGACCGGTTCGTCACGCCACTACAGGTCGGCTGGAGAAAGCTGGTCGACTTCAATCATGAGTTCGTAGGTCGAGAGGCGTTGCTCAAGGCCGCCGAGACTGACGACCGCACGGCCGTTACATTGGTCTGGAACGAAGAGGACGTTGCGGATATATTCGCGTCCCAATTCAGAGGGCGGGACGTTGAGCCCTACGACTCGATCGACGAACGACTAGTGGACATGTACTTCAATACGAACGGTCGTTCGGGATTCGTTTACCACGCAGACTGGGTGCTCGACGAGAAGGGTGACCGGATTGGCACTTCGACCGGCCGAATCAACAGCGTCTTCTACCGGCGAATGATCTCTATTGGTTTTGTCAGCAAAAAGCATGTCGAAATCGGCCAGGAGTTGACAGTAGTGTGGGGCCGTCCCGGAACACCTCAAAAGAAGGTGCGAGCTACTGTGGCACGCGTCCCGTTCTTCGATCTCGTCAACAACAACGAAGTCGACGTTGAGACGATCCCTCATCCGAACCTTGAGGTCCTTCACGAACCTGTTTCGTGAACAGCTATCAGGGAAAGTGGCCAGTAAAGGAGATGCTCGGGGCCGAATGTTGGGTTCCCGCTTGTGCCTTTGATCATAGAAGGCCGAGACATCTTCGAGGGCAAGAATAGTTGTCTGCAGATCGGTACTGATTTGCAACTGCCCCTGTGTGGGAGTTCGTCCCGGAACTCCCACATAGGGGTTAAGTGTCTTTCAAATTGCGCTTCGTGCTCTTATCTTGAACGTGCTGGAACCTCTGTTAGGAACCGTCTTAGCTAATGTGCAGCACCTCGATGGGATCGCATCGAAGCACCGGAATGGTTGATGCTATGTATGCAAAGTGGTGTCAGATGACAGGATCATTGAGAAACCGCAATGACAAATATCTGAGAATTGCGGTTCTGACGGTCTAGGAGTGCCAACTGGGTTGAGACCCTACAAGTTTAGCTATTCTCGTCAGCAAAACCGGCCCTGGAAGCTTCGCCATCGAGTCGACAGAGCAGGTGCCCTATGAATCACCTTCGAAGCGCGGGCACCCTCAGCCCGCGCCAGTGGCTGCGTGATACGTCCGGCCGGTTGACCGGACAAGGAGGTTGCAATGGATTGTTGCGGTATCCCCACTCGTGCACCGGGGCAACATCAACCGGACGCGGCGTCTCGACCTTCCTCCGTTTCAGACCCTGAGCCTGTACAGCAGGGACTCGGACGTAAGCAGCCGACGGTTACTGAGGAGGTGAGCATCCCCGGAGGACGGTTCAGCATGGGTGATCAACTGGGGGAGGGCTATGCGTCGGATGGTGAGAGTCCGGTCCACGACGTAGTTGTCAACGGTTTCAGGCTGGATGCCACGGCCGTCACTAACGTGCAGTTCGCGGCATTTGTTGAAGCTACCGGCTATCGGACCGAATCCGAGTACTACGGATCCTCCGCCGTGTTCCACTTGCAGGTCCGCGCAGTGGCACAGGACATCCTAGGACAGGTATCGGGGACACCCTGGTGGCTGAATGTTCGCGGGGCCGACTGGGCCCACCCCTGCGGGCCCCTTTCGAGTTGGCAGGCGATCGCGGACCATCCCGTTGTACAGGTGTCGTGGAACGACGCCGAAGCGTACTGTCGGTGGGCAGGACGGCGATTGCCCACCGAGGCTGAATGGGAGTATGCGGCCCGCGGGGGACTCCACGGTAAGCGTTACCCGTGGGGCGACGAGCTTTACGGTCCTTCGGGAGAGCACCTGTGCAACATCTGGCAGGGCGAGTTCCCGGTGGCGAACACGCTCGACGACGGGTATCTGGGTACCGCACCGGTTCGTAGCTTCAGGCCAAACGGATTTGGCCTGTACGAGGTCAGCGGGAATGTGTGGGAGTGGTGCAGCGACTGGTTCCTGCCGAAATATTATCAAAAGGCTCCGGAAGAGAATCCGCAGGGGCCAACAATCGGCCGTAACCGGGTCATGCGCGGTGGCTCGTTCCTCTGCCACGACTCATACTGCAACCGTTACCGAGTCGCGGCGCGCAGTTCCAACAGTCCTGAGTCCGCCAGCAGCAACTGCGGCTTCCGCACCGCTGCCTGAATCAGCGCGGTTCGGCAAGCGCAGCGGGCAAAAAACCCCGGCCTAGCTACGTTCGCCTGGGTCCCCGGCGTAAACAAAGGATCCGGCCACACTAGCGGCGAGCATTTCCACTAACGCCGCAGACCGATCCATGTCAGGGTCGGCCAGGTGCTGCATGCTGATGCCGTCGATGCCGGAGATGAACAGCCGCGCCGCAAGCTCTAGGTTGGAGGGGACAGGTTCACCCGCATTGCGGGCCGCGGTTTCGAACAGGAGGCAGGTGGACTTGATCCAGCCTTCGTACATGGACCTGTTGCGTGCCAGCGCCGCCGGCTCTTCGTCGGGATTGACCCGAAACCGGCGCAGCAGAAGCTCAAAAGTCGTGACCTGCTCATGGGGTTCGGCGAGCATGCGTTCCCATACCCGGCGGGCATGGGCAAACACTACGGACTTCAGGCCTGCGTCGGAAGCCGGGACAGGTGGAAGCGCCTGGGCATAGTCGCGGCTGAGGTAGTAGTAGACCTCTTCCAGCAACTCGTCTTTGCTGCGGAAACAGTAGTGCAGCGAGGCGAGCGGGGCGTCCGCTTCCGCGGCAATGCGGCGGGTCGTGGCCGCGCTGAGGCCGTCCTGGGCGATCACTCGCGCTGCAGAACGGACAAACTGAAGCCTGCGTTCGGCGGTGGGTACCCGGGCCAACAGCATTCACCTCCGGCTAAATGGCTCAATTCTGGTAGCCGCGGAGACAAGACAATTCAGCCAGTTAGCCGGGTGTTGCCATGCGGTCTCACACAAGTCTAAGACTGCTTTTTTGATAAAAGGTGGTCAAGTGACCAAGTCATGCGACATACTAGCTCCGACGCACGTAATCCACCTCACATAAGTACCGCCACCCACAAGGAGAAACCATGCGAAGCAAACTCCCCATTGCCCTGGCAGGCGTTTTGGCGCTTGGCCTGTCCGCATGCAGCACAGCAGCGTCTGATCCCGGTTCCGATACCACCGGCACAACAACAACCCTGAAGGTCTCCACGATCGGACTCACTTCGGATGCCGGGCTGATGCTCGGCATCGACAAGGGCTTCTTCAAGGACGAGGGGCTGGAGATCGAGGTGTCCACGGTTGCGAACCCGCCGGCTGGCATCGCGGCGGCTCAAAGCGGCCAGATCGATCTGGCCTACACACCGACCATCCCGCTGCTCAACGCCATGAGCCAAGGTGTGCCGTTGAGCATCGTCGCAGCAGCCGACGGCTATGAAGACGGGGCAATCAACGGTGATGACCTCACCACCGTGGACGACACCGGTCTGGTGGTGGCCAAGGACGCCGGCATCGCCAGCCCGAAGGATCTGGAAGGCAAATCGGTGGCCATCCCGGCCCGGAAAGCACAGCTGGAAGTGACCGTCAGCAAACTCATCAAGGACGACGGCGGGGACCCCGCCAAGGTCAACTGGATGGTGCTGGACTTCGCTTCAGCCGTGCAGTCGTTGAAACAGGGCCGCGTTGATGCGGCTGCACTGGTCGCCCCGTTCATTGGCAGCGCCCAGGAAGCCGGCGGGGTCCTCCTGGCGTCGCCGGGGATCGAATTCTTCCGCGAAGGCGCTGTCGGCGTATGGGTCGCGGGGCAGTCGACGGTTGACGGCAAGCACGAAGCGCTGGCCAAATTCCAGACCGCGATCAATAAGGCCAATGCCTACGCGAACGAGAACACGGACGAGGTGCAGGCCAAGGCGGCCGAAGTGACCAAGCAGCCGCTGGAGGACATCCAGAGCGGTACCGACACCTACTGGCCCACCGAGGTGCGGGCCGCCGACGTCGAACGCGTCAACAAGGCTCTGGTCGAACTCGGGTTCCTGACCGAAGAAGTGAACCTGGACCAGGTCCTCTTCACCAAGTAACAGAGAAACCGCGCAACCAAGGAGTCACGGATGAAGCTACACCCATTGCTGGCGGGGACCATGGGTCTCCTCGCGGCCGGGGTGCTGTGGGAGGCGGTGGCGGTCGGCCCAATGGCCGGCACCGCCCTCCCCACCCTCAGCAGCACCCTGCAGACGTTGGTGTCCGACGCCTCAGGTCAGGAATTCTGGACTAGTACGCTGCAGACAGTCGGGGTGGCGCTGCTGGGATTGGCGGCGTCTGCCGCCGGTGGGGTCCTCCTCGGCGTCCTCATCGGCAGCTTCCCCTCGGCACGCTATGCCACGTTGGCCGTGGTGGAGTTTCTCAAGCCGATTCCGCCGATCGTGGTCCTGCCGCTCGTTGTGCTGATCTTCGGTCCGACGCCGACCATG
>NZ_SUKC01000020.1 GCF_005047635.1 Arthrobacter sp. CAU 1506 | reverse complement strand
CGCGCGCCGCTCCATATACAGGCGCACGGCACGGTCCTTGAATTCCTGTTCGTACTTGATTCCGCTGGTCATGATTCATTCTCCGGTGAGGAAAGAGTCTCTACCAGACCCAGTACGGTTCACCGATCGCTACCGCCGCTTGACGAAAACCATAGAGGCACCCCCCCCGCGGCCCAAACGCGACCTGACCGACGGCGGGCCAACCGCGGCTCGCCGGCCAAGCGCCCGCTGCCCTTACGGCAGGCCTACCGGTTGCCGGCCGAGTACGGCGTGCCCGGGTCCAGATCTGTCACCGTGCGCAGCGGCGGCAGCAGCGAGTCCTCCCACGTGGCCGTGAACTTCATTCCCTCGGGGCCGTTCAGCTGGGCCTTGGACTGGATCACCGGCCCGTGCTCGTAGAGGTAGGCTGCCACGTTGAAGGCGAGTTCCACCAGCACGTTCGGGTCGACGTCGCGGAAGTGCACCTGAACGTCCGGCAGGCCCAGCTGGTACATCCCCAAGCTGTCCACCACCATGGCGCCTTCGTCGTTGCTGACCAGGAAGAACCGCATGTTGACCGGGCCGGCCAGCGGATGGGCCGCCTCGAGTTCGCCGGGGTCGCGCCAGTGCGAGTTGTGCAGCCAGCGGATGGCGGCCGGCTTGGTCGCTTCGGCCAGCAGGCGCAGCACCCGGTGGAAGGACTCGACGCGCGGCTTCGGTTCGAAGCCGCTGGCCACCACTTCAGTGACCAGGATCCGGTGCGTGCAGCCGGGCACTTCCCGTCCGGCATCCGGCCAGGACCAGCTTTGGTCGGTGGGGGTCGCTTGCAGCGCTTCAGCGGAGGACATGTTCCCGCCGGGAACGGCAATCCCGGTGCTCAGGTGGACGGTCTGGGCACCGGTGGAACCGTTGATGTCGAAGGAGTGCTCCGCGTGCGGCAGCAGGGCCACGCCGTCGGAAAAGGTGGCGCCGGGAAATTCGGCGGTCAGCCGGTTCCGCAGCTCCTCGCTGAAGACGCCGGGATCGGCGCGGTACCAGAGCTCCGCCGCCAGGGTGGTTTTCGCTTCCGGGGCCTGCTCGCCGTTCGCGGCGGCGGTGTTGCCGGGGTCGGCTGGGAAGGGTTGGTGCGGGGAAGGGTCGCCGGAAGTCATAGTGCCAGCTTGTCAGGCGGGGACGGCACGGCGCCAGCTTGTCAGAGCCTGCGCCCGTGGATCAGCGGGGCGGGCCCGGACGTCCCGACGCCAGCGAATTAGCGGGCGGTGCCGCCGTCGTCGTCGCCACCGGAAAGATGGTTGGAGGCCTGGCCGGGGTTCTTGCGGGCTTCCGCTGCCTGCTGCTCTTCCACCTGGGCCCGGCTCTGCGGCGTTCCGGGGGCCGGCACGCTGCCCGCGCCGCCCGGGATCTTCGACGAGACGCGGTGGATCCCGGAACCTTCACTGAGGTGGCTGGGGTTCTCCTTGGTGGACATGGTCAGCACGGCCACCACCAGCAGGGAGGCGATGAACGCGATGCCGGCAGCTGTCACGCCGAGGTCCCAGCGCAGCAGGTTGCCGGACCCACCGGTGGCGAAAACCATGGTGAGGAAACCGGCGATGACGGCCAGCACCGCCGAAAAGATCAACGGGCCCTTGACGGACAACCGCCGTTCGTCCGGACGCCCAGACGCGTTCTTGCCCACGATGATTCCTCCTGCTGACGGGGTAAAGCCACATCCAGTCTACCGGCCGTAGAAGTTCTCCGGGTGGTGCCGGTGTCCGGCGCCACATCGGGGCAGGCCTGACATCCTAGTCAACGGCTAGACGCCGCTCAGCCGGCTGCGGCCTGCCGCGCGTCGTGCCGCAGGCTCAACGCGGCGATCAACAGCACGACGGCGATGATGATCGCCGCCCCGCCCAGCACGCCCAGCAAAGCATGCGGGCCCAGGTACGAGAAGAACGGCAGGGCAATGCCGAAGCCCACGGACACCGCGCCGGTGATCAGCCAGTCCCGGGCCAGCACGGAGCCGGCACCGGGTGCGGCCTCGGGTTCCATCGCGGCCGCTGAGTCGCCGGCGGCGGGCCGGGCCTTCACCTGGTCGCCGCTCGCCGCACCGGTGGGCCGGTTGCTCCAGCCCAGCATCAGCTCTGCACCGCCGGAGACCAGCAGCGCCGCGGTGGCCAGCACGGTGAACATCGGCACGGTCTGGAACACGCAGGCGAGGACGCCGGTCACGGCCAATACGCCGGCTTGCACGAGCAGCAGCTGGCGGTGGGCCGCAGCGGCCGGCTGGCGGGCCAGCAGCCATACCGCCACGCCACTGAGCAGCAGGAAGAGTCCGCCGGCCACGGCCATCACGGTTCGGCCGGGCTCCTGCCAGAAGATGGTGATGGCGCCGAAGGCAGCGGCCACCAGGGCGCGGAACAGGACTGGCTGCCAGAACGCGGCGGCCTGGGTAGTACTCGGGATCGTCACGGCTTCCAGCCTAATGCGCCCCGGTGATCATCCACGCATCGTTGCGCACCCGCCAGCCCAGCGTCGCGGCGCGCGCCGCCGTGTAACCGAGCGCGAACGCCGCCCACAGCCAGAGCAGGCCTTCGGTTCCGGTCAGCCCGGCCCGGTCGACCCACACCAGCAGCGGCGCATACACGGCCAGATTTACGACGCCGGCGATCGCCAGATACCGTGCATCGCCGGCGCCGATCAGTACGCCGTCCAGCACGAACACGAACCCGCAGATCGGCTGGCTCAAAGCCAGCACCCAGATCGCGGCGGTGAAGGCCTGATGCACGGCCGGGTCGGAGGTGAAGACCCAGCCGAGCACCGGAGCAACCGCGGCCAGCAGCAGGCCGGTCACCGCACCGAACCCGATCCCCCAGACGATCATCCGCCGGGTCAGCGAGTGCGCCATCGCCTTGTTCGACGCCCCCAGTTCCTTGCCGATCAGGGCCTGGGCAGCGATCGCGATGGCATCCAGCGCAAAGGCCAGGAAGCTGTACATGGTCATCACCAATTGATGCCCGGCCAGGCTGACCGGGCCCTGCGAAGTGGCCACAAAAACGGTGGCAAGCAACGCGATCCGCATGCTCAGCGTCCGAAGCATCAGCCAGGAGCCCACGTGCGTGGTGGCCTTCAGCCCGGCCCAGGTGGGCCGCAACGGCACGGAGTATCTGACCGCGCCGCGGTAGACGATGACCAGATAGACCGCCGCCATGCCCCACTGCACCAGGCTGGTGCCCATCGCCGAACCGGCCACTGAAAGGCCCATGCCGTAGACCAGCAGGAAGTTCAGGCCGATGTTGACCAGGAACCCGATGCCGGCCACCAGCAGCGGGGTCTTGGTGTCCTGCAGCCCGCGCAGCACGCCGGTGGCGGCCAGCACAATCAGCATGCCGGGCAGGCCAGGCATCGACCAGCGCAGATAGTCCACGGCGAAGTCCTGCACCGCTCCGGTGGCGCCCATCGCGGCGGTCAGGTCGGGCGCAAAGATCCAGCCGGCCACGGCCATCACGATGCCGACGGCCAGCGCCAGCCAGATGCCGTCGCGGCCGACGCCGTAGGCCTCCGCCAGTCGGCCCGCGCCCAGCAGCCGTGCCACTGCTGGTGTGGTGGAGTAGGCCAGGAAGATCATCAATCCGACGACGGTCTGCACCACGGTGGCGGCCAACCCCATGCCGGCCAGTTCCGCCACGCCGAGGTGCCCCACGATCGCCGAATCGGCTGCGAGGAACAGCGGTTCGGCGATCAAGGCTCCGAACGCGGGGATGGCGAGCGCAAGGATGCGCCGGTTCAGGCCTTGTCCCTGCTGCCGTGCAGCCGTCTTCTCCGGATTCACGCCTTCCAGCTTAGGCCTCGGGCTGCCCTGGTCCGTCACACGGGCACTCGGGTCGGCCGCCCAGAGCTTCTGCCCCGGCCGCCAGCCGCCCTCACTCCCCGGTGCCGCGCCGACGCAGGGCGAGCACCGCCGTCGTGCCCGCGATGACGGCGAGCGCAGCGGTGAAGCCAACCACGCCGGTCCAACCGAACTGGCCGAAGAACAGGCCGCCGGCCCAGCCGAACAGGCTGGAGCCCGCGTAGTAGAACAGGTTGTAGAGGCTTGAGGCCTGGGCCGCACCCACCGCGGCGAGCCGCGGGGTCCAACCGGAGGCCACCGAATGGGCGGCGAAGAATCCGGCGGTGAAAAGCAGCAGCCCGAGCAGGATCAGCGGCAGCGAATCGGCTAGTGTGACTGCCAGCCCGGCGATGCTGACCGCGATCCCGCCCAGCAGCACCGGCAGGCGCCCGGACCGTACCGTCAGCCCACCGGCCACCCGGGAACTCACCGTTCCGGCCAGGTAAGCCAGGAACAGCAGTGAAACCAGCGACGCGGGCAGCAGGAACGGCGGCGCTTCCAGCCGGAAGCCCAGATAGTTGTACACGGCCACGAAGCCGCCCATCAGCAGGAACCCCTGGGCGTAGAGCGCCAGCAAAGGCACCGAGCGCAGGTTGGCCAGGATCCGTTGCCCGAGCCCCGGGCCCTGCCCGCGCTGCAGCGGACGGAATCCGCGCGGGGACGGAGCCAGCCGGACGAAGAGCACCGCGGCGAGCGCGGCCGCGAGGCTGACCGCCAGCAAGCCTGTGCGCCAGCCGGCCCACTCCCCCACCGGTCCGGCGATGAGGCGCCCGGCCAGGCCGCCCACGGTAGTGCCGGCCACATAGGTGCCGGCGGCTACCGCCGCGTGCAGCCGCTGCACTTCCTCATTCAGATAGACCAGTGCGACGGCGGGGATCCCACCGAGCGCTGCACCCTCCAGGAAGCGCAGCGCCAGCAAGGCGGGGAAGTTCGGCGCCAACGGCAGCAGCAGGCCAAGGGCGACGGCGGCGCTGATCGCCCATGCCATGGTGCGCTTTCGGCCGGCACGGTCCGCTACCGCCGACCAGGGAATCACCGCGAGCGCTAGGCCGATGGTGGCGGCGGAGACGCTGAGCGCTGCATCGGCCGGGCCGACGGTGAAGCTGCGGGCGATGCCGGGCAGTACTGCCTGCACGGAGTACAGCTGGGCGAAGGTGGCGAAGCCGGCGAACAGCAGGGCCAGCAGCATGTTGCGGTAACCTCGGCTGCCTTTCGGGTGGCCCGCCCAAGGTTGCTCCGCACTACTCACGGATCCGATGCTATGCCGGAAGCCAGCGCTGGCCGGAATCGGGCGGCGGATGGCGGGCCCGTGAGTGGCTGTCGGTGTTGGGTGGCCGGCGTTGGGTGGCGACCGCTAGCGCTGCCGGTCCTCGGCGGCGGAGCTCCTCAGTCCGGGCTGCGCCACAGCAGCTGCCCGCGGGGCACGTCGCTTCGGGACGTCCCAGGGTACTCAGTCTGGGCTGCGCCGCAGCAGTCGCCCACCCGGCACATCATCGTTGACCGGGACGCCGCGCAGGTAGGTGCGCCGGACGACCCCGGCGAGGGCTGCGCCGTCGTACGGGCAGACCGGATTCTTGTGCTTCAGCGCGGCCGCGTCCACCACAAAGTCCTCCCCGTCGGCAAAGACGGCGAAATCGGCCTCCGCACCTACTTCAATACGGCCCTTGCGCTGCAAGCCCGCGATGGCGGCCGGGCGGGCGGACATCCAGTCCACCACCCGTTCCAGGGCAATCCCGCGCCGGCGCGCTTCCGTCCAGACCAGCGGCAGGCCCAGCTGCAGCGAAGCGATCCCGCCCCAAGCGGTGCCGAAGTCGCCGTGCGCCAGATCCTTCAGGTCCTGTGTGCTGGGCGAGTGGTCGGAGACGATGCAGTCGATGGTCCCGTTGGCCAGGCCGTCCCAGAGCAGCTCACGGTTGGCTTCCCCGCGGACGGGCGGACAGCATTTGAAGGCGGTGGCTCCGTCCGGAATGTCCTCGGCGGCCAGCGTCAGGTAGTGCGGGCAGGTCTCCGCGGTCAGCCGGACACCTGTAGCCTTGGCCTCGGCGATCTCCGTCAGCGCGTCCGCGGAGGACAGGTGCAGGATGTGCACGCGGGCGCCGGTGCTGCGGGCCGGTTCGATCACGTCCGCAATCGCCGCGGTTTCCGCGTTGTCCGGTCGCGAGGCCAGGAAGGATGCATATGTCTTGCCGGCAGGATGCGGGGCCCGGTCGATGGTCCCGGCGTCCTCGGCGTGCACCAGCATCAGCGCGCCGAAGGCTGCCAATTCGGCCAGATCCTTTTCCAGCTCCGCCGGGCTCAACGGCGGGAACTCATCCACGCCGGAGTGCACCAGAAAGCACTTGAAGCCGAAGACCCCCGCCTCGTGCAGCGGCCGCAGGTTCTTGGTGTTGCCCGGCACCGCACCGCCCCAGAAGCCCACATCCACAAAGGCCTGGTTCAGGGCGACCGCCCGCTTCTCCTCCAAGGCCGGCACGCTCACGGTGGGCGGAATGCTGTTCAGCGGCATGTCCACGATCGTGGTCACTCCCCCGGCCGCCGCGGCCCGGGTGGCGGACGCGAACCCCTCCCACTCTGTACGCCCCGGCTCGTTGACGTGGACGTGTGTGTCCACCAGGCCCGGGATCAGCACCTCGTCGGCTTCCAGTTCAAGGATTTTGGCGCCCCGCAGCCCGGCACCTAAGGGCGCAACGGCCGCCACCGTGCCGTCGCGGACGCCGATTTCCCGCGGCCCGGTCCCGTCCGGCGTCATCACCCGGTCGCCCCGCACCACCAGGTCGTAGGCTTCCTCGGCGTCGGTCAGCTTGTCGGTCAACTGGCCTGCTCCTGTCTCGAATTCCGTCCGCACTCCGGCCTAGAGCATGATCTGCCGGTTGACGTCCTTGTACAGCAGGTAGCGGAAATTGGACGGTCCGCCTGCGTAGCAAGCCTGCGGGCAGAAGGCCCGCAGCGACAGGTAGTCGCCCTCCTGCACCTCCACCCAGTCGCTGTTCAGCCGGTACACGCCCTTGCCTTCGAGCACGTACAGGCCGTGTTCCATCACGTGCGTTTCCGCGAACGGGATCGACGCGCCCGGCTCGAACGTGACCACGTTGACGTGCATGTCGTAGGCCAGGTCGTCGACGGGCAGCATCCGGGTAGTGCGCCACCGGTTCTGCGTATCCGGCATCGGCACGGGCTCGATGTCCTGCTCGTTGCCGAACACCGGCTTGGCGCTGTGGTCCTCCAGCGGCTGGTAGGCCTTGCGGATCCAGTGGAATTGCGCGGGCGCATCGCCGTCGTTCCTGACCGTCCAACGGGCGCCCGCCGGCGCATAGGCAAATCCGCCCGGGAGCAGCTGGCGCTGGTCGCCGTCGATGGTCACGGACAGTTCGCCGCGGACCGTGAAGATGAAACCTTGCACGGTCGGCTGCTCTTCCGGCCGCTCCGCTCCTCCGCCGGGGTCCACCTCCATCAGGTACTGCGCGAACGTGCTGGCGCCTCCCGGAACCGGCCGGTTGAGCACCCAGCAGCGTGTGCCGGCCCAGCCGGGCAGCACGCTGGTGACAATGTCGCGGAGCACGCCGCGCGGAATCACCGTGTAGGCCTCGGTCACGATGGCCCGGTCGGTGAGCAGGTCGGTTTGCGGCGGCAGCCCGGCCGGATTCGCGTAGTAGTGCGGGGTGTTCATGGTGTTCCCTCCGCCCCGGCGGATCTGGGCGGATAGGCCAGCGAGCGGAGCTGCACCACCGGAACGCCCGCCAGTTGGATGAACTCGGCTTCCTCCACCGCGCCACAGGTCAACGCGCGGTCGATGAAACGGGCGAGGGCGCGAGCGGTGGCGGGTTCATCAAGGACGGTGCCCGCCGTCCCGTGCACATAGTTCCTCAGCCGGGTGGCAGCGGCCTCCAATCCGTCCCGGTAGAAGGCATAGGTGGCCAGGAATCGGGTGGGCAGCTGCGCCGGGTGCAGGTCCCAGCCTTGGTAGATGCCGCGTTCCAGGTGCCGGCGGACCAGCCTGGCGTGGAGCGCCCAGGCCGCCCTGACGTTTCCGGGGTCGCCAACCGGCAGGATGTTCGCCGAGCCGTCGGACAGGCGCACGCCGGTGCCCGCCGCGGCAACCTGCATTACGTTCTTGGCATGGTCGGCCGCCGGGTGCTCCATCGACTGGTAGCCGGCAGCGATGCCCAGTGAGGCGCTGTAGTCGTAGGTTCCGTAGTGCAGGCCGGCCACCCGCCCAGAACCCTCGTGGATCAGCCGGGCCACCGGCGCGGTTCCGTTGGCGGCGAGGATTAGCTGCGGCATCTCCACCTGGACTTCGAAGCGCAGCCGCCCGGATGCGAGGCCGTGCGCCCGCTCCAGCTTCTCGCACACGTAAACCATGGCCCGGACCTGGTCCACGGTGCTGACCTTGGGCAGCGTGAGCACCAGTCCGTCGGGTAGGCCTCGTCCGCCGGCGTGTTCGGTCAACGACCCGAGGAACAGATCCAGCGTGCGCAGTCCGCGGGCGCGGGAAGCCGCCTCCAGACTCTTGAACCGGACGCCTATGAACGGGGGCGCCGTCCCCGCTGCAACCGTCTCAGCCACCAGTTCGCCGGCGCGTTCCGCCGCGGCGTCTTCTTCGTCGTCGTCGTGCTTGCGGTAGCCGTCCTCGAAATCCACCCGCAGGTCTTCGATCGGTTCCGTCTCCAGCTTGCGCCGGACGAGCTCGGCCAGCTGTGCCGGGTCGGCCAGGTCCAGAAAGACCGCCAGCTGCTCCAGCCCACCGTGGGCCTTCGCCACCGCGAGCGCCTCGGCACTCCAGCGGGCCGGCAGCTCCGGGACGTATGCGCCAGCCGGAATATACACGGTGTGAACGGGCTGGCGGCCCACGGCTTCGCCCGGATAATGCGTCGCGAGAAGGTTATCGGTCGCAGCGAGCTCAGCGTCGATCCAGGCCAGGGCATCGGCTTCCAAGGCCAGGCGGCGGGCCATCAGGTCACCAGCTCATAGGCCGGCAGGGTCAGGAAGTCCACGAACTGCGCACCGGTGGCCAGTTCGCCGATCAGCCTACTGGCCGGCAGGTAGTGGCGTTCAAACTCCACCGGATCCACTTCCCCGCGCAGGCGTTCGGTTTCCTCGGCCAGGATCTGGTCCACCAGTTCGGCGGTGACCGTGTTTCCGGTATCGGCCAGCAGCACCTTGTTGTGCAGCTGCTGCCAGATCTGCGAGCGCGAGATCTCGGCGGTGGCGGCGTCCTCCATCAGGTTGTGGATGGCCACCGCGCCGTTGCCGGAAAGCCAAACGGCGGTGTAGGCCACCGCCACGTACAGGTTCAGCCGCAGGCCGGCCTCGGTGACCTCGCCGCCGGCCGACGGAATGTCCAGCAGCTGCTTCGGGGTGACCTGCACGTCGTCGCGCAGCCGGTCCAGCTGGTTCGGCCTGTCCCCCAGCACGTCGTCGAACACTTCCTGGCAAATCGGCACCAGGTCCGGATGGGCCACCCAGGAGCCGTCGAAGCCGTCGCGGGCCTCGCGGGTCTTGTCCGCGCGGACCTTCTCCACCGCCCGGGCCGTGATCTCCGGTTCGCGCCGGTTGGGGATGAACGCGGCCATCCCGCCCATCGCGAAGGCGCCCCGCCGGTGGCAGGTCTTGACCAGCAGCTCGGTGTAGGCGCGCATGAACGGCGCCGTCATCGACACACTCGCGCGGTCCGGCAGCACAAAGTCCGCGCCCGCGTCGCGGAAGTACTTGATGATGCTGAACAGGTAGTCCCAGCGGCCGGCGTTCAGGCCAGAGGCATGCTCGCGCAGCTCAAAGAGGATTTCCTCCATTTGGAACGCCGCAGGGATGGTCTCGATCAGCACCGTGGCCCGCACCGTCCCGCGCGGGATGCCCAGGGCGTCCTGCGCCACGTTGAACACCTCGTTCCAGAGCCGCGCCTCCAGATGGCTCTCCATCTTGGGCAGGTAGTAGAACGGGCCCTGGCCGGTGGAAGCCAGGTGGGCCGCGTTGTGGAAGAAGTGCAGACCGAAGTCCACCAGCGCGCCGATGGCGGGGCCGCCGTCGAGCATGAGGTGCTTTTCCGGCAGGTGCCAGCCGCGCGGTCGGACCACCACGGTGGCCTGCGGCGCGTCGGTGCGCAGCCTGTACTCCTTGCCCTCGGCGGAGGTGTGCGACAGCTCGCCCCGGGCGTCGCCGTAAAGGTTGAGCTGGGCATCAATCACGTTGGGCCAGGTCGGCGCGCAGGCATCTTCCAGATCCGCCAGCCAGACCTTGGCCCCCGAGTTCAGCGCGTTGATCGCCATCTTGGCCGGCGTCGCCGGCCCGGTCATCTCCACCCTGCGGTCCTGCAAGGCCGCCGGTGCCGGCGCCACGCTCCAGTCGCCGGTGCGGATGTGTTCGGTCTCCGGCAGGAAATCCAGCTTGCCCGTCTGGGATGCGGCGCGGCGGTGCTCGGCGCGGTCGGCCAGCAGCTTGTTCCGGGTGCTGGCGAACCTGCGGTGCAGCTCCTCGATGAAGTCCAAGGCCTCCGGCGTGAGGATCTTCTCGGCGCCGGCCACGGGCGGCTGGTCCGTTATCTCGATGGTCATCGTGCTCCTCCCTGAGGGATCGGTCCTGGGCTGCCGGCCGCCGTCGGCTAGCAGAATCCGGGCAGGTTGGCCCATATCTCGTGGTTAGCCGGGCTCCCTTCGCGCTGGATCGCTGCTTCGATCAGCCCGTAGGGCCGGTCCGCGGCGAAGAACACCTCGTTCGGGTTCTCCATGCCGAACGGCTGCAGATCCACCGCGAAGTTGTGCTTGTTGGGCAGCGACATCCTGATCTCCTCGATCTCCGGATGCGCCTCCAACACCAGCCGCCCCATCTGGAACATGGTCTGCTGCAGGGCCAGCGAATGAGTCTCGGCGAAGCCCTTCAGCAGCAGCGACCGGACACTGGCGTAGACCGCGTCGAAGTCCGCCTCCGTGGTCCGGTATCGCCAGCGCGCGGTGACGTCGGTGGCCAGGATCCGGTCGGTGGTTTCCTGCAGCGTGGTGTATCTGTCCCGCGGGAAACCGCGGAACTCGCTGCCGGTGGACTTGAGCACCGTCAGGCCCTGGAGACCGGCAAGCACCGTGGTCCCGGTCTGGGAGAGGCCGACGACGGCGGTGCGCACCTCGCTCTTATTGCGGACGAAGGCGTGGTCATGGTTGTTAATCCGGTCCCACAAGTACTGCTCTGCTTCCCAACGTCCTCCGGTGACCCAGTCGAACCGGCCGGTGAAATAGCGGCCCAGCCGGAGCAGGAATTCCTCGGGGGCTCCTACCCCGCTCCGAGCCAGGGCGTAGACGGTGTTCTTTTGGGTGTCCGTGGCGACCACGTGCGAGTTGTCGCCGGCGACGTGGGTCTGCTCGAAGTCGCCGTGCAGCTGGGACGTGATGTTGAGGTCCTGGATGTGGTGCCGGTCGATGTCCCGGGTGACTTTGACCAGCCGGACTTCCGCCTTGCCGTACTGGTTCGGCCCCAGGACCACGCGGGTGGACGCTCTGGCGTTGGCGGCTGTGCTCATCCTGGCTAGCTCCCTCGGTAGGTTGAGTAAGCAAATGGACTGATCAGAAGCGGTACGTGGTAGTGCTGGGCCGGATCCTTGACCTCGAAGGTCACGTCGACGGACGGAAAAAACGTCTCCACTCCTGCCGCCGCGAAGTAGGGGCCTGTCTCGAACCTGATCCGATAGACGCCGGGGCCGGCTGCCTCCGGGCCGAGGTTCCTGATCCGGCCGTCACTGTCGGTACGGCCGGCGGCGACTTCCTGCCAGCCGGACGCCGTCTGAGCCTTCAGCACGGCTTTGACGCCGGACGCTGGCTTCCCGGTGCCGGTGTCCAGAATGTGGGTGGTGATGTGGCTGGTGTTCACGGCTCGATCGCTCCGTCCAGCCGCAGCAGGGCGATCTCGCGCAGTTGTTGTCCCACGACGGCGATCTCCTCCTCCGGCGTATTGTCCAGCCGGCTGGTGAGCTGCTTGAGGATGTCTTCGGTGCTGCGCCCTGCCGCGCGGATCAGGAAGACGCGCCCGAACTTTTCTTCATAGGCGAGGTTCAGCCGGCGCAATTCCGCCTGAGCGACGGCATCACGTGACACCCCGGCCTGTTCACCGCGGGACAGGCCGGCTTCGGCGCTGTTCCCCTCAGCCCGTTCGCCGATGCGCGGATGCCGGGCCAGCGCCGCGTCGATCTCGGCTTCGCTCCAAGGCTCCGCCGCCGCTTCGGCCGCGGCCAGCAGCTGCTCCTTATCGCCGAATGGGCGGGCATCAACCAGCTCCGCCACCCATCGGGAATTGTCCACGCACGGGCGCAGCACTGCGGCCGCCTCGTTAGCCGGAAGGGAGTTGAAGGACGATAACTTCATGGCAGGTGTCAGCTCTTTCGTCAGTTTCCACCTCAGCGCTGAACACCCTTGACCATCGCCCAGAAGGCGACTTGATTCGATGTCTAAATGGTGGAACTCGTCAGGTGCGCCTCAGTCTAGGCCAACCCGCCACCCTTGTGAATATCCCTAGTACTGGGCTTGCCTCTGCGCCGACTGGGAACTTGTCCTAGCTCTGCTTCCGGTGACATATTCACGGTTATCGGCGCGGGCCCGCGAAGAAGGCGCTGGTCCCAACAGCCGGCCGCGCCAGCGGACGCGCGATCCGGGTGAACGATCCCGCCGAACGAGCGAGGACGGCTGAGGGAAGCAGCGAACGAGAGCCGGTGGCATGACCGGCTCACCAACGTGGAGAGTCGGGAGCCTCTACGCTTGAGTCGTCGGATTCGCGCGGAGGCTTCCTCAAGTCCTGGCCCAGGGTGCCGTGTGAACCATCCAGCCAACAGTTGATGGTTCAACTGGTGCAGCTGCGTACTTCGCGCACCCAGATGTTAGCCCGGGTGGAAGAATTCGTGAAGGCCCACCCTCTTCACCTCGTCCTGACATCCATGCCGGCGGTCGGCGTCAGGACGGAAGCACGGATCATCACCGATATCGTCGGCAAGGAATTCGCCTCGGCAGAACATTTGGCCTCCTACTCTGGACTCGCGCCGGTGACCTGGAGATCGGGCACCTCGATCCGCGGCAACCAGCCGTCGAAGAAGGGAAACAAAGTCCTCAAACGCGACTTGTTCCTCTCCGCTGCCGCGGCGCTAAAGGACCCGGCTTCACGCGCCTACTACGACCGGAAAGGCGCCGAGGGGAAACACCACAACCAAGCCCTGATCGCTCTAGCCAGACGCCGCTGCGATGTCCTCTTCTCAGCTCCGCGACATGACCCTCCACGAAACACCCCAGCTCAAGGCAGCCTGACCCCTTGACGAACAGAATAGGGACACCCCCCGTACTGAATCCGGACCCCGGGGCAGAGAAGTCTCGCAAGGCCCGGTGGATGATTATCAACTGCACGGCGGGATGCTCAGCGACGAACCGGACAGCACGCTGCTCGCCGGCATCCGTCTCGATGACGTCGATTCGGAAAAACGAAGCCACACTGAATCCTGACCGGTAGACCCTTCGACGGGCAGTCATCCATCCTCACTGTGCGAATTACGGTCTCAAAGATTCTGAAATATTTGAATTCCGGTCTTGAACCCCCCCCAAGAGTGAGGATACTGTACCTCTCATGACTATCAACAGTGACGTACCTCACGAGAATCTGGTGGATCAGGACGCGTTCCGCGCAGCTATGGCGGACTTGCCCGCGGCCGTGTCGATCGTGACCACTGTCGCTTGGGACGGGACTCCCCACGGGGCCACGGTGTCCGCAGTGAGTTCGCTTTCCATGACGCCGCCGCTGGTCCTTGTCTGTCTGGACGCAGCATCGGACACCCTTTCAGCCCTCAGCCTGGGTCGAAGCTTCCTGATCCACATCACCGCTGAGGGGCAACAGGAGACGGCTTTGGCTTTCGCAAAGAAGGGACCGCAAAAGTTCGATGACACCGATTGGACGTTCAGCGAATCAGGGCAGCCCCTGCTTGCCGGTGCCGCCATAGTTTTGGACTGCGTGGTCTCGGACCTTTTGCCGGGCGGGGACCACACCATTGTCGTCGGCCGCATCTGCGGCATAGAGCACGCAGAGGACCGACGTCCGATCGTGTACCACCGTCGCCAGATGCTCGCTTCACCCGCTGTCTGAAAACCCCAAGCGGCCCTGCCGGTGCCGATACCTTCCCTGAGGCGTTCCTGCCGTCTGCGCCCTCTGTTTGCCTCGCCTCAAATCCCGGAGATTCTTTTCGATAGGAGTACACACCCATGACTGCAGTAGCTGAATCCCTGATGCTGCCCCAGGCGGCTTCGTTCGCCTCCGCCGAACACGGTGCTTTCATCGGCGGAACGGAAATTTCCACCGATGGATCAACGATCGATACCGTGGACCCGGCCACGGGCCGGGTTATCACCAAGATCGCCGAGACTGATGCGAAAACTGTTGACCGGGCTGTTGAATCGGCTGCAACAGCCTTCGAAGGAGAATGGGGCAGCATGCTGCCGGCGCGCCGCGAAGAACTGCTGCACCGTTTAGCAGACCTGATCGAAGAAAACGCCCTCGAACTAGCCCAGTACGACGCGCTTGAAGGGGGCAAACCAGTTACCTATGTAGAGAGCGTGGATGTCCCGCTAGCGGTGGAACAGTTCCGCTACTACGCCGGCTGGCCTACCAAAATACAAGGCGCTACAGTGCCCGTCTCCACCCCAAATTCACATGTCTATACACGTAAAATCCCGCTGGGTGTGGTAGCGGCAATTACCCCTTGGAATTTTCCCCTTTGTCAGGCTGCAATCAAGCTCGCCCCGGCCTTGGCCGCCGGCAATACCGTCGTGCTCAAACCTTCCGAACTCACTTCCCTGTCTTCGCTGCGCCTGGCCCAACTCGCCGTCGAGGCCGGGCTGCCGGCGGGAACCGTCAATGTCGTCACTGGCACGGGTGCGGCGACCGGGCAGGCGCTGGTCTCCCACCCTCAGGTTTCCAAGATCTCATTCACCGGTTCGGAGGCAACGGGCCGCCACTTGGGCGCTGAGGCCGGCCGGTCCTTAAAGCACATCTCACTGGAACTCGGTGGAAAGAACCCGCACATCATCTTCGCGGACGCCGACATCGCCAAGGCGGCGACGTATGCGGCCACCACGGCGTACTTCTATTCCGGGCAGGTTTGCTTCAGTGGATCCCGTCTCATGGTCGAGCGGAGCGCTGTGGATGATGTGCTCGCCGCGGTGAAGGAACACGCTGATGCACTGGTTCTCGGCCACGGACTGGACAGGACCACTACTATGGGCCCGCTGTCCTCGGCCGTGCATCGGGAGAAGGTCGAAGGCTACTTGAATACGGTATCCGGCACGGGAGCTAAGGTCGCCTTCGGCGGTTCCCGGCCCAAGGACGGCGGCTATTTTCTGGAGCCCACTGCCGTTGTCGGCCCCGCCGACAGCGACGCAGTAGTGGCAGAGGAGATCTTCGGTCCGGTTCTGGTGATCCAGCCTTTCGACTCCGTCGAGGAGCTGATGCCGCGTGCCAACTCCGGTAAGTACGGGCTGACCGCCGGAGTCTGGACCAATGATGTCCGCAAGGCTCACACTGTGGCGCAGCGGCTGCAGGCAGGAACGGTCTGGGTCAACACTTACGCCGATTACAACGCCGCGGCGCCATTCGGTGGATTCAAGAGCTCAGGGTTCGGCAAGGACTGTGGCCCGGAGGGGCTGGAAAAGTATCTGGAAACTCAGACTGTCTGGATGTCCCTGGCATGAGCTGGCCCCGGCCCTTGGCGCGGCTGAAGCGCCTTGTAATGCAGGTCCAGATACAGCCACGTGTCCAAGCTTCGCACACCGTCCAGAGACCGGATCTGGTCGTCCAACACCTTGAGCAGTGCTTCCCCGTCCGAGGTAACCACTTCGGCGAGAACGTCGAACCGGCCCGCAGTGATCGCCACGTACGAGACCACGGGCAGTTGCGTGAGCGATTCGGCTACTTCCACGGCTTTAGCGCCTTGATCCAGCTTCAGACCAACCCAACAGGTGGACCGGAAGCCGAGCCGCAATGGATTGACAATGCACATCACACGCACGGCACCGGAATCCACGAGCCGCGCGTAACGCTGGCGGACCATAGTCTCGGACACGTCCAGTTCGGCCGACAGCTGACGGAAGGACGCGCGTCCGTTCCCCGCCAAGCGGGCGATGATCACCCGGTCCGTGTCGTCCAGAGCGCGGGGCCGGACTCCGGTGCGGCCGTCGTCGACCCGGACTCCGGAAAACCTGGCTTCTTGGTAATGCAGGCGCAGATAGGGAAGGACCTCGACTTCGCGTACTCCCGACAGCCTGCGGATTTTGTCAGAGACGACATCATGCAGTTCCTTGCCGTCCACGCAAATGACTTCGGCCTGCACCGCGAAGGGCCCGGTCGTCACCGTGACGTAGTCAACCTCCGGCAGGAGCGCGAGTTGACCGGCCAGTTCCGCGGGGCTGCGGGTACCATCGACGCTCAGCAGCACAATGGCCATCGCCCTAAAACCAAGCAGTGCCGGGTCCGTCACGGCCGAGATCTGGATGTAGTTTTCCTCCAGCAGATGCGACACCCGTCGGCGGACCGTCTTCTCCGTGACCCCAACTTGGCGGGCCAACGCAGCATAAGGCACCCGGCCGTCGAGCTGAAGCTGCTCAATCAGGTCCAGGTCCAAGCGGGACAGTTCGCCGGCTTCCTGATCGGAGCGCAGGATCCGCGGCGCTTCAGAATGCCCGGAAGCAGCACGGCCGGAGTCCACTGTTCCCTCAGAGCTGACAGGATCGGCGAGCAGTTGCATAAGAGTCACACTACAAGACAGCACCGTCACTGAAGCCGCCGGCCGCCGCGGCGTCTTCACAGCTTCCCACCCGTTTTGTCCCCGTTTTGTCCCACCCACCCATTTCCTAAATAGGAGGAACTATGCGTATCGGTCTTTTGCAGGAAGGCGACCTGGCAGGCACAACCGTCTCCGAGCGGTATCACCAGCTGATCGAGGAGGTATCTTTGGCCGACCGACTCGGCTTTTCGACCTGGGGCACATCCGAACAGCACTTCAGCCCGCCAAACTTTTCGGTAGCGGCACCGGAAGTGCTCTACTCCGCCATCGCCATGCGGACCAACAACATCAAGCTGCGGACCATGGCTTCGGTAATGCTCAAATGGAACCATCCCATCCTCGTAGCCGAACGGCTGGCAACCCTGGACATCGTCTCGGGCGGGCGGGCGGAGATCTGTACCGCGCGTTCGAACAACCTGACCACTCTCGGCGCTTTCGGCGTTGACCCCAAGGACACCCGCGCGCAATGGGAAGACTCCATGGACGTGCTCATCAAGGCCATGACCGACGACAAACTCGAACACAACGGTCCCGTTTGGCAGATCCCACCGGTTGAAGTGGTGCCCAAGCCCATCACGGGCCCGCACCCGCCCATGTCCGTCGCAGCTTCCAGCGTCCAAACCCACACCAACGCCGGCCGGAGGGGTATCGGGGCCATCTCGTTCGAGAACTACTTCGGATTCGACTACCTCCAGGAATGCCTTGACGCTTACCGCACCGCCTTTGACACGGCCGACCACTCATCGGTCAAGGCGCCGAACGACTACCGCGGACTCTATGTGGCCACCGCATACTGTGCCGAAACCCGCGAAGAAGCCCGCGCCATTGCCCGCGACATCGCATTGCGGTACTTCAAGTTCATCCTGGACCTCTACATCCCACTGTCGAAGAACCCCGCCTACGAATACCTGGACACGCTGGATCAACTGATCGAGCACGGCGACGACCTGGACTGGCTATGCGACTACACGCCCTCGGTCATGATCGGCACCCCGCAGGACTTCATCGAGCGTATCGAGCGCCTCGAGGCCATGGGCGTGGACGAGGTCCTGCTGCGTATCGACGGCATGGGACACGAGAACATCATGAAGTCTCTGGAACTCATTGGCTCCCAGGTCATCCCGCAGGTCGACCGCGCCCGCCAGGAAGTCCTCCGGTGACGGCCACCCCAAGCCCGGCAGATGCAGGCAGCCTTGAGCTGGCCGAACTCATCGAGGCCATCGAACAGCCCGAAAACCAAGGGGATCCGCTGCTGGTCCGGGACTACGTCCTGCTGCTGCTGGCTACCGTCGCCATGCCCGTTGTCCTGATCCTCATCGGAGGCCTGCTATGAGCCTGAAGAACACCACCAGCGTGCCGTCCGCCGTTGATTCCCAAGCCGTCGAAAACGGTTGGCCCCAGTTGAAGTCCCAGCGTACCTGGGGGCCTTTCGCCGTCTTCTCGACCTCAGTGTCCACGGCCATCGCCACCTGGTGTTTCATCATCGGCGGCTTTGCCGCCTATTATCTGCCCGCCGGCCAGGGCACCCTTGCGGTACTGGCAGGATCCCTGATCGGCATCCTGTTCATCGTCCTGGCTTGCCTGCCAATCAGCGCCAAGTACGGCATCGACGCCGTTTCCGGGTCGGTGCCGCAACTGGGCACCCGAGGCTCCCTGCTGGCCGTCGTACTGATCTACCTGGCCACCCTTGGTTGGAACGTATACCTCTTCGTGCTGCTCGGACGGGCGATGGTGTCCATCGGCGGCGCTTTCGGTCTGCATCTGCCGGGCTGGTCGGTCGGAGCCTCCGGCGCCATCGCCGTTCTGGTGGTACTGCTCCTGCTGCGCAAGGGATCAGCAGCTGTTCGAAACTTCAGCCAGTTCATCGCCATCGCCGTGCTTATCCTCGCCTTCGTCATCATGGGCCTTCTGATCAACAGCGCCGGTCTGGACACCCTGCTGGCCGCACCCGCGGTCGCCCCCGCCGAAGACCCCAAAGTCAACTGGGCCAGCGCAATGGAAGTGCTGATCGCTTCCAACCTGTCCTGGTGGGCCTACACGGGGGCGATGGTCCGAAACTCCCCCAGCGCACGGAAGTCTCTCTGGCCGGTCGTGTTCGGCCTCGGCCTGGCCGTCGGGGTCGGCTCGCTCACCGGACTGTACGGCGGACTGCTGCTCCCTGACTCCGGAGGCGACCCCACCCAATTCCTGGTCGAAATCGGCGGCCCGGTCTTCGGCATCCTCGCGCTGGCCTTCATCGTGCTTGCCAACATCGGCACCGCTGTTGTCGGCGTCTACGCAGCGACCGTCGCCGTCCGGCAACTGCCGGTCATCCGCAACAGCTCATGGGTTTTTTCCACCTGGGTCAGTGCCCTCCCCGCCCTGATCCTGGCCGGGTTCTTCGCCGACAGCGTCTTCAACAGCTTCGGCACGTTCCTTGCCTTTCTGGGGATCGGCTTCGCACCGATCTGCGGCATCCAGATCGCGGACTATTTCTTCCTGCGCCGCCAGCACTACGACGTCAAGTCGCTGTTCGATACAACGGCGACTTCACGCTACTACTACTGGGGCGGGGTCAACCCGGCAGCCTTCATCGCGTTTGCCGCAGGAGTCGCGACCTATCTTTACCTGCTGGACCCCGTCACCTACATATCCAGGGCACCGTTCCAGTTCACCACCGCGACCATACCTGCCGTCGTCATCTCCGGACTTATCTACTGGCTGGGCGCACGCTTCATCTTGCGCCCGCTGGGCAAGGGCGGCTATGCGGCCCACATCCGGAACTAATCTCTCCCAAGGAGCGCATCCCTATGTATGACCTGTTTGTCCTCTACAACCGGCCCGAGGACCTGGACATTTTTGACCGGCACTACACCACCACGCACATTCCGCTGGTCCGGCAACTGCCCCTGCTGCAGGATTTCACTTGGGGCAAGGTGGCGGAAAAGGAAGCCAACGGATACTACGTCATCGCCCGCCTGACCTACGCGTCAAAGGAGGAGGCCGACGCTTCGATGGCCTCGGAGGCAGGACAAGCATCGGTTGCCGACCTGGCCAACTTCGCGCACGCCGGAGCCACCGTGCTTAGCGTCCCGCGGGCAGGACAGCAGTGAACCGCGGAACAGGGCCAACCGGACCGGCAGACACGGTCATCCGGGCCGGCCGTGTCATCACCCTCGGCACCGGCGAACCCGACGGCCCGGCCGCAGTATGCATCCGCGACGGCCTTATCCAAGCGGTCATCCCGGCCGCCGAAGCCGGTACCTGGATCGGGGACCGCACTACTGTCCTGGACATGCCCGAGCGCACCCTCATGCCCGGCTTCGTCGACCCACATGCCCACGCGGAGGTGGCAGCCAAGGCCAGCTACCAGATGGTCGATGTCCGCGCACCCGGCTGCCCGGATATCGACGCGGTGCTGCAGACCCTGCGGGACAGCCTCCCCCAGGCACGCGAGGGCTGGCTGGTGGCCCAGGCAAACCTGTTCTTCGACCAGAAACTGGCCGAGCGCCGTTTTCCCACCCGGGACGAACTCGACAGCGTCAGCACTGACATCGCAATTGCCGTCCGTGCCGGAGGTCACCTGAGCATTCTCAACAGCCGAGCCCTGGAACTGAGCGGCATCGACGATTCCTATGAAGCCGTCGAATACAGCATCACCGGAAAGCCCTCCGTCCTGCGCTATGCTGACGGCCGACCCAACGGCATCGTCACCGAAATGGACAAACTGCTGCCCTTCCCCGCCCTTTCAGCCGCACAGTCCCGCGAGGCAATCGAATCAGGCATCCGGGATCTGTTCACCGCCCATGGCGTGACCACCATCGGAGAAATTTCCGAGTCCCGCGAAGGCCTCGAAATCTACGACGATGCCTTGGCCGAAGGTCGCATAGCCGCGCGGATCCATGTCTACTTGTGGACCCCGGGCACGGTCTCCCTAGACGAAGCCTGCACACACCACACCTGGACAAACTTTCGTTCAGACGCATCGGTGCTGAAGATCCAGGGAGTCAAAGCATTTTCCGACGGCGGCTACTCCGCAGCCCGTGCGGCCCTGACCCGGCCCTACGCCCTGGACGGCCACAACTGCGGGGAGTTGGCCCTGTCCACGGACCAGATCATCGAACTCGCCCGCCGCACCCAAGCCGCCGGACTGCAGTTGGCCATCCACGCCAACGGCGACCGCGCCCAAATGGAGGTCTGTCAGGCGCTGGCCGGAATCGCTGATGAACATCCGGACGGGCCCCGCATCAGGATCGAACACGCCGGCAACTTCGTCCCCGACTACCCCACGCTCTCCCGCGCCTGGTCCGACGCCAGGATCGTGCCCGTGCCGCAACCGGTGTTCATCTACAACTTCGGAGAATTCGTCCCCGCCTATGTGGGCGCTTATGCCCGCGACCTGCAGTTCCCCTTCCGAACAATGCTCAACGACGGCTGGCCGATTTCGGGCAGTTCCGATGTATGGGTCGGTTCGGAAATCGGACAAACCAACCCCTTCCTCAGCATCGCCAGCGCGGTTATGCGCCGGACGTTCCATGGCCACACCCTCACTTCCGAGCAGGCCCTTTCCATCCATGAGGCTCTGCGCATGCACACCTTGGGCGGTGCCCAAGCACTCGGGGAGGAAAACACCCGAGGCTCGTTGGAACCGGGCAAACTGGCCGACCTCATCGCCCTTGACCGGGACCCGCTCAGCACCGACCCGGAAGACCTGACCAGCATCAGCGTTGAAGAAGTCTTCCTCGGAGGCGAGCACGTTTATACCCGCGGCAATACAGTCGCTGAGGCGGCCGCAGGCACGGATTGAAACACCCGCACTGATACCGGGCCCCGCGGGGCTCGAGCCCCCTAAGAAGTAGCGACCGGTGGCTCCTGCGCCAGGAGGCCTTCCGTTGCTCACGAAAAAGAGGAAAACATTGAGCACCATCGACATTGCGGTTGCGAAGTCGACCAACCCCGCCACCGGGGAAAACATCGCCACTTACCCGTACTTGGACGCACCGGGTATTTCGGATGTAGTGAAGTCGGCGGTACAGGGTTTCACAGTATGGAGGAACACGACTCCGACAAAGCGAGTTGCAGTTTTCCGTCGACTTGCGCAGTTCCTGCGCCGCGACACAGACAACCTTGCCGGAGTTATCACCGCCGAGATGGGAAAGCCGGTGACGCAGGCACGGGCAGAGGTGAACAAATGTGCCGACATGCTCGACTGGTACGCCGAAAACGGACCCGCCATGCTCGGTGACCAGTCCACGACCATCGGTCCCGAGGCCTACATCTCGTACCTGCCGACCGGAACCGTGCTGGCCATCATGCCGTGGAACTTCCCGCTCTGGCAGATACTTCGGGGTGCCGTGCCGATCATGCTGGGCGGCAACGGTTACCTCCTCAAACCAGCCACCAACGTCGTCGGCTGCGCGCTGAAACTCGAAGCACTCTGGGAAGAGGCCGGCCTACCGGAAGGCGCCTTCGCGGTGTTGAACTGCGACCGAGACCAGATACCCGGCATCATCCACCATCCAGCCATCACCGGAGTCGCCCTAACCGGGGGCACCTTGGCCGGACAGAGCGTCGCCGCCGAGGCCGGCCGGGCGCTGAAGAAAGTCATCCTCGAACTCGGCGGCTCCGATCCGTTCATCGTTCTGGCAGACGCCGACCTGGACAGCGCTGCCCAGGCTGCAGCCACAGGCCGCATGACGAACGCCGGTCAAGTCTGTATCTCTGCCAAGAGGATCATCGTTGAACGCGCCGTCTACGCCGAGTTCACCGCAAAACTCACCCGCCACGTCGAAAGCTTCAAAATCGGCGACCCTAGGGATCCGGACACTTTCATCGGGCCGATGGCTAAAGAGGAAGCCCTGCTCGAGGTCGACAACCAGGTCAGACGCGCCGTCGAGGAAGGCGCCGAACTCCTCACCGGCGGTCACAGGCTTCCCCGCCCCGGCTCCTTCTACGCACCCACCGTCTTAGCCGGCGTCACAGAGTCCATGGCAGTCTTCCAGGAAGAGGTCTTTGGTCCCGTTGCCACAGTCATCCTCGCCGAAGACACCGAGGACGCACTGGCTAAGGCAAACAACTCCGAATTCGGCCTCAGCGCAGCCATCTGGACGAAAGACAACACCAAGGCAAGGCAAATGGCCCGCCAGATCGATGCCGGCGGCGTATTCATCAACGGCCCCTCTGTCTCAGACCCGCGCATCCCTATTGGAGGTGTTAAGAAGAGCGGTTTCGGGCGCGAACTTTCCTACCTGGGCGTGCACGAGTTCACCAACATCCAAGCGGTCTGGGACCAGACACATCAGCCCCGTTAAAACCGGGACGGTCGCCTCGGGATCATAGAAACGGAAAGACGTTCCATGGCCCACGGAGTGCACGTAATCACCCTCGAACCTGCTGCCGAAACATGCTGGAGCGCTCTCCAAGAGCAGCTGGACACCGCCCATGAGGAAGTCCGATCCTTCGCCATGTCAGGCGGAATACACGGAGTACTGATCACCCGACACGGCCACCATGCCTATACCGTCGCCGTGAGCCCCGAAGTCCCATACGGAATGACGTACGAGCGGAAGACCCGAGAACCGCCTAAGGAAGGCACGCGCCCTTCCCCTCCCCAAAAGACTTGGCGGCGCTTCGAAAGGCGCCTGACAGCGCCGTAGGAGGCGGCTGCGTCCACCAAAAACACCGGCACTATCCTGTCGGTGCTCCCCGGTGCTCCGTCCGATACCACCGGCAGCCGAGCCCGGACCGGACTCGGCATCCGGCATCCGGAAGCACTGGCGCTCGTGCATGTTTCAAACTCTGTCGCGTAAGCCGGTCCGCCACCGCGACATGGATGAGCGAGGACTTATGCATGGCTTTGAATGGCCGAGCGCAATGGAATCCATGTTGCACCAAGGCACGTGAATGTCCCGTTAGAGGCTGCTCCCTCGAGACACCTGTCCGGACATACTCACGGTTATGGGCGAGCAAGAGGATTTGCAGAAGATGCAAAAACTCCCGACTGCCAGCGAATGTGCTGTTTGTGCAGGTCAAGGCATGGTTTTCATTGGCAGGCCGGTCCCCTGGTCCAGGCAGGCGAGTTGGGGTATCCGGTATCTGGCCAGGACTTTTCTCAGTGTCGATCGGGCCAGATGCAGTGGGCCGTGTCAGCGATGCGGTGCGTCCCCAACGACGGTTGAATCGCTTCGCCGGGATCCGCCGTTCGGGTCGGATTGGTGTGCGGTTCGGGCTCCGGCGCGGCCGGGACGACACATCGGCTATGCCGTCCTCCCCGCGGGGTCGGTACCGGACACACCCATTTCTTCGCGGTGGCTGGCGAGAACTGGAAACGTTCAGCGGCCGGCGCAGCGCCCAACCCTGCTCGATGACTAGGGTGGGCGAGTTATCCCGAGCCTTGTTTATCAGGTCGGCGTTGGCATGAGTAAGACACGAGGGCCTCCTGGCATCGAGATGAGTGTAGTGACCCATATCGATACCGGAGGTGCCCGCCCTTACATCACGCCACGCTGTTCAGAACCTCAGAAGGAACTACGCCTAGGGCTGCTCAAAATTTCCCTAGTGGTACATGAATCAGCGTGGGGCCGTCGAATATCGAGGCCTTCTGAAGAGCCTCTCTGAACGCCTCTAGACTGTCGACTTCCACACCTTCGCCGCCGAATCCACGAGCCAACTGCACGAAATCCGGCGGTGAGAACTCGACTGCCATTGGAGGGATACCGCGCGCAACCATTCCTTCCCGGATCTCGTTGAAGCCGCCATTGGAGAAGACCACAACCGGAATACACAGGTTCATGCGCGCTGCTGTAGCGAACTCTTGGATACTGAACATCAGCCCGCCTTCGCCAGTCACGGCGAGGACGTGATCGGCGACTTCTGCTACGCTGGCACCGATCGCTCCCGGAAGCGCGTAGCCCAACGTTCCGTATCCTGCCGGATAGAGGAAGCGATTTGCCCCTGCCGCTGGCCAAAAGTAGGCCGTGCCGAAGTAGGTGGCCTGCGAGCTGTCGCCAGCGATGATTGTGATTCCACTGAAGGTTTCAGAAATTATCTGATGGAACGCGGCGTATGGGCCGCCTTCGGCGACAATCTGCTCCCTCAAGCGGGGCCGCAAGGAGGCCAACCATCGCTCGTCTTGCTCCAAGCCCTCGCTGATCCGGGCAGAGAGCGCACGCAGACACGGGCCTGAATCGCCAAGCAGCGGGTACTCGGACGAAGCGTTCTTTTGAAGCTGACGTTCGTCGATGTCAATACGGATCACAGTTTTGAGGCCCAGCGGTTCAGATGTCCAGGTCTCAGAGGATCCAAGATCGCTGCCAGCTACGACCACACATTCTGCCTCGCATAGGATATCCCGTCCCGCAGCGAGCCGGAGCGCGACGCCGAGGGAAAGCTCGTGGCGCTCGTCAATGATGCCTTTGGCGTTTGCAGTGGTGATGACAGGGGCGCCGAGGCGTTCTGCCAACAATTGAACCGCTGCTGGGTCTGAAGCTGTCCCCCGGCCGGCAACTACCACCGTACGGCGCGAGCGGGACAGCGCCCCGGCTGCGGCGGCTACCGCTTCTACTGCTGGCAGCTCGGCAACGGGGAGGTCTGGTAGCAGTTTGGCCGGGTCAACGTCCGCATCGCTTTCGAGGACATCAAGCGGAAGCTCTAGGTAGACCGGGCCTTGCCGCCCCACCGCCCACCTGGTCATCGTGTGGTCTATGAAATCAACTGCTTCCTTTCCGCTTCCGGCACGGCAGGACGGTAGCAGCGTGGCAAGATGGTCGATCTGACTCGGCAGCTCGTGGAGCCATCCCACGTTGAGGCGGTGGATGGTTTCCGGCGGTCCGGGTGCAATCGCCATGACGGGTACTGACGCAGCCAATGAGGTTGCGAGGGCCGTAGTCGCATTTGTGATCCCAGGCCCTGTGGTCGTCAACAAAACCGCTGGCCTGCCCGTTACTCGCGCGTAAGCGTCCGCGGCGAAGCCCAGTCCCTGCTCATGATGGGCCGTTATCACCTGCATCCCCACCAGATCCGCGGCGCGAAACAGCTCTAAATTGTGGGTTCCCGGTATGCCGAACACCGTGTCGACGCCGAATGCTTTAAGGCGGCGCAGGACGGCTTCCGCCACCGTGGCTGACCGGGTCATTGTGCCTCCTCATACTCGTCCAAGCTGCCATAGACAAACTGCCCGCCAATGATGGTTGCTAGGGTGGTGATGGTATCGAACGCCTCTGGCGAGACGTCAAACGGATTCTTGTCGATCACAATCAAGTCGGCCAGTTTGCCGATTTCGAGGCTTCCCTTGTCGGATTCCTGACGGGTGGCGAAGGCTGCGTCTGTTGTGAATCCGCGGAGCGCTGAGGTCACGTCAAGCCGCTCGGCATCATTGATTGGTACCCCGTTCTTGTTCTTCAGTTCGAGCATGCACTTCATGGTGAACCACGGGTTGGTGGTAAATGGCTGTGCACCTGCCGTGTCGGAATTGCCCGGGACAATCCCTTGAATGTCGCGGAGGGTCTTCAATGCGTACTTGTTGGCCCCAGGAGGTTGTCGCCGCTCTGGGTCATCCGGTTCGGCAAAGACAAACCCAGGGTTGGGGACCGCGATGCCTCCGGCCCGAACCAGCCGCTCAAGTCGGGAAGTATCCCTGCTTTCATTGAAGAAGTGTTCAATCCGAAGACGGTGTTCGAGTTGGGGATGCATCTCATGTACACGCTCAACTGCTGAAACAGCGATCTCTTGGGCGAGATCACCGATGGCGTGCGTGCAGACCTGGATTCCTGCTTCACTTGCACGCACCAACTCCCCCACAAGTGTGGGATAGAGACGGGTCAGCAAGCCCCACTGCTCCGCGTTTTGGTCAACGACGCCGGAGCGGTAGGCTCCGTCCCTGCCGCCGTCCATGAATATCTTAATTCCTTGCAGCCACATCCGGTCATCGCCGAAGCCCGGCCCGAGTCCGTGGAAGGCGAAGTCTGAACTGGAGATCAGCGGCTGGTGTCCCGGCGCAGCCGTCAGCAACAGTCCGATCCGCGGGATGCACCCCTGCGCTGCGAGGCTCCGCAGAGCACCGATTCCAGCGGTAGATCGTCCGATTTCGTGAACAGTGGTCACGCCGTTACTCAGGAAGAGCGATCGCAGGGACTCTTCCAGCGCCTCCGCGAACTCTCCAGGTTCGGGCTCTGGTGCGACGACGAGATCCCAGCCTTCTTCGACAACGCCGTTCAGCCGCCCGGTCTCGTCCTTCTGGATACGGACGCCGACAGGAGGAACCGTCCTAACCGTGATCCCACTCGCTGTCAGTGCAGCAGTGTTCAAAACAAACTTGTGCATCGTCCAGCGGACTGCCACCGGGTTGTGCGGTGCGGCCTCGTCCAATTCGTCCTTGGACGGCAGGTCCTGGCCGAAGGTGCCTTGAAATACCAGCCACTGGCCCTTCTCCAACTGCTCGCACCGCGAACGCACTTCTGCCAGGATGGCTGACCGGTCCAGCCCCCGCACGTCATGCCAAAAGTGGCGTGAAAGCGCAATGAATTCGACGTGGGTGTGGACATCGATAAGACCAGGAAGGACGGTTCGTCCGCCCAGATCATATACAAGTGCATCCGTGGCCAACGCTGACATTACGTCGTCACGATTACCTCGGGCGATGATGCGGTCTCCGTCGATGGCGATTGCCTCGACGACGCTCGCTTCCTCGTCCATCGTCAGGATGGTCGCGTTGACCAACGCAAGCTGCTTTTCCTTCATCGGCGTTGCTCCCACTACTGCTCCGGGGCGGTGTTGCCAAGCTGCCGGGGCGCCACGGTCCCGCCACGCCAATAGAACTCCCAACGGCTGCCCAGCGAAGGCGACTTGGACACTGCAGAGAAGAGTTTACTGCGCAGCGGCGCCATCGACCGCGGCCACTTGTAGTTCAGGATGTCGTATGCGGTGGTAAGTCGTTGGACCATGTTGATTCGGGGCCGGGAAGAAGTTTCCCAGTCTTCGAGGGCCGTGGGGGTATCGGGAGCGGAAGCCATGCACTCGGCCAGCTCCCATGCGGCGGCGATGGCCACGCCCGCACCTTGGCCGAGGTTCGGGGGCTGCGCGTGTGCGGCGTCGCCGATGATCGCTACATTGCCCTTCACCCAAGTGTCGCAGTGAACAAAATGGTGGCGGTGGTGGACGGACAGTTCCGGGGTGACGGCTTCGAAGTATTCGGCTAGGTGCGGGAAGTGCCGGCTCCAGTAAGCCGTGTCTAGCGGAACGCGGGTGGCACGACGTTCGCGTTCGGGACCGATTATGAACATGTATGTGTACTCATCCGAGCATGGGGCGATACCCACGCGCAATTGTCCAGACCAGTGCTCTGTGCTGAAGAGTCCCTCATTGTCGAAGCGCGGGACGAGAACTCGAGTTGCGCCGTCGCCGAGGCCTATCTTGTAGCGCGCCAGGTCGAGGGAGTCACGCACTCTTGAATGTAGGCCGTCGGCTCCGATGACCAGGTCAGCGTCCTCCTGCGTTCCATCGGAGAAGTAGAGGGTGCCCTCGGAGGCAGCGCCAACTACCTTCCGATCGGTATGTAGCCTGACTCCGAGTTCAAGCGCTCGGTCTCGGAGCGAGTTGTGAAGATCCGAGCGCAGCGTCACGACTAATCGTTCCTGGCTGACATCTCGATTGACAACGACCCGCTGGTCCTCATCCACGATACGGGCCGCTTGGATGCGAACGCCCCGTTTCGATAGCCCTTCTGTTAGGCCGAGGCTGTCCAAGACAGCGAAGCTATTCTCCTTCAGGTAGATACCGGCCCCGATTTCCCTCGGTTCCTTCGACTGTTCGTAGACATCGACTTCGAAACCGAAGGACTTTAGCGCCGCCGCGGCCGCTAGGCCGGCAATCCCAGCACCCGCGATTGCTACTCGTTTAGTCATTACGCACTTTCCTATCTTTGGTTCTGAATACGGACCGGGGCTTAGACGCTCATTACGTGGACTGCAGAAGCCGGGACGAAGAGCTTCAGACTGTCGCCCACGTCGAGCCGCCCGTCGTCGCCGATGTTCCGCCGAGCAACCAAGCGTCCGATCTCGGGGACGCTGATGTGAAGCTGCACATGTTCACCGAGCAAATGCTGTTCCTCCAGCTCCCCGGTAAAGCGCAGACCAGGCCCGGATTCTGGATGGTTGCCAATGACAAAGGACCGCGGCCGGATTGCGAGTTCGACGTCTCCGTCTATTGGCGAGTCGTGTGGGAAGGACTGGCCGTAAGCATGGACTATGCCGTCTCCGGCCTGTGCCTCAAGGACATTGGAGTCCGAAAAGAATCGCGCTACAAAGCCGTTGGGCGGGCGGTGGAACAGGGACATTGGTGTGTCGAGCCCGGCGAATTGGCCTTCGTTCATGATCGCCACCCGATCCGAGAGGACTAAGGCTTCTTCCTGATCGTGCGTGACGTAGACTACGGTGGTGCCGATTTGGCGATGAACACGCTTGATTTCTTCTTCCATTTGGAGCCTTAGGCTGCGGTCGAGCGCCCCGAGCGGCTCGTCCATCAAGAGGATTTCCGGTTCATAGGCCAGTGCACGGGCCAGGGCCACTCGCTGTTGTTGGCCGCCAGAGAGCTGCGATGGTTTGCGGCGTGAGTGCTTCTCGAGCCCGACGATTTCCAGCATTTCGTTGACTCGCGCCTGAAGCTTGGGTCCGCGACATTTCCGCAGTTTCAATCCGTACGCTATGTTTTGCTCGACGGTGAGGTGCGGAAACAGTGCGTAGTTTTGGAACACCATGCCCAGCTTGCGTTCCGATGGTGGCAGGCTTCCCAGATCGACGTCCCCAAGCATGAGGCTTCCGCTGGTCGCACTTTCAAATCCTGCGATAATGCGCAGCAAGGTGGTCTTGCCAGATCCGGACGGCCCCAGGAGCGTTAGGAACTCGCCGGCATGCACGTCCAGGTCGATAGAGCGCAGCACCTCCAACTCACCGAAGCTCTTGGTCAGCTTTTCGATGTGCAGGGCAGCGGACCTAGCGGTCACCGATGGGGCACCGGCTCCCGAGCGCGGTTGGGGTTGGACTGAGACGGTCATTTGATATCCTTCCTCAGCGCGGAGCCCAAGAGCATGATTCCCGCCGTCGTGATCATAAGAATGGTGGCCATCGCCGTGATGGCGGGGTCTACGCCGTATTGCACGGAGTCGAAAATATACTTGGGCAAGGTCACCAGCCCGACACCGCCGAGGAACGTTATGAAAACCGCCTCGTCGAAGCTACTGATGAACCCGAACAGCATGGCCGCGGCAATTGCAGGCACCAGCAGCCGGAGCGTAATGCTCGTCCATGCCTTGAGTCGGTTGGCCCCCATTGTCATGGCGGATAGCTCAAGGTCGGGGCGGATCTGGTCAAGCGACGTCGACAGCACGATTACGACCATGGGAAGTGCGTGAACGGTGTGCGCCAATATGATTCCAAACTTTTCACCTAGAAGGTCCAATTGGGCAAATACCGCGTAAAGTCCGACGGCATAGGCTGAGATGGGAATGACGAGAGGCGCGATGGCGGTAGCCTCGAGCAATCCGCGGCCGGGCATGACGCTTCGCTTCAGGGCGAAAACCAGTGGCAGCGCCACTAGGAGTGAGCCGAAAGCGACCCATGCCCCTATCTCCAGGGACATCAGGGTGGGCGCCCCCCATTTTCCCGAAGTGAATACGGCGATGTACCGGTCCAACCCCCAGCTCTGAGGGGGGAAACTTACCCGCCGATCATTGGAAAAGGACAGGAGCGCGATGAATAGAGCCGGCGCCAACAGGAAAATGACGGCACAAGTCACGAGGACACGCCCTAGGATCTTGGAGGCTCGGTCGATGGTTCGGTTCCTCCGCCCATGGATCGTGCGGCTCATTTCTCAAGGCCCCCTTTGAGTGCTTTTACGCCGACCGTCTTCAATGTCGCGATCAGGACTGTCAGCGCGATGACGAGCAAAATCACTGAGGACGCCGCGGCCCGCGGATAGTTGAAGTACGCAAAAATGTCGTCACCGATGACGGTCGCCATAAACGGAGTTTGGGCTCCTCCGAGGAGCACCGGCGTGATGTAGAACCCGATACTGATGGCAAAGACGATCGCGCCACCGGCGACCAGCCCGGGCCTAACCAGTGGCAGCCAAACCCTATACATCGCTCCGGTGTTGGAAGAGCCGAGCACGCTGGCAGAGTTGAGCAGCTCCTTATCAAACCCGGCCATGGTTGGATACATAGCCAATACCGCATAGGGAAGCATGGTGTAGGTCATACCAAGGACTACCGCCATAGGTGTGTAGAGGAGAGTCATTGGCTCGTCGATCAAGCCAATACGCATGAAAAATGAGTTGATCAGACCGTTGTTTGCGAGCAGTACGGCCCATGCATAGGTCTTAACCACCACGCCCATCCAGAAGGGCAGCAGCACCGCTGTCCAGAGCAACGTTTTGAGGATCTTGTTACCTGGTTTACTCAAGGACCAAGCGAGACTTCCTCCTAAGAGGAGGCACAATACGGTCACCACGGCCGACATCAGCAGCGTGCTCACCAGAGAATTACGTATCGCCGCGGACTGGAAGACTGCAGAGTAGTTGGAGAACCCGCCGCTGCCTCCAGTGAACGAATCAATGCCAAGCTTCACCAGCGGATAGACGATGAAGAGAAGAGCGACGATGACCAGCGGAGCCACCATGAACACAGCAGGCAGCATAGGCAAGGCCGCACTCCATGGTCCTGACCTCCCAACCTTCAACCTTTGCGGGTGAGAATCAACGTGTGTCATGCCGCTCTCCTCTTCATCACTTCCGTATCTCCTCGGGCTACCCGCGGAGGAATTCCTGCCATCGAGTATTGACTTCCTCGTAATTTTCGACGTACCAGTCGTAGTTCATGAGGCCCAGCAGTTCCCGATTGGCAGGGAAGTCGGCAAGGGTCTCTGCGACCTCGGCACTGACGAAATCGAACGCCTCCGGATGCGGGACCGAATACCCCAGGGCCTCGCCCCACGCCGCCTGTGCTTCGGGGTGGGTGGCTACCCACTCGACGAACTCCCAAGCTTCTTTGCTGTTGCTGGAGCCCTTGACAACGTTGTAGAAACCGGGGTTGTAAAGCCCTTCGTCCCATGTGATGTTCATCGGTATGCCTTGCTTATCCACTTGGTAAGCGCGGCCGCTGTAGCTGATGCCCATGTCCGCTTCGCCCGTTTCGAACACCTGCATGTTTTGATCGCCAGAAGACCAGAACGTTGCCATCTCGCTCTTGATGGATTCAAGGGTTTTGAACGCGCGGTCCAGATCGATCTCGTGAGTCGCCAAATCTTCGACCGCCACGCCGTTTGCGATTTCGGCCAAACTGAGGTTCACCATCGGAGAGGTGGCGATACTCGTCCGCGAACCGGGGAAGTCCTCGGAGTTGAAGAATTCAGTGGTCTTGGACGGGCACTTTTCGACCGCTTCAGTTCGACAAGCGATGATGTAGCCGAGCGCGGACCAAGTGATGCCGAATTCGGTTACCGCGCTTTCAGGTAGTTCTTTCAGGATGCGGTCTCGGACGTCGTCCGGCATCCTTTCAATGAGCCCTTGATCGTAGGCGATGTAGGCGTCCGGCCCCGAAGTGGAATCCAAGATGTCCCACTCGATGTTGTCCGCCTGCTTTTGAGATTCCAGCGATGCCAGAAACTTCCCGGGCGCATCCACAATCTGCACGTCGTACCCGGTCTCTTCGACGAACGGGGCAACCAGGTGTTCCTGAGTCGCTGATGTGAACGGGTCCCCCCAGCTCGCGATAACCAGTGAGGGGGTCTCTCCTTCCGCCCCCGAAGTGCCGGATCCGCCACCGCATGCGGTGACTGTCAGGAGTGCTGCTGCTGTCGCCGCCGACGCACCCAAGGCATTTATCCGTGGACGGCGCTTAAAAAATGGCTTCATGATTCGTCTGCCTGTTCAGTAGGAATGTACTCACTAGCTCATAGCGGTCCGGCTTGCCCAGAGCATGGAAGTTTCTCTTCGCATGCTCCAGCCAGGCCGAACATCATCAGCAGCAGGTCCAACCCGAACCACTGCTTCAGGATGAGACTCTGGTAATGCTTCGGGCTGCTCTCACTACTTCAGAAGTCTTTAGCTATACCAAAGCATTCTGAAGTGAGCGTACTCACACATCGCCACATTGGCAAGCGATTCAGCAAACGGTTACAACTGCACATTTCCGAGCATCTCAGTCACTACATCAGTCACTGAAGGCGTTTCCCCTGGGTCTTGCCATGGGCGCGATACTCCAGATTTGAAGTGGCCGTAAAGACTCGGAAGACAAGTAGGCCTATGATTCTTCCTTAAGCGCCACTAAAGTCGGGTACAGATGATGACTAACATGAGGAGAATGGCCTGATGGATGCCGGACCACCCCAACTGACTGACGAAAACACTGACTTTGCCAAGAAGACACAGGACGACGTGGAACTCGGGCGGCGCATTCGAGCCATCCGCACCGCTAAGCGGCTGTCACTGCGCGTTGTCTCAGCTGGTGCCGGGATCTCGGAGGGGTTCCTGTCACAAGTGGAACGCGGCAAGGCCAGCCCTTCAGTCGCCTCCCTGCGGCGTATATGCCAAGCACTGGACGAACCGATGGGTTCACTCTTCGCGGACTCTACCGGGAGCGAGCAAGATGAGACGCTGGTCCGAGTCGCTGACCGTCGAAGAGTTTTCCGGCCCGACGGCAGCGCAGACTACATGGTGACGCCGCGTGGATCACGCCATCTGGAAATCCACCACAACATCATCTCTCCAGGCAGAAGTTCCGGCCCAGAGCTTTACACACACGCTGGCGAAGAGGAGTGCATTCTGGTCCTCGAAGGCATGCTTGCCGTCCGTCGAGGGGCTCGTGAATGTGTCTTAAGCCCAGGAGATTCTCTCTTGTTGGATCCAAAGGTTGGCCACGGCTTCATGAATCCCGGAACGGTCCCAGCTTCCGTGTTGTGGATCATTTCCCCTGCCAACGGAGACATGTAAGTTGACGACGGCCTGAACACAGAGGCCTCGGGTCTCTACGGTCAATCGCGCCAGAGCCTGGCACTTGAATGGCTGTCCTGCTTGGACTGTTCAGTTCAAGTTCACAAACCGGTTTGCAGCTGTAACGCAAAAAATGTTGCAGAGACTCAACTTGTTAATCAAACCATAGCTGCCGAATACACCCTGCTTCGTATGGGTAAGGCGGGAAATATGGCTTTTAGACGAATCGTCCAACCGACTGGGCGAGACATCTGATCCCATAAGGAGCGCTCTGCCGTAAACTCGGCGGCACATCAAGCTTTTGGGAAGGACCGATCGTGCCTGACTCAGCCAGCCTTGAGGCGCCAGCTCCCGCGGAAAGGCCACTCGAGGGCCTGCTGGTCGCTGACTTCTCGCGGGTGCTTGCGGGCCCGCTGGCCACGATGACCTTGGCTGATCTCGGCGCGCGGGTCATCAAGGTGGAGCGCCCGGGCACCGGGGACGACACCCGCAGTTGGGGTCCGCCGTATTCGGCTACCGGAGCCACCTACTTCGAAAGCGTAAACCGCAATAAGGAATCGATCTGCCTGGACCTGTCGCAGCCCGGAGACCGGCAGCTGGCCCGCAAACTGGCGGTGGCCGCCGACGTCGTCATCGAAAATTTCAAACCCGGCGGGATGGACAAGCTCGGGCTGGGCTATGAGCAGCTCTCAGCCGAGAACCCAGGACTGGTTTACGCCTCGATCTCCGGCTTCGGTTCGGCCGAGGGCGCGTCGCTGCCCGGCTATGACTTCATAGTCCAGGCAGTGGGCGGCCTGATGAGCATTACCGGGGACGCTGACGGCTCACCCTATAAGGCCGGAGTCGCACTGGTGGACGTACTCACCGCCAAGGATGCCACCATCGGCATTCTGGCGGCGCTGCGGGCCCGCTCCGCCAGCGGCCTCGGCCGCCGGCTGGAGGTCAACCTGCTCTCAAGCCTGCAGGGCGCCCTGGCCAACCAGGCCCAGGCCTACTTGGGTGCAGGCAATGTCCCCCAGCGGATGGGCAACGAGCACCCATCCATCGTTCCTTACCAGTTGCTGGAATGCGCCGACGGCCCCCTGGCCGTGGCCTGCGGCAACGACGGGCAGTTCCGCCAATTGGCCAACATCCTGGGAGTGCCACGGCTCGCGGACCACGAGCGCTTCGCCACCAACAGCGCGCGGGTGCAACATCGCAGGGAACTCATTCCGCTGTTGGAGCAGGCACTATCCTCGGCTCCCGCCGCGGTGTGGCAGGACAAGCTGACCGGGGTCGGTGTTCCCGCTGGCCCCGTCGCCACCATCGCGGAAGGCATCAGCTACGCGGAGTCGCTCGGGCTGGCTCCCACGATCGAAGTCCATGATGCCGCCGGCCGTCCGGCTGGCCGCCAGGTCCGGCACCCGGTCTCCTGGACGCCGGCATTCGAACCGCGCGCTGCTGCCCCGCCCGCCCTCGGCGAACACACCGCTTCGGTGCTGGAGTGGCTGCGCTCTCTGGACTGACATCAGAGGGACTGACATCAGAGGCCCCGCCGGCGCAAGGCCAGCCACAGGTGCGCGACGACGTCCGGATCGTCGAGGGTAACTCCAAGCAGCCGTTCGGCCACCGCCATGCGATGGCGCAGCGAGTTCCGGTGAACCTTCAACTGGCGGGCGGTATCCTCCCAACGACCCTGATGACGCAGGTAGGCCGCCACGGTCTCCAGGAGCTCAGCGCGGGAGTACTCCGCAAGCGCCTCGACCCACCTGTCGGCTCGTGCCTCATCGTCAGCTGCCATGTCCACCAGCCTGCCCACGGGAGCGGCGACCGCGGCACGGTGCACGGCCGCCATCGCACCCTTAATCTCCTCCAAGCCGAGCGGCTCGGTCCAGGCCGCAGCCGTTTCCACGTCCACGGCGCCAGGCCCAGCGCCAGGCCCAGACGGGGCCCAGGCAGCCCCGGCGGGCACGGCGGTTCCTGCCCAGGCCAGAAGTTCCCCCTCGGCGTTCCCTTCCCCAGGCAGGCCGGCCGGCACCGGTTCCGTTAGCCCAGCGTCCAGCAGGAAGTAGGCCACCGCGTCCTCGTCATAGCGAAGTATGCAGCTGGCCACCGCCGCCGCGGGCAGGCTGCCGCCGTCGGCCAACTGGAGCCGGGACACCGCACCGGGCAGCGTGGGGACGGCGTCCGCCGTGGGGATACGCGCCGCCAGCACGCGGACGCGCTCCGGCAGCGGCCCGAGGTTTCCGTCGTTGGCCACCAAGCGGGCGGCCTCCACTTGACCCCGGGCGATCAGTTTGGCAACAACGGAACCCAGCACCGCCGTCGTGCCCAGGAGTTCGTCGCGCTGCTGGGCCTTCAAAGCCAGCAGCACACAAACTGTCATGATGATCTGTCGGTCGGCTTTGGTCAGGGTTCGGCCGGAGCCGATGGCGAGGAAGCCGTCGATCCGTCCTCCGACGAGGATCGGGTACTCCACGACGGGTGTGCCGTGCAACCAGAACGTTGCCGCGGAATGAGCACCGGCAACGTTGAGCCGTGTGGTTTCCAGCTTGAGATGCGGCAGCAGCGACAGCGCACTCGCCGGCCAGACGGTGGCCTCTTCCCCATCGTCGGCGGGCAGGTAGGCCACCCAGCCGCCCAGGGCCTGGGCCAGTCCCTGCACGACGGACGGCAAAGCGTCCGCGCGCATGGTCGCCCGGGCCAAGGCGGTCTGCGTTCCCAGGTTCGCTATCACCCCGGCCTGATCACTTCGCGATGCCAGCTCCCAAAACGTCCGCGAGACGTCCAGGAACGGTACGCCGTCGGGGACCACCAGCAACTCCACACCTTGGGCGGAGCATGCCCGGACCAACTCCGGCGGCACGCTGTCCAAGCCTTCTCCCAACCCCAGCCCCAAAGCGGCCACACCCTTGGCTGCCAGCCGCTGCACGTAATCCTCCACCGCTTCGGCGGCTCCGCCCAGGGGTATGCCGGTCGTCAGCAGCAACTCCCCGCCCTCCAGGTAGGCGCCGGGGTCGGCAAGCTCGGAGACATGCACGCCGGAGAGCTGGATCCCCGGTACAGACCCGGGAACCGCCGGTCGGAGCGCATCTCCGAGTTCATTGCTGAGCTGGGCAAGGGAAACCATGGACTGATTATCCAATACAACCGGAAGCTCTGGGCAGAACATCCGATGACCCGGCGACGATCCGCGCTTAGCGTTGCCGTATGACCGATGCCCTCACCTCCGAGGCGGCGCCCGCTTCCGCCCTCCCCCAGTCCCGCCACCTCGCCACAGCCATTCCCGGCCCCCGTTCCCAGACCCTGCACCAAGAGCGCCAGGCGCAGGTGACCGACGGCTTCGGCATCGTACTGCCGGTCTTCGTCGAGCAGGCCGATCGCGGCATCCTGCAGGATGTGGATGGCAACCGGCTGATCGACTTCGCCTCCGGAATCGCAGTGACCAGCATTGGAGCCAGTCATCCCCGCGTCCGCGAGCGGGTGGCCGCCCAACTGGAGAGGTTCACCCACACCTGCTTCATGGTCACCGAATACGAGTCCTTCACCAAGGTGGCCCAGTGGCTGAACGAGCACACCCCCGGGGATTTTGAGAAGCGCACCGCTCTGTTCTCCACCGGAGCCGAGGCCGTGGAGAACGCCGTCAAGATCGCCCGCTCGGCCACCGGCCGCAGCAAAGTGCTGGTCTTCGACGAGGCCTACCACGGCCGCTCGCTGCTGACCATGGCGATGACAGCCAAGGACAACCCGTACCGGCTCAACTTCGGTCCCTTCCCGGCAGAGGTGGTCCGGGCTGCCTCGGCCAACCCGTTGCGCCCCGGGGCCATAAATCACGACGCCGGTGCTCCCGCTTCCGCGGAGGATGTCACCGCAGCTGCCCTTGCCTCGACGGAGGCCACCTTGGCCGAGCACGGCACGGAAAACTTCGCCGCCATGGTGATCGAACCTATCCAGGGCGAAGGCGGCTTCGTGGTGCCGGCACCGGGTTTCATCGCCGGGCTGCGTGAGATCGCGGACCGGCACGGCATCATCCTGGTGATCGACGAGATCCAGGCCGGCATGGGCCGCACCGGAACGCTTTTCGCCAGCGAGCACGAGGGCATCGCCGGCGACATCACGCTCACCGCCAAGGCGCTGGCCGGCGGCCTGCCACTCAGCGCCGTGACCGGACGCGCCGAACTGATGAACGCCGTCCACGCCGGTGGGCTCGGCGGCACCTACGCCGGCAACCCGCTCGCCTGCGAGGCTGCGCTGGCCGTTTTCGAAGCATTCGAGGACGGCAGCCTGCTGGCCAACGCCCGCGCCATCGAAGCCGCCGCACGCGAAGTGCTCGAGCCCTTGGTCGCCGAGACCGACTCAGTGGCCGAGTTCCGCGGGCGCGGCTCCATGCTGGCCCTGGAGTTCGCCGACCGTGGCACCCTCGCCCCGCGTGCCGATCTGGCCAAAGAGGTCTCCGCCCGCTGCCACGCGCAGGGAGTGCTGACCCTGACCTGCGGCACCTACGGCAACGTCATCCGGCTGCTGCCGCCGCTGGTCATCGGCCCGGACCTGCTCGCCGACGGCCTCCAGGTGCTGCGCCTGACCATCCTCGACGTCACGGCCGAAGACAATGCCGTTGCAGACGCCCCCGCACTTGCCTGAGCACGGGCGACCGGGCCGGCACCGCATCTGAACCACATCCCCTGCTGCACAAAGGAAGGCACCATGTCCCTAGACCATGACCTCATCTCCCTCGACTCGCTCCTGACCGAAGAGGAACGGCTGCTGCAGAAGAGCGTCCGTTCCTTTGTGGACACTGCGATCAAGCCGCAGATCGCAGGCTGGTACGAGGACGCCGTGTTCCCGCTGGAGATTGTGCCCGAGATGGCGAAACTCGGGCTGCTTGGCATGCATCTGGACGGCTACGGCTGCGCCGGCCGCTCCGCCGTCGACTACGGTTTGGCCGCCGCCGAACTCGAAGCCGGCGACTCCGGACTGCGCACCTTCGTCTCCGTGCAGGGCTCGCTGGCGATGTCCGCGATCCACAAGCACGGCTCGGAGGAACAGAAACAGCAGTGGCTGCCGCAGCTGGCCGCCGGCGAAGCGATCGGCTGCTTTGGCCTGACCGAACCCACCGCCGGCTCCGACCCCGCCAACATGAAAACCTTCGCCCGCCGCGACGGGGACGGGGCCGATGCCGACTGGGTGCTCAACGGCTCCAAACGCTGGATCGGCCTCGCCTCGGTGGCCCAGGTTGCGGTCATCTGGGCCCAGACCGACGACGGCGTGCGCGGCTTCCTCGTCCCCACCGACACTCCGGGCTTCACGGCCACCCCGATCGAACCCAAGCTCTCCATGCGCGCCTCCATCCAATGCGACATCGAACTCACCGACGTCCGGCTTCCCGCCGACGCGCTCCTGCCGAACGCGAAGGGCCTGCGCGGGCCGTTCGAATGCTTGAACGAAGCCCGCTACGGCATCATCTGGGGTGCAATGGGCGCCGCCCGTGACGCCTGGCAAGCGGCCGTGGACTACTCCAAGGAGCGGATGCAGTTCGACAAACCGCTGGCCGGCTACCAGCTCACCCAGGAGAAGCTGGTCAACATGGCGCTGGAAATCAACAAGGGTTTCCTGCTCGCCCTGCACTTGGGCCGGCTCAAGGACGCCGGCCAGCTCCAGCCGCACCAGATCTCCGTGGGCAAGCTCAACAACTGCCGCGAAGCCATCGAGATTGCCCGCGAGTGCCGCACGATCCTCGGCGGCAACGGCATCACCTTGGACTATTCGCCGCTGCGCCACGCCAACAACCTCGAATCCGTGCGCACCTACGAAGGCACCGACGAGGTCCACACCCTGGTCCTCGGCAACAAGATCACCGGCATCCCCGCCTTCCGGTAGGCCGAGCGTCCGACGAGAGGAAGCCATGAGCACAGCTGTCCCGCTACAGCACTACATCGACGGCAACTGGATCCCTGGTTCCGGTTCCCCCGTCATCAGCTACAATCCCGCGCATCCGGACGAAGTCGTCGCCGAGGGCCTGCAAGCTAGCGCGGCCGAGGTTGAGCAGGCTATGGCCGCCGCCGTCGCCGTCAAACACCAGTGGGCGCGCACTCCGGCCCACGACCGCGGCGCCGTGCTGCTGCGCGCCGCCGTCGTGATTGAACAGCACGCCGAAGCGTGGGGGCTGGAGCTGGCCCGCGAGGAGGGCAAGACGCGGACCGAGGGCCAAGGCGAGGTGCTGCGTGCCGCGCAGATCTTCCGCTATTACGGCAACGACGGCGACCGAGGCGCCGGCCAGATCTACGCCTCGCCGCGGCGCGGCGAGAAGATCCTGGTCACCCGCAAGCCGCTCGGCGTAGTCGGCGTGGTGACCCCGTTCAACTTTCCGATCGCCATTCCGGCATGGAAGATAGCGCCGGCGTTGGCATACGGCAACACGGTGGTCTGGAAACCGGCCAGCACCGTGCCGCTGCTGGCTCTGCGGCTGGCCCAGGCCTTGGAAGCCGCGGGTCTGCCTGCCGGCGTGCTGAACCTGCTGATCGGCCCCGGTTCCATGGGCAACGCCATCGTGGAGCACCCGGCCCTGGACGGGCTGACCTTCACCGGTTCCACCTCGGTCGGCCGACGGCTTGCGTCGGCTGCAGCCGGCCGCGGCGTCCCGGTGCAGGCGGAGATGGGCGGCAAGAACCCGGCGATTGTCCTCGCAGATGCGGATTTGGAGCTCGCCGCCGAGCAGGTGATGCTCGGCGCCTTCCGCTCCACCGGACAGAAGTGCACCGCCACGTCCCGACTGATCGTGGCCGAATCGATCGCCGAAGACTTCCTGGCCATGCTCAAGGAACGCACCGACGCCCTGGTGGTCGGGGATCCCACCGACCCGACCGTGCAGATCGGGCCGGTGGTCAACGAGAGCGCCCGCAAATCCATCCTGGACGGCATCGCCGCAGCCCGATCCCAAGGTGCCACCGTGGTCACCGGCGGGGCTGCGTACGACGACGGCGACCTTGCCAACGGGTACTTCGTTCCGCCGACCATCCTGGAGTTGCCGCCCGGACGAGACCTGGATGTCTGGCGCGAGGAGCTCTTCGGTCCGGTATTGGCCGTGCGGCGTGCGGCCACCGTTGATCAGGCGTTCGGGCTCGCCAACGACGGCGAGTACGGGCTCTCCGCGGCGGTGTTCACGCAGGACCTCACCCGCGCGCTGGAGAGCGTCGACGAGCTCGACGTCGGCATCCTGCATGTGAATTCCGAAACCGCCGGCGCCGACCCACACGTGCCATTCGGTGGCGCGAAGAAGTCCGGCTACGGACCCAAGGAACAGGGGTCCGCGGCCAAGGACTTCTTCACCCACACCACCACCGTTTACCTGCGCGGCGGCACCCCGGCCGCATAGCGGCCCCGCCGTCGACATCTCCCACCGAAGGAACCATGAGCAAACCCGCTATCGAGAACATCAGGCACATCCTCGTCGTCGGCTCCGGCGCGATGGGCTCGCAGATCGGCCTGGTCGCGGCCCTCGCCGGCTACCGGGTCACCGTGCAGGACATTTCGGAGGAGATGCTGGAGGCGGCGAAGTTCCAACTGGCCTCGCGGCTGAAGGCGAACGTGGCCAAGGGCAAAGCCACTGCGGACGACGCCGACGCGGCGCTCCGGCGGCTGACTTTCACCACCAACTTGGCCGCCGCGGCCGACGCCGATTTCGTCATTGAGGCCGCCACGGAACGGCTGGACATCAAGCAACAGATCTTCACCCGGCTCGGCGAACTCGCCCCGGCCCACGCCATCCTCACCACCAACTCCTCCACGCTCGGCTCTTCCAAAGTCGCCGACGCCAGCGGCCGGCCGGAGCAGGTGTGCAATATGCACTTCTTCAACCCCGCCTTGGTGATGAAGTGCGTGGAAGTGGTCCGTCACCGGCAGACTTCGGACGCCACGGTCGAGGTCACGCTTGAGTTGGCCCGGCGGCTGGGCAAGGAGCCGGTCTTGATCAACCAGGAGGTTCCCGGCTTCGTCGCCAACCGGCTGATGGCCGCGGTCCAAAAAGAGGCCCTGGCCTTGCATGCGGCAGGCGTGGCCACTTTGGCGGACATCGACGCCACCGCCAAGTCCGCGCTCGGCCATCCGATGGGACCATTCGAGCTGATGGACATGGTGGGCCTGGACGTCATCGACTTCATCGCGCAGGCAACGCATGCCCAGACCGGGGAAGAGGCAGACCGCCCGCATCCGGCCATCACGGAGTTAGTCGTCCGGGGCAGGCTCGGCCGCAAGACAGGCCACGGCTGGTACCGATACGCCCAGTGACAGCCCCGGACACGCACAGTGACCGTTTTCCGGCCCATTCCACGAGTGCGTGTACGGCGCGTCAACTCGCGGCCCCTGACAGATAAACCATGAGCTTAGGATTAGTTCGCGAGAATACCGTCGCATTAGTCGGTCCTCTACCGCGACACCGAAACTCGAAAAGTTATGCATGGGATTGCATGACGAGGTGCTGCTATTGCTTGGAGCACCCATGGGCCTGGTAACCGCCCAATTTGCTCAGCCCTGAGCGGGCACTTTCCCGGCGGGCTCATGAGTGAAGGAAATGGAGGCGAGCACCTGCAAAGGCAGTCAGGGAGCGGTCGACTATCGGTGGTTATCGGCACGCGGAAACTGCTGCTCCAGCTGAGCTCAACAGCCGAAAGGGAGATTCGACCGGCGGTCGGATCTCCCTTTCGGTTTCGTCTGTCTTTAGGCAGCTTCGAGAGCCCCGGTCTCCGGTTCCTCGGCGTGATCGTGTTCTTCGCGGATGCCGTGGAGGCCGATAAAGCTCAACAAGGCTGCCGCCAGTGCGGCCAGGGCGCAGACGATGTACGCGAGCGAGAACCCGCTGCCCAGCGCCTGAAGCGCGAGTTCATGTGCGGCTGCACCAGGAACGCCTTCCGGCAAACTGTTCAGGGCGATCGGGCCACCGGCCTGGGCAATGTCAATGGCCGGGCCCAACTGGTCGGCGGGGAGGCCGGACGCTTGAAGCGCCGGCAGAAGCTGACTTGCGGCGGAGCTCAACGCGACGGCTCCCACCAGCACCGGTCCCAGGGCAAAACCGAGATCGCGCAGCAAGTTGGTGGTGGCGCTTGCCATGCCGGTCTGGTGGCGCGGCACCGTAGTGACTGCGATAGCCGTCATCGGTGCCAGCGCCAAGGCAAAGCCGACACCGAGGAGCAGTGAGGGGAACACAAACACGCCCACGTTGCGGTCCAGGACGCTGTTCTGCGAGGCCAGGAAAGCGCCCGCGCCGATGAGCAGGAAGCCCGCGGTTAGCAGCCAACGGGCCGCGATCCACGCCTGAAGCCGGTGGATGACCGGGATCAGGAAGAAGGCCGGTCCCTGCAGCAGGACAAACAGCAGTCCGATGTAGAGACCGTTTTGATGCTGCACGGGTCCCAGCCACATGCTGGTGGAGAACAGTGCGCCGAGGAACGCGAACATGCCGACGACAGCGACGATGGACGAGATGGTGAACTGGCGGTTCCGGAACAGGCGCAGGTCCAGCAGCGGAGATTCGGTGCGCAGTTCGATCACAACGAACACGACCAGCAGCAGCGCACCGATCGCGAGCGAGCTGACCACGTGCGGCGCGCTCCAGCCGTCCTCGGGCCCCTGGACCAGTCCGAACAGGACAAGGATCAGTCCCAGCGCGAAGGTGGCCTGGCCCCAGAGGTCCATCCGGCGGCTGGACTGCCTCTCCGACTCCTGTGCCCGCAACAGCGTCAGCAGCAGTGCCGCAAGGCTGGCCAGGACCACGACGCCGTAGGCGCCGCGCCACCAACCGAAACCATCGAACGTGCCGCCCAGCAGAGGAGCCAGCACTGAACCGGCGGACAGAAAGCCAGCCCATACGGCGATGCCGCGAACGCGTTCCTTGGGTGTCTGCGCCACCGCTGCCACGAGCGCGAGGCTGGAGGGGTAGATGGCGCCGGCGCCCAGGCCGTTGAGAGCGGAGCCGATCCACATCCACTCGATGCTGGGCGAAATCGTGCAGGCCAAGGCGCCGACGATTACCAGGGCGGCGCCGCCGGCCACCAGTTTGCGGTGGCCAAACTTGTCCCCGAGCGCTCCGAAGGTCAGCTCGAACACCACCACCGGGATCATGAACGCGGCTGTGATCCAGGTTAGCTGCGAGCCGACAGCGTTGAAGGTCTGCTGGAACACACCATTTAGGGCGCCCGGCATGGCATTTGCCAGGTGGGCCACCAAGACCGCCAGCGAGGCTGCGGCAAGGGTCCCTTTGACCCGCTTGGGTAGAACGGCTGTCCCCCGTGCTTGCGGGAGCGGGACTGATTTGGGTGTTGCTGCCTGGGCTTGGGGCTCCTGGCTCATGATTTTCTCCTTCGAAAATGTGGTCGAGCAGTGAACTGGTGCAGGTAACAAGTTGGTGCGGTAGGGCAACCGGATGCCCCGTGCTATGACGGGGCATCCGGGTCAGGACAAGGCGAGTTCGAGGTCGTGAAGGACTTCGTCGCGGTTCCAGCGGACGTCCACGGCCAGCAGGGTGCCGCAGCCGGGGCAAGCGAAAGATTCGGCAACCAGTTCGCTGTTCAGCCGGACCTTCGGGCCCAAATCTTCGGCGCCGAGTTCGCGGCGGGCCGCGCCAAGCTTCCAGTTAGCGCCGGCTTTGGCGAGGACGCGGCCGCAGTCGCAGGCACTGTAGTGTCCGCTGTCGGCTGTCACCAGAACCAGGTGGTCCGCGAGGCGGCGGGCAGCCGAAACATCAACTGTTTCGGGCACGGCGGGGTCGCTGTTGAGGGTCCAGCCGCGCCGTTCGCCTCGGCGTTCAGCGCGCAATTGTTCGGTGGCCTCTGCATCAGGGACGCCGTTGTGCATGATCACGCCGTAGAGCTTCTCCGCTGTATCTGCTGATACCCGGCCCTTTTGGAGTTCTTCGGCGATCATGTCTGCGTCGGCGTCGAGGGCGTCGCCCCAGCCGCCGCCACCATGGAAGCTCCACACGAGCACGTCGCTGGTTCCCAGAAAAATTTCACCGGGAGACACTTCAAAGTCCTCGACTGCAGCTCCGTCCAGGTCTTCGATCCCGACCGGCCCATGCGGACGGCGGGCTGCCTTCTCCAGATCGGCGTCCCGGACAATCGTTAACCTGTTGGTGGAGCCTGGCATGCCGCCGTGGATTCCGGAGCTGGTGGGCGTGGAGATTCCGTGGCCGACGAGGACACCGTACATCCGGTCTGCATCGTGGATGGTGAACGCTGAGGACGGCGATAGGCCGCCGTGGAAGCGGCCGGCCCCGCCGCCGTCGGTATTGGCTCCCCGGTGCAGGTAAAGGACCGGGAAGACCGATTCCTCGCCTTCAACGTTGTTGATCTGGCAGGTCAGAATCTCGTTCGGTCCGCGGTAGTCGATGCCGTGCCCGTGCGCTGTGGCGCCGCCGCCGCCCGCAAGCATCTCGGTCATTGCCCCGCCGAACGGCTCACCGTACTGGTTCAGGCCTGCCACATGGAGCACGGCCAGCGATCCCGTGGTCACGCCGCGGGCTTCGTCACGCAGCTGGGGGTCGGTCGAGGCCAGACGGGAGAGTGCAAGACCGGCCGTTGATTGCACCATTTGGCTGGCGCCGGCAGTTGCCGCGCCGCAGGGAGCTGGATGCCGGGCATTGACCACGGTGCCCAGCGGGGCCGTCACGGTGATGGCGCGCATTACGCCGCTGTTCCACGGAATATCCGGGCAGAGGACCGGCAGGATGGAGGCAAAAACGCCGCCGCGGAGACCTGACTTGGTGCAGTTGAAGAAGCCATCCACTTGAGCACTGGACCCGGTGTAGTCGAAGACCAGTTGGTCGTCCTCCTTGCGGAGCTCAACGATTACCCTGCTGACGCCAGCGATGCGGCCGGTGTGTTCAAAGTAGGTGCGCGCACGGGCCTTTCCGTCGGGCAGGGTCCGCAACCGTTCGCGCACCCGCTCTTCGGAGCGGTCCAGGATCATGGTCATGACACTGGTGAGGGTGGCCACGCTGTACCGCTCGGCCAGGCGCAGCACACCGTCCCGGGCATGGTTGTTGGCAGCGATCATCGCCTTCAGGTCCAGGCCCAGGTTCGCCGGCAGCCGGGAGGCAGCCATGATGAGGTTCCAGACGTCCTGCCGGATCTTGCCGCCGGCGACCAGCCGGGTGGGGGGCAGGATCAAGCCCTCCTGCTGGATTTCGGTTGCCTGCGGCGACCAGGATGACGGCGTCATGCCGCCGAGATCGAGCACATGGGCGCAGGAGCCTACCCACCCAATGTGCTGGCGGTCGACGAAGACCGGCTGCAGCATGGTCACATCCGGCAGGTGCAGTGCACCCTTGTAGGGATCGTTGGTGATGTAAACATCGCCTTCCTGCACGCCGGAATCGGCCTCCGCGGACGCCATGATGTTTTCGACCACCAGTTCCATCGAACCGGAATGGAACAGGTTGTGCGGGCCCATCGCCACAATCTGGCCATCGGGCAGGTAAATGCCGGTGTTACAGTCGTTGGCTTCGGTGACCAGCGGTGAACCGGAGACGTTCTTCAATACCAGCGACTGCTGGGCGACGACGGCAGTGAGGCGGTTGCGGATGACCTCGTAGGTGATCGGATCGACGTCCGCATTCCCTAGGTTGTTGTGTTCGGTGGTGAGCGCAGTCATGCTCAGGCCCCCTTCTCGCTGGTAAGGATGACGGTGTTCTCAAGCTCGTCGATCACGGCTGACTGGTTCGGCCCCACAAAGATGGTGGTGCCGGGGTGTTCGATCACGGCCGCACCCTTGATCCGGTCGCCCGGCCGCAGCTCGGTGCCGCGGACCAGGTCAGCGGTGACAAAGCCTCGCTCGGGTCCGAGGTAGATTTTGCGCGAGGCAGAGACGTGGCCCAGCTGCGCATTGGCGCTGACCACTCGTTGGATGCGCGGCTTGTCCATTTCGCCTTTGGCCTGCACCCGCATCGAAACGAGTTCGACGCCGGCGCCCAGAAAGACGGATTCCTCACCATAAAGCTCGGCGAACTGACGCACGAATGTGTCAAGCATCCGCTGCACGGAGCGGGTGGTCAGGTCCCCCGGGCCGATCGGCACGGACAGGCCCTTGTTCTGCATCCGGAACCGCACTTCGACATGACGCTGCAGCGTGATCCTCTCCGACTGCGCCCCGCTGGCCAGCAGTTCGAGCGTGACCTGCTCTTCCAGCCGCTTGAAGTGAGCGGTCAACCTGGCCGGATCAATGGCTTCGGCTGCTCCCTCCCACGACGCCGAGTGCATTGGGTCGGACAGCTCCGCGGACACATGCAGATCGCTCATGACCGCACCGAACGCGGAGTGAACGGTGGCCGTGGCGGGCACAATAATCGACTGCACACCCAGCTCTGCTCCGAAGCGGTGGCAATGCGTCCCGCCGGCGCCGCCATAGGCAAAGATGTGGAAATCGCGCGGGTCGTGGCCTTGCCCGACCGTCAGGGTGTCGAGCAGGTCGGCCATGCGGTGGTCGGCGATGGCCTTGATTCCGGCCGCAGCCTCATGCACGCTGAGTCCCAGAGGTTTGGCAATCCTGTCGTAGACCGCGCGCTCGGCGCCTTCCTTGTCCAACGGGAATGTGCCGCCCAGGAAATAGTCCGGGTCGATAATGCCCAACACTACGTCCGCGTCGGTCACCGTCGGCTCCACGCCGCCACGCTGGTAGCACACCGGCCCCGGCATCGAACCGGCGCTTTCCGGGCCGACTTGCAACTGGCCGCCGACTACCCGAGCGATGGAACCGCCGCCGGCACCGATAGCGGTCACCTTTACCGCGGGTTTGAGGACCTTGTACCCGTTCACTTCCTGGGTCGGTGACACCACAGGCTCGTAGTCAACGATCATGCCGACGTCGAACGACGTGCCGCCCATGTCAGTGGTGAGCACATTCGGGGTGCCGATCCGTCGGGCCAGTTTGGCCGACGCCAAAACACCGCCGGTCGGACCAGAGGTCAAAACCGAAACCGGGGTCTGGCCGCACTGTTCCGGCGTGATCACTCCGCCGCCCGAATCAAGAATCCGCAATGAACCCTTCAGCCCGCGGGAGCGCAACGACGCATCAAGCTTGTTCATGTAACCGTCCACTGCCGGTCCCAGATAAGCGTTCAGCGCTGTTGTGGCTGTGCGTTCGTATTCGCCAAGTACAGGCGCGATTTCGCTGGAGATGGTCAGGTAAACATCCGGGGCCAACTCCTGGATGATCTCCTTGATCCGCGCCTCGTGGGCCGGGTTACGGAATGACCACAGCAGGCACACGGCGATCGACTTCACGTCTTGGTCAATCAGGTCCTGGACCTGCTCCCTAACCTCTGCCTCGTCGAGCGCCGTGATGATTTCGCCTTTGTAATCGACGCGTTCGGTCACTTCGCGGATGAGGTGCCGTTCGACCACGGGGTCCTGCGGCTTCAGGCGGGAGGTATGCATGATCTCGTGCAGTTCTTTGCCGGACCAGTGGCCGGTGCCGCGCTGCATCAGCACGATGTCGCGGAAGCCCTTGGTGGTAATGATGGCGGTTTTCACGCCTTTGCGCTCGATGAGCGCGTTGGTTGCCACAGTGGTGCCGAGTCCGAAGTAATCAACTTGGCTCAACACAGTGCCTTCGGCGAGGCCCAGTTCCTGCTCTGCCAAGGCCAAGGCATTGTTCACGCCGATCGCAGGATCGTGCAAAGTTGTCGGCGTCTTGAGCAGGCGGGCTGTGCCGGAATCGTCAAGCAGGACGGCATCGGTAAACGTGCCGCCAATATCAATGCCCACGAAGTAAGCCATGGAAGTCCTCTTCTTACTGGATGCAGCGGGATGACGGTGTGACCACGAAGAACAGCTCTTGTGGTGTGCGCCACAGATCTTTCGCACCACAACGTAACGCTTGATGCGACAACGTGTCAACATTTCCAATACGGCGTTCTGTTTCATCACGCCGTGTTCCTTTCGGAAGTCGCGGAATGCCGCAGATGGCCGCTCAGAAAACAGAGAAGCGCCGCACCGCCCACAGGGACGGTGCGGCGCTTCCGGTGTTCTCTAGGCGCGTATGCGAAGACCGCCGCTCAGGCGGCGGCGTCATCGGCCGATCAGCAGGCACCACGTGTCAGTCATAGCTTCCAGTGAGCTCTCGCGGTCGAGGCGGTTCCCCCACCCTTCATGCACCCATTCCATCGACAGGAATTCGATCTGCCCGAACGCCAAGACGCCACGGGCGCGCCTGGATTTAGGCTCGAAACGCCCTGCTGCATCCAGCCCCGCCTGAATCTCATCGACGGGACTCTGAAGCCAGGCCTCCACGGCGGCGGCGATGGTTGGATCCATCCCGGCCGCCTGCCGTGCAACGGAAACGTAGGGCATGATCAGCGGCCACTGGTTGAAGCGTCGTGCGATCCAGGTCCGGATCTGCTCCCGGTCGCCGACTTCTGCCACTTGGGCCAAGCGGGGCTTGTCGGAAGAAACGACCTGATCATTGATCTTCTCGATCAAAGCAATCATGAGCTGTTCTTTGGATGAGAAGTGGCGGTAGAACGTTGTTCGGTTGGCGCCGACGGAAGCCGCAATGTCCTCGACCTTGGTGGCTGCATAGCCCTGATCCTGAAAGAGCCGCAGCCCGGATTCCAGGATCAAGTTCCTGGTCATATTTTTCTGGGCTAGCCGGAGACTCATACGCACGAGCATAATGCGCGCCGGCCGTTCCCGCTGCTTCATGCGACAAGGTGTTGCATGAAGCCCCCTATCGATGCTTTCATTGCCAGTGAGTCACATCACCTCTTAGGCCGCATCTCGCGGCCCCGGATCATCCCAATCAGTCACATCGTCCCCGCTATCTCCTCGAACGGAAGGAACGGACACCATGGCAAGACTCGTCTATGCAGGCGCTACGTCGCACGTTAGCGGCATCCTGAGAAGCCCAGATGCCCACCCGGATTTCAGCCCCCGCCTCCACCAGGGCTGGGAACGCATGACGGCCGACCTTGAGTCAGCAAACCCCGACGTCGTCCTGATCATCGGCACTGACCATTACGAGACGTTCGGGCTGGAAAACTATCCGACCTTCTGCATCGGGGCCGCAACGAAGCACGATGCGTGGAACGAACACGGGATACCAGGCAATACCGTGCTCGGAGACGAGAGCGTGGGTCTTTCACTGGTGGGCTCCCTGCTGGAACGGGGTTTTGACGTCTCCCGCAGTCTGGAGATGCCGCTGGACCACGGCTACATGGTTCCCATCCAGCGGGTCGGCCTGGATCAGCGCAGGATCGTGCCGCTATTCGTCAATTGCAACACGCCGCCCTTGCCGTCGCTCGAACGGTGCCGGGACTTGGGACGCGCGCTGCGGGAAGCGCTGACGGAGTTGCCTGATGACCTCACCGTCGCCGTGCTCGCCACAGGCGGTCTGTCGCACTGGGTCGGCCTGCCTCAGACGGGAGAGATCAACGAAGACTGGGACCGCCGCGTCCTGGAGCTGATCTCGCGGGGCGACCTTGACGCCCTCACCGCCATGACCGACGACGATATCGCGGAACAAGCCGGCAACGGCGCCTTGGAAATCCGAACCTGGATTGTTGCGGCCGCCTGTGCTGGAGCAACCGGCGGAGAAGTCCTTGCTCAAGCGCCGATGCACGCGTGGGTGACCGGCATCGGCATCATCAACCTGGAGGTGGCGGCATGAGCGTCGTTGGGGTCCACCGGCTGGTCCGGGACCTTGAACGCCGGGACGGCCTGGTTGACCGGCTCCTGGAACAGCCTGCCGCCGTGCTGGAGACGTACCCGCTGAGTGACGACGAACGCGAAGCGGTGCTGAATCTCGATGCAGCGGCCCTGGTCGATCTGGGCGTCAACCCATTGGTGATGCGCACCCTGCTGGTCCTTGCCGGCGTCGCCAACCCGGACATCTACTCCCACACCCTCTCGCTCCGCAGCTAACCGAAAGTAAGGAAATCACACCATGTCTTTGTGGACAGACACCCTCGGCGCCGAAGTCCGGTACCACCTGGCCGGGCCGTGGCGCACCCGGGCTTTAGAGGCGGGCTCCGGCGACGACCACGTCATCATGATCGGGGGCATTACCGGGCACATTGAAGGCTGGTCCCGGAACGTCGCACAGCTCGCCGAACAGGGCCTGAACGTTCATGCCATCGACGCGATCGGACACGGCTACACGGACAAACCGACCGACCGCCCCTACACTGCTCCGTTGTTCGCCGAACATGTCATCGCGTTCATGGACTCGTTGGGGATCCAGCGGGCGCACCTCGTCGGCCAGAGTCTTGGCGGTTGGATCGCCCTCTACACAGCCAAGATCCATGCCGAGCGGGTCGGCAAGCTGGTCCACGTCACCGGCGCCGGCATCCTGCTCGACGACGAGGCCCGTGCCCAGGAAAGCAAGCAGGTGGGCGATACCGTCAGCGCCGTCACCAAGAAGGCGCTGGACGCGCCCACTTTGGAGTCGGTGCGCAAGCGCCTGGAGTGGCTGATGTACGATCCCGCCACCGTCACGGATGAACTGGTCGAGACGCGTTACCGGATCTATACGCTTCCGGACAGCGTGGCCGCGATGCCACGGCTGGTCGAGGAAGCACCCGGCGAAGCGAACCGGCCCTACATGCTGACCGAAAGCGATCTGCGCTCAATCCAGAACGAAACGCTGATTCTATGGTCGGATCACAATCCGACGACTCCGCCGGAGGTCGGACGCCGCGCCTCGGAAATCATGCCCAACGCAGCGTTCGATATGATCACGGACTCCGGCCACTGGCCGATGTTCGAACAGCCCGAGCAGTTCAACCGCATCGTCGGCGCTTTCCTGACCGGAGGGCGGTAGCATGCCCGTTCCCATCACCTTGGCCTGTGAGCGCTACGACCGGACGGAGGCGCTCCGTGACGGACGCGTGAAACCGGCTGGAGTCGACCTCACCTATCTGCCGCAGCAAGTGGAGGAAACGTTCTTCCGAATGGCGCGGTTCCGGGAGTTCGATGCGGCGGAGATGTCACTTTCCAGCTATGTCATCAGCCTGACGCGGGACGCACCCTTCATCGCGATTCCGGTTTTCCCTTCGCGGTTCTTCCGTCACAGCGGCGTCTACGTCAATGCCTCATCAGGAATTGAGAAGCCCGAGGACCTGGCCGGCAAGCAGGTCGGCCTGGCCGAATACCAGCTCACGGCGAACGTGTGGATCCGCGGCATTCTCGAAGACCACCACGGTCTTCCGGTCGAATCGGTGCACTACCGCACCGGCGGTTTGCACGATCCCGGCCGCCCGGAAAAGCTCAAGGTCGACCTGCCGGCCAATGTGAAGCTGACTCCCATCGGGCCGGACCAGACTCTGTCCGAAATGCTCGCCACCGGCGAGATCGATGCCCTCTATACACCGCGGGAGCCCCGCAGCTTCGGCTCGGACTCCGTCCGCCGGCTCTTCAATCCGTCCGGGTCTGCCGACATCGAGTACTTCGAGCAGACCGGCATTTTCCCGATTATGCATGTAGTGGTCATCCGGCGCGACGTCTACGAACGCAATCGCTGGCTCGCCCGCTCGCTGTACGACGCGTTCGCCGAGGCCAAGGCACTCTGCGAACAGAACTTCGAGGAGACAGCGACCATGCGCTACATGCTGCCGTGGCTCTTCGACGAGGTCGAGCGCACCCGGTCCATTATGGGCAAGGACTTCTGGCCGTACGGATTGGACCGGAATGACCAGACCCTGCGGACCTTCCTCCGATACTCCTACGATCAGGGCCTTGCAGCCCGGCCACTCGAGCCGCACGAGCTGTTCGCACCCGAAACTCTCGAATCAACGCTGGTGTAATAGGCGGTTCTTGCCGCCGACACGCAGCCGCTCCGGCGGCTCAGAAAAGGACAGGAGCAAACGTGAATCCCTCCATCGCGACAAGCGGTCTCCAGCAGTTTGCCGACGAGTTGGTAACTGCTACCCGAACCTTGGCACCGGTGCCGCCGCTGCGGGACCGCATCGAGGGGATGGGTCTGGACGATGCCTATGCAGTGCAGTTCTTTCAGCTCCAGACCCATCTGGCCGCGGGCCGGGTGCTGGCCGGGCGCAAGGTCGGGCTGACCTCGCCGGCCATGCAGGCCCAGCTGGGCGTGGACTCGCCGGACTTCGGGTTCTTCTTTGACGACATGGTCTACTCCGAGAGTGCCCGGATCCCGGCTGCCGGGTTCATTGCTCCGAGGGTTGAGCCGGAGTTCGGTTTCGTCCTCAAATCGCCCTTGCAGGGCCCGGGCGTGAGCTTGGAACAGGCCCGCGCAGCGATCGGGGAGGTCTATGCGGCGATCGAGATCATCGACTCGCGCATCGCCGACTGGGACATCCATCTGGTGGACACCGTGGCGGACAACGCATCCTGCGGTGCGATCGCGGTGGGTACCGCCCCATTGAACGTCGACGTTGCCGATCTGGCCTCAGTGCGGTGCACGCTGGTCATTGATGGCCAGGCGCGCGAGTCAGGCACCGGAGAGGACGTGATGGGTGATCCAGTGGCCCCGCTGGCCTGGCTGGCCAACGTGCTCGGCGAGCAGGGCGTGGCCCTGGATGCCGGGCAACTGGTGCTGCCAGGGTCCTTCACGAAAGCGCTGCCGGTGATCGCCGGCGAATCCGCCACGGCAGACTTCGGGGACCTGGGGTCCCTGACCATCCACTTCATCTAGTGCCTGCTGCCCCGGATTGCCGGCGGCAGGCTTCATCATCCATTGCATGTAAGGACATACCCATGCCCAAAATGACGGCTGCGATCGTCGGTTCCGGCAATATCGGCACTGACCTGATGTTCAAGCTCATGCGCCGCAGCGAGCATATTGAACCGAAATACATGATTGGCGTTGATCCGTCCTCCGACGGACTCGCCCGCGCCGCCCGGCTCGGCCTGATCTCCTCCGCCGGGGGCGTGGACTGGCTGCTGGCCCAGGACGACAAGCCCGACTTCGTGTTCGAGGCCACCTCGGCCAAGGCGCACGCCGCCAACGCGCCCCGCTACGCGGAGGCAGGGATCACCGCGATCGACCTGACTCCGGCTGCCGTCGGCCCCTATGTCTGCCCGGTGGTCAACCTCGACTCGGTGCCGGCCGCGGAGAACGTCAACATGATCACCTGCGGCGGGCAGGCCACCACCCCGATCGTCGCCGCGGTTTCCTCGGTGGTCCCGGTGCCCTACGCAGAGATCGTCGCCTCGATCGCTTCGAAGTCCGCCGGACCGGGCACCCGCGCCAATGTGGACGAATTCACGGAAACCACCGCCAAGGCCCTCGAGGCTGTCGGCGGGGCGAAACGGGGCAAGGCGATCATTATCATCAACCCGGTCGAACCTCCCATGATCATGCGCAACACCGTCTACGCCGCCATTCCAGCCGAGGCCGCCGAACCCGGCCCGGTTCAGGACGCGATCCGCGAGTCGATCGCCCGCACCGTCGAGCAGGTCCAGGCATACGTCCCCGGCTATTCGCTGCGCGTGGACCCGCAGTTCGACCCCGCCCGGGAGGACTGGAACAGCCAAGGCCGGGTCGGCGTCTGGATCCAGGTCAAGGGCGCCGCCGACTACCTGCCCGAATACGCCGGCAACCTGGACATCATCACCGCCGCCGCCGCCCGTACCGCCGACCTGCTGGCCGAACGCAAGCTGGCCGGCAGCCCCGCAAACACCGCAGGAGCACACGCATGAGCACCACCGACACCGCCACTGCCGATTCGAAGTACCGGGTTCGCCTGACCGACACCACACTGCGCGACGGCTCGCACGCGATGAGCCACAAGTTCACCGTCGAGCACGTCCGCTCCACGGTCCGGGCGCTGGACGACGCCGGGGTCGAGGTCATCGAGGTTACCCACGGCGACGGCCTGGGCGGCTCCTCCTTCAACTACGGCTTCTCCCTCACTCCGGAGCTGGACTTGGTCCGCGCCACGGTCGACGAGGCGAAGCAGGCGAAGATCGCCGTGTTGATGCTCCCGGGCCTGGGGACAATCCACGACCTGAACCAGGCGCACGAGGCAGGGGCCTCCGTGGCGCGCATCGCCACCCACTGCACCGAGGCGGACGTGTCGATCCAACACTTCGGCCATGCCCGGGACCTGGGCATGGAAACCGTGGGCTTTTTGATGCTCTCCCACCGCGCCACCCCCGAGGAACTGGCCAGCCAGGGCCGGATCATGGCCGACGCCGGCTGCCAGTGCGTCTACGTGGTCGACTCCGCCGGTGCACTGATCCTCGAGGACGTCTCCGACCGCGTCGGTGCCCTCGTGGCCGAGCTCGGGTCCGACGCGCAGGTCGGCTTCCACGGCCACCAGAACATGAGCTTTGGCGTGGCCAACTCCGTCTTCGCAGTGCGCGCCGGGGCCAGGCAGATCGACGGCACTTTGGTCGCTCTGGGTGCCGGTGCCGGCAACTCCCCCACCGAGGTGCTCGCCGCCGCCTTCGACCGGCTGGACATCGACACCGGTGTCGACGTGCAGGCCCTGATGGCCGCCGCCGAGGATGTAGTCAAGCCCTACATCACCCGTATGCCGGTCATGGACCGGGCCTCAATCATGCAGGGCTACGCCGGGGTCTACTCCTCCTTCCTCATTCATGCCGAACGCGCCGAAGCCCGCTACGGCGTCCCGGCCTGGAAGATCCTCGAGGAAGTGGGCAGGGCAGGCTACGTCGGCGGTCAGGAAGACATGATCATCGACGTCGCCGTCCAACTCGCCGGGGCGAACGCCGGCTAGAACCATTTCAGGAATACTGCATGCCACGCACGCCCGGCGGCCCCGGCGGACCCTGCGCCGGCGCCGATGGCCCTGACCGGGCTGCCCCTAGAGGTGTCGCAGGTATCGTTCAGGTGAGTCCAGGAATGATCGCCAGTTGGAAACCAGATCGAGGTCGGACCATTTTTGCTGCCGGAGTCCCCACGGGCCGACTTCGAGAATCTGCGCGCCGGGAAGTGCTGCAAGAACCGGGGAGTGCGTGGACATGATGACTTGCGAGGAGCCTTCGGCGAGGAGATCTTTCAAGACCGCGAGGAGGCTGAGGCATCCTGCGAAGGACAACGCCGATTCCGGCTCATCGAGGACCCATAATCCGCGTCCTCGGAAGCGGTCCACCGCCAGTTCCAAGAACGATTCGCCGTGTGACATGTCGTGGAACGAGATGTCCGGACCCGAGGTGCTCGGGTTCTTCTCGAGGTAGGTGAAGAACCCGTGCATGGTTTCCGCGCGCAGGAAGTAGCCGCGTCTTGTGGCGCCGGCGTTGCGAACAAGCTGCAGGTGATCGGCAAGTGCGGACTCCGTAGACCTGGTGCTGTGGCGGGCTCCTGTAGACCCGCCTTCAGGAGACAAGCCATAGGCCAGCGCGATGGCTTCCACGAGAGTGGATTTTCCCGACCCATTGTCGCCGACGAAGATCGTCGCCGGCGTCAGATCGACCGTGGTCTAGTACCTGGGCGACAGGGGGCAAGACCCCCGGCCACCGACCTCGGTCCAGGAGGTGCGCTGGGTCTTCGCCCACCCGTCTGATCGGAAAGTTATGCGGAGGCATGCCCCATTCTTGCAGGCAGCTCTCGATGTCCTCCCCTAACGTAGAAGGGCCAAACCGGACCAAGAAGCGGCCGATCCATCGAAGTTACCTTTCCGGGCACCCACCACCCCACGAAATACAGCGAATCATGTCTCTTACTCGCGCTCGTTCTAACCGTCCCACAAGCCGGTCCTCCACCGCGACACTAGGACTTGAGAACTTATGCAGTCGCCTGAAAGGTCAGCCGGTGGCTTGCTCACCCCTCTGACCCTCCTTATCTTTTTAGTGGCATGCTCCAGCCAAGCACGTCCCCGACCTACTCACCACAGAGCCGAGCCGGCTTCCTGACTCGAGTGGCCGCACTCAACGTAGGTTCGTCACCGCGGCGGGCACGGGGCTACTAAAGTGCGCTTCCGCCATTTGTGTGACGCAGCCACGGAACTGTGTGACGCACTGCACGTATTTCCTTGACACCATGTCAAGTCAACTTGCAGGCTGTGTCTAGCGGCTGCCTCTCACGGGCAGAGGCGCCCTAGGCAGCCGCGCCAGCCATTCGTTGAGCAGGAAGGTGGCCGAAAGCCATGAAAACCCACAAATTCAAAATGCGGCGCAGATCCCGACAAGCCACTTTGGCTGCCCTGGCCCTCGCCCTTCCGGTTACCGTCATCGGACTCGGTGCAGGATCAGTCAGCGCCGCGGCAGACCCGGGCGCCCACGACGTCAATTGCGACCGCGGTGAGACCATCAGTGGGGCCATCCCGAACCTGAAGTCAGGTGACACCCTCACGGTGAGCGGAACCTGCAAGGAAAGCGTTTTGATTCCCCGCAGCCTCACCAAGGTGACCTTGGATGGGCAGGGTAGCGCGACCATCCAAGGGCCCGATGCCAGCATCGTGCCCACCAGCCCAGCCGCGTTTGCCGTGTTCATCGAGGGAACGGACATCACTATCAAGGGATTCACGATTTCCGGCGGCAGCCACGGCATCCACCTGTCGGGCCCCGCGACCGTCGTCGTGAACAATAACGTCATCCGGGAGTCGGGCGGCGCCATCCACCTGGACAAGGGCAGCATAGGGCAGATTGTCAACAACACCATCGAGAACAACCGCGGTTACGGAATCAACATCCAGGAGAACTCGTACGCCCGGATCGGCTTTACCATTCCAACACAGCAGCAAGCGACGCCCAACATCATCCGGAACAACGATGGCCCGGGGATCCAAGTGGGGCGCTGGTCGAGTGCCTGGATCGCCGGAAACACGATCTCCGGCAACGGCAGCCACGGCGTGGTGATTGACCGCGCCTCGCAGGCCGACGTCACAGGCAACACCATCGAAGGGAATACCGGCGACGCCGTCCGGGCAACCCACAACTCCGGAGTCAACCTGGCGAGCGAAGACAAGGAAACCCCCAGCTTCGGCGGCCCCAACGGCACCGGCCCCGCTTCGCCGAACACGGGCGTCGGAGTCCGCTGCGATATCGGCGGCTACATAGCCGGCCCGCGCGGAACCCTCAAAGGCATCGAGGGCACAAAGTCCATGGACCCATCATGCATTGACCGCACGACCCCGAAGGGGAATCGCTGACCGGTACCGGCCAGACCAAGTGCTCCAGCCACCGCGCAGAACCGGAACCGGCAGGCTGGAGGACTTGTACTGCAGCCAGCCATCGTCCTCTCGGACCTACCGACCGGCACCTTGAGGGCGAAGGGCGGGCTAATGACGCCACGAACGCGTGGGGTTCACACCGAGGACTACCTTCGCGTCCAACCGGGCATCGGCAGCCCAGCTTGGGTCATGCCCTGCCGTCGGCCACGCATTCCGCACCGGAACCATGCCAGCCTTCCCGTTGCTTCACCGCATATTGATATGACCTGCGTTACAGACTAGGGTATCGAAACACATAGTTAACTGACTTGTCATTCTGTTGTCCGAAGCGGACAGGAGCATAGGTAAGTTTCAGCGCCGGTCGTCGAGGAAGATCCCGGCTGATAAGGAGACAAAATGTGTGATGATGCCGTTTCAAAGGCCCTCAATCAGGTCCCGCCGTCGTCGAGGCGTGGTTTCCTGCGGGTGGCAGGGGTCGCGGCAGTCGCCGGAGGGCTGGCCGGGGTCGCAGCTCCGACTGCAGTAGCCGCCCCAGCCGGACGGCACAAGGGGCCCAAACACCGTACGCGCGTGGTCCTGCTTGGCACCGCGGGTGGCCCGGCGCTCATGAGCGAGGACCGCTACGGCGTAAGCACAGCGGTTGTTTACGAGGACAAGGTCTATGTTGTGGACCTCGGCCATGGCGCGCAGATGCGCCTGCTGCAGGCCGGACTCGGCGCCGAGGGACTCGGAGGAACGTCCATGGCCAACGTGCGGGGCATCTTCTTCACCCACCTGCACAGCGACCACGTCGTCGAATGGCCGGCTGTCTACGCCACCACGGACATGAACATCACCGGCAGGCCCACCAAGGACCCCATCCGCGTCTTCGGCCCCGGCGACCGCGGCAGCCTCGTCCGCGTCTTCCCGCCCGGCCGCCCCGAACCCGAACTGTACAACCCGGAGGACCCCACGCCCGGCATCGCCGCAATGACCGGATACCTTCGGCAAGCCTTCGCCGCAGACTTCAACGACCGCGCCAGAGACAGCAACAATGTGAACCCAGACCGGACCTTTGAGGTCCGCGACATCGATATCTCACAGTATTGGGCGGCGACGCCGGAAGGTATCCCGCCGCGCCTGGAGGCCCCCATCCAGGTGTGGAAGGACGGAGACGTCACCGTGACCGCTACTCTGGTCGACCACCGTCCGACGGCCCCGGTCTTCGCCTACCGCTTCGACACCCCGGACGGATCCATTGTCATCTCAGGAGACACCTGCGTAAGCCAGAACCTGATCGACCTGGCCCAAGACTGCGACTACCTGGTACATGAAGTCATCGACCCGCAATTCGCCGAGAATCTCGCCGCCTCGCTGCCACCCGCGATCGGCGGGCCACTCAAGGAGCATCTGCTCGCCTCGCACACGAGCATCGAGGAAGTGGGACGGGACGTCGCCGAACCTGCCGGAGCCAAAAACCTGATCCTCTCCCACCTCGTTCCGCCGAACAATCCGGTCGCCCGTTGGCGCCAGGCTCAAAAGGGCTACACCGGCAAACTGACCGTCGGCGAGGACCTCATGGAATTCGGGATCGGCCCCAAGAAGCGCTAGCCAGCCCCCCCATCCGGCCAGACAGCCGCCGCCGCAGCTGGTCCCGGTCCTTCCGTGGACCAGCTGCGGCGCCGGCCTAGAGTGCAAAAGCCAGGAGGCCGGCCGTTCAACCTGAAATTACATAAGGACGACCCGCTCCAGAGAACAAAGGTGCGAGCGGCTGCTTACGCCCATTGCGCCGTTCAGCCTTCCGACCTTCTGCACAGGACCTGAGCAACTGTCCCGTAGCGGGTCCTCCACCGCGACACTAAGTTGCCACTTCCCCGCCTCGAAAAATCCATACAAATAGTCACTTCTTCGATTCGCGTATACCCCGCCCGCAAAACTGTCTCGCTTAGGTATCTCAACCGCTACAGTTGAGCCTATGCCAGCACACATCGTCGGCTACGCCCGCGTCTCGACCAATGAACAGGACCTCACCGCGCAACGTAACGGACTCGCCGCTCTCGGCGTCCCTGAAGACATGATCTACGTTGACCACGGATTAACTGGCCGGAACAGGGACCGGCCCGGACTGCGTGAAGCTCTCGCCGCCGTGCGCGCCGGCGACACCCTGGTCATCACCAAACTCGACCGGCTCGCACGGTCCCTGCCCGATGCCCGCGACATCGTCGAAGAACTGACAAAAAAGAAGGTGAAGTTAAGCATAGGAGGATCGGTGCACGACCCGACCGACCCGGTCGGTCGGCTTCTCTTCAACGTCCTGGCCATGGTTGCTGAATTCGAATCCGACCTCATCCGAGCCCGCACCCGCGAAGGCATGCAGGTCGCCAAAGCCAAAGGCCGACTCCGAGGCAAACAGCCCAAACTCTCTAAGAGCCAGGAAGCCCACCTCGTCTCCCTATATAAGGGAGGACAACACACCACCGCCGAGATCGCCGAGCTGTTCAAGGTTGCCCGCAGCACGGTCTACCGCATCGTGAAACGGACACCGGCTTCCTGATGCCGCACCAATGAAAGGTCTCCCGCAAATGAAAGCCACACCCGCATGAGCCACTTCGACGACCATGCGCCGTGGCCCGACAGTCCTCGGGCACACCGGCATCCTGCAGAGGTGGACCGGAAGCTGGCGCTGCTGGACTCACCGCATGTCAAAGAACTCAACGACAAGGTCCGAGACCTGAACCGGATGCGGATAGGACGCCAAGCGGCCGCCGAATCGCTGGTGCCGTGGTTCGATCCCAGTGGCGGCGGCATATACGCCCGAATCCTTTTCCTGCTCGAGGCCCCGGGCAGCCGGTCCTCAGCCTCCCGTGGCTCGGGACTGATTTCGACCGACAACAACGACGCAACCGCTGCCAGCTGCTTCACCTTGGCACAAGAGGCGGACCTGCCCCGCCAGGCCTTCGCCCTCTGGAACATCGTGCCATGGTATCTGCCGGACGGAACCCGGACCCAGACCACCCGACTGACTGACGTGCTCGAGGCGACGCAGCACCTGGAGGCAGTCCTGGGCCTGTTTCGACATCTTGACCTGGTCATCACCCTGGGCGCCCATGCCAGGACAGGATGGGAGATCCTCCGGACCCGGTCATCCCGGATCCGCTCCCTCGACTGGCAGGCAGTCCCCCACCCCAGCGCCACCAACCTCAACACCCGGCCTGAAAACCGGGCCGAGATCCTCGACGCCATGAAGAATGCCGCGAAAACGACTAGGTAAGCGCCGTGTCTGCTGGACCTCCTGCAGACTAAAAGTTTTTCAGGCTGGTGTTTCCAGCGGCGGCTCGATTGCACCGGTGGGGTCCGGAGCATGGAATTTCGACGGCTTATCCCGGCAACCCTCTGCCTGTCGGTGCTCTTAGGCCTGTCCGACCTAGCTGACGCAGTAAAGCCGCAGCCCTGGCACGGAAAATGAGCACGATGGGTTCGTTAGATCTGCTAACGAAATCACATCAGCGATTCTTCATCCGCCTCGTCTGCATCATCCTCGTCGGCTCGTTCAGTGAGGACGTGATAAGTCGGCCAACAGTCGTCTCCGAGTCTGATGTACGCAAGCCCTTCAAGAGCACGCATGCTCTCTGCGTCAACGATTAAATTCTGCGATTCAGAGTCTGGTCCAACAAGTGCCTGGCGGACCGCAACGTGTCTGATGGCAATCGCCATGAACCGTCCAAGAATCCCCGCAACAGATGGATCTGGCGTCAGATCCGGTTGAAAGTGCTTCGTCTTGTTGTAGTACTTGGAGATTCCTCGGGCCCAATTCGCAATGTCGTCCATCCACTTGGACACGTCAAGCTTGGAATGGACGATGCATCGCATCACGTACGTAGTATGAGTCCTGCGCCCTCGGAAATCATAAGTGTCTCTCTCCCCGTCCGCCTCTGGGAGGGATTGCCCAAGGCTCTCGGCGACGATCCCCATGTAAATGACTCGATCCTTCGCGCTGAACTTTGGGCGGTGAAGCAATTCCACCGCCGGGAGCGCCGCATCGTAAAGTGCTTGATCGCCTGACAACCATGACCGAAGCTTTGCGGTGTCAGCATGGTCCCAGCCGCAGATGTGGTCATTCGTCCAGGAATTGGTCAGGTCTCCATCTTCAGGCTCTCCGTAAGTGGTGAAGTGTGTTAGACGGGAGCTAGGACCATCGGCTTTGACCCGGGCCGAATGTTGTGCAAAGGCGGAAGGACGGCCAGAACTAAGAATCATTAGGCTTCGGACTCGTTGGTGGAAGCCTAGATGTTGCTGGAGTTCAACGGGTTCTTTGGAAGTTGTCACGATGTAGCCGTGAGTAGTAAACCCCTTGTACGTCGATCCCCGTCGAGCTGTCCATGTAGTTCCGAGGCGGAGGTCCACTTCACCGAACGATAGGGTGTGCTCTTCCGTTGGTACGGTACTGAGGGTGCTCTGCTGTACGCGGTTGTAGTCGTCATGCTCGTGCGTGGCCGTAACCGGATCGGTCTGGAGCCATGATCGGAGGCGAGGTAAACGGGCTCATCGGAATCGAGAGTGTAAATGCGGTCTGAATCCGCCGGCTTCGAGCAGTGATCTGGCGATGTAGTTGGTGAGGTTGCGGAATCCGAGGGCTGAGCCGCGAAGGTGCTCCAAGCGACC